>DBLQ01000012.1:148112-183659 GCA_002297505.1 Flavobacteriales bacterium UBA720
GAAGATAATGCATCTACCATATCACCATTAATCAAAATATCCATTTTTACCAACTTAGAAGCTCTGAATCCGATGGGATGATAATCGAAAGAAGCATAACCTTTGGAAATGGATTTCAATCTGTCATAGAAATCGAAAACAACTTCTGCCAATGGCATATTAAAAATCAACTCTACTCTATCGGATGTCAGATAACTTTGGTTGACAATTTCGCCACGCTTCTCGATACAAAGTGTCATGACGGCACCTACAAAGTCGGATTTCGTGATGATTGATGCTTTGATAAATGGTTCTTCCACACGATCCATCGTGGTAGGATCCATCATTTCGGAAGGATTGTTGATGAGAATTACCGTTTCGGGATCTTTTTTGGTGTAGCCGTGGTACGACACGTTAGGAACCGTCGTGATGACATTCATGTTGAATTCCCGGTCCAAACGTTCCTGCACGATTTCCATGTGAAGCATACCCAAGAAGCCACAACGGAAACCAAAACCAAGAGCCGCCGAACTTTCCGGTTCGAAAACCAGAGAAGCATCATTGAGCCTTAATTTTTCCAGGGAGAATCTTAACTCTTCAAAATCCTCAGAATCGATTGGATAAATCCCTGCAAAAACCATTGGCTTCACTTCCTCGAATCCTTCAATTGGTCCGGCTGCTGGCTTTTCAAATGATGTAATCGTATCACCAACTTTGACTTCACGTGCATCCTTGATGCCGGAAACCAGATAACCCACGTCGCCGCATCCGACAGTTTTTTTCGGAACCTGCTTCAGCTTCAGCGTTCCCACTTCGTCGGCGCCATATTCTTTACCTGTAGCGAAAAATTTAATTTTTTCATTCTTGGAAATGCTGCCATTTACCACTTTGAAATAAGCTTCAATACCTCGGAAAGGGTTGTAAACCGAATCGAAGATCAAAGCCTGAAGCGGTGCGTCAGGATCGCCGACCGGCGCCGGAATCCTTTCGACAATTTGCTCCAATAAATGATGAACACCTTCGCCTGTCTTCCCGGAAACTCTCAGAACATCTTCATAATCGCAGCCAATGAGATTCATAATTTCGTCGGTCACTTCCTCAGGATTAGCAGAAGGTAGATCGATTTTATTCAGAATCGGGATGATCGTTAAATCATTTTCCAAAGCCAAATATAAATTGCTAATCGTTTGCGCCTGAATACTTTGCGCTGCATCTACGATTAGAAGCGCACCTTCGCAGGCAGCGATGGAACGGGAAACTTCGTAGGAAAAATCCACGTGTCCCGGTGTATCGATTAAGTTGAGAACGAATTTTTCTCCCTTGTATTCATAATCCATCTGGATCGCATGAGACTTGATCGTGATGCCGCGTTCTTTCTCCAGATCCATATCGTCCAGCGTCTGAGACTGCAATTCTCTTTGCGTAACGGTGTTGGTATATTCTAAAAGACGATCTGCCAATGTACTCTTACCGTGGTCGATATGAGCAATGATGCAGAAATTCCTGATATTCTTCATTGATAATTCTTGTAATTTGCAAAAATACAATTTTTTGAAACAAGTTGGAGTTCTATATTATACGATAGAGATTCCCCACTCCTGCATAACTCACAACTGCTTCTTAGTGCGGGACTAAACGTTAATCTTTCATAAAAAAAATAGATTGATGAAAAAAGTTTTATTTTTGCAGATTATTAATATTCAACATTAGAGAATATTCTGACGATTGTTATGAAGAAATATCTTAGTTTGCTGATGCTGTCGGTGGTTTTGTTGTCCTGCAAAACAGAAATGGATAGAGCAATGAAAAGTGCCGACAAGGATTTTATCCTGAAGGTAGCCAATGAAAAATTTGCCAAAAAGAAATGGGCGGACGCCTTAGCACTATACGACAGATTACCTAATCTGGTAGCGGGAACAGATGATGCTCCCAATGTGGTTTTCAACTCGGCGTATGCCAATTATTATGATAAAAACTACAGACTGGCCGCCAACCAGTTCAAAAACTTTGTGATCAGCTTTCCTCAGGATCCTAGAAAAGAAGAAGCAGCCTATTTCTCCGCACTTTGTTATTACGAAGGTTCATTAGATTATAATCTAGATCAGAGCAATACAGAATCGGCGATCACCGAACTCCAGAACTTCATCAACGAATATCCGGACTCCGAACGGTCTAAAAACATCACGCAGATGATTGACGAATTGGGATACAAACTGGAATTCAAAGCCTACGAAAATGCCAGACAATATTATAAGATGGCAGAGTACAAAGCGGCAACCGTGGCATTCGAAAACGTGCTGGAAGATTTTCCCGCAACTAAACTGAGACCTCAGATTTACGACATCATTCTTAAATCCAGATACGAACTGGCCGTCAACTCTATTTACGATCTAAAAAAGGAAAGACTGGATGCCGCCGCAGCATACGCCAAAAGAGTAGCCAATGAACTTCCGAATACCGACTATGCAAAGACGGCTAATGACCTTTACACCAAGCTGGAAGACGAGAAAGTGAAATTCGCAAAAGTACAGCAGGACGTAGAGAAGCGCAAGGCAGAATACGAAGCCAAGGTCAAAAATGCTGAAGCCAAAGAAAATGAGAAAAAAGAAATAGCGCAGGAAAAAAACCAGCTCAAAATGGAGGATGCCGCAGAGCAGGCCAGAAGAGACAGCGCCAAGATCAATTCTCCTGAACCACAGGCTACTTTCAAATTCAAAAGATAATTACTATATTTGCATTCTCAAAAATAATTTCGCCCAATGAGTGTTAAAGATACAAAAGCTGAAGTAAGTACAATCACTTACGATAAAGATAAAATCGAGGAAAAAGTTGGCAGCATCTATGAGGCCATCGTGATCATGGGTAAAAGAGCAGAACAGATCAACGCTGAGATCCGCTCCGAGCTTCATGGAAAATTGGATGAATTTGCCGTGCACAACTCCACGCTGGAAGAAGTTTTCGAAAACAGAGAGCAGATCGAGATCTCCAAGCATTACGAAAAACTTCCTAAGCCTACGTCCATCGCAATCCAGGAATGGATGGATGATGACATTTACTTCAGAAAAACGGAAGAAAGAAAATAATTCTTATTTCCCGGAAATATCAGCCGCCTTGCATCAGGGCGGTTTTTTTGTTATCAAAATTATTAATACTTTCGTCAATAAATCATCAGTCAATGGGTTTGCAAGGCAAAAAAATCATTCTCGGCATTACAGGAGGAATCGCGGCTTATAAAATGAACTATCTGGTGCGGGATTTTATTAAAGCCGGCGCAGAAGTTCGGGTGGTGATGACACAGTCGGCCACGGATTTTGTCTCGCCGCTGACGCTGTCCACACTTTCGAAAAATAAAGTCTACACAGATTTTTATGATGACCAGAAAACCTGGAACAATCACGTAGAACTGGCCTTGTGGGCAGACCTTATTCTGATGGCGCCGTGCACTGCCAATACGCTTGCTAAGATGGCTTATGGTCTCTGTGACAATTTCCTGATGGCTGTCTACATGTCTGCGAAATGTCCGGTGATCATTGCACCGGCGATGGATCTGGACATGTACATGCATCCGGCGGTCAGCAAAAATCTGAAGACCCTGGAGGAATATGGACACGGGATCATTCCGGCAGAATTTGGCGAACTGGCAAGCGGACTGGTAGGCCAAGGAAGACTGGCAGAGCTGGAAACCATTTTCGGAGCTGTTGAAAATCAACTTGGTGAAAACCGGCTGGACTTCTTGGGTAAAAAATTTCTGATTACCGCCGGACCTACTTATGAGAATATCGATCCTGTGAGATTTATCGGCAACCATTCCTCTGGGAAGATGGGATTCGACCTGGCCAGAGAAGCTGCGCGCCGCGGTGCCGAAGTCATTCTCATCTCAGGACCGTCTTCTCAGAAAGCGGAAGACAAAAACATCACGCTGCACAGAGTCACCTCAGCACAGGAAATGTACGAGGAAGTTTTTAAATTTTATGACAAGGTGGATATTGCGATCATGAGCGCCGCTGTTGCAGATTATACCCCGAAAGTGAAAGCTGCGGAAAAAATAAAAAAAGATGAGAGCGAACTCAGCATCGAACTGATAAAAAATAAAGACATTTTAAGGACCATGGGAGAGCAGAAAACACACCAGTTTCTGGTAGGATTTGCCCTGGAAACCCAGAATGAAGCTGAAAATGCGAAGGAAAAACTGAAGAAGAAGAACCTGGATATGATTGTCCTCAATTCATTGCGGGACGCGGGTGCCGGCTTTGCCAATGCGACAAACAAGGTGACCATTTTTACCCAAACAGAAGAACATTCTTTTGCACTCAAGTCCAAAGAAGAGGTTGCGCGCGACATTCTGGATTTTATTGCCCGAAAATTGTAAGAAACATCACGCATTCTCCGTTATATTGTATTGGCAAGATTGTCTAAGTTTTCTCTTCCACAAGTCTGGGAAATCCTTATTTTTACAAATCTATTGACGCTCATGAAAAAATTAATCTATATTCTCTGTACTGTTTTTCTGGCTCAGGCATTTTCTGCACAGGAATTGCTGGCAACAGTCCAGATCAACAACCAGCAGATAGAAGGCAGCAACACACAGGTTTTTCGCACCTTAGAAAAATCCTTGCGCGATTTTATCAACAATACCAGCTGGACAGGCAAAAAGCTCCAGAACTTCGAAAAGATCAAATGCAATTTTGCGATGGTAATCTCAGAGCGCCTCAGCAACAACTCTTTCAAAGGAACTCTTGTGGTGCAGGCGACCAGACCGGTTTTCAATTCGCAGTACGAATCGCCGTTGATGAACATCAACGATACCAGTTTTTCATTTGAGTATAATGAAAATGAGAACCTCATCTTTAATGAAAGACAATTCTCCGGCAAAAACCTGATAGACGTGGTCAGTTTCTATGTTTATCTGATCCTGGGCTACGATGGCGACAGTTTTCAGCTGAAAGGTGGACAGCCATGGTTTGACAAGGCTTTTAAAATCTCGCAGAATGCGCAGAATCAAAACTATTCCGGCTGGAACGTCTTGGAAAATCAGCGTAACCGCGGCGCTCTGATTGCCGGACTGCAGAATGAAAATACCTCCACACTGCGCACCGTCTATTACACGTACCACAGAGCCGGCCTGGACAACCTGGCTAAGCCGGACCAGAATCCTGCCAAGAAAACCATTGCCGAAGCACTGATGCAGCTCAAGTTTTATGAAAACAATTTCCAGATGAACTATCCTATCAGCGTGTTTCTGGAAACCAAAAGCACGGAGATTTTCAATATCTTCAACAGTGGCAATAATGCTTCTGTGAACATCAGCGAACTGAAAAGTCTGATGAGCACGCTGTCTCCGAAGGATATTGATTCCAAGTGGGATAAGTGGAAATAGTCCGAACAATTATTAATCTTACAAGACAATTCTGAAACGATGCTTTCAAGAATTTTTATACAGAACTTTGCGCTGATTGACCGCCTGGAAATTGACCTTAAGAAAGGTCTGCAAGTCATCACCGGCGAGACCGGCGCAGGAAAATCCATCATTCTGGGTGCCCTTCGGCTGATTATGGGCGAGCGCGCCGATTCTAAATCTTTTGCAAAGAACGATGCCAAAAGTATCGTGGAAACGGAGTTCCTGATCAGTGAAGATTTCAGAAGTTTTTTTGATGAGAATGATCTCGATTTTGAAGAGCAGACGATTATCCGGCGTGAAATATTAACGGGCGGAAAATCCCGCGCCTTCATTAATGATGTTCCCGTGACGCTGGACATCCTCAGAATGCTGTCCTCCAGGCTCATCGATATCCATTCACAGTTTGAAACGTCCAATCTCTTCACAGAGTCTTTCCAGTTTGGTATCTTAGACGGTCTTGCCAGAGATCAAATATTGCTGACTGACTATCAATCTGTTTTCAGCGACTACCAAAAGACAAAAAAAGAGCTGGACCATCTTAAAAAACGTTTGGCCGACAGCAACAAAGAATCTGACTACAAGAATTTTCTTCTTGCCGAGTTACAGGATGCAGACCTGGACAATCTTGATTTTGAGGATCTGCAGAGCCAGCTCAACATCCAGGAAAATGCAGATCAGATTGGCGAGCAGCTGTCTCAATCCTTGTCAAAACTCAATGCGGAGGATTTCGGTGTTTTACCAGGGATTTTTGACATCAAAAATAAAATGTCCAAGCTGTCCGAACTTTCTCCGGAATATCTGGAACTGAGCCAGCGGCTGGAGGCGGCTTACCTGGAAATCAAAGACATCACTTCTGACATGGAAGATAAGGCCGAGAATCTGGAGATCAATCCGGCACTTCTGCAGCAGCTTTTATCATCCATCAACAAAATTAATGCGCTGTTTCTGAAACATCAGGCAGACCGTGTGGAAGACCTCATCCTGTTGCGGGATGAGTTGGCAGAAAGTCAAAATTCATTGGAAAGCATTGAAAATGAAATTATTTCTACGGAAAACAAGCTAGTACAGCTGGAAGTTAAGCTGAACACACTGAGCCGGAAACTGTCTGATCAAAGAAAAAAATTCTCCGGCGACCTGGAGGATAAAGCTAAGTTAATTTTCCAGAAACTCGGTCTGGAAAAGGCAATCCTTAAAATAGACCTTATTGATGCAGATGCATTCAACCTCCACGGGAAGAATCAGATTCAGATCTTGTTTCAGGCCAATTCCGGATTTCCGCTGAAGCCCATCCAGACCGCAGTTTCCGGAGGTGAGCGTTCTCGGGTGATGCTGGCCATCAAGAAAATCATGGCTGAAAACAATGCGCTTCCGACCTTGATTTTGGATGAAATTGACACGGGTGTTTCCGGAAGAATTGCAGAGGAAATGGGAAAACTGATGCAGGAAATGGCTCAGGATCTTCAGCTCATTGTCATCACGCACCTCGCACAAGTGGCAGCCAAAGGCAACGACAACTACAAGGTGGTAAAATTTGATGAAAATGCGGTGACCAAAACCACGATTGTACAGCTGACAGAAGCGGAAAAGCTGAATGAAATTGCACAGCTGATCTCGGGATCCAAAATTACACAAGCCGCTATTTCTCAGGCTAAGGAACTCATCGGATAAAAATCAGTTCTGATTGAGTGCCAGCAGCGGATCGATGTATTGGCGGTCATTGCTGAGCCTTGGCACCTTATTCTGTCCGCCCAGTTTTCCACGGCTGGCCATCCATTCATAAAACAGATTAGCCTTGGCCGAATGGACAATGGGTTTTCTCAGGGTAATATCATTATAACGTTTGGCTTCGTAATCGGAATTTAAAGTCTTGAGTGTTTGATCAAAGACTTCCGTGAACTTGTCCAGACATTCCGGCTTTTTGGTGAATTCGAAAATCCATTCGTGACAACCTTTGCTGCCGCTGGTCATAAAGACCGGTGCGCCAGTGTAGTCTGAAATGCTGCTGTCCAGTTGGTCGCAAGTGATTTTCAGCGCACTTTCTACATTATCAATCATCAGCTCTTCTCCAAAGGCATTGATGTAATGCTTGGTCCTTCCGGAGATCTTGATCCGATAAGGATTTACGGAGGTAAACCGTACGGTGTCTCCGATGAGATAACGCCATAGTCCGCCATTGGTAGTGATGACGACGGCATAGTTCTTATCCACTTCCACTTCTGAAATCGGGATGGCTTCCCGGCTTCCGGCATAATATTGATCCATTGGAATGAACTCGTAGAAAATGCCGTAATCGAGCATCAGCAACATCTCGTCACTGCCCGCCTGATCCTGGATGGCAAAAAATCCTTCCGAGGCATTGTAGATTTCGTAATAGCGGATATTCTTGCCAATTAATTCCTTATACTGATTCTTGTAGGGTTTGAAACTGATGCCGCCATGGAAAAACACTTCCACGTTAGGCCAGAGCTCGCCGATATTGGCTTTCCCTGTTTCATGCAGTGTCCTCTGCAGCAAGACCATCATCCAGCTCGGCACACCGGTGAGACTGCCTACATCCTCGTTCCTGACCTCGGTAATGATCGCCTTCATCTTGGTTTCCCACTCGGACATCAGGGAGACTTTTTTACTCGGTGTATTGATAATCTCTACCCAGAACGGGAGATTCTCGATGAGGATGGCGGACAAATCTCCAAACTTGGTATTGAAGTCCTGGTACATTTCGGCGCTGCCGCCAAGACGAAGATTTTTGTGCTGAAAGAGTTCGCTTTCCGGATGGTTATTAACATAGAGCGCCACCATATCTTTTCCGGCTTTGTAATGACAGTCTTCGAGACTTTCGTCAGTAATCGGGATGTACTTGCTCTTGGCATTGGTGGTACCGGAAGATTTGGCAAACTGCCTGATAACGCCAGGCCAGAAGACATCCTTCTGTCCCTGTCTGGCTTTTTCGATGTAGGGTTCGAAGTCTTCGTAGCAGACTATCGGGACTTTTTTCTGAAAGTCGCGGTAATTGGAAATGGAGCTGAAGCCATACTTCTGTCCGTACTCGGTCTCTTCGGCATGGAAGAGCTGGGAGAATAGGAGACCTTCCTGCGTCTCTTGAGGATATTTGATAAAACGGCGGATCTGATCCATCCGCTGAAGAATAAACCAATTGACCACTGAGTTGAAAAGTGCTTTCGTTGCCATGCTTCACAAATATAATAATTTTTAAGAATGGAACGAGAGATTGTTCTCAGGAAAATATTGACGGTTTACTTCTGTGAGGCATCATCGTACTGGCGGAAAGATTTTTCGAGCAATTCTTTCACTTTTTCTATCAGCATCTGCGGCTCTATAACCTTGACCTGGTTTCCGAAGGACAGGAGCTCCTGAATGAAGTCGTAAGTGGGATAAAGGTCGTACTCAAAATAAACGAGCTGATCTGTTTCTTTCCGGATCTGCTGCGAATGGTGGAGCGGTGAACTTTTCAGGTATTCTGCCTGCTCTCTGGTGGACTGAATGATGACTTTTTCCGGCTCTTCTTCCAGGTTCATGATGCCGAATGCATTTCTGAAGTGGTCTTTCAGATTGAATTTCTGCTGAAGTCTGAAGCCTGCCTTGCTGACTGTCAAATCGCTGATGCGGTCCAGACCGAAGGCTTTCAGCTTGTCATCTTTGGTATCCTGGGCGATGAGATACCAGCGGTCTTTGGATTCTTTGAGCGCCATGGGATGCACCTTCCGGGAGGTGATGCTCTGGTCTTTGTATTTGAAATGCCGGAATTCCAGGATTCTCTTGTTCCTGATGGCAAAAAGGAGGTCGTAGAAATTCTGGATACCTCGCGGTGTACGGGTTTCGGGGTAAACAAATTGGGCGAGATCCGGCTGGGAATTAACGGCATTCATGATCTGGAAAGATTCCAGCAGACGCTGGTTGTACTCATCTACCTCCATCACCGGGCGGCTTTCTATGTAGTAGCGGTTGTCGCCTTTCTTTTTGTTGTGAATATCAAAATTGAAAAGATTGGCGATGTCTTTAATGTCTCTCTGCAAGGTACGGATAGAATAGCCTGTGATGTTGGCATCCTGAAACTCAAAAGAGCTGAGGAGATAGGATTCTATCTCTGGATAGGTTGCCGGTGAACGCTCCAGTCTTTTGATGATGAGGGCGTATCTGGTGAGATAGAAATCTTTTTTCATTGCTGCTTCCGGTAATAATTCGTTTTACATTCTCCTGGACAAATATAAATTCTAAATGCGACAAAAAGTGTCGTGTTTTGGATTTGTGGATAAGTTTTGATTTACTTTTTCTCCAACAACTGGGCGGTCAATTTTTTGAGTTCTTTGTATGGAATGTTGGCTAAAGAATCTTTCATACTTGTTTGAGAAATTACTTCTTGTCTCAGATTATTGAGCGGATGTGTCTCGGAAAGAATCGTTTGAGAGTCTGGAGTGTAGGAGAGTAAATCATTAGGTTCGCAATTGAGGACTCTGCAAAGCAGTTCTATGTGGTCTAAGCGGAAGACACGGGTTTTGCTACTGAGAATGTTGTGGGCACATTGTCTGGAAATGCCGGCTTTTACGAGATAGGTGTATGGTCTTTCTATTCCGCGGGCTTCGAAGATGGGTTTGAGGTTGAGATTTAGCATTGTGTGTTTTTGTTTAAAGATAGTAAGATTGTTTTATATGTTGATCATTGTTTTGGTTTTTGGTATCCCATTATTGTAAATGAAAATAAAAGTGATGAAAGTGAAAACTAAATTGATGTAATAGAAAATAATATTGCTGTAATGGAAAACAATATTGAGATAATATAAAATCACATTGACATTATATAAAACAAAGTTAATGTAAGTGATAATAGAGTTAAGGAAATGGAAAATGTTTATGAAAGAATGTAAAACAACATCGTAATAAATGACAACTAAGTCGCTACAATGTAAAATAGACATACGTTAAATGAAAAAGCAGTAACATCTTGTGCTACTGCTTTTATTATAATTGTTGGGGAAAGGTGGATTTCAAATCTGCGCTACCTAGATTTTTAAATTATGTTTCTATTATAGAATCCACTTTACTAAGATATAATTTTTCAAGTTTTGATATTTGCTCTTCTGATAAATTTACTTCTCTATCCTGATTTTTAAGAACATAATTGACAAAGTTTTCGTCAATACTTATCGTCTTGTATTTTTTCAAATAATTAACAATGTATTCGGGTCAAAACCATTCTCCATCAGTATCAACTGCAGAATAGCCCATAAAATCATTATCTTCAGACTGCTTTAGATTATTTATCCTTTCCATTCATCTCCAATTGTATATTTACCATTTTTTTTAACAACTTGTAAGTCTGGTGTTCTACCTTCTGCGCCACCGTCGTGAAACATAAATGGTTCCATAGTCTCATCCTTAAAATATAGTGAAAATATTCCATACCCTCCAAACTGTTCATCAGTCACATTTACAAATACTTCCCAAACATTGTATTGAAAATTATAATATTTTTTTTTCTTAACCTCATCTGGTCCAAATATTTTAAATGAATCAAGCTTAAACTCTCTTACAAAATCATTTAATATTTTTTTTGATGTTTCTATTATTTTTTTTTCTTTTTCCATTTTCATTTAAATTTTAATAGTTCTTCTTGTAAATTCCATTTTTTAAAATACTCTAAATTAACATTTGGCAAATTTCTCATATCTCTTAATTTATTAATATTTTTTAAATCATTTAATAAATCTGCTTCTTCCCATTTGTTTGGATTCTTCATAAACTCTGCTAAGACATATTCTTCGTGAAAAAGTTCATTTGCTCTTCCAAGAGTTTTCTGAAAAAGCGGTTGCAATTCCGGAAATTCTTTGGTCATTTTGTACCATAATTTCATATGAAACATCTCGTGCTGTACTGTATAAGCTGTTACACTTTTTCGTAGATACATTACTCCTTCTACCATATTGAAAGAACCTGCAACTCTTCTAGCTGTCCAATCTTTTAGTTTGGCTTTCAAAGCGGGATTTTGGTCTACAAATTCTAAAGTGACATCAAAGGTCTCCTTTAATAATCTTCTTAGAGTTTTTATGTCATTAGCAGATAGTATTTCTTGTCTTGAAAGATTAAACTTTTTTTCAATTTTTCTGAAGAACTCCTCTGTTTTACCTTCTTTATTAAATGCTTCTTTAATTTTAGTACTCCATCCTTTAATTGATTCCTTATTCTTCACAAACCAATCTGCAATTTTCCTCCAAACATCCCCTACAAATTTTTTTAGTTTTTGTCCGCCTACTTTAATGAGCTCAAATAAGTTTATCAATGCTTTGCTTACGGCTTGGTAAGCTTCTGCAGTTTGAACTTTTACAAATTTATATGAAAAAAGCAGTCATAAATGACTGCTAAAATTTATTCTGCTTTTCTAAACCCTGCCTTATCAATATATAATTTCTCAAGTTTTAAGATATCTTCTTCTGACAGCTTTATTTCGTTATCTTTATTTCTAAGAACATAATTTATAAAGTCTTTGTCTATTCTCATTGTTGGATATTTTTCTAAATAGGTAATAATATAATCTGGCCAATACCATTTCCCATCTGTAGAAATTGAAATATAAGCTATAAAATAATCATCATCATAATTATCTGTATTAAAATTTGGGTCATTTGCATTTTCTACACATCCCATAAATGGCACACAAAGCTCTCCTTTTTTTAAATATTCTATTACTTCTTTCCTATGAGGATTTTCTTTGTTTCCATCTACAATTAAATCTTTTATGCTTACTGCATATTTGTCATTGTCGTGTTCTTTTATAAATCCAAAATATTTCATTTTTATTATTTATTAAATTCTACAAATTTTCCTTTTTTATCAATTATAAATTCGCCTAAGTCATTTAGGGATATTCTATCTGTTGGAGCAATTACTTTTGTCTCTAATAGTTTTGCTAATTTTGAAGCAAAACCATTTTGCTTAACTCCCGTATGACAGGAAATTAGCCTTATCGGCTTTCCTTTCTCATAACCTTGTTCTAAAAGTATTTTAGCAAACTCTTCTGCTTTCAATTTTCTACCATTTATAATTATTCTGTCTGGTTCGCCGTGACATAAAACATTATAAAATTCATCTGTTGCCCTTTGTCTTAATTTTAGAAAATTTCTAAATGTTCTATCATCGTCTCCAAATTTAAACAACTTAGAAGACATCCAATCTACTGCATTTGCTGTTTTTCTATTCTTCAAAAACCAATCTGCGATTTTCCTCCAGATATCGCCTACAAAACTTTGTAATTTTTGTCCACCAACTTTGATGAGCTCAAATAATTCCATCAATGCTTTGCCTACGGTTTGGTAAGCTTCTGCAGTTTGAATCTTAACAAATTTAGTTGTTTTGCCAACAGTATTACCAATTTCACTTGTTATTTTCACCAAAATCTCACCAACCTTTCCTAATTCTCCTATTTTTAGCAACATTAGCAACGGGAATAAAGAATGTACCTATAAATGAGATAGTAAAGCCAGATAAATAATAGATACGAACCCAGTTGATATCATTTGTATCTTTTCCTTTCAGATATTCTACCATATCTTTCATCCCTGCATCTACAGCATTTTTAAGGTTTTTCCAAACACTGCCATCTCTAAGTCCATCCCAGAAATTGTCTATCATTTCCAGTATCTGTTGAAAATCTTTGGTGATATCAAAAGTAGCTTCTAAAATCATCCCTATAAACTTGAAAATAGATGAGACAAAATCTACCAGCCCGTTCCATACGCCACAGATTAAAGCGATTGGCTGGGCAATACTGTCTGTTGCCATTTCCATCTCTGGCAACTCTAATATTTTAAAAATATCCTCAATCTCGGTTTTTACATAGCTGTTATATTTGCCTACGAATGATTCTATAACCGCAAGCTGATTGAGGATGATATCATCCAACATTTTGGGAGTTACATCCGCAAGGTTAAACCCTTTTTTATCTGTGAAAAGATTTTTGAGAAAGGCTAACTTATCTGTTGATATACTTAGGTTTTCTATGATGTTTTCTTTATTAAAAGAATAGTTCTCGTTTTCTGTATCCCAGAATTCATCCGGTATTTTTAAGGAGTCAAATCCTTCTCCAAGCTTATTTACAACCCAACCTAGAGCTTTACTTGGTGCTGATAATGCCACAAGCAGATATCGAATTCCTGAGAAAAAACCCGCTGCAATACTTTTATCTGTAATATATCCATTAATAAAGAGTTCCTCAATAATCGGCTTATTAGCTTTTAAATACTTCTGAACTACTTCTATGATATTTCCATCAAAGAAGGTACTATATAATTTTCCAGTAGATGCATTAAGATAAGTTTTTCTAATTTTTTCTGATACTCTTCCAAATAATTTCTGTTCACTTAAAGAATCTGAATCGGTTTCTAGGAAAAAGATGATTTCGTCATCAGCAGGCTTTACTACTTCGTAACACTCTTTTACTTTGTTACCGTCTGTTGAGACGAATAATAATAGTTTAAAGATTAATTCTTCATTAGGATTAATTTTGCCGTCTCTGTTCTTATCAGAAAAAAAATCATATCTTTTAAAATCATACCCATTTTTGTTTTCATCAATAGCATCAATAATAAGATTGCTGTTTGCTTGCTGTAGGTTATCTGCATCAGGGAAATATTTTTTATAAATCTGCTCCGAGTTCTGATTGTAAAATTTATACTCTACAAGAGGACTTACGAATTTCATTCCTCTTATAGTCTCTCCTTTTTGTATAGGTGATTTTTGTTTATATAAAATTTGTGTCATTTCCTTTAATTTAATAGTTAAAAAAAGGGCGGCTTAGAAAACCGCCCTGATTGGATTAAACAAAAATTATTATTCTAAAGCTGTTTTAAGATCTTCCAAAGAAAGCTGTGCAATGACCTGATGTGGATTGTCATTGTTGGTCAGTTGCAGATAATCGTTATTGATCTCTATGTTTTCTACCAACTTACCTTTCTCCGCTTCCATTTGATCATCGGATGGATAGAAATTACTTTCGGTAATAACTTCTTCGGGATTTTCAAAATCTAATGGATCTTCTGTTGTAAATGGTAAAGCATGTTGCACTTCCAAACGGATGTTCTTAGCCTGAAGAATGGTAAGCGATGTCGGGATTCTTGTGATCCAAGGTTTCCCCTGAGCTTCTCCTTTAATATCTTTTAGCTCATCTACGATAGAAAGATACATTGGGTCCCCAATGACCGGCACTTCGCCGCCATTCCAGATCTTACCGGTATTCATAAAGAACTGAACTGCGTCCTCAAAACCTGGCTTCACGGTTACAATCACACGTCCCATACCTGCCTGCAGGAAGTTTCTGAATAATGGGTCCACACTTTCTGTAATGTACATCTCCTGCCAGTTGGCTCTGTCTGCCCAATAATATGGGTAGAAGGTGTAATCCATGATGGTCCACTCAAAGGCTTGCTCCATGAACTTGACCAAAGCAGCGTAAGAATCCAAATCTGCGTCCAACATGACCTGGAAATTTTCCATATTGGTACCACTTGTAGACTTGCGCCCTAAAATTGCCAAATAGTCCTGCAACAGGTAAGCAATACAGTTGTGCTTCAGAACCACTTCCTCCATATCCCGGTAGAAGTTTTGGGTCTTGTCCGTCTGGGTAGCTTCCTGGTCTTCTTTTATTTTTTGGAAATCTGCATCAGCCTGCGTGTAAGCAGCAATAATATTATCAAACTGCAGTTGTTTCCAAGAATTGATGTAAGTATCGGAGAGCCCACAAACGAGATCAAATGTGACGTTGAAAGAATCTACACCAAAACCCTGGTACTTAAATGCAAAACTGTTTTCTATATTTAGTCCATCTACAGTAAAACTATTGTCTATAGAACCTCTCCTACATAAGGCAATGATATATCTCCACCTTTAAAATTACTTACCACCATTCTCCCAAACTCATATCCATAGGAAACTTTTACAGATTTTGCAGCATAATTCTCCGGAAAGGTCAGCACTTTAAATCTCTGACCCTGATCGCCGTCAAGTTTGAAGTATTCATAGTCGATGTGTTGATTGACAGTTTTCACAGGAGTTTGCGTGAGTTTCACATTATATACATCAGCCCAGTAATGCAAAATTGTTTCATCTACATTTGCATTGGCCATGTTCCATTGACCAGTTGCTTTTCTGGGATCTTGCGGTGCTGTAAGAATCTCTCCAGCATTAGCTAATCTGTGTAAACGAGCCGGCTCGGGAATTATAAACTCAAACATCATCCTCTTTCCATAGTTGTAGATTTGATTTTTCATTTTCTTATCTACCCATCTGTAAACGCCTGAGATATGCTCTTTTCCATCTCTGTTATCGAACTCATGAATATTCTCCTCTACAAATTCATTTGTTAATTCAAAGATATCCGGCAATGGCGCCAAAACGCGTCGTGTTAAAAAATTAAATTTTATTTTTTATGAGTTTATCTGCGATTTGATTCAGCAATTCCTGGTTCTCTTCCACATAGCACAAGCCCGCTTGGATCAAGGCTTCGATGTTTTTTTTCTTGACGTTATCCATCTCGGGAGAAGCCTTTTTCAGGGAAGGACTGATGCGGTAATAATTCTGCTGATTGCGTTTTCCCAAGGTCATAAACATTTGGTTCAGCTGGTAATCTACCGTCTCCGCATTGGCAGAAAGCAGGATGTCGATGATCGGACTGATCCAGGCCAGTTTTCCCGCTTTTTTATATTTGTTAATCGGATAACTTTTCATTTCTGTTCCCGTTCCAATGGAAACAATCATCATATCATTGACCGATGGATAATTGGGTTTATAAGGAGTTCCGAAAATATCGGCAAAAGGCATTTTTCTGGCTTCGGCATAAGCGCACAGCGCCGGATTATTCGCAAACATTCCGCCATCTATCAGGCTGAAGAATTGACCGTACCTGGACTTAATCTGAACCGGCGCAAAATAGGTGGGCGCTGCTGATGTGGCCCTGCAAATATCTCTCACGAGAAAATTCTGCTGACTTTGTCGGGCATTGACGGTATTGAACAGTTTGGCTTTCCGGTTCTCGATATCGTAACTGGTAATGAGTGATGGCTTGATAAAATCTTTCAGTTCCAGATCGCCAAAAAAATCCTTCAGCTGTCTCTCCAGATTGTCCTGCGAAATTTTCTCACTAAACAGACCAAATGGGTTGAAAAGATTTTCCCACAAAGAAACCGTGAAGATATCTTCGCCTTTCTCCGTATAGAGTTCAAATGCTTTTTTGATGGAATATTTGGCTCTCCTGTTATCATCGGGATAGAGTAAAACAGAGGCCAGGATGCCACCGGTACTGCTTCCTGCAATCATATCGAAATAATCGCCGAGTTTGGCGTTGGCGTGGTCTTTCTGCTGGAGCAGCTCTTCCAGATAACGGAGGATGATGCAGGAGATGATCCCCCGGATGCCGCCGCCGTCTAAAGAAAGGATGGTAATCTTTTTCATTGTATTAATATGTATTGATTTGATATTGCAAATGTAGATGCGGGTGGCGTCAGAACTCGTCGTGATAAAAATCGATCTCAAAAAATAACATAGCCATTTTTATCTTTCGGAAGTTGGATGAGATTTCGCCAGTTCGTTTTTATTTCGCCATTTTTAGTTTTGATACTTTTCTTTTCGAAGTGAGGGAGATCTTTGAAGTTTTTCCAGTTTCCGCCCCAAGTCCAGCCATATTTTGCGAATATTTTCACACATTCGTACCAGTCAGCGACTTTATCATTATCCCAGTCTTTTGCGGTATTCCAACTTGCCGTTTTGCCATCGATCATTAAGCAAATATCCATCGCCAATCCATAGTTGTGAATGCTCTGTCCTGCTTTGGCATTGGTAACTTTTTTGCCGGGCTTTGTCCGCCCGATGGCATAGAGTTGATCCTGTTCTTTAAAAGATCTCAGACCTTGAGTGATTCTGATTTTGGCTTTGCCAGTAAGGGCAAGATCGCAATCTTTGATGATTGCAGTCACTTCATCTCTCACGGATGGATGAAGTTTTTGAATTCTTTGTTGAGTAACATTGTCCATAATTTTAATATTTAATAGACAAACTTAAAATAGCGCGACGCCAAATCCTGTCGTAACATCAGGACAAAAAAAAGCCACAAGAAAAATCTTGTGGCTTGTATATCAAAAATAATTGGATTCTTATTCTGCTGAAGTCTCTTCAGTTGCAGCTTCTGCTGCGCCTTCTGTTACTTCTTCATCCTCATCATCCATTGCCGCAGCACCGCCTTTCATAGCGTTTCTAGACATCTTAACAGCAGCAACTACCGCATTGTCCGGGTGCATGAATGTGTAATTTTCATTCTTAAGAGCTGCAACATATAGTTTGTTACCGATTCTCAATGGCGTAACATCTACCACGATTTCGTCTGGCAAGTTAGCAGGAAGTGCTTTTACTTTCAGTTTTCTGAAAGACTGTCTAAGCACACCACCGGAAACCACACCTTTTGCACGGCCAGTGATTCTTACAGGAACTTCCATAACTACCGGCTTATCTTCTGACAATTGGTAGAAGTCCACGTGAAGGATCTTGTCTGTAATTGGGTGGAATTGGATATCCTGAAGAACTGCAGGAATAGTTTGACCGTCAACCTCAATAGATACCGTGTGTGCTTCTGGCGTGTAAACAAGATTTTTGAAAGATTTCTCTTCTGTAGAGAAGTTCAAAGGCTCATTACCACCGTAAACAACACAAGGAACTAATTCAGCATCACGTAAAGCTTTTGTAGACTTCTTGCCCACGCTTTCTCTTTTTGTACCTTGAATTGTAATTGATTTCATTTTATAATGATTAAAATTTGAGGTTGCAAATATAGTGATTTATTTTAAATAATAAATTTATCACTGATGGATTGATGTTCGTGAACGCTTTTCATCACATCTGCAAAAAGTGAGGCGCAGGAAAGCGCTCTGATTTTGGTGGAAAGACCTTCTTTCAACGGAATGGAATCCGTAACAATCACTTCCTGCAATTTGGAATTCTGAATGTTTTCATAGGCTTTTCCGGAGAGTACGCCATGTGTGGCCATAGCTCTTACAGATCTTGCGCCCTTCTCCATCAGGATGTCAGCCGCTTTACAAAGTGTCCCGGCGGTATCGATCATGTCATCAATCAGAATCACATTTTTATCTTTTACATCTCCAATCAGGAACATTTCTTCTACCACATTTGCCTTTTTCCGTTCCTTGTAGCAGATTACCACGTCTGCTCCCAGGTGTCCGGCATAGTTCTTTGCACGCTTGGCGCCACCCATATCCGGCGAGGCAATCGTAAGGTTATCCAATTTAAGCGACTGAATATAATCCACGAAAATGGTGGAAGCGTACAAATGATCTACAGGAATCTCGAAGAAACCCTGAATCTGGTCTGCATGCAGATCCATCGTCATGATCCTTGTTGCTCCGGCCGCAGTCAGGAGATTAGCCACCAGCTTGGCACCGATTGGCGCTCTCGGCTTGTCCTTTCTGTCCTGTCTTGCCAAACCGTAATAAGGGATCACGACGGTGATATTTTTGGCTGAGGCTCTTTTGGCAGCGTCAATCATCAGCAACAGTTCCAGAAGATTGTCTGCCGGCGGGAAGGTGGATGCGATGAGAAAAACGCGGGCTCCTCTTACTGATTGTTCCAAAACCGGCTCAAACTCGCCGTCGCTGAAATGTTGAATGTTGATTTTTCCCAAAGGCTGCCCATAGGACAGAGCGATTTTTTCTGCCAGCTCTTGGCTGGTCCTTGTGGAAAACAAATAACTTGCTTGGTCTGACATTTTTACTTTTTTGCAAATTTAAAAAATAATGAAAAGTCTGAAAGTGTATTCCTGAACTTTTCATCGAATCTTTTTAGGTCACTAATTGACCAAATTCAGGAATTCGGCTGTACCATTGACTTAAGCGTACATTTATTGACGGATATTTTCATTAAAAAAACCAGAACATTTCTGTTCTGGTTCTGTTATTTCTGCTTAGCAATACTCGTCGAAAGCGGCCTGAAGATTGGCAGCAATGGCGCCAGCAGGATTACCTTCGATGTGGTGTCTTTCTAACATATGCACCAACTCGCCATCTTTGAAAAGCGCTACAGCTGGCGAACTAGGTGGGAACGGTGCCAGTAATCTTCTGGCTTCTGCAACCGCATCTGTATCAAATCCTGCAAAGGCTGTCACCAAATGATCTGGCTTTTTCTCGCCTGTTAAAGAGTACAAAACGCCTGGTCTTGCCGCTCCTGCCGCACAGCCGCAAACGGAATTGATAACTAAAAGCGTGGTTCCGCTTTGTTTAAGTGCTTCATCAACTTGTGCCGGTGTAGTAAGGTCTTCAAACCCTTTATCTGTAAGTTCTGCCTTCATGGGCAATACTAAATCTGCTGGATACATATTAAATTTATTTAGGTTAATCGAATTGCAAATTTAATCAATAATATATTGATTATTCCATTAATGATTCTATTAAAATCATTCCGAAAATCTATTGCGCCATTTTGACTGAGATTGCTGATTATCATCGCAAAGATTTTTATAAGAGCAAAGATGCCAAAGCTTTTGTTGAATATTGAATGGAATTATTTCAAAAGTTGAAACAAAAAACCTTGAATCCGAAAATTCAAGGTTTAATCAAATCGATATGCATATTAAGTATATCCGGTTTTGGTTATTGGTTTTTAGTTGATTGCTGATAGAACCCCATCAACAGACAACCTTCAACTAACAACAAATTTTAAGAAAGTAACTTCCTTACCATTTCGGAAATGCTTTTTCCGTCAGATTTTCCGGCTAATGCTTTGGAAGCAACGCCCATTACTTTTCCTAAATCTTTGATTGACTGCGCGGCGGTTTCCGAAATAATTTTCTTGATTTCTGATTCCAGTTCCTCTGCAGACAATTGTTTTGGAAGAAACTTCTCAATCACTTTGGACTGCGCTTCTTCCACTTCAGCCAAGTCGGTTCTTCCCTGAGCCATAAACTGCTCGTAGGAATCTTTCCTTTGCTTGATCATTCTTTGCAAAATCGCAATCTCCTGTTCTGGTGAAACCTCAGCGCCTCTGGCTTCGGTTTGTAACAAAAGTATCTGCGCCTTCACTGCGCGGAGAGAATCCAGAGCCACTCTGTCTTTCTCCCTCATTGCCGTTTTGATGGCTTCGCTTATTGTTTGTTCTAAACTCATTTTTTCCAATTTATCAATTTAACAGTTAAACAATGTAACAATTTTATCCATTGCAACTATTTATCTTTATTTAAGCTTGTGCTTAATATTTTGTAAATTACTTTTCCGATTTCAATTATTTGCTGTTCAAGCTTCTCATCAAAAGGATAGCTTTTGGAATACTTACACAAGTACAGCCAATATTTTGTTTCTTCAAGTTCTTTCGACGCAATTTTTATTTTATGAATAAAATCATTTTTGCTTTGTGGATTTTGAGCTTCAAAAGAGTTTGCACCAATGCTTGTTCCAGAACGTAATAATTGTTTTGCAATAACAAATTTCTTTTTTTCTTCCAATAACTCACAGAACTCAATAATGTCTAATGAAAAACGTATTGTCTTTTGAATTAAAGGATTATTTTGAAAATTTATCATTGCTTATTAATTGTTACATTGTTATATTATTACATTGTTAAATTAAACTAATCTACATCTTTGTTAAGAAAACGATTTTCTCTCAACTGCATATTTCCGTTGTTATCAGATAAATACGTATTGATATTCTGGTCTGATGCATTATTACCATCGATGGCGATGTTCTTTCTTTTGAAAGCCGGCACAGTTTCGAAAACATTCTCGTTATCCAGTTGCTGGTAGCGGGAATTGAATTCTCTCAGTTTATTTCTTCTTTCCATAGCTTTGGAAGCGTCCGGTGTTTTGTTAAAAAACGTAAATCCACTTTCTGTTTCCTGTACGGGTTCTGGTTTTCTCTCCTCAATTGCTTCCTGCTGAACTTCAGACTTGAAAGAAAAAGCGCTAGGTTCTTCTATTTTGTCCTCAACAATTTCTTTCTTTGCCTCATCCTCAGGAGCCTGAGCAGTTTCTGAAATTACCGGTTTTTCGATCACAGGAAATTCCTCGTCATCAGAACTATCGTTGATGGTAAAAGTCACTTCCACAGGCTTTTCCGTTTCATCGCGGAAAGACGGCTTTGGCTTTTCCTCGACTTCGAAAGAAAAAGACTGCGCTTCCAGATCGACATCGTCATAAGTCTCTTCCTCGAAAGTGAAAAGGTTGTATTCCTGCTTTCCGTTGGAACTGTAATCATTTGAAAAATCCTGAAGCTCGTCATGCTCAATCACTTCCGTTTTGGATTGAGGTTCTTCTACAAGACTTTCTGCCACCGAATTGGTTGGGAACTTTGACGTTCCAAAATCATCGTCATCTTCTAACCGAAAAAAATTTTTCCCGGATTGTACTTCCGGCTTAGAATCTTCCTGGAATCTGCTTTTGAATGGCGATTCTCTGTGTGCAGAAGAACTTGGCCGGTCTTCCAAAGAATATTTGATGGTTTCCGTAACGCCGGAATGTTTTTTATTATCATTAGAAAAACCGGTTGCAATGACCAGAACGCTCACAGCATCGCCCAATTCCTCATCAGAACCAACTCCAAAAATAATGTCTGCCGTGTTTCCAGCTTCTTTCTGAATGTGATCCATAATTACACCGATCTCATCCATGGTCACTTCAGTTGCGCCGCTTCTGATTAATAATAGAACATTTTTAGCACCCGTGATTTTATTATCATTCAATAATGGAGAATCCAAAGCTTTTTTAACGGCTTCTTCGGCCTTGTTCTCACCGCTTGCAATTCCTGTAGACATCAATGCCGTTCCGGAATTGGCCAAGACAGACTTGGCATCACGGAAGTCAATATTGACATCAAAATAACCGGTGATTACCTCTGCCATACCTTTGGCGGCGTTGGTCAAAACTTCATCGGCTTTAGAGAATCCCTGTTTGAAACCCAAATTTCCGAATTGCTGTCTCAATTTATCATTGTTGATGACGATCAGGGAATCGACATTGTTTCTCAGTTTGTCTAAGCCCAGTTCGGCCTGCTCCAGACGTCTTTTTCCTTCAAAACTGAAAGGTACAGTCACGATCCCGACAGTAAGAATCCCCATTTCCTTCGCTACTTTTGCGATGACAGGAGCTGCGCCGGTTCCGGTTCCGCCGCCCATTCCGGCTGTGATGAAGACCATTTTGGTATTTTGTCCCATCGATGCTTTGATGTCGTCGATGCTTTCAATTGCTGCTTTTTCGCCCACTTCCGGATCGGCTCCTGCGCCCAGACCTTCCGTCATGGTGACGCCCAGCTGCACTTTGTTGGAAACAGGATTGTTGTCCAGTGTCTGCGCATCGGTGTTGCAAATCACGAAATCGACACCATAAATTCCTTTCTCGTACATGTGCTTCAGCGCGTTATTTCCGCCGCCGCCCACGCCGATTACTTTAATAATGGAAGAATTGCCCTTCGGTAAGTCAAATGAAAATCCCTGTGTATTATTTATATTGTCCATAGTATTTTATTTTTTCAAATTTTGTTAAATCGTTAAATCGCTGATTTGCAAATTTTCTTTTGCTGCCTTTACGATTCCACGATTCCACGATTTTACAATTATTAATTACTCTTCTACTTCCTCAAAGAATTTTTTTACTTTATCCAAAATTGACTGCCCGAATGTCGGTTTGTTTCTTCTGACTTCCTCTTTTGGTTTTGCAGGCTGCTCCAGCGTTTGCTGCACAGGCTGTTCCGTAACTGCAACAGGCTGAGAAACAGGCTCTGTTTTTGCAACGGCCTCCTCAATTATTTCTTCTTCGGTAGCGTTAATTTTTTTATCCCGGATTTTAAGACTTTCCATCAACAGACCGATGGATGTTGCAAATTCGGGTCCTTTAAGATACTGATTTTTATCGTTCGCCACATATTCATTGGCAAATCCGATTCTGCTGTCGAAACCTGTGGTATAATTGGCCAGCTGACGGAGGTTTCTTAAGTTGGAACCACCGCCGGTCAAAACGATACCTGCAATCAGCTTTTTCTTCTGTTCGAAAGCGCCGTAACCTTTTAGTTCGGTATTGACCATTTCTAAAATCTCTTCAACTCTTGCATTGATAATCTGCGCCAAAACTTTCAAAGAAATTTCCTTGTCCGGACGGCCGTGTAATCCTGGAATGGTGACATACGTGCTGTCTTTTTCCAATTCCGGAACAGACGATCCGAACTTCACTTTCAGTTGTTCTGCGTGCTTCTCAATAATGGAGCAGCCTTCCTTAATATCATCAGTGATAATGCCGCCACCGTAAGGAATCACGCAGGTATGACGAATGATGTTGTCTTTGAAAATCGCGATATCCGTAGTTCCACCACCAATATCAACAATCGCAACACCTGCTTCTTTTTCTTCTTTTGTAAGAACCGCTTCGGACGATGCCAAAGGTTCTAATGTCAAGGCTTCCATTTCCAGACCAGCTTCACGGACGCATCTCGCAATGTTTCTGATAGAACCCATTTGTCCCACCACCACATGGAAATTGGCTTCTAACCTTTTGCCGTGCATCCCGATTGGTTCCTGGATTTCACCTTCAGAATCGACCTTGTATTCCTGAGGCAAAACGTGGATGATTTCTTCGCCAGGCAACATTACCAATTTCTTCACCTGGTCTTTTAGTTTTTCGATATCATCTTCTGTGATGTATCTGTCCGGATGCTCCCTCATGATGTAATCCGAATGCTGGAGAGAACGGATGTGTTTTCCGGCAATCCCTACAGTTACCTTATGGATAGGAACGCCCGCGCTGGACTGCGCTTCCGCCACTGCAGTTTTGATTGAATTGATGGTTTGGGAAATGTTGTTCACGATTCCTTTGTGAACACCAAGACTTTTAGCCTTCCCAACACCCAGGATTTCGATTTTCCCGTGAGCGTTTCGTCTGCCGACAATGGCGACAATCTTAGTTGTCCCAATGTCCAGACCTACTGAATACTCTTGATTTTCCATTATATGCTCGATTTGATTTTTTATTTTTAATCGTAGGGTTTAAAGCCTACTATATTTATTTCTACATTCTTCATAAGGTTGAAACCCTATGCTGCAATATTTGTCGTCCCCGTGGGACTATTATTCTACTACTACTTTTGCTTTTTTCTTTTTGTCACTGGTTTTGGAAGTGGTTTCCTTTTTCTTGGTCACAGTTTTTTTGACTTCCGGTTTCTTCTCGACTTTTTTCGGTTTTGAAGATTCCGTTTGTTTCGATTCCGGTTTTTTAACTTCCTTCTTCGGTTCCGATCTTTTAATTTCTTTCTTGATTTCTGGTTTAGTTTCCGGCTTTTTGACTTCTGTCTTCTGACTTGCAGCTTCTGATTTTAACTCAATTTTTGGTGCATTTCTCAGAATACTATCGTTTTCTTTGAAGTAAGGATTCAGAGTGGTTACGATCTGATTGTTGTACTTAACCGAAATCTTTTTATACTTCTCGGGATTCTGATACACCAGATATTTTTCCACAAACGTTTTAAAACCTTTGACTTTAAAATCAATATTATCCAGATCTCCAATTTCTACTTTGTAATGGCCATCGCTGGTGAGGAGATTGTAATCGCCCTTTTGCTTGGAGATGCCGACAAAATATTTTTTGCTGAAATCATCTGTGTCAATTTTCTCAACCAGTTGGCCAAGTGACTGATATTCCGAAGCGGCAACATTGCCGGTCACCAGCATACATGGATAAGAAAAGTTTCTGGAAATCGGGAATTCGACGCCTTTTTCATCCACATAAAAATCCTTTCCGTTTTTATTTAATCTGAAAATCGGAACTCTTTGTCTGATATCGACATTCAGATTCCCGTTCAGGTTCATATAAACGTTGGCACTATCAACAAATGGAATCTCATTAATCTTCTGCTCCAGTTCCGGAATCTTGACGTCACCAATCTTCTTCGTCGGATTGAATTGCTTTACCAATTCTTTGATGTCCTTTTCATCCACAAAATAAACCGGTGTTTTCCCTTGGCTCATATTGATAGACACATTCTCCATCTTAGCGTTGTTGAAACGCTTCAACGAGAAACTGAGCAGAAATCCAAAAAGGACCACTGTTACCAATATCTTCAATATTCTCCACTTATTTTTCATTCCTATTTTTTAACGCAACGAGCGCTAAGTCTTTTTTTACATTAATGCTGATTATTTTTCGTTCGCAAGGGCGCTTTGCTCAGCTATTTTATAATTTAAACCAATCTATAATTTCTTATCTCAAAATAGATTTAACTTTATTAAAATCTTCATTTAAAAAAATTTTATACAGAGCTATAATTTCTTCAATGCTTTCAAACTTTTTTTTAAATTGTACGTCATTATTATCTTCGAAAACTCCTATTATTTCAAAATTTTTATTCATTTCTAATATGTTTTCATCATTAATAGTAATACTTACCCAAAAAGCACCGTGCTCATCATCCATTTCAAGAGTCTCGCTAATAGCAATTTTAACATCATCTATTTTGACATTATCAATAGCATCACTCCACGCTCTTTGTAAGTAATTTTCTGACATAATCTAACTTTCGCTTTTTAGCCATTCCATAATCGGGTCATAAAGTGTATCAATATTTCCCGCGCCGACTGTCAATAAAATATCAAAGTCTTTTTCTTTTATTTTTTCAAAAGTCTCCTGCAATGTGCAGACTTCTTTGTTTTCTGTTTCAATTTTTTCTGCTAACCAAGTTGATGTGATGCCTTCAAAATTTTCCTGAAGTTCTCTCGCCGGATAAATATCGAGCAACAACAAATCGTTTCCGTTTTCCAGACTTCTTGCGAAATCTTCTGCAAAATCTCTCGTTCTGCTGAAAAGATGAGGCTGGAAAACCACCAACAATTTCTTGGCAGGATAAAAAGTTTTAATCGAACCAATTACTGCATTCAATTCCGTTGGATGATGTGCATAATCGTCGATATAGATTTTTCCGTTATCGAATATATGTTTGGTGTATCTCCTCTTGATGCCTTTGAAATTGGCGATTGCTTTTTTCAAAGTTTCAAAATCGACACCCAAATTGCTCAAAATTGCCAAAGCCACTGTTGCATTCTCCACGTTATGAATTCCCGGAATTTCCCAAACGAAATCTTCAATTTCCTGTGTTGGCGTATGAAAATCGAAGTAGATTTTATCGTGATCCATTCTCAGATTATCGGAATAATAATCCGCTTCCTCGTTCACAGCATATGTTAGATGTTCTCTTCCAATAGCGATTCCTTTTCTCACAAACAATTGATTGTCATTTGGAACCAAACCTGCAAATTGCCGGAAACCATCTTCAATCTGAACCCTGTCGCCATAAATATCCAAATGGTCTGCGTCAATCGAAGTTACAACCGCCCAATCCGGAGAAAGGTTGAGGAAACTTCTGTCGTATTCATCCGCTTCAACTACGGAAAACTGGTTGCCATTGTAGTCAAAATTCGATTTGAAGTTTTCAGAAATTCCACCTAAAAATGCAGATGAGGGGAGATTCGCTTCTTTGCACAAATGGGCAATCAAAGTAGAAGTTGTGGTCTTTCCGTGCGTTCCTGCAACAGCGATACAATCTGTATTTTCGGTAATCAATCCCAAAACTTTGGCGCGTTTCAGGATAACGAAACCTTCGCTCGTAAAATAATCCAGAATTGATAATTTTTTGATGGCCGGCGTGTAAATCACCAATGTTGACTCTTTGTCAAACGCCACTATTTTTTCATCAATCACATCCTCAAAAGAAATATCGATGCCTTCAAAACCAAGCTGGGACGTCAGTTTCGTAGGCGTTTTGTCATAACCCAAAACATTTTTGCCGTTGGCGTGGAAATACCGCGCCAGCGCACTCATCCCAATCCCACCGATGCCGATGAAATAGAAGTTTTGATATTGATTTAAGATGCTCATTTAATTCTTATCTTTTTGACTTTGACGCCCTGTATTTTGGAATGCTGATTCGCTCCAGCATATTATTATCTCTGTAAATATTAACTCTCACTGCCTGAACACTGTCGCTTTTGGAAGCTTTGGCCTTGAAAATAAAGTAATCCAAAAAATCCTTCGGCGAATAGTTGGATTTGGCTTCGCTCAGTTCTCCCACGGTAATTGTGCCGTAGCGGTTGTTATAATACTCACAGCTTTTTTTAAAATTTTCCGGACTCAATCTGTTCTGCATATTGACATCCATCCTATAACCTTGAAACTCGGAATAATCCTGCTTCTCGCACTTGGCAAAATACGTTGTTGCAAAGTCTTTCACTAATTTGATCCGTTCTGCACTTCTGGCTTTACCCTTCAGGTCAGGTCGATATTTTGATGTGCAGGAAACCGTCATCAACATCGAAAAAACCATTGCTAAAATATATAAAGGCCTCATTATTTAATCACTTTAAAAATCTCATCCACAATACCTTCCGCCGCTTTTGGCTTGGCGAAGAGCTCTAAATTCGTTGACATTTCTTTTCTCAAATTTTCGTTCTCACAGATTATTGAAAGCGTGTTCCAGAATTTGTTCTTCATCTCAGAATCTTTGACCATTCTCGCCGCATTTTTCTCAACCAGAGTCAAGGCATTTTTGGTTTGATGGTCTTCTGCTGCAAACGGAAACGGAACCAGCAAAACCGGCTTCTTCGCAACCGCTAATTCTGAAATTGCAATGGCTCCGGCTCTGGAAACAATAACATCCGCCGCGGAATAAGCCAAAGCCATATCAGAGATGAATTCCTTAATTTGGATTTGGTTGTTGGCTGTTGGTTGTTGGTTGTCAGATTTTCCATCCACCAACAGCTGACAACTATCAACTATATTTTTAAAATCCGTTTTTCCAGTCTGCCAGATGAGCTGATAATCTTTCTCTTTCAGTTTCTCAAAATTCTCTTTCCAGCCGTTGTTCAGAGTTCTGGAACCGAGCGAACCTCCGACAGAAAGAATCGTTAATTTATTTTTATCTAAGCCTAATTTTTCCTTCGCCAAATCTTTATCAATCAAATCTGTGATGATATTCTGACGAATCGGATTTCCCAAGAAATACGTTTTCGTTCCGTGGAAAAATCTATCCATATCTGGATAGGCTGTGAAAACGGCTTTCGCTTTTTTTGCATTGAAAACATTGGTTTTCCCCGGCAAAGAATTCTGTTCCTGAATAAAGGTCGGAATTCCTATTTTCGCAGCAATGTACAAAGCCGGTCCGCTCGCAAAGCCACCTGTTCCAATCGCAAAATCCGGTTTGAAATCTTTGATGATTGTCTTAGCTTTCATCAGACTGGAAATGATTTTGAACGGCAACCCGATATTCTTCATAAGATTACCTCTGTCGAATCCGGCGATGTTCAATCCTTCGATTTTGAATCCGGCCTGAGGCACCTTTTCCATTTCCATTTTTCCATTGGCACCAATGAACAAAAACTCGGCGTCGGGAAATCTCTTTTGGATTTCCTGAGCAATCGCCACCGCAGGAAAGATGTGTCCACCTGTTCCGCCGCCGCTGAGTAAAACGCGGATTGCTTTTGGCTTTTGGCTATTTGCTGAATGGTTGTTCATTGATTTGACTTTACTATTCGAGATCTTACTTGTTTCTTTTAAATTTTATCTTGTATCTTTCTATGCTATATCATTGATTTCCTCCAGACTTTGTCTTTTACCCAAGCCTTCTTCATCATAAACCTGAATTCTGGAACTGACATTCAGAATGATTCCGAGTTGAATGTAAGTCACCAACATCGATGTTCCTCCATAACTGATCAATGGTAAAGGCTGACCTGTCACCGGAATCAGATTCACTGCAACAGCGATGTTTACTGACAACTGGACAAATATCATCAGTCCAATCGCCAACACTAGCAACGACCCAAAAAAAGCGGGCATCTTACTGGCTATCATCACAATCCTGATAATCATTATCATATAAAGGCTGATCAGAACAAAGGCGCCGATCCAGCCGTATTCTTCCACAATAATGGCGAAAATAAAATCTGAAACCGATTGTGGCAAAGTCTGTTTTAACGCACTTTTCCCAGGTCCAATTCCGTTAAATCCACCGTGAACAATCGCAGCTTTCGCCTGCATCACCTGATAGTTTTTGGCCTTGATACTCTCGTCCTCTACATCCGCGGTTTTCTTGGAGCTCGTAAATGTTTCGATACGGCTCATCCACGTGTGGACACGGTTTCCGCCAATTAAATTGGTGTTCAGCGCAATCACTAAAAACATTACGATGAAAACCACCGCAAGCGAGATAAATCCCGCGACATATTGCCAAGCCAACTGTCCGATAATCAAGATGATGATCGACACCATCATAATCATCAAGGCGGTGGAACCGTTGTCTTTTGCCACCAATCCAAACACAATCAAAATGGGTCCGAATATGTAAATGATGTTCTCAATCGGAACTCTCTCTCTTTTGATTTTTTTGGTTAAATATCTACACAGATAGATAATCAACATCAAATAAGCGAATGACGACGGCTGAAAAGAAATCGGTGTTCCCGGAATCTTTAACCAACGCGAAGCACTGGCGCCTTCTATCTTTTGTCCTGTGAACATTGTGATTAATAATAATCCAATGGTGAACAAAAGCAAAATGGAACTCAGTTTTCCGATGTATTCGTACTTGACTGTGCCCACGAAACGCATAATTCCCAAACCAATGAATACGAAAACGATATGCTTGAAAACGTGACCTGTTGTGGTCCCGTTGTTCACGATATATTCCAGATTCGAACTTGCGGAATAAACCGGAAATACGGAAAGGAAGGAGATCAAAATGATCACCGACCAAAGGACTTTGTCGCCTTTCAGTAGCTCGAATTTGTTTTCTGTAGTTTGTTCGCTCATTCCTTATCTTATTCATAGGGTTGCACCCTATGCTTTCTATTTCGCCAATTCTTGGCTCGTTTGTAAAACTTCTTTTTTGAATTGATTGCCACGATCTTCATAACCATTGAACAAATCAAAACTGGCGCAGCATGGTGACAACAAAACCACGTCTCCTTTTTCTGCAATCGATTTTGAAACTTCTACGGCCTGATGCATACTGGAAGTATCATAAATCTGCGTTTTTTTGTCTTTGAAAAAATCAATAATTTTAGAATTATCAATTCCCAAACAGACAATGGCTTTTACTTTTTTCTTGACTAATTCTTCGATTTCGGTGTAATCGTTGCCTTTATCTTTCCCGCCAACAATCCAAACCACCGGCTGCTTCATACTTTCTAAAGCGAAGTAAGTGGCATTCACGTTGGTGGCTTTACTATCATTAATGAATTTCACGCCATTGATTTCTGTCACAGGTTCCAATCTGTGCTCCACCGCCTGAAACGTCATTAACGAATGTCTGATACTTTCATTGCTGATTTCCAATAACTTTCCGGCAATACTCGCCGCTAAGCTGTTCGCCACATTGTGTTTTCCCACCAACGATAATTCGTCGATACTCATCGTGAATCCTTCATTGATATTGACCACGAAATTTTCATCAATCGAGAAAGCGCCTTTTTCCAATCTTTCATCGAGTGAAAATGGAACTTTAGTCACTTTCAAATCCAATTTTTCAAGGATTGATTTGCTCATTTCGTCATCTTTGTTGTAAATGAAAAAATTGTTTGCATCTTGATTTTCAGCTATTCTGAACTTTGCCAAAGCATATTCTTCATAATTGTAATTGTACTGATCCAAGTGATCCTTAGACAAATTCAACAACAATGAAATATAGGGTCTGAAATTCTGAATATCATCCAACTGGAAACTGCTGACTTCCAATACATAATAATCAAAATTTTCCTCAGCAACCTGTTTTGCAAAACTTTTCCCGATGTTTCCGCCCAAACCGACATTGAATCCATCTTCTTTCAGAATGTAATGAATCAAAGACGTTGTGGTCGTTTTTCCGTTGCTTCCTGTGATGGCAATAATTTTTGCATTCGTAAACTCCGAAGCAAATTCGATTTCAGAAGACAGTCTGATTCCTTTTTCCTGAATCTTCTGCACCATTTCCGCTTTCTTCGGGATTCCCGGACTTTTGATGACCCAGTCGGCATTCAGGATTTTTTCTTCCGAATGTTTTCCATCTTCATAATCCACTCCAAGGTCGTCCAGCTCTTTTTTGTAATTCTCACGAATCACGCCCATATCTGAAAGAAACACGTCAAAGCCTTTCGCCTTCGCCAAATATGCTGCGCCAACACCGCTTTCTCCGCCACCAAGTATTACTACTCTCATACTATTTTGTAAAATGTATTATGTACAAAGTGAAATGACTTATCAATTGTACATCATTATTCATTATTAGTTTTTAGTTGATTCTGTAAAAAATACATTGTACTTTTTACATTTTACAATTTCTCTATCTCGTTTTTAATGTGATCAGACAAATAATCGCCAGCATCACGCCCACAATAATCATCCGGTTCACGATTTTACTCTCGTGGAAACCTTCCTTCTGGTAATGATGATGCAGCGGCGACATCTTGAATAATCTGTTGTTTTGGGCATATTCTAGCCCGTATTTTTTCTTTCTGTATTTGAAAACCATCACCTGCAGAATCACCGATAGATTTTCAATAAGAAATACACCGCAAAGCACCGGAATCAATAATTCTTTTCTTAGGATGATGGCCAAAACAGCAATAACACCACCCAACATCAGACTTCCGGTATCGCCCATAAAAATTTGTGCAGGATAAGTGTTGTACCAGAAAAATCCAATCACAGCACCTACCAAAGCGAGCGCAAAAATCGTGGTCTCACCCATATGCGGAAGGAACATAATATTCAGATAATCAGCGAAAATGATGTTTCCGGAAACATACGCGAAAAAAGCCAGTGTCAGCAGAATCACGGCGCTGGTTCCGGCTGCTAATCCGTCAATTCCGTCTGTAATATTGGCACCGTTGGAAACCGCAGTGACGATAAAAATGACAATCGGAATGAACACGATCCAAGCCCATTCGTGTGCATCAGCATCGTCCATCCAAAATAAAATTCCACTATAATCGAACTCATTATTTTTGGTAAATGGAACTGTAGAAACTGGGATTTTCTCGTCTTCCATAAAGTTCTGTTCTACATTATTTCTGTTGATAACCGTTGCGTCAGCATACTTACGCTTAACCTCAACATCTGGGTGAAAATACATTGTAACTCCGACAATTAAGCCTAAACCGACTTGCCCAATCACTTTGAATTTTCCGCTTAATCCGTCTTTATTTTTTTTAACTTTTTTGAGATAGTCGTCCAGAAATCCAATTGCTCCCATCCACAAAACCGAAATGATCAACAGAACGATGTACACATTGGTGATCTTGGTAAAAAGCAAAACCGGAATGATGGTCGCCAAAATAATAATCAAACCTCCCATTGTTGGCGTTCCTTCTTTCTGCTTTTGTCCTTCCAGACCAAGATCTCTTACCAATTCTCCCATTTGTCTTCTTCTGAGGAAATTGATAATTCTTTTTCCGTAAGCCATCGCAATAATCAACGAAAAGAGAACTGCCATTGCTGCCCGGAACGAAATGTATTTGAACAAATTCATCCCTGGAACGTGGATTCCGTGAGCGGTTAGATATTCGTATAGATAATATAGCATATTTGTCTATTTTCCCATTAAATGTAAAAGTTCCCTGATTGTCTCTTTATCATCAAAATGGTGCTTCACGCCATTGATTTCCTGATAGGTTTCGTGCCCTTTTCCGGCTACGACGACGATATCTTTCGGTTCCGCAAATTTGATGGCCATTTTTATCGCTTCTCTTCTGTCCGGAATCGAAGTGTATTTGCTGTAATTCTGGGGCTGAACGCCAGCTTCGATTTCCTTAATAATCTGATTCGGATCTTCCGTTCTCGGATTGTCGGACGTGATGATGGCCAAAGTCGATTTTTTGGTCGCGATGTCGCCCATTTCCGGACGTTTGGTTTTGTCTCTGTCGCCGCCGCAACCGAAAACGCAAATCAGTCTTTCGTTTTTGGTTCTGATTTCATTGATGCTGTCCAACACATTTTCCAATGCATCCGGCGTGTGGGAATAATCGACCACGAAGAAAATGCCGCTGTCGGACTTTATCGTTTCAAATCTTCCATTCACTCTTTTCAGTGTCGAAATCGCCTGAAGCACTTCCGTTTCATCCATTCCCAATTCCAGCGCAATTCCGTAAGCCAACAATAAATTTGAAGCGTTGAATTTCCCTGTTAAAGTTGTCCAGAATTCTTTGCTATTGAAATTCAGCAACATTCCGTTGAAATCCACTTCCAGAACTTTTCCGTGGAAATCTGCCATCGTTTTCAAAGCAAAAGTTTTCTTTTTCGCTTTGGTATTTTGAAGCATTACCAGACCGTTTTTGTCATCGCCATTCGTAATCGCAACTGCAGAATCTTCGAGCTCGTCAAAGAATCTTTTCTTGGCGTAGATGTAATTTTGGAAAGTCTCATGATAATCCAAATGGTCGTGCGAAATATTCGTAAAACCGGCAATTTTAAAATGCAAGCCTTCGATTCTATCCTGAGAAATGCCGTGAGAACTCACTTCCATAAAAGCATATTCACAACCGATTTCAACCGCTTTTGCCAACATTTGATTTAATCTAATGACATCCGGCGTTGTATGAGTAGAAGGGATAATCTCGTCACCGATTCTGTATTCAACAGTAGAAATCAAAGCGGACTGATAACCTAACGTTTTGAAAATATCGAACAACAAAGTCGTTACCGTTGTCTTTCCGTTGGTTCCCGTAACGCCGATTAAATTCAATTTCTCAGAAGGATTTCCATAAAAATTAGAAGCCAAATGTCCTAAAGCTTTGGAAGAATCTTCAACTTTCAAATAAGTTACCTCATCATTAATTTCTGTAGGCAATTCTTCACAAACAATCGTTTTTGCACCTTTTTCGATGCTTTGGCTGATGTACGAATGACCGTCGGAAACGGTTCCCTTTAATGCCACATACAAAGAATTTTCAACAACTTTCCGGCTGTCAAAAACCAATTCCGAAACTTCTCTTTCAAGAGTTCCGATAGTTTCCAGGGTTTGGATTCTTTGTAATAATTTTTCTAAATTCATAATCTGCTGTTAGCTTCTGGCAAATTGCTTTTGGCTTATTTAATTCTGAAGATTCAGATATATTTTCTGATTTTTCCCGATGGCTGCACCTTCGGCAGGAAACTGTCCCGTTACCTTTCCGACACCTTTATAATCTACACGGTAACCCAAATTCTCCAGCTGAGGAATGACGTTCTTGCCGATCATCCCCACCAAATTGGGCATCGAGTCTTTTCGGACGTTGACTTTCACATTGGGCGCAGTCATCTTGTTAAGGTTTACCCTGCGCTCCACCAGCAGCTCTTTCTCTACATTCAGCGGCGTTTTGAGGAAGGTCTTTCCGGCAATTTCCTTGAAGACCGGTGCTGATACTGTTCCGCCATAAAATCCCTTCGAAACGTCCGGCTGATTCACCACCACAATGCACGTATATTTCGGATTGTCAGATGGATAGAAACCTGCAAACGACGCCTGATATTTCATCGGACCTGCTTTCCAATATTCGAATCTGGCAGTTCCTGTTTTCCCGGCAATCTTCAGGTTTGGCGTGTAGATACTTTTCGCCGTTCCTTTCTCCACCGCTTTGGTCAGTGCGCTGGTCATCATTTCAATCGCTTTTTCCGACGCCATTTTATTCACCATCACTTCCGGCTTGGCCTCGTAGAGCACTTTGCCATCTTTCATAATTTTATCAATGAACAGCGGCTTCACCATTTTTCCTTTGTTGGCAATGCCATTGTAAAAAGTCACCAGCTGCAACAGCGGGAATCTCGATGAATAACCATAAGCCAATGATGCCAGAGTAGCCTTGTTCCAGCGTTTACTTGCAGGCGTCTGAATCGATGGTTTTGCAATTCCGGGAAGTTCGATCTGCATCTTGTCGAACATTTTCCAACGTTTCAGATGATCAATGAAAACTTGTGGCTTATCGGCATAATGTTCCGTGATCAGCTTTGCGGCACCCACGTTACTGGACTTGGCGAGAACGTCGCTCACATCGTAAGTTCCGCCACCGTGACCGTCTGTGATTCTTTGACCGGCATAAGTCCAGACACCGTTTCCAATGTTGACTTTCGTATTTTCATCAATAAAACCATCGTCCATTGCGGCCAACAGTGAAACTGTTTTGAACGTA
>DBLQ01000061.1:0-286 GCA_002297505.1 Flavobacteriales bacterium UBA720
TTATTATATGTTCCCCATTCCGAATAATTGAGATACTGCCGGCCTTCATTGACGTGATCCTTTACCGCCCAGGAGAGCGGCGCGACATAAGCATAAGACGGGTAAACTGTTTCATTGGAATGACAATCGTAGCATGCGTTTTTCAGTATCGTACGGATATGCTGTGGAGTATTGTATATATCAACAAAATTGTCTTCAGCCTTTACAGGTTTATTTTCCCTGTCAATGGGGATGAGCTGTATGGCCAGAAAAACGGCGGCTATCCAAACTATGGTTTTTTTCAATT
>DBLQ01000061.1:455-1032 GCA_002297505.1 Flavobacteriales bacterium UBA720
AACTATGGTTTTTTTCAATTGACAGGCTGTTCTTCTTTGGTTATATCCCAATTCTCATTGATTTCCCACATTGGGCGGACGTTGACTTTGGTCATTATTTCCTTGTCACCCGCCTTTCTATAGAGATAGACATCTTCCGAGAGCGTCCCGGTTCCAAAATCGGCACCGTCCCAGAATCCGTTGTCATTATTATCGACCAGCATCCGGACCTTATAACTGCCCGGCTTCAGGTTTGTAAACTTCACGACAGATTCATCGGTATATTTCTGATACACCGTTTCATTTTTCTCGTTCAGAAGCTGGATCCAAAACTTGTGGCCCGGCGGATTGATAATCGTTGCCGTAAAACTTCCGAATTCCTCAGGCTTGGCTGCTTCGAAATCAAAACGGACACTTTCGCTGAGTCTATTATAAAAGGATATCACTGTATTTTTCGGAACCGTTAACTGGTATTTTTTTCCCGGCACAAAGTCCGACTTGACAATGACCTGTGTAGAATCTGTCTCGGAAATCCTGGCCGTAAAATTTTGTGCGGTGCTATCAGACTCCAGTTTCCAGTTTTCCGGCTGAATTTTGT
>DBLQ01000061.1:1174-1476 GCA_002297505.1 Flavobacteriales bacterium UBA720
GTTTTCCGGCTGAATTTTGTCAATAATATAATTGGAAGAAAACCTGAAATCGGTTTCCGGCGCCAGCTTGTTACTGAAGGGATTGGAAATGGTCATATCGTCCTTCGCAGGCTTTTTATAAAATACAGAAACGGTGTCCTGCTTAGCACCCGTGTCATAGGAGAATCTTATATTTTCGCTCACTGTGGCACCGATGTTTTCCTTTTCGGCATCGAACCATATCCGGACCGAGTCGGATTTTGGCTGGTGGGTCACTTTGTAATCCGCTGGTTTATCGCCTACGGTTTTTACGATTACTTTTT
>DBLQ01000061.1:1679-2204 GCA_002297505.1 Flavobacteriales bacterium UBA720
GGTTTTTACGATTACTTTTTCGGGATTACCTTCAAAGGTCATCAGGACACCGCCGGTACTTGGCGCAATCTCTTTATACCGTACTTCCTTTTGCGAGGCGAATGTTCTCAGCTTTAGCCCGGAAATGTTACTCTGAAGGTCAATGACATCTTTCTGAAACGCGACACTCTCTTTTCCCGAATCGAAAATGGAATTGCTGTTTTCATCATCAAAGCCTATAATTCTGTAACTGCCGGGCGTGAGATAATTAAGTTCAAAATATCCGTCCGGATCGGCCTTTGTTATGTAGTAAGGTTTCTGGCGGTAATTCATGGTATCTTTGACCTGATAAAGGCCGACCACGAGATTCCGCTCCTTGCCTTCGGAATTTTTCTCGTTGCCCAATGCATCGGTGATGGTTCCGCTGATATAAAGGTCATCAATCTTGTCTCCGGTAGAAAAAGCGAAGTTAAAGTACGGCAGCGGATTGCTTTCATTAAGATCCACTACGGCGTTGCCGAAATTAAAATTGTAAGTCGTATTGGC
>DBLQ01000061.1:2392-3912 GCA_002297505.1 Flavobacteriales bacterium UBA720
TGCAACGTATCCTTCCACTCTATCTCTAGATATTTATTGCCAATGGAAGACGGAATAATCTTGGTGTACTGAATCGGCGGAGAGATGATGAGATTCTTGTTGATATCCTTCAGCGTAATATATTCATCGAAGTCAATCCTGAGTTTTTTAATATCTCTTGGGACATTGATCCTGGTGGTGTCTATGTTGGAACCGATCATCTTTGGCGGGATGGTATCCTTATTACCACCAACGGGAGAACCTACTCTGGCACAACTGACCAAAACCAACGCTGAAAAAAACCAAAGGAAAAACTGCTTCATTATTATATAGAGCTATTTGAAATCAGATTTCAGCAATCAGACTAAAATCATAATGGGCAAAAATACATAAAGTTTGAGATAAAATGGCCGGCCACGTCTCAAAAGGAAGTCAATTTTAATTTAAAAAAAATGAGTTTTAAAATTAAAACTCATTGTAGATATGCTTCAGCATTTCTTTGTCCTGATCTGTGATGGCAATTTTCCGGCGTTCCATTGCTTTTTCCGCAACTTCGTAAGACTTTTCCAGCTTAAATTTTTCGTCGCCCTTCATGCCTCCCCAAGAGAAATTATCAACGAGGTTGGGCGGAAATCCGGATTTGAAAATATTAGCTGCCACGCCAACCACCGTCCCCGTATTAAGCTGCGTATTGATAGCAGTTTTGGAATGGTCGCCCATTATCAGTCCGCAAAATTGCAAGCCTGTATCCAGGAATCTTTTCTTTTTATAGTTCCAGAGTTTTACGGAGGCATAATTATTTTTGAGGTTGGAGGAGTTGGTATCTGCGCCCAGATTGCACCATTCGCCAATCACCGAATTGCCCACAAAACCATCATGACCTTTATTGGTATAGCCGAAGATTACAATATTATTAACCTCGCCACCTACTTTGGACTGCGGACCGATTGTCGTACCGCCATAAACTTTGGTTCCGAGGTTGATTTTGGAATCTGCACAGAGTGCCAGAGAGCCGCGGATATGTGAGCCTTCCATAATCTCGGCGTTTCTGCCAATGTAGATCTTTCCGGTTTTGCAGTTCAATGTGGAGAATTCTACGGAAGCGCCTTCCTCAATAAAAAGGTTTTCACTGTCGCCAATAAATCCGTTGGTGGAGGATAATTCCTGTGAAATCCTGCCCTCAGTCATCAATTTGAAATCAAAATCAATAGCCTTGTCATTGTAAGAAAAAATGTCAGTTGGCTTTTCGATAAAGAATAATTCCTCGTGGATGTCCGTCATTTTTGTGATTTGATTCAGGGAAAAATTTTCCATGTTGATATTGGCCACCAACACTTCGTTGTCATAGACTAATGCTTCGCCGGGCTGCAAGTCTTTAATCTGTTTCAGAACTTCATCGGAAGGAAAAAAGTTAGGAACGATAAACAAACTTTGCTTAGGTTCAGGCTTTTTGAATTTAGGCTGAAGATAATCCTCAGTGATGTAGCAGACCTCATCCATGCTAAGGAGCTTCTGCCAGCGTTCTGAGAAAGTCAGGATTC
>DBLQ01000027.1:0-11011 GCA_002297505.1 Flavobacteriales bacterium UBA720
AAAGCAATGACCAAATATTTTCTGGAACTCGGAGCGAAAGTCGTTATCACTTCAAGAAACTTGGAAAAACTGCAGGGGACAGCAAAAGAACTGGAAGAACAAACTGGTGGAAAAGTGCTTTGTGTGGCTTGCGATGTCAGAAATTGGGAAGAAGTGGAAGCAATGAAAGAAGCGGCTTTAAAAGAATTCGGGAGAATCGATATTCTTTTAAACAACGCTGCCGGGAATTTCATTTCGCCAACCGAAAGATTAACACATTCGGCTTTTGATTCAATTTTAGATATAGTTTTGAAAGGAACCAAGAACTGTACATTGTCTGTCGGTAAATATTGGATTGATAACAAAATTCCTGGAACGGTTCTTAATATCGTCACGACTTATGCCTGGACGGGCTCTGCTTATGTCGTTCCATCAGCTTGTGCAAAAGCAGGTGTGTTGGCAATGACCAGAAGCCTGGCGGTTGAATGGGCGAAATATGGCATCCGTTTCAATGCGATTGCGCCGGGGCCATTTCCTACGAAAGGTGCTTGGGACAGATTACTTCCAGGAGATTTGCAGGAGAAATTTGATATGAGAAAAAAAGTACCTTTGAGAAGAGTAGGAGAGCATCAGGAATTAGCCAACCTTGCGGCTTATCTGGTTTCTGATTATTCATCTTTTGTGAACGGCGAAGTGGTGACCATCGATGGTGGTGAATGGCTGCAGGGCGCCGGCGAATTCAATATGCTGGAGGATGTGCCACAGGAAATGTGGGATATGCTGGAAATGATGATCAAGGCCAAAAAATCAAATTAATCAAATTAGCAGGCTTGCTTTCACTCAATAGTAAGCTTCCTAACGACCAAAACCAAGCTTGCTTTTACCCGAAAGCAAGCTTGGTTTTTTTTGTATGTTGATTTGGCTGATTCCGAAATGTAACAAGTTTAGCTTTTTTTTGACTAATTTTATTTAACAATAAATCTTTCCATCAATGAAATTCAAACTACCACAACTACTTTCGGCGGTTGCGATAATGGCTTTTGCTGGCCATTCGTACGCTCAGGAAGCGCCTAAGTATGATTACACAGAAGCTTTCAAACCGTTTTTCTATCCTCAGACCGGAACCGAAACCCGCTCTGCAAGCGGACAGCCGGGCCACAAATATTGGCAGAACTCTGCAGATTATCAGTTGAATGTCAGCCTGGATGAAGCTAAAAACGAAATCACAGGTTCTGCCGAAATCACGTATACCAACAACAGTCCGGACCAGTTGAGTTTCCTTTGGTTACAGCTGGACCAGAACCTTTTTGCCAAGGATTCCAGAGGAAACGCGGTTGTTCCTTTGTCGGGAAGTAGAAACGGTGCACACGGCGAAACCTTTGACGGTGGTTACAAAATCAAATCGGTGAAATATGATGGGAAAGATGTCAAATACACCGTCACCGATACCAGAATGCAGATTGACTTGCCAAGCGAACTGAAAGCGAACGGTGGCGTGGCGAAATTGAAAATCGAATATTCGTTCGTGTCTCCAAAATACGGCTCAGACAGGATGGGTGTGGAAGATACCAAGAACGGAAAAATCTTCACTTTGGCGCAATGGTACCCGAGAATGTGTGTGTATGACGACGTGATGGGATGGAACACTTTGCCGTATCTGGGCGCTTCCGAATTCTATCTGGAATATGGAACCTTATCAGCAAACATCACCGTTCCGGCGAATCATTATGTGGTGGCTTCGGGTGAGTTGTTGAATGAGAGAGAAGTGTATTCCAAGGATGAAATCAGCCGTTGGAATGAAGCCAGAAAAAGTGATAAAACAGTGATGATTCACTCTGAGGCTGAACTTGGAAAAGGCAATCAGTCAGGCACAAAAACCTGGAAATTCAAAATAGAAAAAGCAAGGGATTTTGCCTGGGCTTCTTCTAAAGCATTCATTATTGATGCGGCGAGAATCAATTTGCCGAGTGGTAAAAAATCTTTAGCAATCTCCGCATATCCTGCAGAAAGTGCTGGAGACAAAGCTTGGGGACGTTCTACTGAATACACAAAGGCGTCCATCGAACATTATTCCGGAAAATGGTTTGAGTATCCTTATCCGGCTGCCACCAATGTTGCAGGGAACGAAGGTGGAATGGAATATCCGGGCATTGTCTTCTGCCATATGAACTCTAAAGGAGAAGGCCTTTGGGGCGTGACCGACCACGAGTTTGGACACACCTGGTTCCCGATGATCGTTGGGTCAAACGAAAGACTTTTCGCGTGGATGGATGAGGGCTTCAATACGTTTATCAATGAAGGTTCTACCGAAGCTTTCAACAAAGGCGAATATTACCATAAGCAGGATATCGGCAAAATGGGACCTTTTGTTCAGAGCGATAATTTTGAGCAGGTGATGGTAGGACCCGACAATATGAAGGAAAGAAGTATTGGTGTTCTGGCATATTTCAAACCAGGATTAGGATTGGGGATTTTGAGGGAAACCATTCTTGGACCTGAGAAATTTGACAAAGCTTTCAGAACCTATATCAACAGATGGGCGTTCAAACATCCGACGCCTTGGGACTTCTTTCACACGATGGAAAATGTGTCCGGCGAAGAGCTGAACTACTTCTGGAGAGGATGGTTTATGAACAAATGGAAAGTAGACCAAGCCGTGAAAAATGTAAAACCTGTGAACGGCGATTTCAAAAATGGCGCGCAGATTACCGTTGAAAACATCGGACAATTGCCAATGCCAACCACGGTTCTTGTAACTTTCAAGGACGGAACGACCCAAACGGTGAAATTACCGGTGGAGGTTTGGAAACGCAATACCGAATGGACTTTCCAATTAGATTCAACCAAAGAGGTTACGAAGGTTCAACTGGACCCAACCTCTTCTGTTCCGGACATCAATCCTAAAAATAATGCTTGGCCGAATTAGACGGTAAGATGACAGACGGATATAGTATAGACAAAAAAGGCGTTCCCACTGGAACGCCTTTCTATTTTTATTATTAATTCGGATCGAAATCTATCATCCATCATCTATCTTTCTATCATCTATCTGTCTATTATCTATCCGTCTCTCCTCTCAAACTCTATAAAGCCACCATCTCAGTCACTTCCACATCGTAACCGGAAAGAATCGGTTTGATATTCGGATTCTGGGTGATCACTTTAAATTTATTGATTCCCAGGTCTTTCAAGATCTGAGTCCCGATGCCATAATCGCGGAAGTTGGGTGCAATTGTTGGCTGTTCGCTGGTTCCGTCCTGGTAATTCAGGAAATGTTTGATCCGGCTCAGTGTGTTTTCTTTGTTAGAAACATTGTTGATGAAAACCACTGCACCTTTCCCTTCTCTGTTGATAAGGTCGGTCACCTGCTGCATCAGCGGATGTTCCCCGTTCGACAGTCTGCTGAATACATCAAAATAAGTTCCTGAAGATTGCACTCTCACAAGCACTGCTTCATCCGCAGACCAGTTTCCTTTTGTCAGAGCATAATGGATTTGCTCCGTCGGCTTTTCCTCAAAAACATAAAACTTAAAATCTCCAAAATGCGTTTTGATATCGCGCTCTTCGATTCTTTCTACCAGATCGCCTTGTCTCATTATTCTGTAATGGATCAGATCCTCGATCGAGATTACCTTTAAGTCGTGTTTCTTCCCGAATTCCAATAGCTGAGGTAATCTCGCCATACTGCCGTCTTCGTTCAGGATTTCGCAGATCACGCCGCCTTCTTTCAGTCCTGCCAGTCTGGTCAGGTCCACCGCTGCCTCTGTGTGGCCAGCTCTTTTCAAAACGCCGCCTTCTTTGGCCCGCAATGGGAAGATATGCCCCGGACGCATCAGGTCGCCAGGTTTGGTGTTGGGATCCATAATGGCCTGAATGGTTTTCGCACGGTCGCTGGCAGAGATGCCGGTTGTGGCACCATTGCCGAGAAGATCTACGGAAATGGTAAAAGCGGTTTCCTTTGGATCTGTGGAGTTCGCCACCATAGAATGCAGTTCCAGCTCGTCGCACCGGGTCTCCGTTATTGGCATGCAGATCAAACCTCTGGCATAGGTCGCCATAAAATTTACGGTCTCCGCTGTGGTGAGTTCTGCAGCAGCAATCAGGTCGCCCTCGTTCTCGCGGTCTTCATCATCGACTACGATGACCATTTTTCCGTTTTTGATGTCTTCCAGTGCTTCTTCTATCGTGTTGAGTTGGAGTGTATCCATTGTTTTAGAAAATTTCTGCAAAGATACTTATTAGAACCTAAATAAAGGTGCTGATGACCAATTAAATATCCCGCAGAGCATTCAGCTAAAATGGAGCTTAATCTAGCCCATGATAACACTTCAATTGCATCAATTTTCATAACAATTCCTTATCAGATCAAAAAATGAATAGCGCAAAAAGCTGGAAATCAGGCTTGAGAAATGTTAAAATTCAAGTTTTTTTCACAAAGTGCGATATTAAATTTGACATTCAAAAAAAAACCTTAAATTTGCAGACCAAGAAACGGTGCTTTGGCCGAGCGGCTAGGCAGTGGTCTGCAACACCACGTACAGCGGTTCGAATCCGCTAGGCACCTCACTTTAGCCCTAAGTTGTTTAGCACAAGCATCTTAGGGTTTTATTTTTTTAGTACCTCAGCTGTCTCCATAATTTTGTTAAACACTTTTCCAAACTTTAGAAATAATGTAAATAACTTTTACGGTATATTCAGTATTTATACGTAATCGTTGTATTATTTTGGTATCGTAATTGTAATTGTTGAATTATTCACCAAAATATCATGTTATGAAAAAGTTATTTACATTCTTGGGGATTATCTCCTCAGCAGCATTCATTAATGCACAGATTGTGATCAATGAGATCTACACAGGTGGCGGTTTATTGGGAGCAGTGCTTGCCAATGATTTTATCGAATTAAAGAATATCGGCAGTGCCAGTGCATCGCTCAACGGCGCTACAATGCAGTATGGCCCTGCCAACGGACAGTTTACACAATACCATGCCTTGCCTAATGTTACGCTCGCGCCGGGACAGACCTTCCTCATCCAGCAGGCATCGGACGGTCTAGGTGGTATCAACCTTATTAACCCGAATCTCATCGTAGATGTGGTGCTCAATCTGGATGGTTCCGGCCCGGTGGTGGGTCTTGGTGTCCAGCTGGGATTGACGTCCGGGAAAGTGGCGCTCGCAACCAACAATACCAGGGTTACAGGGCCTACAGCAGCCAACGTCATTGACTTCGTGGGTTATGGTCTGGCCGATCAGTACGAAGGTGGTGGTGCAGCTCCATCGCCCACTATTCTTAATTCTATCACCAGGATCAGTGGCGATACCAACCATAATGGTGTAGACTTTACAGCGGCAATTCCGACGCCGCAAGCTGGTACTAACCTGGCGGTGAGCGATGTTGCAGCTACAAGAAATTCGTTAGTTGTTAATACGCTCGTTACCGGAAATGAGATCCAATTCCGCCACACTGTGAGTGATCTCCAGATCTTATCCATGTCCGGACAGTTACTGAAATCGACAGAGGTAAAAGCTGATTCTAAGCTAAACATCAACCTCCCGAAAGGGAATTATATCGTAACCGGTATGGTAAACGGTAAACGGATGTCGGAAAGGATATTGGTTCAATAACCATTCGAGAATCTCAAAAGTAAGGAGCTGCCAGTATTGACAGCTCCCCTTTTGTGTAAAAAAACAGGAAGACCGGCTAATCACTCCTGTTTATTATAGTATGTTTTTTCGCAGCAGCAAACTGCCAAATTATTTTCTCGATCTTGTGAAAACGTAAAGTGCAGCGGTGGCAAGAGCACCGGCCAGCATAATCTTGGTTTTTTTGGATGGAACAGGCAGAATGGTTTCGCCGTAAATTTTCATCGGATATTTAGAAGGCGTCAGAATGTTGCCATCGGTGTCTGTGGTTCTGTCATTATTCATCATCAACCTTAATCCTGCGGAAGTGGTGTTGATGACGGCTTTCGGGAACAGGCTGTAAGCAGTTTTCATCAGGATAGAAGACCAGTCTGTAAACTTGCTCTTTCTCGGCCGCTTGGCCATATCCACCATCGCTTCGGCCAGTTTTCTGGGATCGGCAGCAGTGGGCGGCACTTTAAAATCCAGTCCGGAATACTTCGCCGAGTGCATATTCCCGGTAGAACGTTGGATGCTGGGATACAGTGCTACCACGTGGATGTTCGGCTCGTCGGACACCTCGCCCTGCAGGCATTCTACCATACCGCGGATGCCGTATTTGGATGCCGAATAGGCAGCGCCATACGGAGCAGGCATCCATCCGCCGATGGATATATTGTTGATGAGCACACCATGACCTTGTCGTTTAAAAATGGGCAGCACCGCACGCGCGCCATTCATATAGCCCAGAAGGTTGGTCTTGATTACCTGATCCATGACCTCAATCGGGGTTTCCTCGAATCTTCCGGTAGCCATCACTCCGGCATTATTGACCCAGAAATCGATGCTGCCGGTGGTTTCCAATGCCTTCTCTGCAAGAAGCTCTACTTCTTTATATTCTGAAACATTCGTAGGAACTGCGATGGCAGATGCGCCGAGGCTGTTGCACAGTGCCACCGTTTCTTCCAGTGCTTCCCTGCCACGTGCTGCCAGAATGAGATAGCAGCCTTCCTTAGCAAAAGCTTCCGCCGCGGCCCGGCCCACACCGCTGGATGCACCGGTGATAACGACGGTTTTATGTCTGATGGATAAAAGGTCTTCTGTATTTTTCATGAGATTAAATTTTGTGTACCGACTGATGTTCAAAGAACATACCAGCTGGGGATGTTCCAATTTCATTATTGTCAATATAATTTCAAAAAATTTAAATGATTGAAAATAAGACGATGACGGACATAGCATATAGGAAGCTTATAGGAAGCTTATAGCGATAGCCCATTTTCAGAAAAATCAAGTTGACAATAATAAATTCAATTAATTATCGACTTTATATCATCTTGGCAAAGCTTTTGTTTATAGGAACGGACACTGAATTAATAATCACTAATATTTTACGAAATGGAAGCCGCAGAACTAAGACTTAATAATTTGTTGATGTACGGAGATTCGATTGTGCCAATTATGGGCGTCGAAAATAATCATGAGAGTGTTTTAGTCAAAATTGATGAAGATACTTCCATTGATTACAGAAACCTGAAACCTATCGCGCTTACGGCAGAGTGGTTTCAGAAATTGGGCTTCAAGGAAGCTTACCGCTCTCATAACAGAGTAAGATTCGATTTACCAAACTTTTGCAGGTACGATTTTGACCTCGATTCCAATAAAATTCTGGAAGGTTTTTTATTCTTCGGGAATTATATCAAATGCAAATACCTGCACCAGTTGCAAAACATCTACTTCACGCTCACAGGCGAAGAGCTGAAAATAGAACACAAAATTCCCCGCGCCCAAACCACACTATCATAAATATTACTTTGAACCTGACTCTCCGGAATCAGGTTTTTTTATTTCCAAAAAACATGGTTCGCCCTTCTTACATCTAACATCTTTCCTTACTTTTGTTTAAAATTGTTTAGAATTGAAAACCCATTTCATTGCCATTGGCGGCTCTGCGATGCATAATCTTGCCATCGCACTCAAAGATAAAGGTTATCAGGTCACTGGTTCTGATGACGCTATTTTCGAACCTTCCAAATCCCGACTGGAAAAGAGAGGAATTCTTCCGGAAGAACTGGGATGGTTTCCGGAAAAGCTGACTTCTGATATCGATGCTGTGATTCTGGGAATGCATGCCCACGCAGACAATCCGGAATTGGCAAAAGCAAAAGAATTGGGTTTGAAGATCTATTCTTATCCGGAGTTTCTTTATGAACAATCCAAAGAAAAAACAAGAGTCGTGATCGGCGGTTCGCATGGGAAGACGACGATTACATCCATGATTCTTCATGTGCTGAACTTCCACCGGAAAGACATTGATTACATGGTAGGCGCACAGCTGGAAGGCTTCGATTGTATGGTGAAAATCACACAGGATAACGATTTTATGATTCTGGAAGGTGATGAATATCTGTCTTCACCCATCGATCTGCGTTCCAAATTTTTACTTTACCAGCCGAATATTGCGTTGGTTTCCGGGATCGCCTGGGATCACATCAATGTTTTTAAAACCTTTGATGATTACGTGAATCAGTTTAGGAAATTTGTGTCCACCATTACGCCGGGTGGTGTTTTGGTCTATAATGAGGAAGATAAAGAAGTAGTTAAGGTGGTAGAATCTGCAGAAAATTATTTCAGGAAAATCCCATACAGCACGCCGGATTACGAAATCGTAGACGGGATTGTACACTTGAAAACCGACATGGGCGATATTCCATTATCTGTTTTTGGCCAACACAATCTGCTGAATATGGAAGGCGCCAGATTCATCTGTTCGCAATTGGGCATCATGGAAGAGGAGTTTTACGAAGCGATTATGAGTTTCAAAGGGGCTTCCAAACGCCTTGAGAAAGTAGAAAGACCAGACGGCGGCCTGCTGTATAAAGATTTTGCCCACGCGCCAAGTAAGGTCAAGGCTACGGTTGCCGCTTTCGCGGAGCAATTTGAAAAGACGGAAACATTCGGATTTTTGGAGCTGCACACTTATTCCAGTCTCAATCCGGTTTTCCTGGAACAGTATGATCACGCCATGGATGGTCTGGACAACGCCGTAGTTTTCTATTCCGAAGATGCGCTGAAAATCAAAAGAATGGAACCCATTTCTCCTGAATTAATCAAAGAAAAATTCAAGAACGAAAACCTAAAAGTCTTTACCAATGCGGAAGATTTGCATGACTATTGGGGAAGCCTTGACAAGACAAAAGGCGCTTTTGTGATGATGAGTTCCGGTAATTTTGGTGGTCTGGATCTGACGAAATAAGATGACGGCAATTCCTAAAAAAATATTGACCAGACAAAAAGAAATCACCGCCGATTTTCTGAAAATTGTGGATGAAAACCTGGTGGATGTATTGTCCGGAAGGTCTGAAGAGATTTATGAGATTCGGGATGTCGCAGAATTGCTGCACATCCATCCGAGGCATCTCAGCAATACGATCAAATTGGTCACAGGACATTCGCCGTGTTCGTTCGTCGAAAATAAAATTCTTGACATTGTGAAGTTTCACCTGGAAGAAAATCAGTTGAGCATTGGAGAAATTGCCAAGATGCTGACGTATGATCCATCTAATTTTACGAAGTTCTTCAAAAAATACATTGGTGTTACGCCGAAAGAATACCGGGAAAATCAGCTCAATAAAAAAGAAACGGCCATCGCATAAACTGAACGTGTCACCATTTTTATCATGGGTTTAATACTAACTTTGTGGTATAAATTTCAACATTATGTCACAAAATAAAATTGCATTGGTCACCGGCGGAAGCCGAGGTTTAGGTAGAAATATGGCAATAGCCCTTGCCAAAAAAGGAATCGATGTGGTCCTGACTTATCACAGCAACAAAACGGAAGCTGATAAGGTGGTCGCCGAAATCGAAGCACTTGGCAGGAAAGCTTTTGCACTGCAGTTGGATGCCGGAAATGTCAGTACCTTTGATGGGTTTATACAAACCGTAACCTCAGATCTCAAAGAGAAAACAGGAAATACAAACTTTGATTTTCTGATCAATAATGCAGGAACCGCGCTGTATGCATCCTTCGCAGATACCACGGAGGAACAATTTGATACGGCGATCAATATCCATTACAAAGGCGTTTTCTTCCTGACTCAGAAAGCTTTACCTTTCATCAATGATGGCGGAAGAATCATCAATATTTCATCAGGCCTGGCCAGGTTTTCCTTTCCCGGATCTTCTGCTTACGGCTCTATGAAAGGCGCTGTAGAGGTTCTGACCAAATATCTGGCAAAAGAATTAGGCTCGCGTGGTATTGCGGCGAATGTTGTTGCACCTGGTGCCATAGAAACCGATTTCGGAGGCGGCCAGACAAGAGATAACAAGGAAATTAACGATCGGATTTCCGGTCTTACGGCGTTGGGAAGAGTCGGTTTGCCAGACGATATCGGCGGCGTGGTTGCATTCCTTTGCTCCGAAGATGCGAAATGGATCAATGGCCAAAGAATTGAAGTTTCCGGCGGAATATTCCTCTAATCCGGGATCATTTTAAAACAGTGGAAAACCTTCCGGATTCATTTTCAGAAGGTTTTTGATTGATGATTTGAGAGTTTTAAGATCAATCAGGCCTTCATGATAAAACAAAATCTTCCCATTAGCATTCAACAAAATCCAGGTTGGATAAACCGGTTTTCTTTTGCTTGAAAGCTCAATGGCCAATTCGTGAATTCCGGAAGTTCCATTGGGAATGTAATCATAAGTTTTGCCTGAGAATTCAATTTTCTCTTCCGTTTTTTCCGCATCAAAAATAATGAAATGAACGTTCTCATTCAATAACGTCCTCAATTCCGGATCGTTCTCAACCTGATGCATCTGGATTTTACAAACCGAACACCAGCTTGTTTTCATGTAAATCAAAATCGGTTTGTCTGATTTTTGAGACCAATTTTGAAACTTATCAATCTTCAATTCCTGAGAATTTAGGATTCCAAAAATCATCAATAATGTTAAAGTTACAGTTTTCATCAGAAGCTTTTTTACCACAAAAGTCACAAAATAATTAGTTGCTTTTAAATTATTCACAAGTTCAAACAATTGATTTCACATATCTTCTTGTAAACTTTATATAATGACTATTCTAAATATTCCTTTTGTGAATTTTTTGGTTTTTCATCATCGAATTTGGTATCTAATTCCAAAAAAACTTCTTATTCCCTGCATCGGCGCATAACCGTAAGTGGTGTCAAAAGTATAACCGTAAGGATTATTTAGCACATCATCAACGCTGTTATCAAACGGATCAAACGGACGAAGAATCGGGTTTTTCGGAACAAAATTCATTAGATTTTTGATTCCACCATAAATTTCAAAACCATTGTCAAATTTCTTGCTCAATTGAATATTCATCAATGTAAACCACGGTGAATATTCCGGTCGGAAATCGTTCGGCACCGTCGGCAATCGCA
>DBLQ01000027.1:11060-48841 GCA_002297505.1 Flavobacteriales bacterium UBA720
GCATGGGGCCGTAAAATTGTCCTGTTAAATCCAATGAAAATTGATTCTTAAATTGGTATGTCAAATTGTACGTTCCGCTCCATTTCGGGGCGTGCAGTTGCTGTGTTTTTTCATCGTCATTAACAGAATAAACATCCATATAAGTCACACCAAATAGAATCTGGAATGGCAAAGTCCAATTGGTGCTCACATCAGCCGAAACTCCTCTGGAAATGGCGTGCCCCGACAAGTTGTTATAAATAATCTGATCGGGCTCCGAATCAAAATCGCCAATAATTTTGTTGTTGAAATAAGAATAAAATCCATTGACATCGACATTGATAAAATAATCTTTAATCGGAATTTTCATCAGATAACTGAGATTGGTATTGAGAGATTTTTCCGGTTTCAGATCTTCTTTGATGACTACTTCTCGCGAACCCGTCAATGCTGCGTGGTCTTCTGTAAAAAGATTCACAACGCGGAAACCTGTGCCGAAGCTCAATCTCAAAGTATTGAAAGGATTAGGCTCGAATTTCCAAGCTAATCTCGGCGAGTGAACCGATTGATGAACCTTGTGATAATCATATCTGTAACCAATGAGCAAAGTATTTTTATCAGTAATTTCCCATTCGTCTTCCAGATAGATTCCCGCAATCGGCGACTTCATCGGTTGATTTTCTCCAGAAGAATTAGCTGTTCCTGGCGTGTTATCATCATAGAAAGTAGATTTATAACTGATTCCAGATTTCAAGTGATGTTTCCCAAATTGTTTTTCCCAGTTCAGCTGCAGAAACAGAACTTTCTGGGTCGCCAAATAAGGTGTGTTGCCGTAAAACGAATTTTGGTCATGGTAATTGTAGGAATATTGAAGCAAAAATTTTTCCTTCAAAGGCAGTTGATAGATGCCAAAAAACTCCAATCGATTGGTGTAGATACTCTCGCCATAAACATCATCCGAACCTCGGTTTTCCTTTTGCCACTGCATTTCTCCGCCGAACCGGTCTTCATAAAAATAGCGCAAAGCCAAACTCGCCAATCGATTCTCTTTTCTTTTGAAATTCCATTTGTTGAAAACTGAGATTCTGTGCTGCAAAGCAGTGTCTGTGAAATTGTCCTGATTATGATCGGTTTTATTCCCAAAATAAAAATAATTAAGACTTAGCAGACTTGAAAAATTTTTATTCCCGATGATTTTCTTTGCAATATCCAAATTGATTTCTCCTTGATTGCCAGTCATCAAATCTGTTGAGAAATCAGGAGCTTGCAACGCATTTTTTGTGATGATGTTAATGACGCCGCCCATCGCTTCCGATCCATAAATCGAAGAAGCCGGACCTTTCGTGATCTCGATTCTATCCACCAAACTATTCGGGATCCCGCTGAGGCCATAAACCGTGGAAAGCGAGCTCACAATTGGCATTCCGTCTATCAAAATCATGGTATAGGCGCCTTCCAGACCATTGATGTGGATGTCACCGGTGTTACAAACCGAACAGTTCAGCTGAGGTTTTACACCATTTACCATTGCAATAGCCTCAAAGATGTTGGGCGTGGGATTCTTCCTGAAAAATTGCTGCGAATAAACATCTGTAGAAATTGGACTGCTGAGTTTCTTTACAGAAAAATGGGTAATTGTGATTTCATCAATATTTCTGTGGTGCTTTAACGAGTCTGGAGCACCGGTTTTTGCAGAATCCATTCTGAGCGAATCCGTCTGGGCCAGCATAAAGCCCGATAAAAGCGTAAAGTAAATAACTAGAGACCTCATCAAAACAAAATTGTTAGACAAAGCTAACAAATTTATTTCAATATAGAATATTATATGAACATGGATTTTAAAAACAAAAAAACTCACCCCGGAAGGTGAGTTGTATTTTTTCAATTGTTTGTCGCCTAGTCTCTTCGGCTCAGGAAAATTCTCAGAATATACCAGAAGAGAAGCATGATGGATGCGAACATCTGGAGTGCTGCGCCCACATATTGCCCTTTCGTGTAGATATTTTTGATGTTGTAAGTCTCGTAAAGAATGCTTGCGCTCGCCAATCCCACCATTGCCAGGGAAAACCAAAGTCCGAGATTGAATCCGAAAATTGCTCCGACCACGATAACGCCCAGCGCTACAAATCCTCCGATAACAATGATGTTCCTGAGAAATGAGAAATCTTTATTGGTGAAAAACACGGTCGCCGTAAGTCCGGCAAACATGAAAAGTGTTACCAATGCAGCCTGCGTAATGATCTGAGGTGCGTAAAGACTGGCGATTCCCAGCATCGGCAGAAAGATGACCGCTTCGATGAGCACAAACAGGCCCAGGCCAAGATATTGTGTGCTTCTTGATACCGAAAAAGACAATTTGGTTGCCAACATGGACACCAGCCAGAAAACACCGATCACAGCCAGCCAGATGTATTTCCCGGTCATCAGGGAAAGGATGGTCTCCAGCGGAATCAGCTGCAACAGTAAATATTCTACTGCGCCGAAGGCAAGAATGGCTACCGCCACGTGCATGTAGGTTTTTCTGTAAAATTCGGCTCTTTCGATTTCTGACAATTGAGAAACCATTAATGAATCATTCATTTGTTTTAAGATTTTGTTATTCTCAAATATAGGATTTTAAGATTTAATATCCAACATCTACCAGAAAAAGGCCGTGTGCGGGCGCCGAAACACCTGCGGAATTCCGGTATTTATCTTCGATGATTTGTCGCATATCATGTGGTGTGATTTTCCCGCTGCCTACTTCTACCATAGTTCCGACAATGGCTCGCACCATATTTCTCAGGAAGCGGTCGGCAGAGATCGTGAACTTAAGTTGATTTCCTGTTTTCTCCCATTCGGCCCTGTAGATTTTGCAGATGTTGGTCTTGTTGTCCGTGTGGAGCTTGGCAAAGCTTGTGAAATCTTCGTATTCGAAAAGGATTTTGCATGCTTCGTTCATTAGATCAATTTCCAAAGGTTTCTGACGCCAGTATTGCCAGGATGAGTCTTTGGAAAACGGATTTTTGTCCAGCGAGATATAATATTCGTATGTTCTGTACGTTGCGCTGAAGCGGGCGTGCATGTCATCCGCAACCTTGAAAATTGTTTTAATGGCAATGTTTTCGGAAAGAAATGAATTGAGCTTATGAACCAGGTTTTCGTCCAAATTCTTCTCGGTTTCAAAATGTGCAAACATTTTTTTTGCGTGCACGCCTGTGTCTGTACGTCCTGCGCCCGTAGTTTTGATAGCTTCACGGAGAATGGTGGATAGGGCATTTTCCAGCTCTTCCTGCACAGAAATCTGATGAGGCTGAATCTGGTAACCAAAGTAGGCCGAACCATTGTAAGAAAACTCTATAAAATATCTCATTTCGGCGGTAAATTTCCTGAAATTATTTTAATTACAGAGAAAATCTTAATTCGTATTTTCGTGGTTCAAATATTCTTAATGAAACCAATCAAAAAAAGCAGACTCTCACAGCCTTCGGAATTTATCAAAATGATGGTCATTATTCTGGTATTCGTATCGGTATTTCTGTTCAGCAAGTCCGTTGGAGATGAGCAAATGGTCATTATTTTTTTTGTTTTGGGACTGTTGCTGTTCATTCTCCAAGTGGTTTTTGTCATCATGTATAAAAAGGGAAGTAAAACTTTAGCCTTCTGGTTTATGATTTTACTCGGATTATTAATGATCGCCGCGCTGGCAACCATTGGGTATTTCATAAAATATGGCATAGTTTTAAGCAACTAAATTAGATTCACAGTGTCTTTTATAACCCGATTGATTTGAAATGAAACGCATTCTTCTATTATCCGACACCCATTCTTACATCGATGACCGTATGCTCAGTTATGCTAATGATGCTGATGAAGTCTGGCATTGCGGGGATTTTGGTAACATGAATGTGATTGAAGAACTGGAAAAAATAAAACCAGTCCGCGGCGTTTACGGCAATATCGACGAAGCAGGAATCAGGACAATTTTCCCCGAGGTTTTGAGTTTCAGATGTGAAGAAGTGGATGTTTTGATGATCCATATCGGTGGTTATCCGGATAAATATTCAGCGTTGGCCAGGAAGGAGATCGCGGACAGGAAACCAAAATTATTCATCTCAGGCCATTCCCATATCCTGAAGGCGATGCACGACAAAAAAAATAATCTCCTCCACCTGAATCCCGGAGCCTGCGGAAAAGTGGGCTGGCACAAGGTGAGAACCATGATGCGATTTACCATCCACAAAGAAGAAATCAAGGATCTGGAAATCATTGAACTTGGTGCAAAATAAATTCCTCTCATAGGGATGGATTGCAAATATAAAATTCTGACAGCGCGCTTAATAATAATGATATGAAAGTTGGAGATCTGGTTTCCGTTATCGATGAAAATCTTAAAGGTAAGGTCCTGAAGATAAATGCCGATCAGGTGAAAATCGAAGACGAGCATGGCTTCACCTATCAATTTTCCAGAGATCAGCTCACCATCATCGATACTGATCTGTATGCCAATGCGCCCATTATTCGGAAAAAAGAAAACTCAAAAGTAATTTCCAAAAAGCACCACAAAGCGCCACTGAAATTGGATTTGCACTTCAATTTTCTGGTAAATAATCCTTCTGATTATGAGGCTTTTGACCGGCTGATGATACAGCGTGAAAAATTGCTGGAAACCATCGATTTTTGCAGGAAGAACAGAATCAAAACGCTGCTGATCATTCATGGCATCGGCGACGGCGTATTGCAGAAAATGGTATATGACGTGCTGGAAGGTCTCAGCAATGTAGAGTACGACTCCGACGGTTTTTTCTACCATCAATCCGGCAATGTAGAAGTCAGGTTTCTGTAATAGAACTTTATTTCCGCAGATCGGCGTAGTTCTCAGACTTTATGTATCTTTATAAAATTGAACGTCCAAAAGCCTTCTTCTATTCTAAATTCAATCTTATAAAAATCATATGTACCGAAAAACCATCACGCTATTTTTAATTCTAGTGTTTACCATCGGAACTGCGCAGACGTTGTACAAGACCGAAAGCATTTCCTATTATCCGGAAACGATCCGTAAATCAGACGCATACATCAGTGCTCAGTGTAAAATCAACTTCTATTATCCGGCCAATGTCAAAAATTTTCCGACGGTAATTTGGTTTCATGGAGGCGGATTAACCGGCGGGAATAATGAGCTCCCAACTGAATTGCTGGAGCAGAATATCGCTGTAGTAAGCGTTGGATACCGCTTGGCGCCCACCGTAAAAGCACCGGCCTATATCGAAGATGCTGCAGCGGCTACAGCCTGGGTTTTCGAAAATATTGAAAAGTACGGAGGCAATAAAAATCTCATTTTCCAGTCCGGGCATTCTGCGGGCGGCTATCTGGCGATGATGATTACGCTGGACAAAAAATACCTTCAGAAATATAAAATCGATGCAGATCAAATGGCGGGTTTGATCCCTTTCAGCGGGCAGGCCATTACGCACTTTCAGATCAGAAAAGAACAAGGCATTCCGGAGCTTCAGCCTACGATTGATGAGTACGCACCGCTGTTTCATGTCCGGAAAGATGCTCCACCAATTGTGCTGATCACCGGTGACAGGGAACTGGAACTTCTGGGCCGTTACGAAGAAAATGCCTATCTGGCAAGGATGCTTAAACTGGTTCAGCATCCTTCTACTAAATTGTTAGAGGAAGATGGTTTTGATCATGTAGGGATGGCAAACCCAGGATTTTTCATCCTGAAAAAAGAAGTGCAGGAACTCACGAAAAAAATAAAAACCGAAAAGAAAATTCCTTAAAAAACAACAAGTCGCAAACCGGATAACAGTTTGCGACTTGCTTTTTTTAGGTTAAAATTAATTAAGACTCACATCTTCCGGCGCATTGGCCCAGAGCAGAAACTCGCCGCCGAGGTTCTGCATGATGTTTTTCCACAGATTCTGATCATTGGGCAGCGTGTAATCCAAATTATAAACATCTACAATAGTCCAGATTTTCCTCTGAATTTCACCCTCCAGCTGCATCGGCGCCCAGCTGGAGCAGCCTGCAAAAACTTTGATGTCTTCCACACTCAGTAGCCCTGTCGCCAGCGCGCGCATCACAGCGTCCCGGTCGTCGGTACTGTAGAACTCATCGTTGATGACGGAAAATTCGTTGGTCACTTTAGGACCTTTCACAATGAGAAAGATTCTGTCTTCCTCCACAGGGCCGCCTTCGTACACCTGCACCGGTTGACCAAAAACGACCAGGCTGCCTGCACTCTGGCTTTTTTTGTTCAGAATCAAGCCCATCGTGCCATGCTCATCATGGTCAATAATCAGCACTACCGAACGTGAAAAAATATCGCCGGAACCATCGGGAGTCGATATCAGAATTTTACCTTTGTAAGAATAATTCATACATCAAAGCTATAAAAAAATATTTTTTTTGAAAAAGAATTCTGGTGAAAATTAAGTTAAAATGCAGCGCGAAATCAGATATTGTATGCCATAGTAATTATTATTTGGGCGCCTGGATCCGCCCTCCACTCCCGCTTTTTTGTGCCAGCGCTTTTCCCTGGGCTTACAAAAAGAGCTCCGTTCAGGTCGGGGCGCGCTTCGCCTGGAATGACGCTGGCAGTCCCATAGAATTTCCTAACTCTAATTGACCATTGTCACTCGCATCAAAAACCATTGAAATATTGAAAAAAGTTCACGAAATTTGTCTGACAAATCATCCTACATCCCAACTCGCTCATGCAAAACGAAAACCTCCACGATAAAAGAAAGATCTACGAAAAATCCCAACTCATCGAAACCGAAATCAAAGAAAACCCCATCGAGCAGTTCCGAAACTGGTTTCTGGAAGCCGAAGAAAATCCACAGGTTTCTGAAGCCAATGCGATGGCAATTTCTACAGTAGAGGAGGACGGCTGCCCACGAACCAGAATGGTTTTACTAAAGTCTTACAATTGGGAAGGTTTCGTTTTCTATACCAATTATGACAGCCGCAAAGGGAAATCTCTGGCGAAAACCCAGAAAGCGTGTCTTCACTTTTTCTGGCCAAGTCTGGAACGCCAAATTATCATCAAAGCCAACGTCGAAAAGATTGCAGAAAATCTTAGCGACGGTTATTTCCATTCCAGACCAAAAGGCAGTCAGCTCGGCGCCGTCGTTTCCCCACAAAGCCAGGAGATTCCGGACCGAAGTTTCCTCGAAAATAAACTCAAAGCTTTAGAAACCGAATTTGAAAACAAAGAAATCCCAAGACCGGAAAATTGGGGCGGCTACATCGCCAAGCCTTACGAAATCGAATTCTGGCAAGGCAGACCGAACCGCTTGCACGACAGAATTCTCTATGCTTTGACAGAAGATTTTGACTGGAAGATTTCCAGACTCGCACCCTGATTAAAAAACTCAAAACACATTTTTTGTCATTCCGGAGGAATCTAAATTCTCGGGATTCTTCCAGAATGATAATTTTAAAGAATTTATAATAACTATTTACTTCTCGATTTCAAAACTTTCTCCACATCTTCCAACGAGAAACCTTTAGCTTTTAGCAAAATCAAATAGTGGTACATCAGATCAGCAGCTTCATTGAGGAATAAATCATCGTTATCATCTTTCGCCTCAATCACGAGTTCCACCGCTTCTTCGCCCACTTTTTGAGCTATTTTGTTGATTCCTCCTTTGTACAAAGAATTTGTGTAAGAACTTGCATCGTTGTTGTCGATTTTATCCGAAATCGTCTTTTGCAATTCGTATAAAAAACCTCTGTCGGTTTCCTCTGCGAAACAAGTCGTCGTTCCGTTGTGACAAGTTGGCCCGAGAGGTTTTGCCTGGATCAGAATCGTGTCTTGGTCGCAATCCAGTTTCCAGTTAATCAATTCAAGAAAGTTTCCCGAAGTTTCGCCTTTGGTCCACAATCGATTTTTGGAACGTGAAAAAAAGGTGACTTTCTTTTCCTCTAAAGTTTTAGTTAAGGCTTCCTGATTCATATAGCCGAGCATCAAAACTTTCAGATTAAGATAATCCTGAATGATGACGGGAACCAAACCTGTATTGTCAAATTTAATGTTCATCGTATTGGTAGATTTTTGGATTTTAAATAATTTTTAAGTTCCGGAATTGCGATTTCTTCGAAGTGAAAAATACTTGCGGCCAAGGCTCCGGTGGCTTTGGTTTCTGTGAAAACGGCTTCAAAATGGTGCATCGTTCCAGCACCTCCGGAGGCAATCACCGGAATATTGACCAGCTCCGAAAGTTGTTTTGTGATTTCTATCGCAAATCCGGCTTTTGTTCCGTCCGTGTTCATCGAGGTTAATAAAATTTCACCGCCGCCTAGATTTTCAACTTCTTTTGCCCACGAAAACAATTCTTTTTCTGTCTCGATTTTGCCACCGTTGCTGAATACTTTGTGCTGATTTCCAATGAATTTGGTATCAATGGCCACAACCATACATTGAGAACCAAATCGTTTGGCGACCTCTGAAATGAGTTTTGGGTTCGATAATGACGCAGAATTGATCGTGATTTTGTCGGCACCATTTTTCAGAAGTTCTTCTACATTTTGCAAAGCGTTGATTCCACCGCCAACGGTGAACGGGATATTGATATTTTTCGAAATTTCTTTAACCAACGGAATCAGAGTTTTTCTTCGCTCGTCCGTGGCCGAAATATCGAGGAAAACCAATTCATCCGCGCCTTGGGCAGAATATTTGAATGCCATTTCCACAGGATTCCCGACTTCTTTGATATCCAGAAAATTGACACCTTTCACCGTCTGTCCGTTTTTGATGTCGAGGCAAGGAATGATTCTTTTTGCTAACATTACAGGAATGGTTTTAAATCGTTAAAGGTGATTCTGTTTTCGTACAAAGCTTTGCCGATAATGGTGCCTTCACAGCCTAGTGATTTTAATTGAACTAAATCATTAGTAGAAGTAATTCCGCCGGAAGCAATCAGTTTGATGTCAGGATTTTGTGAAATTATTTTTCGATACAAGTTGAGAGAAGGACCTTCCAGCATTCCGTCTTTGTCAATGTCTGTAGAGATCACATACTGGATTCCGCCTTTCATTTTTTCTTTGATAAAATCATAAATATTCATTTCGCTTTCTTCCAGCCAACCGGAAACTGCGATTGTTTCACTTCTGGCATCTGCGCCCAAAATGATTTTTTCTGAACCATATTTTTCCAAAGTTTCTGAAAATAATTCCGGATTTTTCAAGGCAAGACTTCCCAAAGTAACTTGAGTTGCTCCAGATTCAAAAGCGATTTCGATGTCTTTTTCTGATTTCAAACCACCGCCGAAATCAATGATTAAATTGGTTTTGTTTGAGATCTGTTCTAGTATTTTGTGGTTAATAATTTTGCTTGCTTTTGCACCGTCCAAATCTACAAGATGCAGAAATTGTATGCCTTGGTCTTCGAAGTTTTTGGCAACGTCCAAAACATTGGAATTATAAATCGTTTTCTGATTGTAATCGCCTTTGGAAAGCCTTACGCACTCGCCGTTGATGATGTCTATTGCAGGGATAATTCTCATTTTAATTTTAATTTTTAATGATAAAAAAGATTCTAACCACAGAAGGCACAAAAGATTTTTTACTCTTTTTAGATATTGAAAAGCTCAAAAAAGTTTTAGCTAAATTTTATTCTCTTTTGAAAAGCTAAATTTTCAATTTTCCCTCTTGTATTTTTTTTGGTTATAACAATCATAGTTTCAAAAAATTTTCTAATATTTTGCTTCCTAGAATTCCACTTTTTTCGGGATGAAACTGAACGCCAAAAAAATTGTCCTTTTGCAACGCTGTACTATAACTTTCGGCGTAATCGGTGGTCGCGATTGTGTTTTTGTTTTTTGCAACATAATAACTGTGAACAAGATATGTGTAAGTCTGTTCAGGAATTCCTCTGAACAAGTCCGACTTCAGATCATAAATCTGATTCCACCCAATCTGCGGCACCAAAACCGAATCCGGGAAGCGTTTCACCGAAACATCAAAAATTCCCAGTGCCTGTGTGTCGCCTTCTTCCGAATCTCTGCACAGCAACTGCATCCCAAGACATATTCCCAAAAGCGGTTGTTTCAATTTAGGAATCAGCACATCCAATCCTGTCTCTTTCAAAGAATTCATTGCGAAAGACGCTTCGCCCACGCCGGGAAATATAACTTTGTCTGCTTTGGAAATCTCGTCCGGATCGTCAGTAAGCTTCGCCGAAAAATTTAGTTTTTCAATCGCAAACAAAAGGCTTTGCACGTTGCCGGCTTTGTAATCTATGATGACTGTTTTCATTTTTTTAAATTTTTATGATAGAAAATAGACCGATAGATATAGATGCAAGATTCAAAATCTATGATCTACACGTCTATTATCTAATGTTCTCTCACAACATTCCTTTTGTGGACGGCAAAATCATTTTGTCCGAATCTCGTTTTACCGCTGATTTCAAACACTTTGCAAAGGCTTTGAAAATGGATTCAATTTTGTGGTGCTCGTTCTCTCCTTCGGCTTTGATGTTCAGGTTCGCTTTCGCTGAGTCTGAAAATGATTTAAAGAAGTGAAAGAACATTTCCGTCGGCATTTTACCAATCATTTCACGTTTGAAATCCGCATTCCAAACGATCCAGTTTCTGCCGCCAAAATCTAATGCAACCTGGGCCAGACAATCGTCCATAGGCAACACAAAAGCATAGCGCTCGATTCCTAATTTGTTTCCTAAAGCCTGGTAGAACGCTTCTCCGAGGGCAATTCCTGTGTCTTCAATCGTATGGTGTTCATCGACTTCCAGATCGCCATCAACCTGGATTTCCAAATCCATTTGGCCGTGTTTAGCAATCTGATCTAGCATATGATTGAAGAACGGAATTCCGGTTTTGATGTCGGATTTCCCGGTTCCGTCCAGGTTGAGCTTGATTCTGATTTTGGTCTCGTTGGTATTTCTGATGATTTCGGAAGTTCTGTTTTCCAGTTTCAGAAATTTGTAAATGTCTTTCCAGGAAATCGTTTTCAGAGCAATTACATTATCTAGGTCATCGTTTTCTAAAATCTCATCAGCTCCCAGATTTTCATCATTATTAATAAAAATGGCTTTGGAACCTAAATTCTCTGCCAATTTCACATCCGTCATTCTATCCCCAATCACAAACGAATTTTTTAGGTCATAAATTGAAGTGTCAAAATATTTGGTCAAAAGTCCAGTGTTCGGTTTTCTGGTGGGCGCATTGTCTCTGGCAAACGTCTTATCAATGTAGACATCTTCAAATTTAATATCCTGACTTTCAAAAGTTTCGATGATGAAATTCTGAATTTTCCAAAAATTTTCTTCAGGATGAGATTCTGTTCCCAAACCGTCCTGATTGGTTACCATCACCAATTCGTAATCCAATTCTTTGGCGATTCTGGAAAGATAAGTTAAGACGTGTGGATAGAATTTCAGCTTTTGAAAAGAATCCACCTGATAATCTTCTGGCTCCAGAACCAAAGTTCCGTCGCGGTCTATGAAGAGTAGTTTTCTCATATTTTTTTTTCGATTTTTTGGAGTTCGTTAATTAATTTTAAATTCTCCTCTGGAGCACCAACTGTGATTCTTAAACAGTTTTTGATGACCGAATTTCGGTTTCTGACAATGACATTTTCATTCACCAATTGTTGATAAATCAAATCTGCATTGTCAACTTCCATCAAAATAAAATTGGCGTCCGAAGGAAATATTCGCTTGACCAAACACTGTTGTTCCAAGCTCTGAATTAGCATTATTTTCTCATTCAAAATCAGGTTGATATTGTTGTGAACTCTCTTAATATTGTCATCGGTCAAAGCATCGAGAATCGCATTTTGATTAAGCTGACTGATATTGTATGGCGGTTTCGTTTTATTATAAAATTGAACGATTTCCCTGGAAGCATAAGCCAATCCAACCCGAACTGACGCCAATCCCCAAGCTTTACTGAACGTTTGGCTGACGATAAGATTCGGATAGTTTTTGATTTGATTTCTGAAGCTTTCCTCGGGACTGAAATCGATGTAAGCTTCATCCACAAAGACAATTCCATTGAAGTTGTCGAGAATATTTTTTATATTTTTAATCGAATTTCCTGTCGGATTGTTGGGTGAACAAATGAAAATGATTTTTAGACTTTCGTCTTTAAGATATGGTTTTAAGGTTTCTAAATCAATTTGAAAATCGTCATTCAACTCCAGATTGATAAGTTCTACATTATTGATGTTCGCCGAAACTTCATACATTCCGTAAGTTGGCGAGAATGTCAGAACCTTGTCTTTTTCAGGCTCGCAAAAGATCCTGAACGCCAAATCAATCACTTCATCGCTTCCGTTTCCGAGGAACATATTTTCGGTTGGAATCTCATTCAGTTCACTCAATTTTTCCTTGATTTTTCTTTGATATGGATCCGGATAACGGTTCAGCTCTCCGAACGGATTTTCGTTGGCATCCAGAAAAATTCCGTTCTCACCCTCGAATTCGTCTCTTGCAGAAGAATAAGGTTTGAGATTCAGAATATTTTTTCTGAACAATTTCTGAATATCAATTTTCATTTTCCAAATATTTTAATCTGACAGAAACTGCATTTTTATGAGCGATTAATTCCTCGGCTTCCGCCATTAATTCGATGGTTTTTCCGATGTTTTTGATTCCTTTTTTTTTGATGTTCTGAAATGTGATTTTCTTCACAAAACTGTCCAGAGAAACGCCACTGTAATTTTTGGCAAATCCATTCGTGGGCAACGTGTGATTGGTTCCCGAAGCGTAATCGCCGGCACTTTCCGGACTGTAATTTCCAAGAAACACTGAGCCGGCATTGGTGATTTTAGCAGTAAAATTTTCTGCGTTTTCAATGGCTAAAATCAAATGTTCCGGTGCATAAATATTAGAAAAATCAATGGCTTCATTAATGGAATTCAACAAAATAGATTTGCTGTTTTGCAATGCGATTTTAGCGATTTCTTTACGCGGTAATTCTTTGAGTTGATTCTGGATTTCGATATTAATTTCAGTAATAACTGTTTCAGAATCACTCAACAAAATCACCTGAGAATCCGTGCCGTGTTCGGCCTGTGACAATAAATCTGAGGCAACAAATGCTGGAATCGAACTTTCATCAGCAATCACCAAAACTTCGCTTGGACCGGCGGGAATATCAATTGCAACGCCATAATTCTGAGCCAATTGTTTGGAAGCCGTCACAAATTGATTTCCCGGACCAAAGATCTTATCCGCTTTCGGAATCGTTGATGTTCCAAAAGTTAGGCCTGCAATCGCCTGACTTCCACCGACTTTAAAAATATTTTTAATTCCAACTAAATCGGCTGTAAAGAGAATTGCTGGATTGATTTTTCCATTTTTATCAGGAGGCGAACAAAGAACAATATTTTTACAACCAGCGATATTGGCAGGAATACCCAACATCAAAACCGTTGAAAACAATGGTGCCGTTCCGCCCGGAATGTAGATTCCGATATTTTCAATGGCTCTGCTTTCGCGCCAGCAAAAAACGCCTTCCGTGGTTTCGATGATTTTTTTTTCTTCTTGTTGAGAACTGTGAAATTTCCGGATATTTTCGGACGCCAATTTAATCGCCCATTTTAATTCATCAGAAACCGAATTTTTAGCTTCCTCGATTTCAATGTCAGAAACTTTGAAATCATCTAAAACGACGCCGTCAAATTGTTGTGTGTAGAACTTTATAGCTTTATCTCCGTTTTTTTCAACTTCCGAGAATACTTGTTTAATTTGATTTTCAAGGTTTTCCTGATTTTGCAAAGGTCGTTCACAAAGCGATTTCCATTCCTTGATATCTGGATATTTGTACTTTTTCATACGATCATTTTTTCAATTTCTAAAACCAAAATTCCCTGTGCGCCTTCGTTTTTCAACTTTTCAATCACGTCCCAAAACTGATCTTCTTTGATGACTGAGTGGATCGATGACCAGCCACTTTCGGCCAGTGGAAGCACCGTTGGCGATTTCATTCCGGGAAGCAGATTAATTATTTTTTCGAGATTTTGATTGGGCGCGTTGAGAAGAATGTATTTGCTTTCGGACGCTGCTTTCACGGCGTTTATTCGGAACAATAGTTTTTTGAGAATATCTTTTTTATCGTCTGATAAATCAGAATTGGATACCAAAACCGCTTCACTTTCTAAAACCGTTTCCACTTCCTTCAGGCCGTTGGTGAGTAGAGTAGAACCTGTGCTGATGATGTCAAAAATGCCGTCGGAAAGTCCGATTCCGGGTGCGATTTCCACACTGCCGCCGATTTTTTCGATCTGCGCATTGATGTTATTTTTTTGAAAATAATTGGAGAGGATTTCAGGATAAGAAGTTGCAAATTTTTTATTATTGAAATATTGTATTCCCGAGTAATTTTCTTCTTTAGGAATCGCCAGAGACAATCGGCATTGTGCAAATCCTAATTTCTGAATGATCTCGATTTCTTTTTTCTGCTCCAGAACTTCATTCAGGCCAAGAATGCCGATGTCTGCAACGCCTTGCTCCACATATTGCGGAATATCATCGTCGCGGAGAAAAAGGATTTCAATAGGGAAGTTGGAAGAAACGGCTTTTAGTTTTCTGGTGCCGTTGGAGATTTTGATGCCACATTCTTCCAGCAGTTTCAGAGACTTTTCGCTCAGTCGTCCGCTTTTTTGTAAGGCTAATTTCAGTTTACTCATTTTTTGATTTTGACATAAGTCCGAGTAAACGACAGGAGAATTTTGGGAATAAAAAAAACCGGCTGATTACTCAGACGGTTTGTATTATTTAGAAGTTATGACATATCACTACCTTCCCGTCTGTGCGAGGAAATGGTGATGATGATGCATAAATGGTGTAGTCATTTTGATATTTTGATGAAGCAAATGTATAGAACTTATTTTAATTAAATCTAATTTTTTGAAATATTTAACTAAATGAAATTTTCTGCCCATTGCCGGACCATTTCAGAAAACCGTTGATTGCCAAAGGTTTTGTTCCTGATTTTGGAAACTGAATGCACGCCTTTTTCATCCGAAATCCTTAAAATTTCTTCCGCTTTCTGAGATTCGAAGGCTATGATTTCTGCTTCTTCTATTTCAGCCAGTTTATTTTTATGAATAAACGTCACGAAGTTTTCCATCAAAGGCGAAATGTACGCACCTTCCGTCTGCTTCGGAATTTTGATTACATTGTCTTGAAGAAACAAAAGATTTCCGAAAATACTTCGGGCGATTTTTTTGTTCGGGTTCAGAAGAATCACATCATCCAGATCATTTTCTTTTGCGTAGATTTCGGCGTAAATATTCTCAGCAGAATGAACCCTGACATTGCTCAACAAATTAGCATTCACATTGATTTCCTTGATTAGATCCAATTCGATATTCCCTTTGATATTTAGGATATCTCCAGACTCTTCAATCTCGAAAAAGTAAGCCGTCTCAGATTTGGCCAAAGGTTTTTCGTCCTGGATTCTGTAAGTCATCAGCTGGATGATCCCGTTCCGAATGCCTTTGTCCAGAACTTCTGTCTGAAAAAGTTCCTGGAAAAATTCTAAAGTGTAGGTTAGTGGAATGTTCAGTCTCATTTTCCGCATCGAAGCCATCAGGTAGAAGTAAGATTCCTCTGCCATTATTAATTGTCCGTTGCGGACGAAAAATGAAACCCAAACCGCATCTCCAAAAAGAAAAGAACGGTTCAGCAGTTGTAAATTGTCTGGTGTGTAAACTATCTTCTGCATGGTAGTATCTAAAAAAATAATGAACGATAAAAATCGTTCATCCATTCACTTTAAGCGGCGCCTAATTTTATCTGTAGATTCTCTATCAGGTTTTCCCAGTAGAGTCTGTTTTCTTCTTCATCACCATCTTCGCAAAAATCGGTGATATTAAGTGACAAATCGTCGGTGATCTCATCGATCACAATGGAAAGCTCGAAGAAATATTTTGTGCCTTCATCTTCTTCCCAGCGGAAACGGACAAAACTTTCCGGCTTGTAGCGGATCAGCGTCGCCTTCTCTGCAGGACCACCGCCCCAGCTGAAAAAGAAATCGTCACCACGCTCTATAACGTCGTCTGCAAACCATTCTGATAATCCTTCTGCACTTGCAAGGTACTCATACAATATCTCTGAAAGACAATGCATATTGTACTCATATTGCACTTTCGTTTTCGCCATATCTTAATTCTAATTGTGGCGCAATATATAAATTAATTTCTTATTTGCAAATCAAAATGTCTATGGAAATCCAAAATTTTTATAGAAAATAAGTATGATTTTTATTAGCCGATTTTCCGTATTCGATGAATAGTAATTTCTGCGATTTTTTGACTTCACATCACTTAAAAAAAACTTGGGTAGGTTAATCCGCCTGTAGTTTATCCTGAGCGAAGTCGAAGGGCTCCCAAATCTAACGAGTTGGTTCGACGAAGTCAATCTTTTTTGCAAACCATTTCAGATTAAATAGAAATTGAGTGCCGGCAAAAAAGGATTTCCGCTCAAATCGAGGAACGAGATCCATTGATTCAAATAAAAATAATATATAAATAGGAGATAAGTTGGGCTGAAGTTTCGTCAAAAACAAGGGTTGTCTAAAACGAAATTTGTCATTCCGTAGGAATCTCGACTGTGAAGTTTAGATTCCTAAGGAATGACAAAGTGTATGTTAAATCTTTTCTAAGCGAAGCGCCTTTGTAAACTTAAAGCTTTTAGCTGGAAAAATCTTCGTGTTCTTTGTGTTCAAAAACTACTCATCTTCATTCAAAGCTTCCAGTATGATGGCGCAACCTTTTCGGATTTCCTCTTCGGAAATGGTGAGTGGAGGAGAGATACGCATATACTCGTTGCGGTATAATTGCCAGAAAACAATCAATCCTTTTTCCATACATTTTGAAGCGACTTTCAAAGTGTATTCCGGTGAACCAAGATTCACGGCCAACATCAGACCTTTTCCGTTTACATTTTTGATTTTTGGATGAACGAGCAATTCCCGGAATAACTTTTCTTTCTTATCGGTCTCATTCATCAGTCCGCTTTCCAACACTTCTTTCAGAGTAGCGTGGGACGCTGCTGCAATCAAAGGATTCCCTCCAAATGTGGTGATATGTCCCAATTTTGGTGAATGGGAAAGACTCGACATGATTTCTTTCGAGCTCATAAATGCACCCACAGGAACGCCGCCGCCCATTCCTTTTCCCATCACGAGAATATCCGGGACAATGCCAAAATGTTCAAAGGCAAATAATTTCCCGGTTCTTCCAAATCCTGGCTGAATCTCATCTAAAATCAAGAGGGCTCCAACTTCTTCACAACGTTTTTTCAACTGAATGAAATAGTTGTCCTTTGGCATAATAAAACCCGCCGCACCCTGAATGGTTTCCACAATTACACAAGCGGTTTTTTCCGTGATCCTTCCAAAATCATTTTCATTATTGAATTCAATGAAGTTGACCATGGGCAACAGCGGGCGGAATTCTCTTTTATGAAATTCGTTCCCAGCTACGGACAACGCGCCGTGTGTATTTCCGTGGTAAGCTTCTTTGAAGGCAATGATTTCTTCTCTTCCAGTGTAGCGTTTTGCCAACTTCAAACTGCCGTCAATCGCTTCTGCGCCAGAGTTGACGAGATACGTCACTTCCAAAGGCTCTGGTGTGGCTTCTGCCAAAAGTCTGCACAATTCAACGGGTTTTTCCTGCGCATATTCACCGTAAACCATTACGTGCAGATATTTGTCGGCTTGTTCCTTGATCGCATTCACCACTTTTGGATGAGAATGTCCCAATGTGTTGGCCGAAACGCCGGCTACAAAATCCAGATAAGCGCGCCCGTCTTTTCCGAAGATGTAACTGCCTTCGGCTTTATCCACCTCGAAACCTGCAGCATAAGGTGTGGTTTGGGCTTGGTATTTAAAGAAATCTTGTTTCATTTGAAAAAGATGTTAGAAGTTAGATTTTAGAAATTAGAATCAATGAATCTTTTTTCGGGATTTTTGAACTTTCTGATGTGGCAAAGGTCGTAAATTTTGAGTATCCGTCAATCACAGGTCAAAAATTTCAACTTGGCGAAGCGCGCCCCGGCCTGAACGGAGCTCTTTTTCTGCTATTGCGATGGTCAAAGGTGTCTAAAATGACTCAATGGCTATCGCAATAGCAGAAAAAAGCGGGAGTGGAGGACGGAAAAGGCGCCCAAATTTTAACTAGGTCAATTGAGATTACGTTATTTTTTGACGCGAACCGGCGTTTTCGGTTTGTTCTTTTCCTCAAGTTTTTTGCGTTCGGCGGCTGCCCGTTCGTAGAGAGAGTTGTCAGATTCATAGACCACTTCCGGATAGTTGGGCGTATCCAAGAAGATGTCGCGCCATTTCTGTGGCCGGTCCTTGGTATTCCAGTTAAAATCTTTGAAAAACCTTTCGTCCCGGGAGATTTTGCTCATCGGGTAGGTGTCTGTGTTCGCCCCGATATTACAATCGACCTGCTCTAATTTTTTCTCGATAAAGTAGGCGACAATTTCGCCACAGGTGGAAAGCGCCACTCCTATTCTGGTGACTTCTTTGGTCTTCTCGTTGGTGTCGTCTGCATAGGTGATAGCCTGCGCATTGCCGACGGCCTTGGCCACATCAATGTTATTATCCTTGAGATAGACCATCATATTGCGACTTTTAATCTGGTGGAACTCGTCCTTCATATTCAGCGAGTCCGCTTTGCTGATGGCGAAGGCATTTCCAAGCACGCGTATGGAGTCTGTAATTTCCTTCTCGGGATTGCTGTACACGCGGATTTCGTCTCCCGTAACCTGTTTTGCGCCCATCCAGAGAATTGGTTTCCGCATCAGGTGCATCTCGCCGTCTGTTTCGTTGAAGCTCAAGGAATCCGCACGACCCTGCATGTTGCTTTTGAAGATTCTCACTTTGCGGTAACCCCGCAGAAAGCTTTTCTTTTTCAAGGCGTTGGCAGAATCCGGTCTCTGGAATGTCAGGAATCTGTCGGCCGACATGTAAAGAGAATCATTGGCAAAAGCCTTTACGAAATAAGGCTTGTCGGTAATCATGGCAGAATCTTTCTTTTCGTAGATTTCGCCGTAGCCGCCTTTGATGAAACGGTTTTGCTGAGGATCGTCCAGCATTACATTGCCATTGCCTTTACCAAATCCTGTAGGCCGGTTGTAGTACAATTTGTCGCCGGTGAGGATTTTATCGTTATAATGAATCCTGGAATTTTTGTTGAGGAAAGATTCGCCGGTTTTGGAGTTGTACGTGCCCAGCTCTGTGTAGACGTAGTTTCGTGGATTTTCTTTATTCCGGATGGTTGTAGGACCAAAAAAGTCGGAGACACCAGTATTTTGGTTCGTTTTGATATTGTCGCTGACAATAGTGTATTTATCGGTTTCGATGTTAGAACGCCCCACAAAATCAATCATCTTCGTATTGAGATAATACGTCGCCGCTTTGGTGTACATCACGCTGCCATCATTACTGTAAATCGTTCCGCCAGTGTTGAAATAGGCTGTATTCGGGATTTTGTCGTAATAAAGCGTTTCGGTTTTGATGGTTTGCTTTGGGTCTGTGAGTACGACATTTCTTTTGGCAATTCCACGCTGCGTGTTGCCATCGTATTCCATTTCCTCGGCGGTAATTCTGCTGCCATCCGTAGTCGTTAAGACAACATTGCCGATGGCTTTTAGGAAATTTTCTGCCTGATAAAATACAACTTTGTCAGCCGTTAAAACTGAACCCTGATGTTCGAAAACCACATTTCCTGAGAATACCGGATTGCCGTCGAATTCATCAGGCTTCACTCCAAAAGTGTCAGAATGTTTATGTTGAACTTTTTGAGAAGGTTCGGTTTTCTGGTTTTGATTATTAAAAAAAGGGTCTTTCACCAAGCCTTGATTTTGGGTTGGCGTCACCTGAGAAAATACTCTGACCACCACAAGAAGCAGAGCAACTAAAAAGAATTTCTTCATTAATTTTCAGACTTCTTGTGTCCGTAGAAGTACAGTGAATGAGTGTCGATGCTTACGCCGAATGCTTTTTCAATCGAGTCTTTGATACCCTGAATTCTCGGGTCGCAAAACTCGATGATCTCTTCGATTTCCTTGTCAGAATCCGGCTTGTAAATTACCAAATGGTCATGCTGTTTATCAAAATAAGATTTTTCGTAAGATGATGTGCTCATCGTTTTTTCCCCGAACTGGTGCTTTCTAATCAATCCGGCATCCAGGAAAATCTCTATAGTATTATAAATTGTCGCCTTGCTCACATGGTACTTTTTCTGCATCATAAGCAGGTACAGGTCATCCACATTAAAGTGATGCTCCATGTTGTAGATTTCCTCCAGAATGGTGTAGCGTTCCGGTGTGTTCCGGAAGCCTTTATCCTGAAGGTATTGTCTCAGAACATCTTTAATGGTGGCTACGTTAAGTTCTTTTTGTTTCGTGTCCATAGTACAAAAATAGACAATTTTTACGGATTAGTCGTAACGCTTGCTTTCGACCTTTTCTATCCTTTCGATTTTTATTTTCTGATCCAAAAGCGGCGCGGACTCCACCACAACGTTATGACTTGCAACACCATACGCTGTAAAATCATTGCTTCCCAGTTTCTTGACAAAGTTGTAGATATTCAGGATAATTTTATCTCTGATGGTCAGCAGGAAGTCATTAATATAAACATTGTCGATGATCACAAATTTCAGATCCGGCGGGATATTATGCGCTCTCAGCGAAGGGTGTGAACTTCTTGGCGGAATCGTGCCGTCTTCCATCATTTCGGACAGGATCTGCTGAAAATAATCGTTGATTCTACGGTCTCTTTTGAATCCTAAGAGGAAACTGATTTTGTAAATCGTTCCGGGAAGGATTTCCTCTACATGGTATTTGAATGTGTAAGGATCTTCCTGATTCACAATGTTAAGGATGAAATAATGGTCAGCACGTTTAGGTTGCGCTCGGATAATGGAATAGATAATTTTAGATTCCACTTCATCATCACGTTTGGCTCGGCTGAAGAACGCCAGATTGGTCGCGTATTTCGGAATCGTCTCATCCAGTTTCATATCCTTGATGGTCGAAATATATTTTTCCAGTTTTACGAATTTAATGAAAGTCGTTTTGATAATTCTTCCGTTATACCAGGCATACATACAGATGCCAATAAATCCTGCAAGGAGAACGGACATCCAGCCGCCTTCGAAAAACTTGATAATGTTGGCACTGAAAAAGCCACCTTCAATCAAAATATAAACAACAGCGAAAAGTCCGATCCATACTTTGTTGGTTCGTGTTTTGAGAAACCAGAATACCAATAAAATAGTAGTCATCAGCATTGTCACGGTAATAGAAAGTCCGTAAGCGGCTTCCATTCTTCCGGATTCTTTGAAATAAATCACCACCACAAAACAAAGCAGCAAAATGCCCCAATTGATTTTCGGGATGTACATCTGTCCTTTGATCCCTGATGGATATTCGATTTCCTGATTAGGCCAGAAGTTGAGTGCCATGGCTTCCGAAAACATGGTAAATGCTCCTGTAATGACGGCCTGACTGGCGATAATCGCTGCTGCTGTGGCAATGACAACCCCCGGAATGATAAACCACTCCGGCATAATTCCGAAAAATGGATTTTTGCCACGGAAGACTTCATGGTAATTACTCAATAACCAAGCGCCTTGTCCCAAATAGTTAAGAATCAGCATGGCCTTAACAAATATCCAACTTACCCTGATATTCTTGATACCGCAATGTCCCAAATCTGAGTACAAAGCTTCAGCTCCTGTTGTACAAAGAAAAACAGCGCCAAGAATGACAATCGCACTCGGTGAATTATAAATCAATTTGACCGCATAATAAGGATTAAAAGCTTTCAGAATCATCGGATGCTCAATCAGATGAACAAGACCAAATCCTCCTAAAACTAAAAACCAAAGCACCATTACAGGGCCGAAAAATTTACCAATAAAGCTGGTTCCAAACTGCTGAACCACAAAAATAATGATAAGAATGCCCAATGTAATAGGCACCACAGGCGGCTTGTGCGTCACGAGCTCCAGCCCTTCGATAGCCGACATTACCGTCAGCGAAGGTGTGATAATACTGTCAGCCACCAAAGCGGCTGCGCCAATGATGGCAATGATGTAAAGCCATTTTTTCTTGAAACGCTTGACTAATGAATAAAGCGACAGAATCCCGCCTTCCCCTTTGTTATCCGCTCTGAGTGCGATAATGACATATTTGATGGTGGTCTGCAAGGTCAAGGTCCAGATGATACAGGACAAAGCGCCTTCAATGTATTCTTCCGAGATGATGCCGCCGGCTTTTCCTGCATTGATAATGGCTTTCATCACGTAAAGGGGAGAAGTTCCGATATCTCCGAAAACGATGCCAAGGGAAACGAGAACGCCTACCCAGGAAAGTTTTTTGAGGTCAAAATGACCACTGCTATCTTGCGACATATTTGTGTTGTCTTGAAAAAATAATTCTGCAAATTTAGATTATTTTCCATTCGGAGAAATTATTTTATTGAAAATGTAATATAGACTCTGTTTTGGTAGCAGTTACCAATCTCAATTGTCTGTCATTTATCGGAGTCAAATATATTTCAAGAAGCTCCAGAACTGCCTTCTTTTCAGGTAATCGCTGTTGTGCTCATTGGTGTAGGCTTCTCTTTCGAAGCTGATGTTGCGGTACGCGCGGTCGGGATTTCTATATTTTAGATATTTGATATAATATTCTGTGAGATACCAAATGTAGAAAGGAAGAACTAGTAATTCCATCTGCTGCCGGATATGGATTTTCTCGTGATTGATTAAAATTCTGTTCTGCAGATACTCACTTTTCTTCAGGAAAATAAACGGGAACAATGTAATCCCTGAAATATTAGTATTTTTGAGTAATCTTTGACAGACGATAATGATCATAATTCAAAGATAAAAATTTTGGTACAGTTTTTAACTTATGAAACTAAATGACATCAAAGAAAACGAGGACTTTTATTATAACGAGCAGGGCTATAAGGTTTTTACGGAAAAATTCCATCTGAAACGCGGCTATTGCTGCAAAAGTGGTTGCAGACATTGCCCGTACGGCTATGATAAAAAGACGGATACTTTTATAAAGAAAACTAAAAATTAACAAAAATCTACATTATGAAAAAATATTTCTTCATATTACTAGCTGCAGTCTCTCTTGGAGTGACCTCTTGCAGCCCTTTCCAGGTAAGATCTGATTATGCTGCGACGGCGAATTTTGCGGATTACAAAACGTATTTGCTGAGAACAGATGATTTGAAACTGAATGACATCGACAAAGACCGTGTGCTGAATGAATTGTCAAAACAATTGCAGGCGAAAGCTTTGACATCCGGACAAAATCCGGATCTGATTGTGAATGTAAAAGCGTCTCATAAAAAAGTGCAGGACATTACGACGTCTTACGGCGGCGGAATGGGCTGGGGCTGGGGACGACCCTGGGGCTGGGGTGGTGGCTTCGGGATGGGAAACACCTGGACGAACAATTATAACAGCGGAACCATCATCATAGATATTGTTGATGCCAAAACTCAAAAATTGGTATGGCAAGGTATTGGAAGCGGACTTTCCGTAGATTCTCCGAAGTCTAAACAAAAACAAATTCCGCAGATTGTGGCCGATATTATGGCTAATTATCCGCCGCAGAAGGGGAAATAGTCATTGAGACTTAAAGATAATAAACTGATTAGAATATAGATATTAAGACCGTCTCGTTAAAAAATAACGAGACGGTTTTATTCTGATATTTTGTTATTCATCAATTCTTTGGCTTCCTTCAGAACTTCTGATTTATTTTGTGGATCGAGTTCCAAAACATTTAATAAATTTTGATTCTCCACTAATTCTTTCACCAGAATACATTTTTTCTCCAGCAATTTTTGCTTCTGTTTTTCGTCCAAAGTGGTGAGGCAAGTGATTGGATATAAGGCGTTTTGATCTACCAAACTTTTGATGTTCTTATCTTTCGGATAATCCCAGGACAACAGTCTGAGGCCATAATATTCTGAAAAAGCGACAGAATCCTTGGTGAAATAGGTATTGGTAATGAGCCAGCCGTCTGTAAATTTGGTTTGGATTCCGAAGAGCTTGTATTGAATATTTGATATGTCTTTGATTCTGGATAAAACGTACATCGGCGTGGTGACGGAGATTTTCGTGTCCTCTGCATTCCGGAATTTGCATTCTACCCAATAGGTTTTGTCGCCTTTCTTGGCAATCACATCCGCTTCATGAGTTACCGAATGGCCTTTTATGAGTTGCCCCGTTTCGGTTTTATAACCGATATTTTGAAAAACCCTGGCAATCCACTGTTCGAAATAAAATCCTGCAGGTCCTAACTCCAGCAACGCTTTTTTCAAACTGTATCTCGCTGCAATGGAATTTGAGATTTTCTTCAATTCCTCAAAAGCCATTCGGTACAATTCGCCGGTGGTGATGCCTTCATAACATTTGGGCATAACCGTTTCCAAGACTTTCTGTACAGTATTTTCATCCGCTCCGGAGTTTCGCAACGAGTTTTCCAGTTTCGAAATTTCAAATTCTACTGTTTCGCCAGCATTGTTTTTTATCTTCATAATGGTGCCTATTTCTTTCTACTTTAATCTTGTCTCCTCTGTCACTCCACAAACCAAATCTCAAACCGGCTTCCCTGTTCCAAAGGTTTATAATTCAGGTAACCTTTATGCGCTTCGATAATACTTTTACTGAGGGTGAGACCAATTCCGGAACCGTTGCTTCTCGTCGTGAAAAAAGGAAGAAAAATCTTATCCTGAATTTCCTTTGAGATTCCGGTTCCATTATCTTCAACACTTAAAATAATACGTTTGTTCTGAGTTTTGATTTCGGTTTTTATCGTTCGTTCAACATTATCGGAAACAGCGTAAATCGCATTGAGATAAAGATTGATTAAGCATCTTTCAATCATTTTCTGGTCAGCCCAAATGGTTTGATTTTCTAAAGAATTAATCATCTTAATGTGATTTTTTTCAAATTCAGGTTTCAGGAAAAGGAGCGCAGATTCTACGATATTCGTCAGCGAAATCATTTTGAAAACCGGTTTCGGAAGTTCGGCAACCTGTCGGTAATCATCCACAAAATTCAGTAATTGTTTTGATTTTGAATTGATAATCATCAGACTTTCCTTCATATCCTGCTGATCTTCCTTTTCGATAATTTCCTGATTGGCAATGTATTCCAAATTTTGAATCAAGCTGTTGACAGGCGTCAACGTGTTCAGAAGTTCGTGAGAAATTACTTTCATCAGGTTATTCCAGGCTAATTTTTCTTTTTGTTCAATAATTTTCTGAACCGATTCTAAACTGATGATGCAAAAGCGGTTTTTTACATTCTGAACTTTTTTCGTCCTTAATGAAAACGATTGTTTTGTATTTTCATTAATCGAAATATCAAAAAATTCCTGAGAGTTTTCGTAATTCGTTTGTTTGATGATTTGGTAGAAGTCGGGCGCCTTATTTTCGTAAAGATTCCACGAATTATACTTCGGGATTTCTAAAATTTCAAGAAAAATAGGATTCACATAAAAAACTTCCCAATCATCATTTTTCTTTGACAAAATCATCAAACCTATTTCGAGTTGATTCAAAATTTCCTCATACAATAGTTTGTAAGATGATAACGAAAGATGCTCTTCTTTGCTTTGATAATACAATTTCACAGCATTATCAACCAGACCGTTTTCCTCAGTTTTTGGAAACAATGAAAAATCCTTTTTCTGAATCGCCAAAAGCAGTTTGTCGGTCTTCTGAATGTATGACAAAGCCGAAGTCTGAGCCAAAATAACACAAGCCAAACATACCAACGAAAACAAAATGCAGTTGATCCATTTATTTTGAGAATAAAAATCAAATGCAACAATTCCGCAGACAATTGCCAATAGAATAAATATAATCCAGAATATTTGTTGTTTTTTCATTTTAATTTTGTTGGATGATGGATGATGGAAGTCTGATGTTTTGCAATTCGGAAATTATTTTTAATCTAATATAAAAACATCCATCACCAAACATCCAGCTTTATAAGCTAAATTTCTCCATTCTTCTGTATAACGCCGCTCTCGACAATCCTAGATCTTCAGCCGCCAAAGAAATATTTCCCCGATGCTTTTTCAATGCTTTTTTAATCAGGATTTCTTCCATTTCTTCGATGTTCAGATTAACAATTGTATTTTCTGATTCTTCATCTTGGGGCATCAGCAATTTAAGATTTTTCTCGTTGGAAAGAATTACGCTTCTTTCGATGCAATGGTCGAGCTCACGGATGTTTCCGGGCCACGAGTAATGCGTTAATTCTGAAATTAAAACTTCATTTAAAATCAAATCAGGTTTATGGTATTTCTGTTTGTATTTTTCTAAAAAATAATCAGCTAAACTTGAAATATCTTCAATCCGTTCTCTCAAACTCGGAATATTCAATTCCACCGTATTGATTCTGTAATACAAATCCTTTCGGAAACGGTTCTCAGCAACGGCTTTTTTAAGATTTTCATTGGTGGCAAAAATGAATCTCACATCCAACAATCGTTCTTTGCTTTCTCCGATTCTCGAAAGTTTTCTGTTTTGAATCAAACTCAACAATTTAGTTTGGAGATGAAGCGGAAGATTTCCGATCTCATCAAGGAAAACGGTTCCGTTTTCGGCATTTTCGATTTTTCCGGCATAATCCTGATGCGCATCCGTAAACGCTCCTTTTTTATAACCGAATAATTCCGATTCAAAAAGATTTTCCGAAAGACTTCCCAAATCGATATGAACAAAAGGCTGATTCTTCCTTTCCGACAATTCGTGAATGTGTTCTGCCAAAACATATTTTCCGGTTCCGTTTTCGCCCAAAAGCAAAACATTGGCATCGGTTGCAGAAACCCGGGCAATCTGATCCATTACTTCCCTCATTGCTGCCGATTGAGTTTCCAACTGATATTGATTGGTTTTGATGCTGACATTTTCCCATTGATTCAGCTTCTTATTTTTTCGGGAAATATCGACAGCCAAATTTACGGAAGCGTATAGTTTTTCGTTATTCCAGGGTTTTAGAATAAAATCGGAAGCACCATTTTTCAGGGCTTCAACGGCTAATTCGACTTCGCCGTAAGCCGTCATCAAGATAATCGGAAGTTGAGGTTCCAGCGTTTTGATTTCCTGCATCCAGTACAATCCATCCTGTCCGTTTTCAAAACCTTTCCGGAAATTCATATCCAGAAGAACCGCATCCACTTGCTGTTCGGATAAAAATTTCAGAATATTTTTGGGTTGACTGAGACAGCTGACTTCCGTAAAAAACTTCTTGAGCCAGACTCTCGCCGAAAACAAAATATCTTCGTCATCATCCACAATTAAAATATGAGCTTCTTTTTTTCGCATTTTTAGTTTAGTATAATTATTCTGCTCCAGTTTCAAATTCGAAAAGATAGGTCTTTGCAAAAACTCCATCTTTATTCCTAAATCCTCCTTTTCCTTGTATGGTAACCTGATACTTTTTGTTAGGTGCAACCTCTATTTCGATAGTTAAAGTTTTATTGTTGTTGCTCCAACCAATTAGTTTTTTGAATTTATAAATTGCCTGTTCGCCCAATGGTCCATAATCAAAGCCTCTGAAATTGGTGTCCATTTCCTGAGAAAAATTGATAGAATATTGTACAATTCCAGGTTTTACATTTTTACTGCCATTTTCAATCTGAGAAATTGAAAGAATTTTTGGCTGACTTTTTTCAAATTCTTTCTTATAGAAATCTAATTTCTTCGAAAAATAATTTGTCTTTTCAACAAAATTAACGAGCTCATTTTCATTATTATAATCAAGCTGAATCATTTCTTTTACTGCAGTTTTCTTGTCTTTCGATTGCTCGTAATATTTTCTGCAGATTGCATAACCTACAAAATATCCCAAATCTCGCATCCCAAACTGATTATTAGGCGAATTCATAATCCAATTATAAATGTTGGGCGAAAACATTTCTTTTTCGAATTCAAGTTTTATCTTTTCTTCATTTTTATATCCAAATTCAATTTGAGGATTGGGCGATTTTGTTTTTAAAGCAATTTCAGCTAAAAATTCGGCTACACCTTCCATTATTGTTTGTGATAAAAGGGTATTTCCAATGGTTTCTTTCTGTTGAGTATGAATGTATTCGTGGATATTTAAAAATACAACATCATTGATGGGATTTGTATCAAAATAGCTTCTTAAGTAAGGGTACTTATCATCAAATTCTTCTGTAATAACAGATTTGTCGGCAAGAGCATTTTCACTTCCAATCAATAACATTCCATCAATTGTAGTTCCTCCTGTTCTCAAAATTCCAATTTCAAAATAAGTGTTGACTGGCTTTAATTCCGGATAAATAATTTTAAGTTGATCAACTCCGTTTTCTATCTGTTTTGAAAATTGATTTGATTTGAGTGTATTTTCACGAATTGATTTCCAGAATTTCGGATAATTATTGATTGCAAAAACATATTCTTCTGCGGAATAATTTCTTGCCTTCATAATTCCAGCCAATCCCGGAGTTGCCTTATCAATATATAAGGTTTTGATTAAATTGATTTGATTATCCTGATCCTTTTCCTGAATGATTTTATCATAAGCATTCCAAAAATTATAGACATCTTTTGAGATAATTTGCTGTCCCAATCCAAAGAATGGTAAAATCAAGAAAAGTAATTTTAAATATTTCATAAATAGTTTTTTTAAGTAAACAAGCCAAGCTTTAAGTCTATTACAGTTACATTAATTTCTTTCGTTCAAAGCGTTCTTTTGCTTCTATTAAAGCTAAATGTAACTTTCTTTCGAGTTCTTTTTTCGGAGGTAATTCTGTCCAATATTCTGCAACCATAATTCCGTCTTTGTGCATTTCTAAAAGTTCGACCTGTTCTTTACTGCTTTCTGCACAAAGTATTAGTCCAATCGGGGTTTCTTCGCCTTCCTGCTTTTCGTTTTTATTGAGCCATTTCAGATATAATTCCATCTGTCCTTTATATTTTGCCTGAAATTTCCCCAATTTTAATTCGATGGCAACCAACCTTTTTAATGAGCGATGATAAAACAAAAGGTCAAGATAGAAATCTTCTCCATCGATAATCATTCTTTTTTGACGCTCCACAAAAGCAAATCCTTTTCCTAATTCTAAGATGAATTTTTCCAAGTCGTGAAGAATGGCTGTTTCAATATCTTTTTCTAAATAATCATTTTGTAACCCAAGGAAATCCAACAAATACGGATCTTTGAAAGTATTGATAGGGAAGTTTTCTTTTTGAGATGATTGTAGATTGGCAATTTCAGTTCGTTCAAAAGCTTTGTTGGCGATTTGTTTGCGGAGTTCTCTTACGCCAAATGTTTCCTTAATAGCTAATTGTGCATAAAATTGTTTAGCTTCAACTGATTTTAAAGGAATTAAAACTAAAAAATGAGACCACGTTAATTGTCGTGACAGTGTAACGACAATTTGCAGATCCGAAAAAACTTCTGCAAACTGCATCATTCTACGTACATTTTTTCTCTACGAAATTTCGTCCATATAGATTCTCCAATTGTGCCGATACTGTCGGCACAATTTGTTTTCCATATTCTGCACGTTGGTTTTGCAGAACATCATCATTGATACGTTTACCAACCTGCCAAAACAAAATCGTTAGGGTGCTGTTGGCTTGCATTGCCACCTGTTGGCGACTTTGCTCTATTAAGTGGGATAAATCCGTTAACAATTTTTCGTTCGAAAATTCTATTTGATTATCGGAAGTTTCTGTGTTTTTTATTTTTTTAGCCATAGTTTGTATTAATCCTTTGTAAATTTTGTCGTATGAAATTATCATTTACAATTAATAATTCATCATTTATAATTAATATGTCCGTTTCCGTACAAAAAGTGTCCGATAGTGAACAGTTTTAAAATTGGTAAATTGATATTTAATCACATTTACAGAGTGTTACAAGATTATAAATTTGTGGCATCTGCATTGTGTAATAGTCTGTAGATAAATAACTTATCGCCAATTTATGGATACGAAAATAGTAAAAAAGAAATCTAAACTGAAATTAATCTCGATTATCGTTGTTTCTGCTTTGGGCATTTCGGTTTTCGGATGGTATTTTTTGAATCAGAAAAAAACGTATAATGTAAAGTCAGAAGATATTACGATTGATGAAGTGACAAATGGAAAATTCGAAGATATGTTGATGGTAACGGCGCAGACGCAATCTCTTAATTCTTCTCTGGTGAATGTTTTAGAAGGTGGCGCGGTAAAAGAAATTTTTGCGGAAGACGGACAAATGCTGACGAAAGGACAGCCCATCGCAAGAGTTTACAATCCGAATACGGAATTCAATTATCTGAATCAGGAAACGGGAATTATGCAGCAGATCAGCCAGATGAGAAGTTCGCTCTTGGAACTGAAAAATCAGGAGTTCAGTCAGTCAAAGGAATTGTTGCAGTCTCAGAATGATTATAATACGGCGTTGCAGACTTTTAATCTTCAGAAAAGATTGTACGATGCGGAAATCGGAAAGAAAACGGATTATGATATTGCTTTACAAAATCTGAATTATCAGAAAGACAGAAAACAAATTGTAGAAAAAGGAGCTTCCAATGAAAAGCTTTCAAGAAATTCACAGTTCTCTGCAATCAATAATTCGATTAATCAAATGGAAAAAAGTTTGAATATTCTTCGTTCCAACAAAAATAATTTCCTGATTATGTCGCCGGCTTCGGGACGGTTATCTTCCTTCAATATTTCTCTCGGACAGAATCTGACAAGCGGCGAAAGCATTGGGAAAATAGATTTGATGGGCGGTTACAAGTTGGTCGCAAAAGTGGATGAATATTATATTAATAAATTAACGAACGGAATCAAAGGAACGCTTGACAACAACGGAAAAGAATATGAAGTTATCATCACGAAGATTCTTCCGGAAGTGAAAGACGGACAGTTTTCTGTGGAACTGAATTTCATTGATGCAAAAATTTCAACCCTGAAAATCGGGATGACTTTCGGAGTGAAACTGAAATTATCTGCCGATACGCAAAGTATGATGATTCCGAAAGGGAATTTCTACAAAGACACGAATGGAAAATGGATTTTTGTAGTGAAAAATAACAAAGCTGAAAAGCGAAACATCAGTCTGGGAAGAGAAAATCCTCTGTATTATGAAGTGGTTTCCGGACTGAAGCAAGGCGAGTCTGTCATTACTTCGGATTATTCTGAATTGAAAAAATATGAATTATTAGATATTCAAAAATAACAGTCAGAGACTGATTATTAAATAAAACTAAAAAATATAACAATGCAAAAACTATTATTACTATTAATAACAATGATTATCGGACTTTTTGTGTCCACAACAACATTGAAAGGAAATGATTTTTCGAATGGGATTCAGAAATCAGAAACAAAGACTTTTAATTTGAGTTCATTCAATGCTGTGAAAACTTCCCAGGCCATTGAAGTTGAAATTGTAAAGTCAGACGAAGAAAAAGCGGTTGCGACAAGCACGCATTTGTCAGAACTTAAAATCGAAGTGAAAAATAAAACGCTTTACATCCAATACAAACCTAATGTTTCGCTTCAGAATGCCGATACAAAAGTGGTTGTTTATGCAAAAGACCTTGTAAAAGCAGAAGCCGGAAATGCCTCTTCTATAAAAGTGAAAAGCCTTTTTGAAACTGCTGAACAAACTTTTGAAAGCAATGGAAGCGGAAGAATTGTTGCGGATTCAAAAGCTTCAACGGTTAACATCAACACCGATAGTGCAGGTGGATTTTCAGGAAAAATCAATACAAAGAATCTGAATATTGATGCTAATTCTGCGAGTGTGATAAAAATCAGCGGTTCTGCAGATAATGCAAAAATCAATGTGGATAGTGCAAGTTCTGTGGATGCCAAAAATATGAATATTCAAACTGCAATAGCAACTGCAAGTGCGACATCATCGATAACTTTGAGTGTTTCAAAAGAATTAACCGCTTCTGCAAGTTCTTTAGCTAAAATCAGATATAAAACATTGTCTGGAATTAAATTCTCTGCAAGCAGAAGTTCTGGAGGAACAATCGATTCAATTTAAAATAATAAACTATAAACTTAGAAAACTCAGATTAAATGAAGACCTTGATGATGATTAATAAAAGCATTTTGACTTTGATGATGTTTTTATTGGCGGTGAATCTGAAATCTCAATCAAAAGTGGAGGTGGAATTCAATCCCAATATTGCCACGTATTCCATTGTCGAATATATTGTAGCGAAACATCAGGGAAGACTTTTCTACATCGACGGGAAAGCGGACATCGGTCATTTGCCTTTGGCTGATTTGGCGAACAGGGAAATGGAAAAATATGATAATTCGAAAATCATCAAAGCGATGCAGGATTATCTGCAGGTTGCCGGCCAGCAACAGGATTTGACTTATCGGGTTTTACTGAAGCACAATATTTTTCCTGCAAAAGGTTATGCTTACCAGATTGAGGAAAATGATAGTGCAAAGAAAGAAGCAGTGGAAAAATTCGCTGAACAGTTGAGAGAGTTTTACATCGAAAGAAATCTGGGGAAATTCTTCAAAGACCAAAACCGTTTTTTAGAAGGTGCAAAGAAGGAGGTAAGAAAAAATATTCCGGCTGGCTATATGGCTAAAATGGAGCAATATTATGGTGAGAAGTTTCTGGCGTACAGATTCTGGATTAATCCGTTGGATATTATGCCTAATATCCCGGTCTTCTGGCACGGCAACGGCCCAATGATTAAGTCTGACAAAGGGCAGATTGCCAATATGATCAGCAGTCCTTATCTTCCGCTGGAAAAGAAAAATAATATCAGGGATTATAAAGAATTTGGTTTCGATCATCCGGAAACGCTCAACTTTTTAATCACGCACGAGTTCGGGCATTCGTTTGTCAACCAACATTTGGGACAATATGAAGACAGGATTAACAGGAGCAGTAATCTGATGTCTGAGGCTCTTGTTGATAAGATGGCGATGCACGGTTATTCTTATTGGCCGTCCTGTGTAGGCGAACATATCGTGAGAACCGGCGAAATAAGAATTGCGCTGGCTGATGGCAATCAGAAATTGGCTGAAAATTTACGAAAACAACATATGAATGACTATTCCTTTGTTCTGATTCCTGAATTTGAAAAGAAAATGGAAGTATATGAAAACAACCGTAAAAAATATCAATCGTTTAAAGATTTTGTCCCTGAATTGCTAGATGTTTTGGATGAAACCAGTGTTGAAAAAGTGAGAACAAAATTGGGTTTACCCAATGAAAAATACGAAGTTAATTTAATGGTAACTGTTCCCGAAAACAGCGGTGACGTTTACATCACAGGCAATCAGTCAAGCATTGGAAGTTGGAATCCTCAAAAAATTAAACTCAAAAAAATTAATGAAACTACGAGACAAATCACCTTCACATCTTATCCCGATTTGAGATTCAAATTCACTAAAGGAAGTTGGGAAACCGAAGCGAAAATCGACGGCATCGAAGAAGGAAAAGATGTTTCTTTGTCTGTGGATAAAAATAAAAGTCTGAACTACACGGTAAAAAACTGGAAACAGTAATCAAACAATCAATCAACTTAAAAATATACTACAATGATAAACATCACCAACCTTTCAAAAGTCTATAAAACCGAAGAAGTCCAAACCAATGCGCTCAACAATGTAAGCCTCCAAATCAAAGAAGGCGAATTCGTTGCGATAATGGGACCTTCAGGTTGTGGAAAATCTACTTTTCTTAATATTCTTGGGCTTTTGGACAGCGCTTCTTCAGGTTCTTACCAGTTTGAATCGGTGGAAACTATCGGAACTTCTGAAAAGAAAAAATCGGACATCAGAAAGAAAAATATCGGCTTTATTTTCCAGAATTTTAATCTGATTGACGAACTCACGGTTTACGAAAACATCGAATTACCGTTGATCTACAATGGCATTTCTTCCTCAGAAAGAAAAAGAAGAGTGGAGGAGATTATGGAGAAAATCAACATCGCTCACCGTGCCAAACATTATCCACAGCAGCTTTCCGGCGGTCAGCAACAGAGAGCAGCCGTGGCAAGAGCGCTTGTCACCAGACCAAAATTAATCCTTGCCGATGAGCCAACCGGAAACCTGGACAGCTCCAACGGAAATGAAGTGATGAATCTCCTTGCAGAACTTCACAGAGAAGGCTCTACGATTGCAATGGTGACGCACTCTAGCTACGATGCAGGTTACGCTTCCAGAATCGTGAATATGAAAGACGGCGAGATTTTCAGCGAAGAACATTCTTCCCAGAGAAAAGATGTTTTCGAAAAAGCAGACGCAAAAAACTTTGAGTAAAAATTTTGTTGATGGTTGACGGTTGATAGTTGATAGAAATTACTATTTCCTGATCCAAAAAACTATCAACCATCAACCATCAACTAACAACTGACAACTAATAACTATCAACTATGTTAAAAAACTGGCTCAAAATAGCATTCATCAACTACCGGAAAAACTGGCTTTCCACCGTAATCAATATTTTAGGATTGAGCGTCGGACTGTGCGTTTTCCTGCAGATTTTCATCCATTGGCAGGACGAGAAATCTTATGAACAATGGATTCCGGATAAGGAGAATATCTATTTCGTGGAAAATGGTAATGCTGCCTTTGGTATAATGTCCAGCTCCAGCTATCCCGAGATTTTTGTCTCGAAGGAGAAATTTTCCGAGATAGAAGAGGCCACGATTCTCAACGACTGGGGAAAGCAGAAACTTAGTTTTGGTGGTCATTCGGCGTATGTCTCCGGAACCGCTTCGGTAGATTCCTTTTTCAGAATTTTTCAGTGGGAGAAGGTGGCTGGCAATTTTGAGAATGCTTTGTCGGATAACGTGAAAATTGCTTTGTCGCTGGAAACAGCTCGGTTGATTTTTGGTGATGATTATCTTGATGCCATTGGAAAGTCTATTAAAAACGATTCTAATGACAGGGATTATGTAGTAACCGCGATTTACAAACTTCCTCAGGGAAATACTGTGTTCAGACCAGGTTTTATTTACAGGAATCCTTATCTGGAACAATCCAAAGACCAATGGACCAGCTACAGCTACAATGGTTTCTTCAAAGTAAAACCAGGGACGGACATCAAAGCGCTGGAAAATAAATTGTCAAAAGAGATGCAGGAAGAGGAAGAAATTTCTTCAAAAAAGTATGGCTATACCCTTGACAAGAAAAATTCCACAACGGTTTATCTGACACCAATCAGCAAAATGAAATTGGATGCTAAGAGTGATGGAATCAATAAAGGGGATAAAAAATCGATTATGATTCTCCTCGGATTATCCGTTTTGATTTTAGCATTGTCAGGAATTAATCTGATCAATCTCAAAACTGCACAGGCATCACAAAGAGCGAAAGAAGTCGGCGTTAGAAAAGTGGCCGGAAGCTCGAAAGTAGAATTAGTTTTGCAGTTTTTATTGGAGACTTTTATGCTTGGTTTCGTTGCATACATTGTGGCTTTCGCGATGGTCGAATTATTGCTGCCAAATTTCAATAATTTCCTTGACAAACAAATCAAACTCAATGATCCCGGGATTTTTATCTACTCAGGATTGTTGCTGGTTATTTTTTCTCTGATTTCAGGACTGATTCCGGCCCTTTATCTTTCGAATTTCAAACCAATTAATACCCTGAAAGGTAATTTTGCAAGAAGCAAAAGTGGCGTTTGGTTGAGAAATTCTATCCTGACTTTGCAATTGATTATCTCATCATTTTTCATCATCTGCTCATTGATCATCCATACGCAGGTCAGTTATATGATGAATAAGGATTTAGGTTTCAAAGGCGATCAGGCTATTCAAATTAATTTCAAAAAAGCCAATTGGGAAAATAATTTCAATGTCAATAAATATAGAAGACTGAAAGCGGAACTGGCAAGAATCCCCGGTGTGACGGACATCACGGGTTCTGTTAATTCTATAGGAAGCGGTACTGCCAATGCATCAGTTGTAAAACTGTCTACGGATACGACCAAAACTTTCCAGACGATGCTGGGCGGAATTGATGAAAATTTCTTGAGGTTTTATAAAGTTAAGTTGATTTCCGGAAGAGACTTGAATTGGAAAAACGCTTCCGATACGATTAATGGCGCTGTTGTCAACGAAACTTTTGCCGGAAAACTGGGTTACAATCCGACAACTGCTGTGGGAAAAGAAATTTTCACCGGCTGGGACGGTAAGAAAAAGTATAAAATCCTGGGCGTGGTGAAGGATGTCAACTATGCCGGTGTGGAACAAGCCGTGATGCCGATTGTTTACTTCAATTACGACAGAAATTGGGTAAAAAATAATATGAGCAACCTACAAATTAAAATTTCCAGGAATGATGTCAATGGAACCTTGGAACGTATCAAAGAATTTTGGACCACCAAAGCAGAGCCTGGCTATCCTTACGAATTTGAATTTATCGACAAACAGTTCGCCAAAACGTATGAGAAATTCCAAAAACAGCAGACGCTTTTTACCGTGTTAAACGTTGTGGTTCTCGTCATTGCGCTGTTAGGATTATTCGCATTATCATCATTGCTGATTGAGCAAAAACTCAAAGATGTGGCCATCAAAAAAACGCTTGGCGCCGACGAAAAAACGATTGTCTGGGACTTAACGAAAAGGTTTTTACTCATTGGCGTAATCGCGGTTCTCATCAGTATGCCTTTGGCCTATTATGCAATGAACGAATGGCTCAAGGATTTCGCTTACCGCATCGATATGCCGCTTTGGCCATACGTTTTGAGTTTATTTTTATTATTGATTCTAACCTTTACCGTCGTAAGTTTCAAAGCCTTCCGCGCCACAAAAATCAACCTTGTCAATTACCTTAAATACGAATAAGCGAGGGGTTGGATGATGGATGCAGGATGTTTTCAAAGACTGAATTAGATTTCTATAATCCAACATCCAACATCCAACATCCAACATCCATCACCCAACACCCATCACCCAACAATTAACAATTAAAAATGAAAAAACTATTCTTCCTCCTAATAATCAGTCTCTTCTCCGCACAGACCAACCGTTTTATCTACGAAATGGAGATGAAAATCCAGGACAAACCCATCAAGATGAATATGGTACTGGACATCGATAAAGATTACACCAAATTCTACGACTACGATTTTCTTAAAAATGATTCCATCAGCAAAAAAACCGGAGAGAACTGGCAGACCAACACGCAGGCAGACCAACTCATCGTCCGTAAAACGGGTTCTGATGAGAACAGAGCGTTTCACGACAGCATGTTCGATTATTTTGTCATCGATTCCAAAGATGAAATGAACTGGAAAATCGATAAAGAAACCAAAAAAAGCGCTGAATATACCTTACAAAAAGCTACCACAGATTTCGGAGGCAGGCATTGGACAGCCTGGTTTTGTTCCGCCATTCCTTTCCAGGAAGGTCCTTACAAATTCAGAGGGTTGCCAGGATTGATTTTCGAATTGCGGGATGATAAAGGCGATTACACCTACACATTGTCGAAAAGCATCAACCTGCCCGATACTTTTGTGACCACCAACTTTCTGGAAACGCACTATGGGAATCAGCCCGTGAAAGTCACGCGGAAACAGTTCCAAAAAGTAAAACTCGATTATTACAACGACCCGGTTGCCGAGATGCGAAATAATCTGAAAACGGGTGGAAAAGTGATTATTGGAGGAGAGAAAATCACAACCCAGGAACAGCTGGACCAGAAGAGAAAATTCATCCAGCAGAGCATCAAAAATTATTACAATCCGATAGAATTGGACAAAGCGATTCCTTATCCTAAAAACTGAAACACAAACCTTCAAGGTTTCAAAAACCTTGAAGGTTTAAA
>DBLQ01000027.1:48989-49235 GCA_002297505.1 Flavobacteriales bacterium UBA720
AAATGAAAAAACTATTCTTCATACTACTCATCAATCTACTCCCCGCTCAGCAGAGTTGGACACTACAGCAATGCCTGGATTTTGCCGCAGCCAGTCATCCTTTGGTGAAACAGTCTGCGGTTAACATCCAAAAAAACGACCGCCAGATTGCAGCCGCCAAAGGTATGCTGCTACCTTCCGTTGATGCGGGAGTTAATCACAATTATAATTTCGGAAACGGAATCAACCAGCAGAATAACCAGCGCG
>DBLQ01000027.1:49316-50481 GCA_002297505.1 Flavobacteriales bacterium UBA720
AACCAGCGCGAAGCCATCAATACACAAACGGATAATCTCTATGCACAGGCAAATTGGGAATTAATGAACTGGAGAAATTACATTAACATCGCTTTGTCCAAAATTAATAAGGAAACGTCTACGTTCAGAATGAAGCAGGCGCAGAACGAGGTCAAAATGAATGTCATCCAGACGTTTTTCGCATACCAGAACAGCAAAAGCTGGCTGGATGTTTTGCAGACCCAGCTGGCAGGCATCCAGGACCAGATAAAACGGACCGAAAAAGAAGTCGAAATCGGGAATCGACCGAAAAGTGATATCTATGACATCAAAGCCAATCTCGGTACCATGCAGGAACAGTGGGTCTCAGCAAAAAACCAACGGGATCTGTCAAAGATCAACCTGCTCAATGCGCTCGCCATCACAAAAGACACTTTGGATTTCGCAATGGCCGGGGAGGATTTGGCGGATACCAATTTTAACGATGCTGATTTGATTCAAAATCTTCTGGAAAAAAATCCCGCTTATCAGACCACTTTGGCAGAAATCAAAGCGCAGCAGAAAAGTGTTGAGCTTGCAAAATCCGCCTATCTGCCTACACTGAACGGTTCTTACACGTGGTCCAGCTTTTACAACAAAGTCCTGGGACAGCCGGCTCCTGCCAACTTCTCAGATCAAATTAAAACCAACAAAAACCAGCAGTTAGGATTCGGACTCAATATTCCGGTTTTCAACAGGCTGCAGGTCAAAAACAATGTCGAGATTGCCAAACTGAATGTCATCAATTCCAATTACGACAGGGATATTGTGATTAACAGTCTCACGCAAAGCATCAACGCCATCAAAGCTCAGTTCCTGAATGCCCAGGAAAAATACAACCTTTTGGAAGCTAATTTCGAGAATCAAAGATTGTCTTTCCAGAAATCCGAAGAAAAATACAAAGAAGGCCTGATGGACGCCTACACTTTTTTCGTGGTGCGGAACAACTGGCTTCAGGCGAATTATAATCTCATCAACAGCAAAAACGATGTCATCCAGCAAACAGAACTTCTCAAAGTTTTCGAGGCCGGACTATAAAATTTCTTATTATTATTTTCTTAAAGACCCTTCATAACGCCTGACGTTAAGAAGGATCTTTTTTGATGTAAAATAGAATACACAATTTACAAAATCAACAAGACAGTTT
>DBLQ01000027.1:50687-64614 GCA_002297505.1 Flavobacteriales bacterium UBA720
ACATCAACAAGACAACTTTCAAAATCAACAAGACAGTTCTCAAAATCAACAAGACAATTTTCAAAATCAACAAGGCGATTTTTTAAATCAACAAGACAGTTTTCAAGATCAACAAGGCAATTCTTAAAATCAACAAGACGGTTTTTACAGTCAGACAGATCATTGTCAGAACAGAATAGACAGCTTTCAAAATAAATACAGACTTTCATAATCTGTATAAGACTCTGTTTTTCTTGCAGAAAATGTATGGGATGTTCAATGCTTTTGTTTTAAGACCGTTGATACCAATCGTTGCCCTTGATTATAGAGATAATGATCCGGAACAATCCGTGGATATCTTCGCCTTCGCTTTATTTATTAAAAAACAACTTTTCTGATTTTAAATTTTTCCCCAACTTTGCTTCCTTCTCAAAATCGAAAATTGATTAATTCCAATGAAACTTTGTATTGCCGAAAAGCCCAGCGTTGCACGTGATATTGCCAAAGTGTTGGGTGCCACTACGCCCAAAAGCGGTTATATGGAAGGCAACGGCTACTGCGTTACCTGGACATTTGGTCATCTTTGTACGCTGAAAGAACCGCACGATTACGCCGAACATTACAAATCCTGGGACTTAATCTTCCTTCCCATTATCCCAAAACAATTTGGCATCAAACTTATTCCCAATAATGGCGTCGAAAAGCAGTTTCAAACCATAGAAAAACTGGTTCAGCAGTGCGATGAGGTCATTAATTGTGGTGATGCAGGGCAGGAGGGAGAACTCATCCAGCGTTGGGTGCTTCAGAAAGCCAAATGCAACAAACCAATGAAGCGTCTTTGGATCTCTTCTCTAACAGAAGATGCCATCAGAGAAGGTTTTGATAATCTGAAACCCGCAGAAGATTATAAAAACCTCTATTTGGCAGGTAATGCAAGAGCCATCGGCGATTGGCTTTTGGGAATCAATGCCACAAGATTGTTCACCAAAAGATTTGGTGGGAATAAAGGTGTACTATCCATCGGACGCGTCCAGACACCCACGCTTGCAATGCTCGTACAGCGCCAGAAAGAGATCGAAGCCTTCACGCAGGAAGAATATTGGGAACTCAAAACCAAATACAGAGATGTGCTTTTCAGCGCAACCATCGATAGATTAAAAACTTTAGAAAAAGCCGAAAAAGGACTGGAATATCTCAAAAAAAATGACTTCGAAATCGTTTCTTTTGAAATCAAAGAAGGCAAAGAAAAGAATCCTAGACTATTCGATTTAACAGGTCTTCAGGTGGAAGCAAACAAGAAATTCGGATTTTCTGCAGAACATACGCTGAATTATATTCAAAGTCTTTACGAGAAAAAGCATACCACGTACCCAAGAGTAGATACCACTTACTTATCAGAAAATCTTTACCCGAAAATGGGCGGGATACTAAAAAGTATGACGATTTATTCAGACTTGATCGCTCCTTTACTTTCAAATCCCATCCCAAAAACAAAAGCTGTTTTTGATGATACCAAAGTAACAGACCACCACGCGATTATTCCGACGGAAATCCCGCCCTCATCTAATCTTACGAGAGAAGAAAAGCTGGTTTATGATTTGGTAGCGAGAAGGTTCATCGCAGTTTTTTATCCAGAATGTAAAATATCAAACACTTTGGTAGAAGGTAAAGTAGAAGCTATTCCTTTTAAAGCTTCAGGGAAACAAATCCTGGAGCCTGGCTGGCGGGCAGTTTATGATAAAGATAAAAAAGAAGAAAAGGACGAAAAAGATAAGGACGAAGAACAGACGATTCCCGAATTTGTTGCAGGAGAAAAAGGAGTTCACGAGCCATTAATTCATCAGGGAAAAACTTCACCGCCAAAGCCTTACACAGAAGCAACTTTGCTGAGGGCAATGGAAACGGCAGGCAAACAGGTAGAAGATGATGAACTGCGCGAAATGCTGAAAAATAACGGCATCGGAAGACCATCCACACGCGCCAACATCATCGAGACGCTTTTTAAAAGAAAATACATCGAGAAGAAAAGAAAAAATCTCATCGCCACAGCCACCGGAATCGAATTGATTGATACAATAGAAGACGAACTTCTCAAAAGTCCGGAACTTACCGGAGAATGGGAATCCAAACTCCGAAAAATCGAAAAAGGTGAATATGAAGCCAATCAGTTCAAGGAAGAATTGATAGAAATGGTAACGGATTTAACGAACAAAGTGGTCAACGGAAAATCAAAAGTGATCGCCTTCCAGGAAGAGAAGAAAGAAGCTGCAAAAGTAAAAACACCAAGAGTCAAAACAGAAATCATCTGGGAAGACACCCAATGTCCGAAATGTAAAGCAAACCATCTGATGAAAGGAAAAACTGCCGTTGGATGTTCAGATTACAAAGATTGCGCCTTCAAAGTTCCCTTCGAGATATTCGGAAAAAAACTATCAGAAAAACAACTTCAGGATTTGATTCTGAAAAGTAAAACGTCTAAACTAAAAGGTTTTACAGGCGAACAGGAAGAAGGCGTTCTCATACTGAACGAAGACTTTTCAATTACCATAAAATAAAAACCCTTCCGGATTTTAAACATCCAAAAGGGCTTATAATATTTTTACGTCGCAGATTTTACAGATTAGGCTGATGAAAATGCAAAAGTCGCCAAATTAGCGAGGAATAATTTACTTCACAACAATCGCTTGCTTCAAGCCGCTGTCGATTTTATAATCTTTTGAATTATTGATTTTAACATTCTCAAAAACGATATTCTGCGCATTCTTGCCAACGATGCCTTTCTTACTCGTGATATTCACATTTTTGAAATAAAGATTTTCGATTAATTTTTCAGGAAGACCTGTAAAGCTGAAAGCCGTTTCGGACGAAGCGCAGTTCACATCGTTAACATAAAAATCGTGAAAATAAGGAACCTTGTCACCGGAATGTTGCGCCGCTTCGCTTTCTTTGGTGCTTCCAACTGGCGCATCTGCGTAGAAAGTATCAAACAAAACCGCTTCTTTCACAATATTCTTCATCTCGATATTCTCGATGAAGATCTGGCTCACATCGCCGCCTCTTCCGGAGTTGCTCTTCACACGGATGCCAATGTCGGTGCCATCAAAAGTACAGTTGGTGACGTAGATATTTTTCATTCCACCGTCCGTGTTACTTCCGATTACAAAACCGCCGTGACCTTCATTCACAGTACATTCAGCGATGATGACATTTTGTAAGTTTGCTTCTCCATTTTTCGGTGTTCCGCTGGATTTCATACAGATTCCATCGTCTCCGGCGTTAACTTTAGTGTTGTAGATGATCACATTTTTTGATGCGCTAATATCGATGCCGTCACCATTTTGCGCCCATTTCGGATTATAAACCGTGGTATTTCTTATCACCAGATTGGTAATTTGTTTCGGATTGATAACAAACTTCGGCGAGTTCCGGAACGTTGGTCCGTCGATCAAAAGATTCGTGACTTTGGATAAAGTAAACATCATTGGTCTCAGAAAATGATGAATCTGCTTGTACATATCGATTGTGGCGCCGGGTGTTTTTGTGATGACTTTTGCCAGTTCTTCGCCATTTTTGGCTTCAGCACTCGGCCACCAGATTTTTCCGTCGTCGCTGAGAACGCTTCCTTTTTTGCTTAACAGATCTTTCCATTGCGCATCGGTCGTCTTGAATTTCTTCACAGGTCTCCAGGCCTCGCCTGCGCCATCAAAAATTCCTTTTCCGGTGAAAGAAACGTCTTTTAGGTTATTTCCCCAGATCGGCGCTGTCACTTCAAATTTCCCGGGCGATGATTCTCTGATTGGGAACTGCTTCACATCATTGGTGAAGTGCACTATGGCGCCTTCTTCCACGTGAAAATCGATTTTGCTTTTCAGTTCGATTGGCCCTGTCAGCCAGGTTCCGGCTGGAACAATTAATCTCCCGCCGCCATTTTGAGCAATGGTAGAAATCGCTTTTTCGAATGCTTTCGTGTTCAGCGTTTTTCCGTCGCCAACGCCTCCAAAATCCTTGAAGTTATAATCCTTCTGTGGAATCGCAGGCAAAACCATTTCCCCGAATTTGAACGGTGCTTTGTCAATGTAATACTGGATATCATTTTTCTGAGCAGATATCATCGCTGCAACAGAAAACGCAAGGCCTACTAGTAGTTTTTTCATTTTTATATAGTTTATATTTAAAATTATTGAAGACAATAAAAAATAAAATCGTCAATGATTATTGTCTGGTGCAAAGTCCACTGAATGGAAAGCTTTCGGGTAAAATTAAATAAAATAATGATTCGTGCAATCGATTGCGCAAAATAAATATATCAGCTTATGGAAAGCCTTACTAACACTCAAAAATTAGAAATACAGGAAATGCTTTTTAAGAGATAATTCTTAATTATTGGCTCAAATTTCTTTAATTTGCAATGCTAAAAATAATTTCAACAATGATTATTCAACCTAGAACAAGAGGATTTATTTGTTTGACTGCGCATCCGGACGGTGCGCACCAGGCTGTAAAAAACCAGATAGAATATGTAAAGTCGAAAGGCGAAATCAAAAACGGACCGAAGAAAGTTTTAGTGATTGGTGCGTCTACAGGCTTCGGTTTGTCTTCCAGAATCGCTGCTGCTTTCGGTTCAGGCGCATCGACGATTGGTGTTTTCTTCGAGAAACCAGCGTCTGAAGGCAAAATGGGAACTGCAGGCTGGTATAATTCTGCGGCCTTTGAGAAAGAAGCACACGCAGCCGGACTGTACGCCAAAAGTATCAATGGCGATGCATTTTCCGACGAAGTCAAAAAAGAAACCATTGGGTTGATCAAGAAAGATCTTGGCCAGGTAGATTTGGTAGTGTACAGCTTAGCGTCTCCCAGAAGAACGCATCCTAAAACCGGTGTAGCTTATGCATCTGTTCTGAAACCAATTGGGCAGCCATTTACGAACAAAACGGTAGATTTCCACACCGGAGTGGTTTCGGATATCACGATTAATCCTGTTGAAAATGAGGAAGATATTGCGAATACGATTGCAGTAATGGGTGGCGAAGACTGGAAATTCTGGATAGAAGATTTGAAGGCTGCCGGCGTTTTGGCAGACGGTGTCAAGACTGTAGCTTACTCTTACATTGGCCCGGAACTGACTTTCCCGATTTACAGAAATGGAACTATTGGCCAGGCTAAAAATGATTTGGAAGCCACTGTTCCTGTTCTGAATGATTTGTTAAAAGATGTCAACGGTGTGTCTTATGTTTCTGTGAACAAGGCTTTGGTAACGCAGTCCAGTTCAGCGATTCCTGTTGTTCCGTTATATATTTCCCTGCTTTATAAAGTGATGAAAGCCAAAGGCACACACGAGGGAACCATTGAGCAGATGCAGCGATTGTTCGCCGACAGATTGTATACGGAAAGCGGTGAAGTAGCTTTGGACGAAGCAGGCAGAATCCGCGTGGATGACTGGGAAATGGCAGATGATGTGCAGGCGGAAGTGGCCAAACTTTGGGAACAGACTTCTACCGAAAATCTTTCTGACATCAGCGATATCGAAGGCTACAGAAAGGAATTCTTCAACCTTTTCGGTTTCGAGCTGGACGGAATTGATTATGAAAAAGATGCGAACGAAAACGTTCAGGTTCCGAGCATTTCTTAGGTTCAATTCTTCTCAAGATATCAAAACGGGCTTCGGCTCGTTTTTTTTGGCTTATTGTGTTTCAGGATTTATAAAAATGATTTATTTTTAATGAACAAAAACACGCTTGATTTTGGAACATCTACATAATTTTTTGCACCTTCTGTTTATTGGTCTGATTGCCCTTTTTCCGGTAGTCAATCCCATTGGCTCTGCCCTGATCATCAACCCTTATCTGGCCAGACTTTCCGAAAATGACAGGAAAATTGCGGTCAATAAGATTACCGTTTACGCCTTCTCAATCTGCATTGTATCGCTCTTTGCAGGGCACTGGGTTTTGGAACTCTTTGGGATTTCCATTCCTGTGATTCAGCTGGCTGGAGGTATTCTGATTTGTAAAATGGGTTGGGAATCCCTGTCCGCCGATCAGCAGGAAGATCCGGACAAAGAAATTGACGACAGTCAGAATGTTGCAACTTCATCTGTGAAGAACCAGCTTTTTTATCCGCTCACATTCCCAATCACTACAGGCGCGGGGACGATTTCCGTACTTTTCACTTTGAGTGCACACAGTGCGGATAGCAATTGGGAAAATTATCTCATCAACACCAGCGCCATTCTGCTGGCAATTTTAATAATGTGTGCGATGGTGTATTTTTTCTATAACAATACCAAGAAAATGGTAGACAGATTGGGCAATAACGGTCAGAATATCGCCAACCGGATTTTTGCCTTCCTTATTTTCTGTGTGGGCCTGGAAATTGCGACCAGCGGTGTAAAGACCTTATTTCATCTGTAAAAAAAGCTACCCAGAGGTAGCTTGATATTAGGATTGAGATTTAATCTCTTTCTGTTTGACATCGTAGTCGTGGAGCAGGTTGTGTTCCGGTGTCTGTTCAATGGCGTGCATAATCTTGTCAAGAATTTGATTCGCCGATTCATTGTCATAATCGATGTCCAAAGCTGGTTTGAATTCCATAGTTGGCTTAACACCAGTGACTTTGATTTTCAGTCCTTTCTTGTCAAAAGCCCTTCGAAATCCGTTGATTTTAATCGGGATTACGATCGGTCTCTGATTTTTGATGAGCTTTGCCGTTCCTTTTCTTCCTTGTGCATAAGCAGAAGTCGTTCCCTGCGGAAATGTGATCACCCAACCGTTATCCAAAGCTTTCATAATATTTTCAACCTCGGTAAGGTCCACCATTCTGTTCACATTTTGGCCTTCAGCTCTCCAGGTTCTTTTTACGGTCACAGCGCCGGCAATTTTAAAAATTCTTGCCAAAATCCCTTTATTCATTGTTTCTTCCGCCGCCACATAGTAGAAATCTACTTTCGGATTGAGAAGATAAACCGGGTTTTTTATCGTGTTGTGATAGCCGTTATTTACAGCACAAAATGCGTGATACATTGCTGCAACATCCGCAAAATAGGTCTGATGATTGGATACGAAAAGTACGTTGCTGTCTGGCAAATCCGAAAGGTTTTCCGTGCCGGAAATTTTCAGCTTATTAAAACCGTTGAATCTTCTGTAAGAGACTAATCCCAGAATAAAAATAATAATCCGTTTCAGGATGTAGATATTTCCAAAAGAATCGGTGAAAATATTTTTTTTTGCCATTGATATCTTATTATAATTTCTGAGGTCGTGAAATTACTGCAAAATTAAACATTTTTTAATAAGTTACTGAACTCGCTCAGGATCATTGATGTAGCGCCCCAAATGATGTAACCATTGAAATCAATGACTGGGACTTCGTAACCTTTTGTGGAAGGCAGCGTCATCATTTTAGGTTGGTGTGGGAGATTTAATAAAGATGAAATTGGGAATTCAATCAGTTCCACGGCTTCTGTTTCCTGCAAGAAGAATTCCGGATTTTTCTTGGTATAGGAGACAAAAGAGTGCACATAAAAATTGCTTGGCGGAATATAAATCGGGGACATCTCGCGGATAATTCTCACGTAATGTTCGTCAAGTCCTAATTCTTCCGAAGTTTCACGTCTGGCGGTATAAGCAAAATCCGGGTCGTCATTTTCTTTTTTTCCGCCTGGCAATGAGATTTGTCCGCTATGACGGTCGTTTTCATTCACGCTTCTGACAATCAAAGGGAAGTGCCATTCATTATCTTTGAGATAGAGAAGAATATTTACAGCTGCAAATTTCGGATTACGGGTCAGGATATCTTCATAACTAAACAGAGGACGATAGGGCGGAGAATAGATTTTATGCGCATTCTCACCCAGCAATTCAGCTTTTTTAATGTCTCGAAGTAAATCTTTTCCAAAAATCTGCATATCTCAAAGATAAGAAAATTGAGACATTAATGCAAAGGCAAAATTTTGATTGTTTAATGCAAAAAAGTCGCAGAGATTGACTTTGCGACTTTTAGAATATTATTAATTTAAAAACTTGTGATTTTGCGTTGAGATAAATTACAAATTAATCCCGCGCCCCGCATAAAAATCCAGAACCTTGATGCTGAACAGGTAATTATATTTGGCCTGTGCCACGGAGCCTTGCGCATTCACATAATTATTTCGGGCAATCGTAACATCATATATTGTAGAGCGTCCGGCTGCGTAGCTTTTCTCCGCAAAATCTAAGGCCAATAGAGTGCTTCTTTCCGCTTCCACAGCAGCCAGATAAATTTCATAATTAGAATCAGCATTGAATTGCGCCTGCTGGATATCCTGTTTCAGCTGGAATTTCTGTTGCTCCAGGTTGTTCTTGGCAATAGACTCATTAATTTTGGTCTGCTCCACCTGCAGCTTCGTGATGCCTTTGTTGAAAATCGGGATATTGGCCGATAAGCTCAGCTGCTGACCAAAATTATCACTGTACTGCTGAAAATAGTTTCGCTCCGTAATAGGTGTCCGTGCGCCGGTAACAGGATCCAGCTGGTAGCCCAGCGTGTTTTTATTCAGGAGATTATTGTAAAAACTTCCAATGCCAGCAGTTGCAGTAACAGTAGGCCAGAAGTTGGTTTTCACCACTTCGGTCTGTGCTTCTGCAGATTTGATTCTGCTCTCTGCCGCTTTTACGACAGGCTGATTTTGATAAGCAATATTAAGAACATCTTCCACAGATTCAATTTGAGGCGTCAGTTCGTCCGGCACAGGAATATCAACGACATCAAACGTTCTGTAGTCTGGTAACTGCAGCAGCTGAGCCATCGCAAAAAGGGCTTTGTCTACATTGATCTGGGCGGTCTTCACATTCTGCTTTTCTCTGGCAAGAGAAGCTGTCGCTTCGGCCAAAACGGTTTGAGCTGTGGTTCCCACGTCGGTCGTGATTTTTGCGCGGTCGTAGAGCCTCTGTGCATTATCCATTGCGCTTTCAGAGATTTTTTTGATTTCCCTGTTCAGCATTACGTTCAGATACTGTTGGGCAATCTGCAGAGCAATATTATTTTTAATAGTCTCAATGTCCTGAAGGCTCGCTTCCACATCAAAACCTGTTTTACGGATGTTTTTCTCCAGCCTGCCGTTGTTGAAGATCAGCATGCTCGCGCCCACGCTGGCTCCGTTGTAGTAGCTGTCATTGCGGATACTGGTGGTGCCCACCAGAGATTGTCCGAAGTTCGCATTATTGTTGATCTGTCCGGAGACCGCTGGCAGGTATTCCCTTTTGGCCATATCCAGATTTTTCGTCTGCACATCTCTGTTATAAGCCTGTGCCTGCACCTGCAGGTTATTTTTAATGGCATAGTCCACACATTCCTGAATGGTCCATTTTTTCTGAGAAAATCCCAAAACTCCGACTGACAAAAGCGCAATGCAAAATACTTTCCTGAACATAAAAAGAAATTATACCCAATAAGACAATAGAAATCTGAAATTGTTACGGCGTCTGGAAAAAAAATTGGGCGTGCCCCTGTTTTCCCTTCCCGATGCCAGCGCAAAAACAGGGTCGGTCTGCGGGCAGTCGCTCTGCGCTTGGGCGCAGGAGCTCCGACAATGCCCTCCGCCCTCACGCGCTGGCGCCTCCAGGACGTTCCAACTTTGTCAGGATGGGACAACAATCATGTCATGAAAGCTTAAGACCTGCCGGCTATGATTTTAAACCTGCTTCCCTAGGTTACAAACCTACCTTTACCACGCCTTAAACCAGCTAGGTAATGTCTTAAACCTACCGAATGTCATATTAAACCTGCATTGCCAGGGTTAAAACCGATTCGAACCGATCTTATATACTCCAACCAAGGCTTAAACGCTAGTTATGTACATTTTAAACCGGTAAGTAGCAGTTCTGCACCTTCTGGAAGCGTTTTAAAAGGGTCTGTAATATTTGTTATACGCTAACATAAGCTTCACCAATCAATTCATTGATTTCTTTGGCATCTTAAAATGAAACAACGCTTTTAAAATCTTAATTCTTAAAAATCTTTGCGAAGAAAAAAAACCTGATATTTACTTACAGATAATATTTTTACACTAATATAGCTTTCACAATCAATTCATTGGCATCTTAAAAAGAAACAATGCTTTTAAAATCTTAATTCTTAAAAAATCTTTGCGATAAAAACAACTTGACATGTATCTGCAGACACCGGAAATCATTAACCCCAGGCTGTCGATTATTTTTAACAAACCCGTGTAACATTTCCCACATCTCGTTTACTTATATCCTAAAACCGGAAAATGTCGATTCTGAAAATTGAAGACCTCAACAAATCTTACGATACGGGAAAAAGCAAACTTCACGTCCTGAAAGGCATCAACCTGAACATTCAGCAGGGTGAGTTTGTTTCCATTATGGGCAGTTCCGGCTCCGGAAAATCAACATTGCTGAACATCATCGGGATTCTGGACGAGGCCGATTCCGGGATTTACGAGCTGGACGGATTTCCCATCAAGCATCTCACAGAAGTCAAAGCGGCGGAATACAGAAGTCGTTTCCTCGGTTTTATTTTTCAGTCCTTCAATTTGATTAATTATAAAACCGCGTTGGAAAACGTGGCGCTGCCTCTTTATTATCAAAATGTTTCCAGAAAAGAACGAACCAAAAAAGCAGAAGAATATCTGGAAAAAGTAGGTTTGAGACAGTGGGCAGAACACCTTCCCAGTGAACTGTCCGGAGGGCAGAAGCAGAGAATTGCCATTGCAAGAGCACTCATCACAGATCCGAAACTAATTCTCGCCGATGAACCGACCGGCGCTCTGGATTCCAAGACTACGCATGATATTATGAAGCTGCTGCAGGACATCAACAACGAGGGGAAAACCATTGTTGTGGTGACCCACGAGAACGATGTTGCCGCCCAAACAAAAAGAAACGTCGTCCTCCGAGACGGCAGAATAGAAAGCGACGAATTCATCAATCAGATTGTATTATAGCTGGATGCCGGAAGTCGGATGACCGAAGCGATAGAGTAGAAATTAAAAGTAAAATAAAAGCGAAAAGCAGGAAACACCCATCATCCTGCATCAAGCTTCCAACCAAAAACTAAAGTATGTTTGACCTAGACCGCTGGCAGGAGATATTCAGTTCCATTCGCAGTAATGTATTGCGGACGGTGCTTTCCGGTTTTACGGTGGCCTTGGGACTTTTCATTTTCATAGTATTATTTGGGATTGGGAATGGACTTAACAATTCATTTTCAAAAGCATTTATGCGCGATGCTACCAATCTGATTATGGTTTTTGCCGGAAAGACAACCCTTCCTTACGCCGGACTTCAGTCGGACAGACAGATTTCATTTAACAATAATGATTTTGAAGCTGTTGAGAAAGAGAGTGGTGATAAAATAGAATACGGCTCACCAAGATATACGACTAATCTCACCGTGAAGTATGGCAAGGAAAGCGGAAATTACCAGATCAACGGTGTCCTGGGAGATGAGAAGTTTCTGGAAAACCGGACCATGATAGACGGCCGCTATATCAACCAGCTGGATAATCAGAGAAAGCAGAATGTGGCCTCGATAGGACGAATGGTCTGGCGGGATCTGATCCGCGACGGAAACCCGATTGGTAAAGATCTGGAGATCAACGGAACGATGTTCAAAGTCGTAGGCGTGTTCGAAGATCCCGGTGGCGACTGGGACGAGCGGCATATCTCGGTCCCGCTTTCCACATTGCAGCAGATGAAAAAAAGTTCGGATACCATCAGCACCATTATGTTGTCTTACAATCAGAAAATGACGCCGGACCAAGCTGTGGAATACGGAAAAGAAATCGAAAAAACCATCCGCAAGAGACACCAGATCTCTCCGGATGACCAACAAGGAATTTTCGTGAATAATAATGCCGTGAATACCAAAGATTCTTTTGCATTCCTTTTTGTTATTACTGCTGTAGTGGGATTTATCGGACTGGGAACTTTGCTGGCGGGGATCATCGGCATCAGTAATATCATGGTTTATATCGTTAAGGAAAGAACCAAGGAAATCGGAGTGCGGAAGGCGATCGGTGCCAAGCCAAGAGGCATTGTGGCGCTGATTTTACAGGAAAGTATTGTGATCACGGTTATTTCCGGATTGATTGGTGTCGGGCTCGGGGTTTTGGCTCTCAAACTGATCGGCAACCGGCTGGAGGACTATTTCATTACCGAACCTTCTGTAGGATGGGGACTGATTGCCGCTGCGTTTTTCTGTCTCGTACTTTCGGGAACCATTGCAGGATTTGTCCCGGCATACAGAGCCTCGAAGATCAAACCGATTGAAGCCTTGAGAGCGGAGTGATGAGTGGGAGAGTTGCTGAGTTAGAGAGTTCGAGAGTTTTAGTGATAAATGTTTTTAAAATAATAATAGCAATCCGTTTTAAATAAGTAATCAATTATCAATTATCAATTATCAATTATCAATCATAAAAACAAGACGTGAATATACTGTTTAAAAGAGATACCTGGCAGGAGATTTATTATTCGCTTCGGAATAATAAGCTCAGGACCTTCCTCACGATGATAGGCGTGGGCTGGGGTATGTTTCTGTATGTCAGTCTTCTGGGTGCCGCGAAGGGAATGGAGAATGGTTTTAATAAATTGTTTTCCGGGTTTGCTACCAACTCTATTTTTCTATGGTCGCAGAGCACCAATATTCCGTACGAGGGTTTCCCAAAAGGTAGAGCGATGAGTCTGCATCTTAAGGATATCGATTATCTGCAGAGCAAAATCCCGGAAATTGATTACATTTCGCCACAGAGTGTCCGCGGCAACTTCGGAACTCCAGGCGACCAGATCTCGCGAAACGGTAAAAAAAATACGTACATGATCACTGGGGATTTTCCTGTGGGTAATCAGATTTCCAAGAAAAAATTACTGTTTGGAAGGTATATTAATGATGCCGATATCAGTGGTAAGAAGAATGTTATCGTCATAGGCGAGGAGGTTTACAAGAATTTATTCGATGCTAAAAAGAACGAAAACCCGATTGGGAAATCAGTAAGTCTTAAAGGTATTTTCTTCAGTGTCGTAGGCGTTTTCCGCGTCGGAAAAGGTGGCGGCATGGAGAATGACCGCTCTGCTTACATCCCGTTTTCCACCTATTCCGGGTTGTATAACGAAGGTGACAAAGTTGGTTTTCTCGCTATTGTGGGCAAGCCCAATGCGGATGTATCCTTAATTGAAAAAAATGTAAAAGACGAATTGAAAAAAATCAATCACGTTTCGCCGGAAGATACCAATGCTTTCGGAAGTTTCAACCTGGCTAAAGAATTCAAGAAACTGACAGGTTTTCTCACCGGAATGCAGCTGCTCACAATAATTGTCGGGACTTTAACCATTCTGGCAGGAGTTATTGCGATTTCCAACATCCTGCTCATCACCGTAAAAGAGAGAACCAAGGAAATCGGCATCCGGAGAGCACTGGGCGCCAAGCCGGCGGAGGTGCGAAATCAGATTCTTCTTGAAAGTGTGGTAATCACGCTATCCTCGGGACTTTTAGGATTTCTGGGCGGGATTTTTCTGCTGATGATCCTCAATATTGCCACAATGAACAATGACGCATTTCCATTTTACAATCCGACCGTGGATTACAGCAATGTGTTTACAGCAATGGGAATTATGATTGTCCTCGGCCTCATCATCGGTCTTATTCCGGCACAGCGGGCAGTAAAAATAAGGCCTATCGAAGCATTGAGAACGGAATAAAACGATTAATCAAAAAATTAAAAAAAAACTATATTTCTACATAATGGAAAAGAAGAAAAAATTGACAGTCAAAAAAGTGCTTTCCATCATTCTGGGATTGATCTTTGTGCTTGCCGTGGTGGGCGGAATCGGTTATCTCGTCAAATCCAATTCTAAGGAGAATGAAGTATTCCTGACAAGAAAACCAACAATCCAAAACCTGGACGACAAAGTGATGGCGACAGGAAAAATTGAACCACGCGAGGAGATAGAAA
>DBLQ01000113.1:0-14732 GCA_002297505.1 Flavobacteriales bacterium UBA720
TCTTATAGAAGAGTTGCTGCTGCCGATATTGCTGGACGGGTTATACGTTGTCTTGGGAAAAATCTTCTGGTCATTGGTATTGTAAGTACTGTAACCACTGTTTACGTTTACGGTAAACCCTTTCCCAATGTTATAGCTTATATTAATATTTGCATTTAAAGTTTTTGTGCTGACCGAATAGGTCTGCGTAGCGGGACCCATGGGATTGGTAAACGTATTGTTTTCCCAGTTGATCATCCCATTGGGCATATAAAGGTCAGGGGCATTGGGTGCCAGGGCAGCATAGACCAGATTAAAATCCGTAGGCGGCAGGATATTGCTTTGCAAAGAACCTGTGCCGTTGAAAGCAATCTGGAATTTACGGTCTTCACTGGTGTGATTGAAGCTTACCGCAAGATTGTTTCTTTTGTAGCGGTAACTGCCGGGGAAAACGGTAGTCTCTTCGTTGTGACCGCCGGTCACGGAAAACTGTGTACTCCCACTTCCACCCGATACGCCGACCTGTACGTCTGAATATTCAGCCCGGTTGCCGACAAAGTATTTCTGCCAGTCTGTATATTTACTGGGATTCCATACGCCATTAATATCGTAGGCATTGGCAGGAACGGCAACGCCATCATTTTTAAAGGCTATTTTACGCATGGCGGTATATTCTTCAAGATTCATCATCTTGGGCAAGTTGGTCATTTCGCCGATGCCGTAACTTGTTCTGAGATTGACCTCCGTTCTTTCTCTTTTGCCTTTTTTGGTAGTGATCAGGATAACACCATTGGCTCCCTTACTTCCATAGATGGCGGTGGCGTCCGCATCCTTCAATACTTCCAGGGATTCGATATCGTCCGGATTGATGGAATTTAAAGGACTCGTTTCGCTGTACGGCAATATCGTACTTGCCATCCCCGTGTTGAAATCATTGATCTGAGGCAATGGGACGCCATCTACAATATATAGCGGCTTATTGCCGTCAGATCCTGTGGTGGCATAGCTTCTTAAACTGTTTCTTCCCCTGATCTGCACATCAAAGCCTCCTCCGGGAACACTTGAATTCTGGGTAATGCTTACTCCCGGCATACGTCCTTGCAATGCTGAAAGGACGTTGTTGACAGGTTGGTTTTCAATGTCTTTTGCTGAAACTCTGGCGATACTACCGGTGCTTTCTTTGTCTATGACCTTGTAGTAGCCTGCGTTGAGAATAACTTCTTCGATTCCCTTTACTTTTTGTTCTAAGCTGATATTAAAGACGGTCTGATTGGTGAGTGTGATTTTTTCTTCTGCATAATCAGGGTGTCTGAACAATAGGATGGGATTTTCTGCTGAAACCCTTATGGTATAGGTTCCATTATTAGCGGTCATGGTTACCTGGTCACTGCCTTCTTGGGAGATCAACACTCCTGAAAGGGGTTTGCCGGATGTGGTAACGGTACCGGAAATTGTGCGTGTTTGGGCTTTTGATTGAGTGCTGACAGCGGTCAGCATAAGGCCAAAGAAAATACCTCCTATATGATAATAGGAATTTTTCATAGATTTGTAAAGGTTTTTAATTTTTAAAGATTAATTACTGAACTCCGCTCTTTCCCGTAAGTGTCCAAACTGCATGGGAAGGGGCTTTTTTCTTTCTTCTGAATTTTTAAGTTGAGTAGTTTTTTTGATTCATTTTAAACTAAAACTTTCCTGATGCCCTTTGGTATGAAAAAGGACTGGTGAGGTTCTGTAAGCAGTGACCGCAAGGCACCGGAAAGAATTTAATATGAATGAATCTTTGTCCCGTGTGAGCTATTGAAAGCCGCAATAGGTTGTACCTTCCTATTGTATCGTGTAGTCTGATACTATTTTTAGGAAGCGGGCTTAGATTGTAATGTATATTAGAATACTACCGAAATAAATCTAGGCGTAGGCTCACTACATCAACATCTGAATCAGAGGTATCGCCAAACACCTTGCAACAGACTCCGAAAGTGAGCCCACGCCTAGGTCGTGAGCTACTTTACTTATCTTCTCGTTGCATTTTGAAAATTGGCGATTTCCTGATACGAGTTTCTAAGCAATAGCTTCTATAATTCTTTGAAGTATCGCAAAGTTACATTTTCTGTAACGTATGTCACAAATATATTAAATTATTTCCAATTTAGGGATATATCCCCAAAGGAAATTTTAGAAAAGTCAGGATTTTAGCTTTAAATCATTAAAAATGGATATTAGCGAAGAGTTTTTAACTGAGCTTGGAAAAAGGATTACGGAAATAAGGGATATTAATAAGCAAACCCTGCATGATATTGAGTTTTTAACTGGTATTGACTCAAGCGATGTAAATAAATATGAACAAGGTAAAATCAATCTAACTATCAAAACACTTTTAAAGTTATCAATTGCTTTGAATATTGAGCCAAAAGAATTAATAAACTTTAAATTTGATTTTAAAAAATATAACAATTCAAAATCCTAACTAGCAGTTAGGATTTTTCGTTTATTAATCTCTTGATAATACCTCTTATGAAATTTATTCAGAGCTCCTTGTTTTCTGTGTATTATTGTTTGGAGATGTAGCCGAAGCCGAACAAATCTCGAAACATTTTTTAGAAGATTTGGAGCGGTTAATAATTGTAGAGTATTAATCTTCAGTGGACTTATAATAAATTTGTTATTATTCTAAACTGTGATTTTATATGGCTAGTGAGAAATATACAGTATCTTCTGTTGCTAAACTTTTTAATGTTACGAAAGAAAGTATAAAGAAACGGATATATATATTTTCCGAATATTAAAGCTCTGGAGCGACCCCGCCCAAAGGTAATGAACGGATATTTGAAATAGAGGATATACGTGTATTCGCTTATATTTATTATTACTGGGAAGATAATCCAGATATCGAATGTATTAAAATAGGGCTAAATTCTGATGAACATTATGATAATGAACTTATTGATAGTTTAATATTACAAACAAGCCCCTTCGTTCTTGAACCAAATAATAAAATGGATGAGACATGGAAGCATGGTGTTTTATTTAGTGGTATTTCTGAGATAGGTGACAGATTTTATTTAGCTAATTCATATAAACAAGCAGGAGATAAGTTGGTAGATATAGCACTCAAAAATGAAGAGATATCTGATGTCTTTTGTCCAGCTATCTACAACTATCGGCATGCGACAGAATTGTTTTTAAAGGATGCAATAGGCTATGATATGAAGGAAGACAAGAAAAACGGACATAAATTAGTCCCCTTATTTGAAAAATTTGAAATTTACATCAAGAAGAAATATAAGATAAAATGTCCGGAGTGGTTTAAGAATATTATTTTTACATTCAATGCCTTTGACTCTGAAGGTACAACCTTTCGATATGGAAGTCAGCATTATATACAAAATGAATTTTTCATTGATTTTCAACAAATGAAAACCCTTATGGATTGGTTGACAGAATCTTTCCAGAATCTTAAAATGAACCAATTTTTAGGGTAATCCATATAGAATATTATTCAATATAAAATCATAGGCAAATTTATCGTTCAAATTCTCTTCTTCATCAAACAGTTCAGCAAAATACAGTTCGCATCCATGATTTATATCTTTCGCAAATTCTGATATTTCGTAATGTGTTATTCCTTTATTCGATTGATTGGTTTTAGGATAAAACAGTAAGGATTTATGAGCCTTAAACTGGAAATTATAAACGAACATCTGCTTCAAATCATTGTCTGATGGAGTATCTTCATCTATCACTTTCCATTTTGTATCTACAACAAAATTGTTTAAAGCTTTCTCTTTAGTTTGATAACTTATTATAATATCTGGTCTGATTGTTTTGTCTCCCCAGAATTTTTGTTTGCATTGTCTTCTAACTGAAAGATTTGGCTCAGGTAAAGAGTTTTCATATTTTTTAAGACATTTGAATATATAATTTTCAAACAATTTATTCATGTCAAATAAAAAAGCCAATATATGCTGATTTCCAGCAGAAAAATCAGGGCAATAGTTTCCTATGATTAATTTAGCCAAAGATATTGCATCTTGATACTGTTCTGTTTTGCGATCAAAGTTCAACTTGTCCAGTTCAGAAACGGAGCCTCGCCAACTGTCAATATCAGTGAAATAAATAAGTTGTTGGGAAACAGTTTGTTTTATTGATATATCAGAAGAACAATTTTTAACAATCTTCAATGCCGTTTTTAAGATGCTATTGTACTTGTTGTTACAATCGTAAACTATGTGTTCCGTATAAAACCTTTCTTTATGAACCATGTTATGTTGGATATGTTTAGATAACAGCAAACGTCCTTTCAGTACTTTTTCATTTCCTATATTTTGACGGTATTTCTTGACCAATCCTAAATGGATTAAACGTTCTACCTCTTTTATAAAAGCATACAAATAAATATCCAGCAAATTCCGCCTTGTTATGCTTTGGGAAGCAGATTCAGTTTCGTTCAACTTAATATATCCGGCCATTTGTAGCATTCTTAGCAAAGCAGCTTGCCACTTTGATCTGGATTGCTCCCCGGAAGATCTATCGTCTGCCTTGGGAAGAATTTCAATGACTTTACTGCCCACCTGTAAAACACCTACATAAGACTTGAATGTTATTTTATTAAAACCTATTGTAAAGTACTTACCGCCATGCAGATCATTAAATTTTACCAACGCATTAAAGTGGTATTGGTTAAAGCCTTTCTCACCAACGTTCAATCTTTCATATTCAAAAATAGTAATAGTATTGCTCTTACTCATATATACGTCTTACCATATTTTGGAACTCCAAATCGTCAATCGTATCCAGGTTTTTAAGAGTATACACTGTTTTATCTTCGATATCAGAGCTGTCGTAAGTTCCTATTTTCATAAATACAGCCTTGTTTTTTTTAATTTCCAGAAAATCAGCTCCTATGACCAGTCCGATTTTAGCATAATCATTATAAAAATATTCTTGTAATAGGGGTATAATTTTATTGCTAAATACTTGCCTTAGCTCTTTTATATCAACTATCTTTATAAGAAAGGCATGTCCTATCGTATGATCCCGGTTTAATAATTTCTCTAGCCTATTGTTAATGATTTCCAATAGCTGCTGAAGGTTGATATCAAGATCTTTCATTTCAGTTTTCAGTAATGTAGGATCTGGTAATACTTCTTCAAATGAAAACCGTCTTCTCAAAGCTGTATCCAATGCTTCAATACTTCTGTCGGCCGTATTCATTGTTGCCACAATTCTTAAATTTAGCGGAACGCCAAACAAACTTTTCGAATAAGGTAGCGAAGTGATTATTTCAGAACTTGTACCCAGACGTTTATCATCTTCTATTAGTGTGATCAGTTCCCCGAAGATAGAAGCAACATTTCCTCGGTTCAGTTCATCAATAATCAGATAATACTCCTGTGTATCTTTAAATCTTTTTTGTCTGTTTATTCTGGAATCTGACAGGCAATCCTGGAGTGTTTCATATCCAGCCAACTGCACCGCTTTTTCACACGCCTGATAAAATATTCCGGGTACTATTTCATACTGTAACTTTTCGGAACCTTCATCTTCTGAATCCGCTAAAACCGGCTTGATGCCTTCTATAAAATCTTCATAGGAAAATGATTGATGAAAAGTTATAAATGAGAAATTCTTTGGTTTGATAATCTTATTATTTACCAGTTCTTCTTTCCCGAAATAAAACCCGTTTTCTCTAAGTAAGGTAAGTAAGGTACTCCATCTGGATCCTTCGTTGAGACGAACAAACGTTTTGGTTTGAGAACTGTTAAGATAAATGGGGTGTTCAAATTGCTTTAGCCATTTTACCGGTACAGTCTGAAAAGAGAAACTACTTTTTATAGCTTCCTGGTAATTATAATCTTGTGTAACTTCTGCTATGCCAAATAGCATTCTCCCTGAAATTACACATATATAGTCTCCTTTTTTTACGTAACGTAAGTAGGATATCAACTGATAATTTCCCCATCCCTCATCCTCTATGTGTTTAGGTGTTAATTGCTCTAAATCACCCCATGATTTGTCCACCCATTCGTAACCAAGTACATTAGCTTTTTTGAGTTCATTCCATAAATAGCCGTTTCGCCCGGGAGCCAAATGCCAGAAATTGCGGGATGTGTCCAACATAATCCGATCCTGAGCTTTTTCAGTAACTTCTTCATCTAAACAGAAATTCTTGCGTACCAGATACGTTTTCCCTGTTCCAGGAGGGCCATAATAGATTTGATTGAAAGACTTTAATTCGAAGGAAGATTGAAATAATCTTTCTTCCTGTACAGGTTCGTCTTCGGTTTCTACCGTTTCCGGATCTTCCGGACTTCCGTATTCATTAAATAAGGCATCATACATTCGGAGTATCGGTAACTGCTGATAAGAATATGAAATATTTTTGTTTACTCCTTCTTTAATTTTTTTCAGCGCACTATCTTTCATTTTTCGGCCATTGCCTTCTTTGGAAAGATTATCCTTAAAATTAGGAAACAGGCTTTGATCAAAAAAGGGTGCTTTTACGATTTGTAATTGCTGGATATCATCGAAATAAAGCTGGATATCAGTACTGTTTGTTTCAATGTCTTTTTCAGAATGTAGAATGTTTATTTTCCGGAAATTATTTTCTTTTTCGTAGGTATTACGGTCTACTAGCATAGATTCGGTAAACGAAGAGTCAGCCAAATGTATAGGATAAAATGCTTTGGGAGATTGTCGAATCGTTAAAACAATTAGGCTACTGTCTAATCTAAAATATTTAAACGCCACAAACTTCCGGGAATCCAACGGAAGGTTATGATGTATTACCTCAAAAGTCATTTTTGGATGTCCATCAATATCAAGCCTCTCTTTTGCTTTCCATAGATGTATATCTTTTCCGGATATAATAAATGCATAATCACCTACCTCCACTTCTCCAAGTTTCATCGGACTCAGTGTTTCATAATAGGTCTCTTTGATTTGTTTGTTATCTGGCGTTGGTTTTATTTTTCCGAAAAATAGCTTCATGGTTGTTTATTTTTTATGAATAGCGAAAAAGTTGAGCTATCTACTTTTCTAGTTCATTAGACAATTCTTTCAAGCTGGCCAAAGCCGATTCTATATTATCGATGATCTCTGAAGCCAGGATATCGGGATCGGGCAGATTTTCCAGATCAGTAAGGCTTTCATTTTTGATCCAGAAGATATCCAGAGAAGTTTTGTCTCTTGCAACTATTTCTTCATACGTGAATTTACGCCATCTTCCATCGGGGTTTTCCTCACTCCACGTTTCTTCACGCTTATAAATCTTGTTGGCGTTATAACAGCGTATAAAATCTTCCAGATCCACCTCGGTCATCGGTTTCTTTTTCAGCGTGTGATGCACGTTGGTACGGTAGTCATATATCCATACTTCTTTTGTTGAAGCTTCTTTTCCTCCTTTTTTATTGGTAAAGAATAATACGTTGGCCTTTACTCCATTAGCATAGAATATACCGGTTGGCAGACGCAGTATGGTATGTAGTTCTGTTGTTTTCAGCAGTTGTTTCCGAACCTCTTCACCAGCACCTCCTTCAAATAATATATTGTCTGGTAATACTACTGCTGCTTCGCCGTCTATTTTCAACAATGTTTTGATATGCTGAAGGAAATTCAATTGTTTATTGGATGTTGTTTCCCAAAAATCCTGGCGGTTATAGCTTAGATCATCCTTTTCTGCTTCTCCTTCATCATTGGTAACTATATAGGAGCTTTTTTTGCCAAATGGCGGATTAGCCAGGACATAATCGTGTGTGTTATGATCCGGTGCAATAAGTGCATCACTTGACTTTATCAATGGTTCTCCATCTATTTCACCTATGCCGTGCAGGTACAGATTCATCAGACACATCCGACGGGTATTGGCAACAATTTCGTTGCCATGAAAAGTTTTGTCTTTTAAAAACTTTTTCTCTTCTTTATCCAGCTTATTATGTTCTGTAATATAATCATAGGCGGCCAGAAAGAAACCGCCAGATCCGCAGGCCGGATCTACAATTGTTTTCATCGGTTGAGGTTGTACACATTTTACCATTGTACGTATTAAAGCACGAGGTGTGAAATATTGCCCTGCACCAGACTTGGTATCTTCTGCATTCTTTTCTAATAAACCTTCATAGATCTTACCTTTGATGTCTGCCCCCATCAATGCCCAGTTTTCTTTATCGATGAGTGCAATAATCTTTAATAATTTTGCCGGGTCCTGTACTTTGTTCTGACTTTTGGTAAAGATCTGTCCCAACATACCCTTTTCTGTAGACAGTGTTCGTAACAATTGGGTGTAGAAGTTTTCTAATGCCGCTCCATTCTTTGAGCGAATATTTTCCCAGGTACAGCGTTCTCCGTCTTTTAATTCATTTCCATCTACATCTTTGATAAATGGCAATTGAATCTTCTTATCATAGGGTGGCTTATTCAATTCTTCCACCATTTTCAAGAATAAGAGATAGGTTATTTGTTCCAGGTAATCACCATAACCTACTCCATCATCACGCATCACATTGGCAAGGTTCCATATTTTTGATATTATTGTCGCTTCTGTCATTCTCTTTTTATATTATTAGCCAATGCTTTTACTGTATCATTTCATTTCTTTAGCGCATCACAACACTAATGTGTTAATTTTTTAGTGCATCAAATTTTTGTTTTAGCGCATCATCTAGTTTGTATTCTCTATATTTATCAGAGCCTATTCGTTGTAATAAATGATGTGAGTTTAATAACAAAAGATCTCTTTGCATGGTAGCCCTTGAGACATTAAGACTGTCCATTAGGGCTTTAAGTGTTAGAGTTCCTTCTATATACAGTAGCTTTATTACCAATATAAGTCTACTTTTTACTGCATCACTTACTGCATCACTTACTGCATCACTTACTGCATCACTTACTGCATCACTTATTGCATCATTAAGTCTTTTTATTGCATCATTATCAAGAAGAGCTCCAGCTTTAGGAGTATGTGTTTTAGGACCATGAAATGTAAGTATCACTTCTCCTTTATTTTGCTTCCAAACTGGTGCTGGAAGACCAGCTTCTTTACATTCTTCTAAGATCTTTAATGTACCACGTCCCAGCTTATCAATATACCCGATCAAAAATACCATATGAGCAATGTCCGGATTTACCGGAAAAGAACGGTGATTGGTCTTAAGATCTTTAATGTTAATATCATCCGGTAAATTTCCGCTGTTGGCAATGGTCAATTTATCTGGATAAACCGAAAGTGTCATTTGACTGTTAAAACGGCTATAGTCCCGATGTATTAAAGCATTGATAATTCCTTCCTGCAATGCTTTTTCAGGATACGCAAAGTCCACCCGTTGCCAATGCTTTTCATCGAAAATGCTTTTTGTGCCTAGATTCTGAACATATTGTTCTAAGCGTTCCCGTATAAAGAACAGGTTTCCTTCCAATACTTCATCACGAATCAGTGATTTATCAGTCTTACCTTCGGCATATTCCGTAAGTCGTACTCGGGCCTGTGGTAGAAAACGAATAGGATTTTTGGCAAACAATATCACACAAGCATTGGTAAAAGAGCCATTATTAAATAATCCATAATGATTCAAAAATTCTAATAAATCCTCTCCTTCATAATTGCTACGACGATTCTTTTGTGATGTCTGCATAATTTTACGGATCAGCTTTTGATCAAGATCTTCCCATTCTATGCCAAAGGATACCTGACGCTCCCAATGCAATTCATTTTGTTGTCGGGTATGGATTAAGGATGCAATTTCTTCAGAGGTTGCTTTTTGGGTATGAATACCTCTTCGGAAATAAATGATTCCTTCAAAAATATAGGGTTGTTTAGATCCTTCCCATACACGGACAATCATAAAACGTTGTCCATTATAGGTTTCTATATTTGCATCGAAAGGTGTTTCCGGGACAATATGTTGTACCAGATACTGCTCTGTTTCTTGTACTGAAACACTATTCGCAATACCAACAAAGTTTTTATTCTCATCAATTCCTATAACTAACCGTCCGCCTTTTGCATTCAAAAGGCCGCAGATTGTTTGTGCAATTTTTTCCAAATCAAAGGACGGAAGAAAAGCTAATTCTTCGTTCTCGCCCTTCGCAATCAGGTTTTTGAATTTTGAACTGTTATTCTCCATCTCTTAAATTTTTTAAATCTCTTATAAATCTCTCATCCCCAAATTGGCTTACCACAAAAGGAGCTCCATCTAAAGGATACCTATAAAATTCCTGTGTCCATCTTCTATTACCTAATGGTAACCCTTCGCCTATTGCTATATTGTACATATCAATAACTCGTAGATCGTCCAATACATTAGTCTTTTTCAATTTGAAGTTTTTACGTCTACCGTCTCTATAAAACATTTTTTGTTTCAGAAGCTGTTTTGCAAATACAACATGTGAATGTGCTAAAAACCCCCTGGGTTTATCTAACTCTATCGCCTTTTCAAACTCTTGAAAAGTTATTCCTGAACCATAAAAAGGCAAGACAATTCCAAAAAAGAAATCACAGTCTTCAACTGCTTTTAAACAAGAGACTAAAGGTGGTTGTCCAGGAATATTATATATTGTTCCCATGTGAGAACACAAAACTTCATACCCCATTCCAGTTAAGGTTGCATATATCTGTTCTATCTCGTTTTTAAAGTGATAAACAGTCGATGACAACATAATTTTTATAGGTCTTTCTGCTGGCATAGGCTTACTTTTTCTTTTTGGGAAAATCTACAAGTGTTCCATATCCGGTTGGTACAAGATTGATGGTGTCTTTTTGCATCCATTCGATGGCTTTGTAAAAACGTTGTTCCTCCAACCCAAGTTTTCGGTCTGACCAATTGTAGCGGGCTTCCTGTACAATTTCCTGATCTGTCGGTTTGTTCTTTCCTAAAATCAGCAAATTATTCCAGGCTGCATATACCGTGGCTACAATTTCGGCTTGTTCCAGATCGAATGTGAGGAATAAATGGAGTAATTTATCAACTTGTTGTTTTTGTTCTTCCGACAGATTCTTTTCGAATTGTGTAATTGCTTTTTCGATTCCTTTACCCGAAACATAAGTATGTCCGATTTTATTTTTCTGTACGGAAAAATAGCCTGCCATTTTTGCCCGGTGTTCTACTTTTTTCAAACGCGGATAATCATCCGGACCTGCCGCATCCTTCATGGGCTGTCTGCCCAAAGGGATTTGCAAATGATATTCTACCAGATGAGAAAGCTTCTCACATTTGACATGTGTCAATAATGTATGATGTTTTGTATTGTCTTCATGAAGCCGGATTACCTTGGCGATTAATCCTGCCTGAATATCAGCAGATATTTTTACTGTTGCCGTGACTGCGGGTTTGGCCGAAAGAATAGCTTTTTCTTTCTCCGTCTTTTTGTTGCCGGTTTGTTTTTCTGCTTTTATCTTTTCTAACAGTACCGAAGCTGGCTCATAATCCGGTTCTTTTCGGCAAGCTTCCAGTTCACCCTGTGTCAATAACGCTCCGGCAAAGGCTTTCTTTAAAATGCTTTGACGTAAAGCTTCCGCTTTGTCCAAACTGGTTTTTATCTGTTGTTCTACTGCATCACAAACGGATAAGCGGGATTCGATTTCTTTGACGATTTGGTTTTGGTGCTCCGAACATTCTGGATATCTTATTATTAACCTTCTTACTTTCTGAATACCAAAGGCTGATTGAGTTGTCGCTTTTTTTCCTGAATTAAACTGTTGTTCAACATAATTTGATTTAAAATAATAATATAAATAATTAGGATTGATTTTTCCCGGCTGAATAAGCACAACATTAGCGGAAAGAGTATACGATTGGGGTAATTTTACTTTAACAGGGTTTCCTATCGTTCCTATTTTTCCGATAATAAAATCGCCTTCCTTTAATTTGTAACGCTCAAGATGTTCTTCTAAAATTTTTTTTGACACCAATCTTGCACTTGAAAGTTCGATATTGTCATTTACGACATCCTTTATACTTACATATGCAATTCCATTAGGGTCGACAGGAGGGGTTCGGTGACTCGGTTGAGGATCTATAGCTTTTCCTAATGATTCAAAATCTACTTCTAATAGTTCTCCTTCAAACGCCTTTTTTAAAACAGCTTGTCGATAGATCTTTAATTGTTCCTGTGCTTTTTTAAGATCTGTAATGCTGGCATCTAAAGCAGAGAATAGTTGTTCTATTTTTTTGACAATAGCACGTTGCTCGGAGAGTGGGGGTAAACCAAAAGATATTTTTGAGAATTCAGAAATCCAATATCTTTTATGTGTTTCTGACCTGACTTTATTCACTTGCATAGCACCAAATACAAACTTTATATTTACTAAGTTTGACTTTGGTAATAATATTTTCATTGCAGATGATTTTACCTTAAACCTAAAATTTACAAATTGACTTGCAGTCGTAAAATCGTCAAATATAATTGTGGGCAAATTGTCAAAAATGCCAAAATTCTCTTTTGTATATCCTTTAATAAATCCTTTTCCTGCCGTTAATACAGGTGTGGGATATTTGTCATTATAATCTTCTTCTTTAACGATATACTTCGTTGGTTGTTCATAATCCAACAAATCCTCAAAAGTACAATCTATCCAATCTTCTCTCATTATGCCGCTAACGCTTCATTTAGTTCATTAATAATTTGCTCCATCTCCTTTCCAAAGAGCTGGTACATTTTGCCACGGCCACCCCGGGCATCAAAAGGTGTATAATCCAGATCCTCCAGTTCAATGTGATAGGAACTGATGATATGATCCTTGATCATACGCAGCCAATCCATCTGTTCAGTGGTGAAACGGTTGTGCTGGCCCGCATTTTGGATAAAGATCCACTGCTTGAAATTTTCGTCAATGGTTTTATCATAAGGCCGCAGCTCGGTATCGATGCCACACACCTTACGAATCAACGAAACCAAAGCTGTTAATTCATCTTTTGGTGCTTCACTCTGTGTTGCGCCGATGGTTTTATAGGCCGACCAGATGTGAGCAGGGGCAAAGGTCGGTTTTTCCAGACGTATTTTATCCATGATTTCTTTAATCATGTTAAATGTCACCATACGTCGGTTATAGGGTTGGTTGTAATAAATGCTCAATGCTTTGATCTCATGCTTATTCGCTTCCAGATAGGCTTCAAAATCTTGTATAAGCGACTGGGCATTATCCAAAGAAGTAGTATCCCATTCTGATCGGGTTACGGTATCCAGGTTGATATGGTCTATAATCTGATCGTGCTGCTTGCGCACATTGTCTAAATACTCATTTAATTTTCCTTTAAACGTCAGTGAAGCTACTTTGATCAACTGATTTTGTGTTTCTTCCCGTAGCTGATCTTCTTGTGCCGGGGTACGAGCAGCAACAGGTATCTTTTGTAGCTGAAATTGTACCAGATCTTCTACACGATCCGGGTCAAACGCTTCAATCAGTTCTCTTGTAATCTGTTTCAGATTTTTGCCACCGGAAAACTCCAACAACTTTTCCTGTTCTTTTTCAGATAGTTGTTTGTCAAGCCTTATCAGTCGGTTTGCCAGGGATAAAAACACATCTTCGTCTTTCACACCCATCGTCACCGCTCCGAGCAAATCTTTAAGGGAAACGGTCGGCTTTCGCTCCAAAGGACGACTGTCTGTTTTCTTAGACTTGGTAGCTCCTACGGCGTCAACGATGATGAAATGGGTTTTGTTATAGGCTGTCTTACTGACGAGTTGCAATTTATCATCGGCAATGGTACGTGTACCACGACCTTTCATTTGTTCAAAATAGTTGATGCTCTTTACATCCCGCATAAACAGTAAGACTTCTAATGGTTTTACATCAGTGCCTGTAGCAATCATATCTACCGTAACCGCAATACGTGGATAGTAGTCATTCCGGAACCGGTTTAAGACGGACTTGGGGTCTTCATCTATTTTATAGGTGACTTTCTTGCAAAAATCATTGCCTTCCCCAAATTCCTCCCGTATCATTTGTATAATATCATCGGCATGGCTATCTGTTTTGGCAAAGACCAATGTTTTGGGGACTTCATAATTCCCTTCACTATCCCAACGATCAGGATAAATTTTGGTTTCTAAAGCGTTCTTGAATTCCCTGATGATGTTTCTTATTTGGGAAACATTAACTACTGCTTTGTCTAAATCATTTCTACGGTATTCGATATCCTCGTCCTCTTGCTGCCATCGTTTAGCACGGGATAATTTATCTCGTCTGTCTACATACCATCCGGATTGGATAACACCTCCGTTCTTCGATATTTCGGTTTCTATCGTATAGACTTCATACGGTACATTCACACCATCAATCACTGATTCCTCATAGGTATATTGACTCACTACATTTTCATTGAAAAAACCGAAAGTTCGTTTATCCGGTGTAGCTGTAAGACCTATCAGAAAAGCGTCAAAATAGTCTAACACCTGTTTCCATAAATTGTAAATTGAACGGTGGCATTCGTCTATAATAATAAAATCAAATTGTTCTATGGGTACTCGTTCATTATATGCAACAGGAATAGGTTCTTTTTTTGCCAACTGTTTTTCCAACCAGGAAGATTGCTCGTTTGGATTTTCTTTCTCTTCATTTTCATCCAGTTCTTCACCTTTGAGTATAGAATACAGTCGCTGGATTGTTGAGATACAGACATGACTATCTGCTGCTATATGGCTTGATGAAAGTCGTTGTACATTATATAATTCCGTAAACTTACGATTGTCGTCCTGTGGCTGATAAGCCATAAACTCTTGTTCTGCTTGTTCGCCCAAGTTTTTGGTGTCAACTAGAAAAA
>DBLQ01000113.1:14840-19241 GCA_002297505.1 Flavobacteriales bacterium UBA720
TAAACAAATGTAGCTGCAGTAAAGGTTTTTCCTGCTCCGGTCGCCATTTGTATCAGCGCCTTTGGTCGATTTGCCTTGAATGATTTTTCAAGGTTTTGTATAGCTATAATCTGGGCTGGTCTTAAACCTTCTATGTCTAAATTGTCTAAATCTTGTAATCGTCCTCGTAATGATTGTTGTGATTTAAACCATTCCCAAAGTGTCTCTGGTCGATGAAAGTGAAATAAATTACGGCTGCGGGCATTGGGATCACGATAGTCTGTGAATCGTGTTACAATACCTGTACTTTCATATACAAGCAAAATTGCCTCGCTGCTATTAAAAAATTTGAGCTGTGCACCTGCATAAGTCTTCGATTGTTCCTCCACGACGGTTAGCCGATGTCCTTCGTCTTCTTTTTTAGCTTCGATTATACCCACCGGAACTTGTTCGACGAACAACACGTAGTCGGCTGGTCCCACAGAAGTCTGATATTCCCGGATAGCGACTCCTCTCGATGCACTAAAATCAATATCCTTCTGTGACTGCACAGCCCAACCTGCCTGACGAAGCATTTCGTCAATTTGGTCACGTGCTATCTGCTCCGGATTTTGATTGATAGTTGAGGGCATTCTTACATATTTTTCGCTAAATGAGAGGATCTAGTATGCTTATAGATATATCTTAGTTTCTTTTTGATTAAAAAAGTAAAAATATCCATTCTAAACATTTTACACAAGCAATATACAAGATATTTATGAGGTTTAAGATCAATCTAAAGAGAAAAGATTGGATTTGCTTCCAAAAGAAAAAACAAAAAAAGAAAGCCATTCTAAAAACGGATGCAAGCCAACGAAGCACTATAAGTCCCGAAGGGTGGCCAAACCATTATGCGTGCAGAGTTGGTGGTATCCGTTAGCTTTGCTGCCCTTTTTGTTTGTTTTATTTGTATTCGTTTACAAATCTTTATCCTTGTATTCTTCCAAAGAAGATTTCAGTTAGTCTAAAAATGCGCTTCTGTAAGCGATACCACCTACTAAAGGGAAATCTTTTAGCATTTCATCTTTCATCAGTCGTTGTAAGAGTTTCCATCTCCTCACTGACAGTTTCTATATGTAGCATATTTGATCTTTCAGAAAAGTAAATCTAAAAATGATGTATGCCTGTACAATGGAAATGCACGGAAATATTTAAATTCGATTATCGATGAAAGTCTAAAGTAGAAGCCTTTTATTGATGGAGATATTACTAATTGGAATTACAATTTTTCCGGTAATAGTAACTTTTGCAAGTACTAATTTTAAGAACTCCATCTTTCAGTAGGAGACCTTAAACAAAATCTAAAATATGTAGGTGGCTTCGTTTTGCACTTTTAAAACATTAATGAAAATTAAGCCTACTTTGTAAAAAGTAATGTTCCAAAAATATTGTTTAAGAATAGATTTTTATTGCTTATTGAAATGCGTGCGACTTTACAACTACATGGAGAAGTTAGGAGCTCATTCGCAACTTTGAAAGTCCTAACGTCCTAAGAAAGTTGCTGCTTCGCTCTGCGAGGCTTTTAAATTTATTAAGTTTTTGCATTGTTATTTTTAAACATTGATCTAGCTATAACAAGATCATCATCTATTTTTAATATTAATAATACCATAAGTTTAAGCAATATTTTATAATCTCTTTCTTGCTCAGAATAATCGTGGCTATTTGTTGCGTGAACATATTTGTTTCTAAGCCATAGACCATTGCTAAATCTATTGTTTAGGTAATAGTCAAAATACTCTTGCTCTGCGACAGTAAATAATTTATCAGAGAATTTAATCATCCCCAATTGGTTTAGTCTGTCCAATTCCTGTTGAATAGCTAATGGAAAATAATGGTAGCTAATCACATCGTATATTTTTAGGTAGCCAATTATGATTAGTGTATCAGTATTCACTATCGAGATATTTCCTTGCTCATCACTCTTTAAATATCCTTCTGTTATTAATGATTGTAGAAAAGATCTTCTATTGTCGTCAACGTCACTGATGTTGAAATTTTCTTTTCTTAGAACCTCGTACAAATTACTATACCGCTTACCATATTTTTCATAATCGAACAAGTAGCTTGCGCTATCAAAAAAAGTGAATTTTAATTTATGATAATCATCTCCTGTAGGGTAAGCATATTTTTTTTGTAATAGTGAAGGAATGCAACTAATTTTGGTTGTCTTAGTAGAAACTTGCATTAATTCGTAATCTATAATATCATCTTCAACATAGAGTTTGTATTGCTCAACCAGTGACTCAAATTCAGGGACGATCAACCTGATTTTTGCAAGGAAGGAGCTTTCTTGACTAGGAAGATTTAATCTTAATTTATCAATATTGTAGGTAGAATTCAAAGTATTGTTTACATAGCTATCTAAAATATCTTCTAACTTTAAGTTGGAACCCTTTAAAAAATAATTATAGATTTCAAAACGCATTATTGAGTCCATCGAACTTGATGTAAATGCTGATGTAATGATGTAATCATTTTTTGACCTCATAAACGCTCGCTCAAAACCTTCAAGATGGCCACTCTTAGAGACGAATTCTATACACCCTTGAAAATCGAGAAAGTTAAATATTGTTCTGAAATTCTTAAATAATGTGGCGACATCCTTTTTTTCAGCAAGCTTCTTAGTGCTATACGATATTATTTCCTCGCCATCTCGGTAAATAGTTTTTTTTATTTCCGCCTGGTCTTCAGATAGACAAATACCTTTCTTAATAGAAAATGCATTACCACTATTTAATATTTCATCATTTAATTTGTCCGAAATCCTTTTTGCTTTCAGCCTTGTTCTATCTGTGATCCGCAGATGTGGCGAATCTTTACTATTTTGTACTAGACGGACATAATTTAAATTGACATCATCATAGTCAAGATAGTTTAAAATGAGTTTTTCACTTTCAGTTGCGTTCAGAGATTTTGGAAAAAATTTTTCCTGTCTCTCTTGATCATTACTGGACTCGAAATAGCCGAGAAATATCTCGGCCGTTTTTGGCTTAGACATCATGTAAGTATAGATATCAAAATCTAAAAATGAAACAATGTTTTTACAGTATAATATTTCACTAAGCCTAAAATTTTTTTTAAGTGTAATTTCCGCAAATTGATCGCTATTAATCGTTTTATATATTCCTGTTTTGTTTACCAGAAACCAAAATGTTTTGGTGTAGTTATATGAAATGTGAGAGAACATATCTAGGATGTTTTCCCACTTTAAATTTTTGAAGTACTGCGCAATCTCTTTTTTAAAATCTTTTATAACTGCAATATAAGTGACAATGTCTGTAGAACTCCAATCTTTATATACAACTCCATTTTCTATATAATCAATAATATGTTGACGCTCTAAGATGTCATCTATTTCTACTGCCTCAGACAGGTGCCTATTATCTTTGAAATAGTTATTGATCTGCTCGATACAATATATCCAAGCTAAATCGTTTTTTGAATAATATACAATTCTTTTCATTGTTGTAGTGTGTTTTACAAATTTACTAAAGTTGAGAGACAAAAGATGTCAAACAAATCACTCGATAATAAATTGATATTTAGATGACAGAATCTGGAGCACTAATCAGGAGCAGCGCCTTTACACTCAGAGTTATTTCAACTGGTAGAGAATTAAAGGATATTACTTCAGATAGTAAAAAAGATAAAAAATACTGGAAGTACTAAAGCTGCTGAAAATTAAATATAATTAATTGCATTAGATCTTTTCTGTACTAAAAAAAATGAATAAACCCACTTTTCATTCTGAAAGTGGGTTTAATGGTTTAATATAGAATTTATTGCTCTTAAGGAAATTCAAAAGATTTAGTATGATCATCTTTTAAAATGATGAAAGCGTCAAATTTTTTACCGTTTTTGCTCTTCATATTTTTGATGAGCGGTGTTTTTCCTGTTGTTATGAGGGAAGTGATATGGTTGATGCTGAGCGGTATGCCGCATATCATTCTGAATAAAATCCATTGGCATTGCTCATCCTGGCATTTGACGATTTTATCTTTAATAATGAGATTATGCTGCTGGCACTTGGGGCATTTGATTTCCGGGATGTTTTCTTGAGGAATGTTGATTGACAGCAGTTCTTGGGTGATTTCCTTCGTGTAGTTCTTGATGTCACTGATGAACTGGTTTGAATCGAGTTCTCTGTTTTCAATCTGATGGAGTGCCATCTCCCACTCTGCGGTCATCCGAACATTGGCAATCTTTTGGTCTTTGATGAGATCATATACCTTTTCGCCTTTGTCGGTTGGGATCAGTGTTTTGCTTTTTCTGGTAATATAATTTCTTGTTATTAAGGTTTCAATGATAGAGGCTCTTGTAGCGGGCGTACCGATACCAATGTTTGCTAAAACTTTTTGTTGTTCTTTGTCTTCGATTTGT
>DBLQ01000113.1:19357-21564 GCA_002297505.1 Flavobacteriales bacterium UBA720
TTCAGTTCTGTGGATGAGATTTTAAGCTCATCGCCTTTTTTGAATTCCGGAAATTCAATGAGTTGGGGTTCTTGTGTCTCTTTATTTTTGCTATTATTATTGCTGTCATTATCTTGGTCTGGGCTCGCTTCATCAGACAATAGGCCTGTGATGGCTCGCCAGCCTTTGTGCAGTATTTTTGAACCTCTGATACTGAATTCATAATGATGAACTTTGATAATAATGTGGCTCACTTCTTTGGAGCAGTGCTCTGATAATGATTCAAGCAGGCGGTACACGATCATCTGGTAAATAGCTTTTTCACTGGCAGTTAGAGCGGATGGGATTCTAGTAGTCGGTAAAAGTCCGTGGTGGTCTGTGACCTTGAGATCATTGACAATACGTTTATTGAAGTTGCCGAACTTGAGTGTTGATATCGCTGGCTTAAATGGATCAGTTTGATTCAGTATTCTTATGAGTTCAGGGATCTCCGGCCAGAGGTCTTCGGGAATGTATTTGCTTCCGGTTCTCGGGTAAGTAATAAACTTTTTTTCATACAGGCTTTGGGCAGTCTGTAAAACTTCATCTGCTGATAATCCGAGTTTCCGGTTGGCCACTTTTTGTAATTCTGTCAGGTCAAACAGTAATGGAGACTGTTCTTTGATGGTGCTGATGGACACATCTTCTACTCTAGCTCTCCCCTCCCGCTCTATAGATTTTAAAACTTGCTCTGCCTGTTTTCTGTCTTCCCATTGCTGATTGGAAAGACTGCTGAAATTTAAATAGTCCTTTCGGTGCTGTAACTGGATCTGCCAGTATTTCTTTTGTTTAAAATTTTTTTTCTCCTGAAATCTTTTGCAGATCAATGCTAATGTTGGGGTCTGAACCCTGCCTAAGGAATAGACATCGTTGTTCGCTGCAATGCTTAATGCCTGGGTAGCATTGATGCCCACCAGCCAGTCGGCTTCGCTTCTGGCTTTTGCTGCTTCATATAGACCATCGAAATCTGAACCGGGCTTAAGGTTTTTAAAGCCTTCCTGTATCGCTTTTTCGGTCAGTGAACTGATCCATAGTCTTTCAAATGTTTGTTTGCATTGGAGGTAGTCGTAGATATAGCGGAAGATCAGCTCGCCTTCCCTTCCTGCATCGGTCGCAGCAATAATGCTCGTGGATTGACTGAAGACATTTTTAATGATCTTAAGCTGCTGTAAGGCAGAGGGGTCTGGCTGGTAGTGTTTTGATTGGCTATGTTTTGTCTTTCGTGGAGTGACAATAAAAGGATTGGGAAAGATAGGCAGAGAGGCTTTGTCAAAGCCTCTGATGCCATAATCTTCCGGCATTCCCAATGATACCAGATGACCTAATGCCCAAGTCACACAGTAGCCGTTTCCTTCAAAGTAGCCGTCTTTTTTACTGTTGGCATTGAGTATTTGGGCAATTTCTCTGGCAACACTGGGTTTTTCTGCAATGATGGCTTTCATAGGTTTGGATTTGATGGTTGTTGTTATGATTGATTCATACTTGAGAGATTGAAGATTCTGAATGGAATGGGGTATCCGCTACATTTTTCTTCCTCTTGATCTGGCTGGTTTTTTCTGCTGCTCCTTTTGCTGCTTATTGGCAGGTTCATGCTGTTTGGATTGAAGCGGTTCTTTGATGTTTTTGGTCGCTTCGTTGGTTTTACCATCGCTGTTTACAGCCGTCTGTGTTTTATGGGCTTCTGATGGCTGGGCTTTTTCCCTGAGCTTGTTAGGATTGGTAAATGAGAAGTCGGTCTTCGCAGTCTCTTTGTTAAAAGTTATGTAACCCCGATATTCTTTGCCTTTGCTGTCAACAAGACCGCTGATATAGACCGTCTCCCCTGCCTTGAATTTTGCATACTGTTTGTCATCCAGTTCTTTGTCTCTGAAAACTCTAGGAGGTTCGCTGTTTTTATTTTGATTTTGGTTTTGCGAATTGCTTTCTTTTTGAGACTGGCTATGCTGCTGCTTTTGATTGTTGTCGAATATGAATTCAACATAGCGCTTATCTGCATTGAACTGCACAGTAGCATCGAAGGTACTGCCTTTGGTAGAAGTCATGCCTTCGAGATAAAGCGGCTTGCCTTCTAATAGAGTCTGTTTCTGATGCTCATCCAATTTGATTCCTTTGATCTCGTCTGGAATTTTCATATACTCTGCTCTGTAAGCCACCAGTTCATTGGTCAGGCGGTCACGGCTGATCACGGA
>DBLQ01000113.1:21814-22041 GCA_002297505.1 Flavobacteriales bacterium UBA720
CGGCTGATCACGGATGGAATGATCTCATCGGTCTTGGGATTGATCAATTCGACGACTCTTCCCATATTGCCATTTTCCATCAGGTTCTTTTTGTCCTCTTCACTGAACTCGTGGCCTAAGAATTTGAGGTTAAGATTGGGTTCCCTGCGGATGCCGTGAAGCTTAATGCCGATGTCTCCCGTATCCCCTTCCTGTAGGGATATTCGGACGTCCATTTTGCTGACGGC
>DBLQ01000039.1 GCA_002297505.1 Flavobacteriales bacterium UBA720
TGAAGCAGAAATGCCTGGTTTGATGGCTATCCGTGAAGAATACGGACCATCTCAACCATTGAAAGGTGCAAGAATCGCAGGATGTCTGCATATGACAATCCAGACTGCAGTTTTGATTGAAACTTTGGTGGCACTTGGCGCTGAAGTGACCTGGTCTTCTTGTAATATTTTCTCCACTCAGGACCACGCTGCTGCTGCAATCGCCGCTGCCGGAATCCCGGTTTACGCCTGGAAAGGTCTTAACGAAAAGGAATTTGACTGGTGTATCGAGCAGACCATTTTCTTTGGCGAGGACAGAAAACCTTTGAATATGATTTTGGATGATGGTGGAGATTTGACGAACATGGTTTTCGATAAATATCCTGAGCTGACTGCCGGAATCAAAGGACTTTCTGAAGAGACTACAACAGGAGTTCACAGACTGTACGAAAGAATGAAAAACGGAACTTTGGTAATGCCTGCTATCAACGTTAATGATTCTGTTACTAAGTCTAAATTCGATAACAAATACGGTTGTAAAGAATCTGCAGTGGATGCTGTTAGAAGAGCGACAGACGTAATGCTGGCCGGAAAAAGAGTGGTTGTTTGTGGTTACGGAGACGTAGGTAAAGGCACGGCTGCATCTTTCAGAGGTGCTGGTTCTATTGTTACGGTTACCGAAATCGACCCAATCTGCGCGCTTCAGGCAGCAATGGACGGTTACGAAGTAAAAAGACTGGATACTGTGGTAGATAACGCAGATATCGTAATCACGACTACTGGAAACTTCAATATCGTAAGAGGAGAACATTTCCTTAAAATGAAGGATAAAACCATCGTTTGTAACATCGGTCACTTCGATAACGAGATCGATATGGCTTGGCTGAACGAAAACTACGGTCACACAAAAACTGAAGTGAAGCCACAGGTTGATATCTACACGATTGAAGGTAAGGAAGTCATCATTCTTGCTGAAGGTAGATTAGTAAACCTTGGTTGTGCTACAGGTCACCCAAGTTTCGTAATGTCTAACTCTTTCTCTAACCAGACTTTGGCACAAATCGAACTTTGGACCAATTCTGAAGCTTACGGAAATGAGGTTTATATGTTGCCAAAACATTTGGATGAAAAAGTAGCAGCACTTCACCTTAAGAAATTAAGCGTTGAGCTGGAAGTTCTATCCCCGGAACAGGCTGATTATATCGGTGTTTCTGTAGAAGGGCCTTTCAAACCTGAGTATTACAGATATTAAGATTTTTCGATCTTAAATAATATAGAGACTCTCCAATTTTTGGAGAGTTTTTCTTTGCCAGATAAAATTTTGATATATTTGATTTTAATTAATACTAAAAACTTAAAACCAATGGCAAAACAAAATGTTTCCAATGCCTTCGTCGCAGCATCTTGGATTGCTCTCGGAGCTGGAATGGTTGGCTTCATCACAGGTCTGGCGCGCGCGGAGATGGAACTCAATGAAAAAGGATATTATTTCACCATCCTCCTTTACGGTCTTTTCGCGGTTGTTTCTTTGCAGAAAGCTGTTCGAGACAAGATGGAAAACATCAAGGTAACCGACATCTATTACGGGATTTGCTGGTTTGCTACGATTTCATCAATTGTTTTGTTGATTATCGGACTTTGGAATGCCACGATTTTACCAAGTGAAAAAGGATTTTACGCGTTTGCATTTCTCCTCGCCATTTTCGGAGCCATTGCAGTTCAGAAGAATACCAGAGACAATATGATGGAAGATTAAAAACTCAACGATTATATTATTGAAACCTCTCAATCTTTGGGAGGTTTTTGTTTTTAGAATCATCAGAATTATATTAAATTGCTCACTTTAAAAATTTCAAAAAAAATGGAATATTCACAACTGGAACCCAAAGCAATTTGGAAGAATTTCGAAGGACTCAATTCGGTTCCGAGACCCTCAAAAAAAGAAGAAAAAGTTATAAAATTCATAAAAGAATTCGGAGAAAAACTGGGATTGCCGACGACAGTTGACGAAGCCGGGAATGTCATCATCACCAAGCCAGCAACGCCAGGAATGGAAAACAGACAACCCATTGTAATGCAATCTCACCTGGATATGGTTTGCCAAAAAAACAACGATGTCGATTTTGATTTCGAAACGCAAGGCATCCAAATGTATGTGGATGGCGATTGGGTTCGTGCCAAAGGAACCACTTTGGGTGCAGACAACGGATTGGGTGTTGCAACCATTATGTCTATCCTTGAAAGCAATGACATTGCCCACCCGGAATTAGAAGCACTTTTCACGATAGATGAAGAAACCGGGATGACTGGCGCATTAGCTTTGAAACCCGGACAATTGAAAGGCGAGATCTTATTAAACCTGGACACCGAAGAAGATGATGAAATCGATATCGGTTGTGCTGGTGGCGTGGATGTAACGGCTTCTGCAAAATTCAACCTGGAAGATGCAAAAGGTCAAACTTTCAAAATCGAAATCAAAGGTTTGCAAGGCGGACACTCCGGAATGGACATCATTAAAGGTCTTGGGAACTCGAACAAACTATTGGGCAGATTCTTATTCTTAGGATTGGGAAATCAAATTCAACTGATTTCCATCGATGGCGGAAGTTTGAGAAATGCGATTCCAAGAGAAGCCAAAGCGATTGTTTCGATTGAAAATTCTGAGGATTTCGTTTCCAAATTTGAGCAGCTGAAATCTGATATTCTGGAGGAATTTGCTTCTTTAGAAAAAGATTTGGTTATTAATATTGAGAAATCAGACGCATCGGAACAAGCGATTTCAGTTGAGAATTCAAAGAAAATCATTTTCGCTATCAATGCTGCGCACAACGGCGTTTTCCGAATGAGTCCGGATGTAGAAGGTTTGGTAGAAGCCTCCAACAACGTTGCAAGAATTGAATTGAAAAATGGCGAAATCAAAATTTTAAATCTCACGCGTTCTTCTGTAGAATCCACCAAATGGGAAGTAGCAAACCAGCTGAAATCGGCTTTCGAAAGCAATGGTTTGAAAACGGAATTCGGAGGTTCCTATCCTGGCTGGAAACCAAAACCGGATGCGGAAATCATCCAAGTGATGACCGACCTCTATGAAAACAACTTCGGAGAAAAACCAATGGTTGTCGCTTGTCACGCCGGTTTGGAGTGCGGCATCATCGGCGCCAATTATCCAAAAATGGAAATGGTCAGCTTCGGACCGACGATCAAAGGGGCGCACTCGCCGGATGAAAGAGCCAGCGTAAGTTCCGTACAGAAGTTCTGGAAATACACACAGGACATCCTGAAAAATATTCCTGTGAAGAATTAATTCATCTCACAACTGATATATCAGCCGGCAACTGCCGGTTTTTTTTTGTTTTACATATTATCGAAATTTAATATTAAAAGCCATTAAAATATGAAATCAATCCATCAATTATTAATAAATTGCCAATCCGTTAATTATTTTATATGAAGAAAGAACTTTTACGAATTGGTATTTTGTGTAGTGTGGTGGGATTCACATTCTCCGCCCATGCACAGGAATACATTGACAAAAAAATCACTGACAGCAAGGGCAACATTCACATGGTGACCTTCAAAAACGGCAAAAGTCTAACCGTTGCAAATCCCTCAGACCTATTCACATCCGTGCTGAACCTTTCGCCAGCTTCAGAGATGCGACGCCAAAAATCCGAAACAAATGGTGCTTTTCTGGACGAGAGTTATCAGATGTTTTATAACAATCTGAAAGTAGAGTTTGGACGCTACAATCTCCATTACAAAAATGGAAGCCTGACCAGTATGAATGGCAATGTTTTCTCTACAGCGAACGTAGTTACCACGCCTAAAATTACTGCTAATGACGCATTTTCAAAAGCCCTGAGCTACGTGAATGCTCAAAAATACATGTGGGAAGATGCTGATTACACCGCCAACAATGCTTACAGAAAACCTCAGGGAGAATTGGTATTGCTACCTGTGCAGACAGCGGAAGCCGAGTATGCCTTGCAGCTGGTTTACAAATTTGACATCTATGCGGCGCAGCCACTTAGCAGGGCTATCATCTATGTGGATGCACTGGAAGGCAGAATTGTTTTTTCCAATGCCGTACTGAAACATCATGGTGAGGAAGATCTCATCCCTGTAGCCGCGAAGAAACAGGAACCTATCCGGATTAATGTTAATAAAAAAGGTGATCCCGTGCTCTGGGCAACCGGAACTGCAGATACCAGATACAGCGGGACGAAGTCCATCGAGACCAATCTTGTTTCAGACTCCTATATTTTGCAGGATCTTACGCGTGGAAATGGCGTGAGAACCTACAATCTCAAAAAGTCTTCCAGCATCGGGAGTGCAGTAGATTTCAAAGACACGGACAACAATTGGACTGCTGCCGAATACAACAATACCACCTTCGACAATGCCGCTCTGGATGCGCATTGGGGTGTAGAGAAAACTTATGATTACTTCAAGGAAACTTTCAACCGTAACAGTTATGATAACAATGGCGCACTTCTGAAAAGCTACGTTCACTATGGCAATAATTATGAAAACGCCGGATGGACAGGCTCCGAAATGATCTATGGTGATGGCGCAACAACGTTCAAACCCCTTACGGCTTTTGATGTAACAGCTCACGAACTCGGCCATGCCGTATGCGAGTATACGGCAGATCTCGCTTACGAAAGAGAATCCGGTGCAATGAACGAGGGCTTTTCAGATATCTGGGGAGCAATTGTTGAGCATAAATATGCGCCGGAAAAACAGAATTTTCTGATTGGTGAAGATATTACCAAAGCTTCGCCAGGCTACCTGAGATCAATGAGCAACCCAAAAGTGGCACTCTCCGCCCAGCCTGATACTTACCGTGGAATCAATTGGAAAGCTGCCACTGTGGAAGAAGGCTGTGCAACCCCGATTGGCGGAAGTTTCGGTAATGATTATTGCGGAG
>DBLQ01000054.1 GCA_002297505.1 Flavobacteriales bacterium UBA720
AAGGTTATGGCTTGACTGAAACTTCTCCTGTGATGGCTGTCAACAGTTTCGGATTCACCAAAATTGGTTCCGTGGGCAGACCGATCAGCAACGTGGATGTCAAAATCCAGAGTGACGGCGAAATTACGGTGAAAGGCCCAACTGTTACAAAAGGCTATTACAAAGACGAGGAAAAAACGAAGGAAGCTTTTACGGAAGACGGCTACTTCAGAACTGGTGATATCGGCATGCTGGACGAGGATCAATTCCTATTCATTACCGACCGAAAGAAGGAAATGTTCAAAACTTCCGGCGGAAAATATGTAGCGCCGCAAGTCATTGAGAATTTGGCAAAAGCTTCAAAATTCATCGAACAGATCATGGTGGTAGGTGATGGTGAGAAAATGCCGACAGCCTTGGTACAACCTGATTTCGAATTTGCAAAAAACTGGGCGTCCAAAAATAACATTAACATTGGAAATTCTCCTGAAGAAATTGCTAATTCCAAAGAATTAAAATCCGAAATCGAGAAAGAACTCGCCAAGATCAATCAACATCTTGGTAAATGGGAGCAAATCAAAAAAATTGAATTGACGCCCGAAATCTGGACCGAAGATAACGGTCTGCTGACGCCGACGCTTAAACTGAAACGTAAAGTCATCAAAGAACATTTCATCCAATTGTATGACAAGCTCTATGACCGGTAATTGGATTACGAGAGTACAAAAATTAGAAAGTTACGGCGTTGGTTTATTGAATTGGAAAATATCAGAGTAAAAATGATCATTACTAGAAAAGAACTCGTCAAGATCTGCGACCGGTATCTGGATGACAAGGTAAGCAAAGAAGAACTGATTCATTTTGCCAGAACGGTGATGTTTGATGACGAGAACAGGTATGAGTGTGAAGATGATTTGGTAGAAGAAATCCTTTCGCAGTGGGACAATGCCAAAACGCAATCCAAAATCAATAAAACAAGTATTCAGTTCCTGAGGAATGCCCTTAGTGATTTGAACTAAAAAATAAACGCTTCAGAAATCTGAAGCGTTTATTTTTATTTTCTCTCGGCCAGCTTGCTCCAGCTGTTCAGGATAAAGACGACGATCAAGCCCAGGATTCCCGCTGCGAGCGAGAAGACGTGTTTGATGTTATCCTCTTCAAAAAGATCCGAACGCCAGTCCAATGCATATACATTAATCGCAATGAATATGATGAAGAGCACGAGAAATACTTTATAAAATGTTTTCATTATAGCTGAAATTTAGAAGTGTACGTAGTTTTGAAACAGTTGTGCAAAGTTAGCAGTAAATAATTTAATAGAGATAGCTAAAAGGATAATTCCGAAAACTTTTTGCAAGACCTGCAGAGAACCTTCTCCCATTTTTCTTTCGATCCACGGCGCGAGCCTTAGTACAGCATACACCAGAATCGTGTTGAGCACAATTCCACAGATGATGTTGATCTCATGGTACTCTGCACGGAGCGATAAAGTGGTGGTGAGCGTTCCGGCGCCCGCAATCAGGGGAAAAGCAATTGGCACAATGGATGCGGCCTGCGGCTGGTTGGTTTTGTGAATCTCGATGCCCAAAATCATTTCAATCGCAATGATGAAAATAACAAAAGCTCCGGCAATGGCAAACGAGTTAACATCCACGCCAATAAACTTCAGAATCTTATCTCCTATAAACAGAAAAGCAATCATCAGAAGTCCGGCGACAATGGCAGCTTTCTCAGACTCGATCTTACCAAATTTCTGTCTGAGTGAGACAATAATCGGAACAGAACCGAGGATATCTATCACTGCAAAAAGAACCATAAAGGCGGTCATTGTCTCCTTAATCGAAAAATCTTCCAAAAATTCCATATCAGCGTTTTAAATATTTCGCAAAAATAAAAAATATTTTTGAGAATTTCTTAAAATACTTGATAGACCTGCTCGATATCTGCCAAAATTTCGGCTAGTTTTTCCTGCGTCACAAACGGTGCATATTTCTCTACCTGAACTTTGCTTACGAGATATTTATACTGTTCGGCCTGCGCTGCTCCGAAGGTCGTTTTGAGATAAGTTGGAAAATCCAAATCAAAGTGCGATTTGGCGTAGATTTCCGAATCTTTCTGCAGGTCAGAAAATGCTGTGAAAAAACCTGAAATATCCTTATCATCACGCTTTTTGCGGAGATAATTCAGGTGGCTTTGGACATCCAACTTTTCACGGCTGCGCAGCATTGTTTCTGTTTCTTCAATATTAGCAATCGAAGGCATAGTTGGAACGGCTTCTACTTCGCGCTTTTTCTTTTCCCTTACCTTTTTATTAAAATAAATGAGTGCCAGCGACATCAGAGCTACAATGATCAGATTGCCAATCATCCCTTTCCAATTGAAACTTCTGTGCTCGGTAATTTTCAGATTCTGCGTGTTGATGACCGGCGAATCTACCTTTTCCAAAACCGTGTTGGTGTACTCATTCACCTTCTGCATTGTCGATTTGGCGTTGGCGATATCCTGGGCATTTACTGTTTTCAACACCAGAGATTGGGATCCAAGATCTACATATTTTTCATCTTTTGGATTGAAATATGAAAATGCTTCGGTGATAATGCTGATGTCACCGCGCTTCTTCGGGATTACGACATATTGCGCTTCTACCTCGCCTTCGATCCCTTCGGAAGTAGCCTTGGAGTTATTGACAATTTTCGGTACAAATGTTTCATAATCGGAAGAAGGTAAAATTTTCGGAATGATGGACGGCGCAAGGTTGCCACTTCCGCTCACCTTCACGGCAACGTTGAATGCTTTATTAATTTCAAAATTTTCTTTGCCCTTGTCAATCAGCTCCACTTTCACCTTATAATTTCCAACGGCATCCTTGAAACCTTCCGGGGCACCTTCCGGTAATTTTTTAACGTTGATTTTAACTTTATTGGAAAACAAAGAGCCATGGTTTCCCGTCAGCGGCACTTCCGCTGCCGGCACTTCCATCACGCCGGCCACTTTCGGAACGATGACAAACATCCCGATAACCTGCGATGAGTAGTTGTTTTCAGAATCTTCTATGGTCTCGTCAAAGTTGGCAATAGACCGGATCACGAATTTTTTGCTGTACCCAAATTTAGAAGTCTCCAGATGTCTGAATCCCGAAATGTTTCGGCTGAAAGCCTTGAGAACTGCTACTACCGGCTCATCTTTGTAAACTTCCCGGTCATCCACCTGCAGATTGAGGTACATGTTTTTATACGCGTTACTTCCGGAAGCCAGCGGTTTTTTCTCAGCTTCTTTAACACTGATATCAATCGGTTCGGTTTTGTACATTTTGCCATTCACCTTTACCAGCGCCGAGCCAATTTTAATGTTGCCGGCCTGCTTGGGATCTAACGAAAACTGGTAAACCATCTGATTGATCCTGATCTTTTTCACAGGATCAATAAATGTATTCTGTTCAGAAGCGTACTCATAATTGAATTTTGAAAAATCCGGCAACTTGATGGGTGTCTCCTGAATCAGATCTTCTCCGAAAATCTCGAGTACAACGGTAAAGACCAAAGGCGAATTGACCCTGCTCTCTTTCGTGTTGGACTCGGAATAGAAGTTGACCTGAGCCATCGAAAATACCGAGCTCAGAAGAAATAATATGTATAAATTTTTTCTTATCATTTACCAATCTTTTTCGTTGCTCTGCGGCATCGAATTGGCTCTTTTGTTTAAAATTCTTCTTGCCGTCTCGCGCTCTCGGTTTTCTATGTCGCGCAAGATGGATTTTTCGGCTTCTTCAGGAATTTTGTTTTCCTGTTTTTTAGGCTGATCCGGTTTTCCCTGATTTTCACCTTTGTTTTTATCACCCTGACCGTTTTGCTGGTCTTTGTTCTGGTTTCCTTTTCCGGACTGATTTTGGTCCTTGGAATCCTTGCCTTCGCCCTTCCCTTTTTTGGAATCCTGCTTTTTTTCTTCTTTCTTTTCCTTATCCTTCAGCATGGCAATCTCATAATTCTTACGTATGGCTTCATTATACGGATCCTGTTTCAGAGCCTGCTTATATAATTCCGCCGCTTTTTCCGGATGATCAGTCTGCATCTGGACATTGCCCTGGTTATAGATGGCGGCAGCCTTTTCGTATTTGCTTTTAGTCAATGTGGCCGCTTTCTGATATTCGGCGGCTGCCTCTTCGTATTTTTTGCTTTTGTAAAGGGCATTTCCCAAATTGTAATGAGCGGCGTAACTCCCGGATTTTACCGTTATCGCTTCGGAATATTTTGAAGCAGCATCGGCATAATCCTTTGCTTCAAATTTTTTATTACCTTCGTACACCAACGCGTTGTAACTTTTCTGAGCCATCAAAAATTGAGAGGAAAATACTAGTGCAAGTGTGAGTAAAATAAATCTAAAATCCATTGTTACAAAATTATCCGTTTTATTGTTAAAATCAACAATTTAAACGTTAAAGTTGGGTTAAAAAAACAGCGCACCAATGCCCGATCAACACGCGTTTTTTGTAGATTTTTATCTACAAATCAAACCTAAAAAATTCCGCCGAAAATAATTTTGGGCGGAACACTATTTTTGAAAGTTCGTGATGATGTCTTACCAGTCTTTTTTCTTCAGAATCCAATAACTGCCTCCAATGAAAATCAAGGACCAGATGATGCAGGAAACGGCACTTGCCACGGGATATTCGAACTGGAAGTTCATACCTATCATCTGCGCCATTTTGGTTCTTACGAGCGGATTGGGAATCAGCCTGGACATACTTTCCAGCGGAAGATAGTCTGTGAGATAATCGTGCGTCAGCATGACTTTTCCCTTTTCCTTGTCCGCTACATTTTTCAAAAGCATGTATTTCTCAATTCCGGAAACCACGCCTTCTACAAACCAAAGCATAAAAAATCCCAGAAAAACAAAAATGGATTTCCTGAAAAGCACCGAAAGGAACATCAGAAAAGTAAAAAATGTAAAAAGTTTCAGGAAATAATTAAAAATAAAATAAACTTCCTTAAACATCAGTTGAGTATCCTGGGTAGATGAGTAGGTTTTTCCAAGTACAAAAGCCACCACGAAAACAAGAAGCGTGGAAAATGCAGTCATCACCAGTATAGTCAGCAGTTTGGAGCCGATAAATTCCTCTCGACTGAGTCCGTCAATTATGTTTTGTTTAAACATCCTGTTGCTGAATTCCTGGCAGATAGAAAAGACAATAATGCATCCCAGGAAAATCTTGAGCGTAGCCACGATGTAAGTTGTAAAATTCCAGATTCCGGGAAAATCGTACATGCCCTGCTCTTTCAGATTGACTTTTAGTCCGGCCAGATCAAAATCTACAAGACCGATGAAAAGCAGTAATGCTAAAACAAGGAAATAAAGCAGTGCAAAAATCCGAAACGGATTGTAATTCAGATTTTTAAGGTATTCTAATTTTAAAAGACGTATCATAGGTTATTTTGTTTTACGAGTTCAAGGAATTGTGTTTCAAGACTTTCTTTTTTCTTCTGCAGATGTGAGAGTGCAATGCCTTTTTCAAAAAGTTTCCGGTTTAGTTCGGATGCCGAAATATCTGCTGAAATCTGCGCGATCACAAGATTCTCCCGAAGTTTTACAGAAGAAAAAATGCCGAACGATTCCAATGCCGAGATCAGTTCTGGAACATGATCAGCCTTCAGCTCAAAGAAACCTTTCGTATTGCTCATCGCATCCACAGAACCGGAATAGATGGCCGTTCCCTGCTTCAGCACGATGACATGCGAACAGATTTTCTCAATCTCATCCAGCAAATGACTGGCGACAATAATGGTGGTTCCTGATTTGGCAATCTGGTTGATGATATCGCGGATCTGGATGATTCCTTCCGGATCCAGTCCATTGGTAGGCTCGTCCAGAATCAGCACTTCCGGATCCGCCAGCAGTGCCGAAGCAATGGAAAGCCGCTGCTTCATCCCCAGCGAATAGGTGCGGAACGCATCCTTTTTCCGGTCCAGAAGTTTTACAATTTCCAGCACCTCGTCGATTCTTTGTCTTGGCGTACCTTTGATCTCAGCAACAATTTCCAGATTCTTTTCTGCACTCAGATAAGGATAGAAGTTGGGCTGCTCTATGATGGCTCCAATTTTTTTTAGTGTATCGGTGTCTGTGCCTTCCTTGCCAAACCATTTCCAGCTGCCGGAGGTAGGATTGATCGTGGATAGCAGCATGCCGAAAGTGGTAGATTTACCGCTGCCATTGGGCCCCAGCAAACCATAAACATTGCCTTTTTCGACGTCAAAGGAAATGTTGTTCACCGCAATATGCCGGAACTTTTTGGTTAGATTTTTGACTTCAAGTATTTTTTCCATAGTAATATTTTATTAAAAAGTCTTTGGAAGCGCCGTTTTGTTACTTTGATTAGTATGGTTTTTGTTAAATTCACTCAAATAATTGAATCATGATTCAGAACCTTACAGAATTTTCGAAACAAATCGACATTCCGGAGGAAAGCCTCAAACAGTTTATACAAGACTTTGACCTGGACATTCCGGATTGTATTTCACCTGATCTCAATATTACATCAAATTTCGAAAAGTTTGCCACAGACCATCAGGAATTTCTGAAAAAATACGATGATGACTTAAGAAAAGAAAAAACAGCGGCAGACATCTCCTTAAAAATACATCAGCCGGAAGAACAGGTAGAAACAGCGATTAAAAATCGTTTTCCTAATGTTTATGATAACGGCATTTTCAAATCTTCGGTTTCGTCCTTTGGCATAGATCATCAGCTGGGCGGAAACTACCAGTTCATCTACGATTACTTTGGCCACAAAACAGCCCTGGCGAAGCGGGATTTTATTGGTTACAGAGACTTATTCTTTTATATTGCCGATATGCTGGAGCCGTTCATCAGCCCGGAACAATCGGACAATTGGGGCATTCAGAAGACGGCCGGTATTGTAGTATACGGACCGCCGGGCAGCGGTAAAATCTTCTGGGCGAAGCGCATTGCCGGTATGATTAATTTCCACTTTCAGGAAGTCCGAAAAGCTCAGCTTAAAACAATTTTCAGCGATGAAAAAAAAATTAACTTTGACCATTTTCTTTCTGATATGTTGAAAAAGGACAACACGGCTCTTTTTCTCGAAAATTTCGACGACATCATGGCGCCGGGAACAGACCATCCAAATGCCGACTACGAAGATGTGAAGGAATCTATTTTACACAATATCGAAAAATTTGTCAAAGAAAATGTGCTGATGATTGGCTCTGCCAAGGAACTCTCGGCTATTGAGCCAGAACTGCTTGCTCCCGGCAGGTTCGATGTCCTGATTCCTATCTTTCCTGCAAACAGACAGGAACGCGCCGAGATGATCCTCTTCAACATGACAAGAAATCTTAAAGAGGATGCGCTGCTTCTCAAAATCCTGAGAGACAATCATGCCGATACGATTCCTTTCTGGCAGGTAACCGCCGACAAAATGCGTGTCTTTTCCAATACGATGATTATGGACTTTACCCAAAGTCTCAAAAAGCGCATCAGAAGCCTCTACCTGAAAAACCGTGCAGAGCACGTTACCATCGATCAGGCACTACTGGACGCATCGCTGAAGGAGGCTGCATCTAAACTGACTGGCGAGTATCTGAATAATGTACAGCAATTTGTGCAGGAGGTTTCTGCCAATGCTTATGACCGCTTCGCCGGACGGATCGAAGGTCTGAAGCAGGAACTCGACAGTTACCGCGCGCGGGAAGAGCCGGCCAGAACCATCGGTTTCCATCCGGAATAAGCCAAAAAAAGCCTGAATCTTTCAGGCTTTTTGTCTATAATAAATTTGGATTTTGTCGGTTCGGTTTGGGATGATCCACATTATCAATCTGTTTGGAAACAGCCATCGCCGCTACCAAGTCATTGAGCATAGTGCTGGCGGCTGTTGGAGTATTGGGCAGGAGCACAAGATTCGAACGGTTATTGGCACCAATGGACTGAAGCGTGTCGTAATGCTGTGTCACGACTATCAGTGCCGATGCTTCATGCGGTTCTATCTGAACGCTGTTCAGCATTTTGACAGATTCTTCCAAACCTTTGGCGATCTCACGCCTCTGATCGGCAATACCTTGTCCCTGCAATTTTTTGGATTCAGCCTCTGCTTTTGCCACTGCTACAATCCGGATTCTCTGTGCTTCGGATTCATATTCTGCGGCAGTTTTTTCGCGTTCTGCGGCGTTAATCCTGTTCATGGCATGCTTCACCTGTTCATCCGGGTCAATGTCAGTGACCAGAGCCTTGATAATATCGTATCCATAGCTGTTCATGGCCTCCTGAAGTTCGCCCTTTACCGCCACTGCAATATCGTCTTTTCGCACGAACACATCATCCAGTTTGAGCTTCGGCACTTCCGCACGCACAACATCGAAGACAAATGAAGTGATCTGGCTTTCCGGGTTTTCCAAGCGGTAATAAGCATCTCCTACCTGAGTTCGGATCACCTGATATTGCACAGAAACTTTCATCTTAATAAAAACATTGTCCAGCGTCTTGGTATCAATCAGAACGTCCAGCTGCTGAATTCTAAGATTCATCCGTTTGGTGATCTGATCCACAAAAGGAATCTTCAGATGCAGGCCGGCATGGCGTATGGAATGGAATTTTCCCAGACGCTCCACAATGGCAGCGCTTTCCTGCTTGACGGTAAAAAATGAAGCAAATAAAGTGAGCAAGCCGAAAAAGACTGCAATCCAAATAAAAATCATAACAGTTTAATTTTTCTTAAAGATAATCAATACAAAGTAAACAACCAAAATCATCAAAAAAGTTGAAATGAAATTTTGATTTGATGATTTGACAAGTTAAAATTACGGCGCGCTGATTATCTTTAAAAATAAGCTAAATATTAAGATTAATCCATACATAATATTTAAATTTGTTGTCAATATAAATCTAATATGAAGAAAAAACTATTCTTTGCGGTAGCGGCTTTAGCTATTATTCCATTTTTTAAATCTCAAAACGTAACTGTTTTTAATGATGTTCCGTTTTACAGCATGTACCATTATCTGGGAGAAGGTGAGACACTTCCGCCGGAAGCTTACGCTCAGATTCCGGCTGGTGCGATCAGACTGCATGCTTACGAACAGGATATCATCTCCAGAAAACTTTCTGAAACTGAGATTGCAGCCATTGGGAGCAATGTCAGGATGAATATAGTGCTGACCGCAGCATGTGATAATTATGACCGGATCGCCGGTGTCAATCTGGTGCTGGTTCCGAAAGGCAGCGCATCCTACACCTACAATCAGTCCGATATCAAGCGGCTTGAAATCGGCAGGTTTATCACACCTTTTATGAACAAAAATGCAGCGATAAAACAAGTGCCGTACAGTTATCAGGTTGATAACATTTCCAATATCCTTCACGATGCGGAGCTTTCTGCAGCTTATGATTTCTGGATCGAGTTTCGGGCGGACGGCTACTCGGCGGCGGCACAGACACAGGTGGCAGGCTGCGCAGACCGTACTGACGTGTTCCGTGGCAATCTGGAACTGGTGACCAGCGGAGCAACTTCAGCTTCACAAAATTTCCTGTTACCTCTATCATATCGTCAAAACCTTAATAATTACAATGCAACCGATGTACCCGGAGCTACAACGCGGTTGGTGACCTTCACCCTGAATCAGGATGTCCCGAACGCTGTTCTTCACCTGATTACCTCCAACCACGGCTCTAATTCCGGAGGCGAAGAATATGTGAAAAGAGTGCACAATGTCTATCTGGACAATCAGCTGGTGCACCAATATATGCCTGGCGGGAAAAGCTGCGAAGACTTCCGGCAATACAATACGCAGAGCAATGGGATCTACGGCACTGCGGCGAAGACTCTCAGAGGCTGGATTTCCTGGAACAACTGGTGCCCGGGAGATGTGATTCCGAACCGCGAAGTGAATCTCGGAAATCTGACTGCAGGAACGCACACCATCAAGATCGATGTTCCAGATGCGGTATTCGCCGGTCAGCAAGGTTATTTTCCGATTTCCATGTACATTCAGAATCACCAGAACGGCGATGTGGTCTGTGCCACACCATACGGACTGAAAATAAACAATCAGGTCAATACCTCGATTGAACTGGGCTGGCAAGAATCCGGAAGCTCTGCACAGTGGCAGACGCTCTGGGGAAGAAGAAATGTTTTCACCTCTGCCGGAGGAGAGACGTTTCGGGACATTTCGGGAGAGCCGAAAGATTCCCGTGATGATCTGACTGTCAACTGGACCTACGAAACATATGTCAAATCAAAATGTACGGATGACAAAAGCAGTGTTTGGTATGGCCCGGTATATTCCAGCATCGTGCGACTGGCTACGGATGAAGCGGTCAAAAGAGAATCATCGGTGTATCCAAATCCCGTGAGAGAGGTCATCCATATTACTTCACAATCCAAAGTCAGCAACGTTTCTGTTTTTAATACGGAAGGAAAACTGGTTCTTCAAGATGGATCTGCAAAACTTAATCTTTCCCAACTTCCTGCCGGCAATTACCTGATGAAAATCGAGTTTGCGGACGGCAACTCCGAAACACAGAAGATTATTAAGCAATAAACTTTACATCAACAAAAAAATCCCGATTACAGCTGAATCGGGATTTTTTTGAGTATAACTTTAAGGCTCTACCTGTGTTCGTTTTTCCTGTTTGGCGTTCAGTCTTTTGTATTTGAACCAAGCCGCAATGGACAGTGCAGCCATGTAACCCAAGCTGATGTAAACCCAAAGTGGTAACGGTATCGGATCGCCTTTAGCGTACGAATGCAATCCCGAAAGGTAATAATTAACCCCAAAATAGGTCATCACCATCGAACAGAATGCAAACATGGTAACGACATGGAAAGTATACCGGCCTCTCAGTCCAGGCACCAGTCTCATGTGAATAACAAATGCGTAAACCATAATCGAGATAAAAGCCCAGGTTTCCTTCGGGTCCCAGCTCCAATAGCGTCCCCAGGATTCATTGGCCCATATTCCGCCTAAAAAGTTCCCGATGGTCAATGCTAATAATCCAATGTTAAGCGACATTTCACTGACTATGGCTAATTCTTTTAATGTTGTGTCGTTATGCTGATCGAAGGTTTGTTTATTGGCGATGACGTAAAAAATCAGAGAAATCATCGCAATCAGCATTGATAAAGAAAAGAATCCATAACTCGATGTGATGATGGCTACGTGGACCACTAACCAGTAAGATTTAAGGACCGGAACCAAAGGCGTAATCTGTGGATCCAGCGCAGAACCGCCGTGCGCAAATCCCATCATAATTACTGCAACTAAAAATCCTGCTGCAGGAATCAGTGCGTTAGAATTTCTGTACAGAGCATAGCCCGCCGTAATTCCAACCCATGAAATGAAGATAATCGCCTCATAACCATTACTCCACGGCGCGTGACCGGAGATATACCATCTGGCAATTAAACCTAAAAAATGGAAGATGTAACCTACTGCGCCAATGTAAATAATGCCTTTGATGATCTTATGCAGAATCCTATTGGGTTTAAACAATTCGGCAAAGCCTAAGACCAGCAGCAGACCTCCAATGATGGTATAGAAAATTAGCAATTTAAAGTTGATGTCCAATTGATTCATCAGCACCTCCACTTTGACTTTGGTTTCGGAAGGCACTACATTTTTGCCCCACTTCTGCTGATAAGCCTCCACTTTTTTCAGTTCTGCGTCTGCTTTTGCCCAGCTTCCGCCTTGTGTTGCCAGAAGAACGCTTGACAAGTAAGGTCCCAGAACAGCCTGTGCATTTTCATCCGCTTCAAAATTAGGTGTCATCACAGAATTCCAGGTATGATTGGGATCATTTTTTACAGGAACCGTGCGGAAATATTGATAAGACATGATGCCATTCAAAACCTGGACTTTATCATTGAGTTTAATGACTGCCTCATCATACCTAGTTCTTTCCGACGCTTTTTTACGGAAAGCCTCGTTGTAATCATCCTCCAGAACAAAACGGAGATTTCCATTTTTATCCGCTGGAAACAGTTTGATCAAACTCGTAAAACCTTCGTCGGTCGCTTTGGTTTTAGCTCTTAAATCCTTCCCTACTTTACCGGCAGTTTCAATTTTGATGATATTGACCTGCGCCCAGAACATCGGATCGATCGTAGCGGCCAGAAACCACTGGTTGGCATCGAGATTCTGAAATTTGGAACGGGAAGTCAGTTTATGCAGAATGTCGAGTGCCTGCGTATTGGCCGGAACGATCCGTCCTTCATAATTCTGAACCAGGAGATAACCAAACTTCTCTGCATGCTCTTTATCGATGGTAATATTCTTCACCATTGCATCTGCATCCAGCATTTTGCCGTTTTGGTTGGGCGATGTAGCTCGTACGTCGCCAGAAGGAGCATGACTGTCATGGCTTCCGTCCTTGCCATGCATATCGATGTCCTGCGCATTCAGCCCGAAAGTCATCAACAATAGAAATACTGCAGCTACCTTTTTCTTGCTAATGTTTTTCAGCATCTGATTGAGATTCCAGAAACGTGATCCTTTCCAGAACATCGTCACAAACATGCCCACAAAAAGGAAAGCATAACCGATATAACTGATGAGCGTTCCCCAGAAATCGTGGTTGACAGATAGAACCGTACCTTTTCTGTCCGGATCAAAACTCGCCTGGAAAAAACGGTACCCTTTATAATTGAGAACGTGATTCATATAGATATTATAAGGAGTCTCCTTGCCTTCATCCACAATTTTAACATGGGATTCATAAGCCGATGGCGATGAGCTTCCAGGGTACGTTTCCATTACGAATTTATCCAGTTTTAGGGCAAACGGCTGTGTGTAGTAAATCTTTGGTCCAAATCCCAGCATAATGTCCAGGCCGTCTATGTGGATCTGTTTATAATTATTTGGGTTTCCTTTTTCCACCACCAGGTCTACTGTCTGTTTGGTTTTCGGTCCGTCCACTTCCACTTTCAGCATATCGGGAACATCTTTGTCTTTCTGCTTATCGCCTTCATAAGCCACCAATTTCCCGGTCTTAGTTCCTTCCGGAATTACCAATTTCAATTGGTCTATGGTATAAAGACTCCTCAATGCCAATGGCTGGAATTCGTCTTTCTTAGTTGTTCCGGTCGCCTGCGTGGCCATGGTCATATAAGCCGCATCGGTAGGTGTTTTGATGTAGAGCTGGCCGTCTTTTTTCTGAAATTCTACCGCACCTTCTATTGCCGTTCTGTTGTAGCTGACTAAGGTTCCGTTGATATTCTGCACCTCACCTTCACCAAGGTAGATGTTCTGGCGGCCGCCCATATCGCCGGTAGAAACCAGGTGCAGATATTCCTTCCCGGGTCCGGCAACCAGGCTGTCTTTTTTTCTCTGAATATAATCGAGCGCCTTCACTACGATTTTCTCTTTGCCCATAAAATCATACGTCGCCTGAAAATCATGGTGCAGCGGAGACATCAGGTAAGGTACATCGTGGTAGTTCTGCTGCTCGCCTTTTTCTTCGATTTTGATTTTGAAAAAATGTTTATCGGTCACAATCTCATTGGACGTCTCACCCTCGCGGATATGCATCGTCCCTTCGAAGCTGATGTAGCGTGTGATGGCACCACCAATAAAGATCAGGATAAATGCCAAGTGAAATACCAGCACCGGCCACTTCTCCCTTCTCCAGAGCCTATACCGGCCAATGTTTCCAATAAAATTGAGAATCAGAAGAAACATGATAGTTTCAAACCATTTGGCTTCGTAGATTAGTGCTTTGGCTGTGGGCGTTCCGTAATCGTTTTCAATAAAAGTCGCCACGGCCATAGAGATGGCGAAAGCCAGCAGGAGAACAGCCATGGTGCGCGTGGAAATAAGAATATCCTGGATCTTTTTCATTTCGAAATATAATGATTCGCAAAAATAAGGATGTTAATTTGATTGCACTAATGAAAACCTCGATTTATGATATTTTTCAGATTAAGAAGCATTTTGGTTTTTAGGCTGATAAATACAGCACGGCCAATCTTTTTTTATTTTAATTTTTAACGGCCGGAAAAAACCTTAAATTTGCATTTATTGACTTGTTTTGAAAATGAAGAACGACATAAATCAGCCCTCCAACTCCAGTAAAATCATATCGAAACCGAGAATCATTTCGGGAGTCACACTCATTATTCTATCCATCGTATTGACCCTTTCCTTCATCTCTTACTTAATGAATTGGAAGGCAGACCAGAGCCAGGCCGGAACCATGGCAGACAAAACTGTAGAATCTTCTACCTTTTTGGCAAGATCGGGGATTGGCTGGGTAATCTTTTTATTTTTGAGAGCATTGGCGTGGCGGCATTTGTGGTGGCATTTCTGTTTTTTGTTTTT
>DBLQ01000095.1 GCA_002297505.1 Flavobacteriales bacterium UBA720
AGAGCGGGACTGTCTACAGGAACTGTGGCAGAGAAAAAAGCAGCTGTCATGGCAGCAATGAATACCACGATGACAAGAGTGAATGGTGTTTACGAGAAAACCATTTCTCTCACAATGACCATGATCCCGAATAATGATGTCCTGCTTTCTATTGATGTCGATGCATATGGCCCGGGATTTACGAATAATAGCGGTCCGACATTACTTAATGAAAATCAAGCATTTATAGACCAGACCATAGGGAATGCAGCTTATGATATCGGTCATATTTTCAGTACCGGCGGCGGTGGTATTGCGCAGCTGCGTTCTCCTTGTAGCACAGGTAGCAAAGCACGCGGCGTTACAGGAAGCTCGGCACCAAGAACTGATGCTTTTGATATCGACTATGTAGCTCACGAAATGGGACACCAGTGGGGTGCACAACACACTTTTGATAATTCTTGCGACGGCAACAGGACGGCGACAACATCTGTAGAACCAGGCAGCGGAAGCACCATCATGGCATATGCGGGCATCTGTACTCCGAATGTACAAAACAGGAGTGATGCTTATTTTCATGTGGTAAGTGTCAATCAAATGTATACCAATATTACGGCGCAGATCGGCAACACTTGTGGTGTCAAGACACCTAATAACAACCAGGTTCCTGTCATTGATCCACTTACGAACTATTCTATTCCTAATGGAACAGCTTTCGTACTCACAGGTTCTGCAACCGACCCGGATGGGGATGCAGTTACTTATCTATGGGAGCAGACCGATGTAAGGGGACAAACGACTTCTACAGCACCAAGTCCTACACAGACCAGCGGCGCAGTCTTCCGTTCTTACTTCCCTACAGTAAGCGCTCAGCGCTATTTCCCAAGACTACAGGACGTTGCAGCTAATAACCTTGCACCAACATGGGAAGTAATTCCAACTGTCGCAAGAAACCTGAACTTTGCCCTCTTAGTAAACGATAACAAAGCGACAGGAAATCAGGCGGCTAGAGCCAACATGGTAGTAACAGTGACAAATAATGGACCTTTCAAAGTGACATCACAGAATGTTCCTGCTAACTATAATGGTGATACTGATCTGAATGTAACATGGGACGTGGCAGGTACCAGCGCGGCGCCAATCAATACGCAGAACGTACAGATATTGTTATCTGCTGATAACGGCTTGACTTTCCCTACCGTTCTTGCGGAAAGCGTGCCTAATACAGGTAATGCAACAGTAAGACTTCCTAATGTCAATAATTCCAATGCAAGAATTATGGTGAAGGCAGTAAATAACATTTACTTTGCAATCAACGCAGAAAGGTTCAATATCAACGAAGTACTGGCCGTCAATGACGCTGCCTTCGAAAAAGGTTTCGCCATCTATCCGAATCCGGCTAAAGGTGAGGTGAATATTAACCTGAGCAAAGCAGCGAAATCGGCGACGTATCAGATTATCGATCTTTCCGGAAAAATGGTAGGCAACGGAACATTAGATCAACAAAAATCAAAAATCAATATCAGCAGTCTGACGACAGGAACTTACAGACTCGTTATTTCTAACAATGGAGAAATGACCAGTAAGAATCTGATTGTCAAATAATCTGAAACAGATTATATAAAAAAAACCAACTTCAATTGAAGTTGGTTTTTTTATTTAGAAACCGTATTGCAAACCGATCTGGAAACCATTGTTCCGGAGCTGTTTGTCACTGTTCTTCCACGTGGTTGATCCGTTTTTCTTGATATCGGTAAAGCCTGCAAGATAACGCGCGCCAATTACCATATTGTTGAACTTAAAACCAAGTCCCAATGCGCCGCTGAGGTCGAAAGAATTGTATGCATCCTTATCTTTTTCAATGATGGTTTTATTGCTTGATTCATACTTATTTTTGTTGCCGACAAGAAATCCTAATTGAGGGCCTGCTTCCAGGTAAAATCTTGGAATTGGCTCGAACTGAAACATAATTGGCATTGCAATATAATCCAGATTGAGCGTGTGCGAGGTATTTCCATTATCATACTTTACGCCCATGTTGTTGTAAATCAGTTCCGGCTGAATGCTGAAAACAGAGTTGACCGGCGCGTGCATATACAATCCCGCATAATATCCAATTTTGGAATTGATATCGGTCCATCCATTCTCTTTACTTACTGTAGAGATATTCAGTCCGCCTTTCAGACCAAAAGACTGACCATAGATTATCGACGTACACAACAATCCTAAAATACCAAACATCTTATTCATAAAACTTTATTTCTATTGATTTCTCAGCAAAAATAACCATTAACAAATAAAAAAGACCGATTAAATCGGTCTTTTTCAAATATTTTAAGAATTGATAATATTAGAATTTGTAAGACAAACCAACTTGGAATGTGTTATTTCTGTTTTTGTTAGCATCGTTATTGATGGATGTGTTTCCATCTTCACCATTATTTTTCTTGTTGATATCGGTAAAGCCTGCAACATATCTTGCGTTGATCCCGAAATTAGGTGTAAAATTAAATCCTAAACCAAGGGCTGCTCCCATGTTGAAACCACTGAAATTGTCTTTGATATCTCTTGAAGAGTAAGAATCTGTGCTTGTAGTGCTGGAACCTCCTGAAGTAATAGTTGTGGTAGTGTCACCCTTAGACTTTGCGCTCACCAGGAATCCAAATTCCGGACCTGCTTCTAGATAAAAGTTCGGCGTAGCATTGAATTGGAACATCACCGGTACAGTAATATAGTCTAGGTTAAGACTTGCTGAGCTCTTAGCCGTTGTAGTAGTTGCACCTGCTGTAAAGGAATTGGTAGCCGTTACTTTTGCACCATATTGGCTATACAAAACTTCCGGCTGGATGCTGAATTGCTCTGATAATGGCGCATTCATAAAAACACCACCATAGAAACCAGCTTTTGCTTTTGAGTCTTCATAACCGTCATCTGAGATTGAAGATACGTTAAGACCTGCTTTCAAACCGAACGATGGACTAGTCTGTGCAAATGCAAATGTTCCCGCTACTAAACCTAATCCTAAAAATAACTTTTTCATAATTTCAAATTTTAAATTTTGTTTTTACGATTTGGATAATTTCAAATTCTTTGCCAAAATTTATTTTGATGAAATGGATATCGCAGTATGATTGGTATAAAGGTAAAATAAATTATTTATTATCAATGATTTATAAATATTATTCAATGAATAATAAGCCTTAAATTTTCTCCAGATTTTTATAGAAATCAAGGGTCAAAATGATCTGTTCGGCATTCACTTTCTGATCAAAAAGACAGCTGCCGATGCCATTAATCAGACTGAAATGGATATTGCCGTCCTGATTCTTTTTGTCATTGAACATCAGATCCATAATTGCTCCGTTTTTGAATTCGGAAATATCAATGTACGGAAAGAGCCGCTTGATCTTGCTGATGATCACGGAAGAATCATCAACATCAATCAGTCCGCACAAAAATGCCAGATGCGCCTCGCAGATCATCCCCAGTGCGACGGCCTCGCCATGCGGTATCAATTGGCCTTTCTTCAGAAAAAGACTTTCCACCGCGTGACCAATGGTATGACCAAAGTTGAGCGTCTTGCGCACATGCTGTTCTTTGAAATCCTGAGTCACTACTTCATTCTTGATCTCCATGCTTCGCTTTATGTGCGGCCTGATAAATTCCACCGCAATACTGTCGATACTGATCAGGTCGTTCCAATGTTTCTGATCGGCGATAAGGCCGTGCTTCAGCATTTCTGCAAATCCACTGCGTAGTTCTTCAAACTTCAGCGTCTGGAGAAAATTTGGATAGAAAAAAACACCTTCCGGCAGCGCAAAGGTCCCGATAATATTTTTGAGATACTGATGATCAATACCGGTTTTTCCGCCAATAGAGGCATCGCACATGCCCAGCAAGGTGGTCGGCACATTCACAAACCTAAACCCTCTTTTGTAAGTAGACGCCACGAAACCTCCAAGATCCGTGATCACACCACCACCCAGATTAATCAAAAGCGATTTGCGGTCTGCTTCCATCTCCGAGAATATTTCCCAAAGCTGCGTGGCCGTCTCGATATTTTTGTTTTCCTCACCAGATTCAATTTCTATCACTTCGAAAGGTGCTTCCAATTCCAGATTCGGGAGCATGATGGGAAGACATTGGTCGTGCGTATTTTCATCCACCAGAATAAATATCTTACTTGGTTTCAGTTGCTGAATATAGTCATTGAGACTTGTGAAATCCTTGTCCAGTTCTTTGATCATGACACAATTTTTAACAAAGTTAAGCACAAAATGATTAGCTATTTAATTTTTGACAACAAAAAAGAGAGGCAAAACTGTCTCTCTTCAATATAAAATGGATTTAAAAAAAATCTTACATGTGAATTGATCTCTTTCCGGTCGCATCCAGCGCCGCTTCTTTCACAGCTTCAGCATAAGTTGGGTGCGCGTGAGAACTTCTTGCAATGTCTTCTGCACTGGCACGGAATTCCATGGCAATCACGCCTTCTGCAACCAAGTCTGCCGCTCTTGCGCCAATCATATGAAAGCCCAGAACTTCGTCGGTTTTTTCGTCAGCGATGATTTTTACAAATCCGTCAGTATCACCACTCGCGCGGCTTCTACCCAAAGCTCTCATCGGGAAGCTGCCGACTTTATAAGCCACACCTTCTTCTTTCAGCTGCTCTTCAGTTTTTCCAACACCAGCCACTTCCGGCCAAGTATAAACTACACCTGGAATCAGGTTATAATTGATATGCGGTTTTTGTCCAGCTAGAATTTCGGCTACCAAAGTTCCTTCCTCTTCCGCCTTGTGAGCCAGCATTGCACCTTTGATCACATCGCCGATGGCGTAGATGTTAGAAACATTGGTTTGCAAATGGTCGTTGGTTTTCACTCTTCCTCTTTCGTCCAGTTCTACACCAGCTTTTTCCAAACCAAGTCCATCTGTGTAAGGTCTTCTACCAACAGAAACCAAAACGTAATCGCCTTCGAAGTTGACTTCTTCGCCTTTCTTGTTTTTAGCGGTAACTTTTACAGAATCGCCGTTTCTCTCCACAGCTGAAACCGCCGTAGAAAGCTCGAATTTCATACCTTGTTTTCTAAGCACTTTTTGCAATTCTTTAGAAAGCGCGCCGTCCATTCCTGGGATGATTTTGTCCATAAACTCGACAACCGTTACCTGAGAACCCAATCTCAAATAAACAGAACCCAGCTCAAGACCAATAACGCCACCACCGATAACTACTAAATGCTTAGGAATTTCTTTCAAATTCAAAGCTTCTGTAGAAGTGATGATTCTTTCTTTGTCTAAGGTAATGAATGGCAAACTGGATGGTTTGGAACCTGTTGCGATGATTGTATATTTTGATTCAATGATTTCTGATGAACCATCATTTTTCGTCACTTTGATTTGAGTAGCAGATTCGAAGCTTCCAAGACCTTCAAAAACCGTGATTTTGTTTTTGTCCATTAGGAAGTTGATACCCTTGGTTGTTTGCTCTACAACGCCGTTTTTACGTTCGATCATTTTGGCCAAATCTACCTTCGGCTCATCGATGATAATTCCGTAATCTGCAAACTCGTGTTTTGCTTTTTCGAAATGCTCAGAACTGTCCAGCAAAGCTTTGGAAGGGATACAACCCACGTTAAGACAAGTTCCGCCCAAGGTAGGATATTTCTCAATAATTGCAGTTTTGAAACCCAATTGCGCAGCTCTGATGGCTGCAACATATCCGCCAGGACCTGAACCGATAACGGTTACATCAAATTGACTCATATATTTTGTACTTTTATTCTGATAAAAATTTCCTCAAATTTACGAATTTCAGAGCAATTCTTAAACTGATTTTCGTTGGTTAAAATTATTTGATAATGACATCATTTATTTCAATCATTTTGTTATCAATATTTAAAAAATTTATCGACTTAATCTTATTATCCTTTATATATTGATTTAAATTTTCAGCATCAATAAACGATTTGGAATTTCGATCATTAACCTTTTCTACGAAAAAGCCTTCCCTTATACCTGATTTATATAATTGTGAATCTTCATTTATCATAGCAATAAAAAATCCTTTTTCGCTTTGAAAAAAATAAACATCCACTGGATACGAAAAATTTCTGTTCTCCTCAAGAAACAATTCTCTTTTATCAAGATCTATGAATACTTTATAATTTTGTAAAACAAGATTTCCTATTACGTTTCTTGGATTTTCGAACTTAAAATAATTTAAAATGAAGTTTTTTCCATCTTCATCTTTTAGAATGTTATTACACAAATCTTTATTTCTATTTACAAAAGACAATGAAGAAAAGGAAATTTTTTGACAGTTCTCTGAAATTTTAAAAGCTTGGGAGTTTGCTTCTCCAAATAAAGGATTACCCGTATCTATCAAAAACTTGACATTATCAACGATAATTCTTGGATTACCTTTATTGGTCATTTTAAATTTGTAATCATAATGTGCTGGTGTTTGAGTTCCAAAGATTATATTTTTGTTTTTGTAATCAATTGAAAATGTTTTATAACCCAACGTAAGAGCGTTATCAAAACTGAAGATTCCAGCAATATTCAAATCATTTAGAAATTTCCAATCTACAACTCTAACTTTGACATCGCTCAAAATTTTTCCTTCAATATTTATTCTGGGAATAGAAGCTTTGTAAGCCTTTGTTTTTCCCAAATAACCGTTTACATTTCTAGAACTTTTCAAATTCAAACCAATTGCATCTGCAAAATTCTCAGTAACAACATTTGGTGCGCCTGTATCGAAAATGAATTTTTCTTTTTTATCATTTACATCCAAATCGATATAGATGAGATTATTTTTATATTCAAAAGGAATTTCTAAAGTATTCTGAGCAGAAATCTTCAAACCAAGAAATATAATAACTAGTAAAATTTGTTTCATCAAATTTGATTTTTTTATGATTAAAAGATAGTCAAAAATAATTAAATTCAATCGTTTATTTTAATCCTATTTTTGCATCAGATTTTCTAATATTCAATACAATGTCACTCGAACAAAATTACCAATATATCCTTTCTCAGCTTCCTCAAAATGTAAAGCTGGTCACTGTTTCCAAAACCAATCCTGCAGATAAAATCAAAGAAGTCTATGATTTGGGACAGCGTGCTTTCGGAGAGAATAAAGTTCAGGAATTACTGGAAAAACAATCGGTTCTTCCCAATGATATCGAATGGCATTTGATAGGCCATCTTCAGACCAATAAAGTGAAATATATCGCCGGTTTCATTGCGATGCTAGAAAGCATTGACAGCGAAAAACTGTTAAAAGAAGTAGATAAAGAAGCTTTGAAAAATAATCGGAAAATCAATGTTCTGTTGCAAGTGAAGATTGCAAAAGAAGAGACGAAATTTGGTTTAACTGTTGACGAAGCCAAAGTTATTTTCGACAATTATCTCAATGGAAATTATCCAAATACGGAAATCAAAGGCCTGATGGGAATGGCGAGTTTTGTAGAGGATGAAACTCAAATCCGGGAAGAATTCGCGATCCTGAAAAATCTTTTTGATGAATTGTCCGAATTGAAACCTCTGGAAACATTGTCAATGGGAATGAGCGGCGATTTTCCTCTAGCCATCGAGTGCGGTTCCAATTCTGTGAGAGTTGGCTCTGCGATATTTGGAGAAAGGCATTATTAGTTGCTGGCTGTCAGTTGATAGTTGACGGTTCTATCAGGCTGAGGCTCTCGAAGCCTTCAATTAACCAAACTCTTATAAACCTTCATCAAATCGTTAGCAATCACCTCATCATTAAATTTCTGAACAAACTGCAAACCTTTTTCAGCGCGGCGTTTTCTTTCAGATTCATTTTCCCAGAGAAAATTAATTTTCGCTCTGATGTCATCTACATTTTCAGGATTGACATAAACAGAATCTGGTCCGCCAGCTTCCGGCAGACAGCTGGTATTGCTCGTAATCACAACGGTTTCCGAAAACAAAGCTTCAATCACGGGAATCCCGAAACCTTCGAAAAAACTTGGGTAAATGAAAATATCTGCCAGTTTGTAAATCCCGGCCAATTCTTCCATAGAAACGCCGGTTAAAAACCGAACTTCGACTTTACCTTTGTGGATTTCTTTTTCTATTAATTTAAAATATTTCGGTTTTTTCGCGCCCACCACAACTAACGGAATTTTAGAATCCTTCAGAGCTTTGACAATATTTAAAAGATTTTTTCTGGGTTCAATGGTTCCGACATTCAGAAGAAATCTGTCCGGAAGTTGGAATTTATCTTTGATTTGATTAAGGGTTTCCTGCGATTGTTCCTCCTTGAAGCTGGCGTGACAGCCTTGGTAAACCACCTCTATTTTACTTTCCGGAACTTTCAAATAATGAATAATATCTTTCTTTGTCTGCTCAGAAATTGCAATAATTTTATCCGCAGATTGTGCCGCTTTTTTAAATTTCCAAAAGTGAATTTTTCGGTCAATCCAAGTGTAATATTCAGGAAACCTTTCGAAAATCAAATCGTGGATGGTTACGACTTTTTTGATGGGTTTTGAGTTCCATCTCAGCGGTAATTCGCCGGACAATCCGTGGTAAATAGCCGCACTATTATTTTGTGCATCGATGCCGGTTTTCAATTGTCGGGAAAGTGTTCCTTTGGTTGTTTGAACGAAAGTCACGTTGGGTAATTTCAGAATTTCATCACCACGTTCTGACTTTTTTTTATTGAACAATAAGTATTGATTTTCCGGATAGAAAGTCGCTAAAACCCGAACCAAATCGCGGGAATAATTTCCTAAACCAGACCAGCTGGAAAAAATACGTTTGGCGTCGTAAGCAATCTTCATTATTTCTTATTTTTTTGAGTCCAGTTTTCCAAAAAGTTTTTGGTTGTGGAGAATTGGTAATTGTTTTTCTTCGCCCATTTGATAAAATCATCGAAACGGCTTACCATTGCTTCATTCGTATTTGTGAAAGTAAATGCTGGCAATTTATATTTTGGATCGGAAATGTCTGCAAATTCCCACGGATGAAAATAAATATTCAAAAATCCTGTTTCCTTCAATGATACCTTCGACAATAATTTATAAATCCTAAGCGGAAAGTTATGAAAACTTAGCCAGAACAAAGGAATTCTCAATACCGTAGAAACCGAAGCCGGAAACTGTAAAATATTTTTTTGCCAAAATGGTTTTCTGCTAACGTTGAAGTTGTTATACCGTCCAGGTAAATAGGTCGGATTGATGGACGAATTGTAGAAATAGCCGGCTTCCGAAACCGCATCTTCCGCAACGGGACTCATTCTCGGCATTCTGAGACCAATCACTTTTGTATCAAATAATTTTTCTAATTCGAGTCTGGATTCCAGCAAATGCTTTTCTTCAAAATCCGAATGAAACCACGTATGGGAAGCCAGTTCGTGACCTTCGGCAAGTAACTGACGAATCAAATCCTGATTATTCTGAGCAAAAACAACAGTCGAGAAAAAAGTCGCTTTGATTTGGTTTTCCTTTAAAATTTGGAGAATATTCTGCAATCCTTTCCGGGAAACCGCCAATTGTTCATCCAAAGGAATCTCACCATGGTACTCCAAAGGCATATCAAATTCTTCGATGTCGAAACTTAGTAAAATCATTAGTCAGATTGATAACTGCAAATATATCAATTGAAATTTGATTTCATTGGCGCGACTTTGAAATAGTTTAGGCTATTGAAAATTATCAAAATTTTATCGCAAAGACAAATAACAATGATTTTTTAAGAATCCGAAGAATAAATTTGTTGATTTCTAAGCTTTGGATTTATTCCAGATTATTGACAATTCTTTTAATTCCATCTTTCAGAATCGCGGTTCTGAAATTGATGAGTAATCCAAGCTTAAGGTCTGAAAGTTTGAGATAAGTCAGCGTCTGTGCTAAATGGACATCATTGATTTTCTCAACACATTTAACTTCAATAATGACTTTATCTTCCACAACCAAATCTATTCTAAAACCTGTTTCCATCCTTAGATTTTTGTAAATGAATGGTCTGGGAACTTGCTGTTTCACATTGAAGCCCAATTCTTTTAAATCATAAGCTAAAGCCGATTCATAAACACTCTCCAGTAATCCAGGGCCAATAGTTCTGTGAAGTGCGATTGCTGCTCCAATAATTTTGTAGGAAATTTCATTTTCAGTCATTGCGATTTGTGTTTTTGTTGACACTAATTTATCGCAAAGTTTTTTAAAGAGCAAAGTTTTTTTTAAGGTGCCGAAGAATCGACTGATCGATTGATTAAGCTGATGCTTAAAAAAAATCAATTCATTGATGCTTTGGAATCTTTGTTCTTAAATCTATCTTTGCGGAAAATTTTGCGCAAAGACAGTTAAGAGCAAAGTTTATTCTAAGGTGCCGAAGAATCGACTGATCGATTGATTAAGCTGATGCTTCAAAAAAATCAATTAATTGATGCTTTGGAATCTTTGTTCTTAAATCATCCTTACGTAAAATTTTCCGCAAAGACAATTAAGAGCAAAGTTTATTCTAAGGTGCTTAAAAATCAAAAGGCCGATTGATTAAGCTACTGCTTCAAAAGATCAATTCATTGATGCTTTG
>DBLQ01000013.1 GCA_002297505.1 Flavobacteriales bacterium UBA720
CATCACTCGAAGTGACGAACTTACAAGTAAAAAAGAGAAATAATTTTGATATTTATTAGCCATTAAATTATTAAATTTAATAAAAGTTTAAAGCAATGTATTCTTCTTACATTTATATACTGGAATGTTCAGATGGAACCTATTATACGGGTGTGACAGAAAATGTATACAAACGTTTTGACGAACACCAAGAAGGTAAGCATTTTGGTTCATACACTTACAACCGCAGACCTGTACAGCTGGTTTATTATTGCCATTTTATGGATATGGAGCAAGCCATTACTTTTGAGAAAAAGATTAAAAAATGGTCACAAGCTAAGAAGTTGGCACTAATTGAGGGTCGTTACAAAGACTTGCCCAACCTTGCTAAAAAGAATTTTCAAAAAAAAGATAAACTTTAACCGCTGCCAAGGATAGAAGCACCGTCAGTTCGAGTGTTTTTCCGTAGCACAGCGAAGGAAAAATGTATCGAGAACTGAGTCTACAAAACACGAACTACTCGATACGATGCACCTAACGGCGCATCACTCGAAGTGACGAACAAATCACGCTTTATGATAAGAATCAGCGTCGTCAGTTCGAATGTTTTTCCGCAGCATAGCGCAGGAAAAATGTATCGAGAACTGAGCCTGCAAAACACGAACTTCTCGATACGATGCACCTCACGGCGCATCACTCGAAGGGACGAAGTTGAAACTTAAAAAACTACGAATCAATCTCCTTTATTTAAACAAAAAAAAGCACAGCTAAGCTGTGCTCCAATCGTTAACGATCTATTTATTTGATCGCCTGTTCATATCTTCTGCTGACTTCTTTCCAGTTGACCACATTCCAGAAGGCTGTCAGATAGTCGGCACGTTTGTTTTGGTACTTGAGGTAATAGGCATGCTCCCAGACATCAATGCCCAGGATTGGCGTTCCCTTCACCTCGGAGATATCCATCAGTGGATTATCCTGGTTGGGTGATGAGGTCACCGCCAGCTTCTTGTCGGCAGTCACTACCAGCCACGCCCACCCGGATCCGAAACGGTCTGCTCCGGCTTTACTCAGCTTTTCTTTCAGAGCATCCAGACTTCCGAAGCTCGCATTGATCGCCTTGGTCAATTCAGCTGAAGGCTGCGTATTCTTCTCCGGCGTTAGTACCGTCCAGAACAACTCATGGTTGTAATGTCCGCCGGCATTGTTGCGGACTGCCGGGCTTTCTTTAGAAACGTGTGAGAGTATTTTCTCCAGACTTTCTTTCTCCAAGGGTGTTCCGGTGACTGCTTTATTCAGATTGGTAACATAGCCGGCGGCATGCTTGGTGTAATGGATCTCCATGGTCTGGGCGTCGATGGAGCCTTCCAAGGCGTTATAGGCATACGGGAGTGGTGTCTGCTTAAACTGAGCAGTGACAAACTGTGCTGCTAAAAGAAATGCAGCTGCGGAGATTTTTAGTACTTTCATTGTATCGATTTATTGTTGTTATTTTTAATGGTCTAACTTCCGGAGAAAGTTCCGGAGGTACGATTCTACTGGCTAATTTAAGGCATTTGATTCAGAACGCGTCAGAAATCTGGGTGTAATCAGCAATTGACGATTTGGCGACCAAAAATAGTACCGTTTGAGCACCTTATTCCAACAAAAAGACCGGAAGCATGCTTCCGGCCTTGAGATTTGATTATTTCTGATCCTCTTAATCAACAATCACTTTGACGCTGGATGATTTTGTCTTCACAAAATATACGCCTTTGGACAGTTTTCTAAGATTGATTTTCTCGTTGTTATTAACGTTTGTCACCGTCTGAACCAGCTGGCCTGCGGCACTGTAAATATGAACGGTTTCATTCTTGGAAAGTCCTCTGATGTAAAGTTCGTGATCTTTTACAGGGTTAGGATAAACCAACACCTTGTCCGATGCAGCATTGCCTTCATTCACAGCCAGTTTGCTGTAGCACGTCCACGATAGATCATCGAATGATACCCGGTTGCTGGTAAGGGTGTCCACCAATTCAATCTCAACATTACCTTCCACATTGATATCGTTGATGGTATAGGTCTTGGCTGTCTTAGAATAAGGAATCTGACCTTTGACCTCTCCATTCACCTTCAGCGTATAACTACCTTCCGAATCACTGAATGGCAGGTATGTTCTTACGGTAAGTGATCCGATGCCTCCGGAAATGGTTGTGGATTTCAAAGAACCTTTTCTGAGACAGATAGCTCTGTTATTATCGCCTGAAATGTGAATCTGCTTGTCAGTTCTTGCAAAAGTCGCAGTCCATGTAATACCCTTGTTGACCCACTGTCTGTCCAGATAAGATGAGTTGGTGGCAGGAATAGTTTCAAAATCTTCGGTACCACAAGTGTTCTCGGCTTCACCAGGATTTCCAGGTCCAGGTGTTCTGGCTTCCACAGTATCGCTATTATCGGATCTATTGCCTGCCGCATCTTTGGCTACAACGTAGAAAACATAGTCGGTACCTAACATCAGATCAATAACAGTAGCATTTGGAGAAGTCACTGTCATTTTGTACTGGTTATTAGCATAGACATCATAACCTGTAACACCAACATTATCGGTAGACGCCGTCCAGGACAATGAAACACTGTTTCCGGTAACGCCTGTCACCGCAAGATTGGTAGGTACTGTCGGTTTTTCAGTATCCGAAGTAGTTCCGCCGTTGAAGGTGTCCGGCCATGTATTTTGAGCCGCAGGTCCGCCCCAAATCACTGTTGCCAGGTAAGGATTGTCAATAAACGGGTTTCTGTTTTTCTGTGTATTTGCCACCACATTGTTTCTCTGTCTTTCAAAATCGGAGACTGGGTCTTCAATATTCCATTTCAAAAGGATATCCGGAAAATCCGAAGAATACGTGGATGGATTCATGGTAATGTTTAGCGGCAGGCATCTGGTATTGTAGCGCACGTACATGTACATCAGAATACGCGCAACGTCGCCTTTCCATTCATCTCCCGGAAACCAACCGCCACGGCTGGTCTTGTAAGCTGTAGCGCCAGTCCCGTCATCAAAAAGAAGACTACCTCTGGTGCTGTTCAGCGTGTTGTCTGCAGGACGCAGGTGATGACCATCTGCTCCAGGACCGGAAGTTCCCAAATTTGGGGTTCCTTTGGATTTGGCATAAACGTGCTCACGGTTCCATGATCCACCGATTGGACGGCTTCTCTGATGTGTTCCCGATGCCTGGGAACCGTAGATCAACAATAGATTGGCCGGGTTCTGAGGATCTACATCACTGGTTTTCATCAGCGTTTGCAACTCGCTGTAAGAAATGGTTTTGGTGTGGGTTGATGTGATCAACGTTGCAAGGTCGCTTTTTAGAGCGTTGCCCGTCTTGCCAAAGTTGACACCCGAATAATACGACGGTGCCGACTGTGCAAAGGCAAACATAGAAACGATACTTGCAAAAAAAGAAATCTTTAACTTCATTCTATAAAATATTTAATTTTTTGTTTTCCTGATAAATTAATAGGTTGTTATTGTTTTAATATGATCTTTGATATTGATAGGAACTTTCCTGTCAAACTCCAGAAAATAGAGTCCTTCCCAATGGTACAGCCTGGCCGGTATCTCTCCTTCCGAACCTTCCATGATCACGTTAACCGCAAGTCCGCCTTCCAAAATTTCAGTCGGCTGATTGATACTCAAGAGCGAAAAGTCGACAGCATCCAGTCTTACCACTTCCGTGAATAAACCCGGATGTTTTTCGCCGGCACCCACGAACAGTCGGTTCTCCGCCGGATCGATCGCAATGACATAAAGTGGTTCCTTCTTCCCGCCTGCATTGATTCCCTTACGCTGGCCGATCTTGAAATGTTCAACACCAGGATGTTCACCCACCAGGAAGCCGTCAAAAAGCGAATACGTTCTTGACGCAGATTTCCATGTCAGTTCATCCTTCCTGGAGTGAAAGGATCGTTTTGAGCTTTCATAAAGAGAGGCACTGGCAGGAATTTCGACGATCTGGCCTTTGGAGCTCATGATTTCCGGTTTTGGAAGATTAAATATTTGTTTAACTATTGGGGGCGCTAATATAGAAATTTATAATTAAATGAAAAGTAATGGTTTACAATTTGTCAAATAAGATTATTTTAAGTCGAATTATTATGGATTCTACAATTATAAGTTGTTATAGTTTTTAAGGTATTTATAGTTTGTCCGACATGGTATTTTCAAAATTTTCGTGTAAAGTGGGTAAATTAAAAGTGTGCGCCTACGACGTTAAAATTACCTATCGAAAATGGCCGGTTATTAATAGGTTGTTCCTATGGAGCTAAGATTGGCATGCGAAAACAAGTTGATATTAGCAGACCTATCCTACGGAGCTGAAATGACCGATTGAAAAAAGGCTGCTATTAACAGGCCGCTCCTAACGGAGCTGAAA
>DBLQ01000055.1:0-6626 GCA_002297505.1 Flavobacteriales bacterium UBA720
CGTACACCGAATAGAGAAATCCCATCGATAAAACCAACGCAAACAACACGAAGAAAAATGGCCAGTTGATGATGCCGAGAAGCAGAAAAATGATGAATACAATGTAGCCGGAAAACTCGACCAATGGTCCAAGGAACTCAAAGAAAAACCAGTACGGCAGACTCACCATCCCAAGTTTCTTGTATTTCGGATTGAACATCATGCCGCGGTGTTTCCAAAGTGTCTCGATGGTGCCGCGCATCCAGCGGTTCCGTTGTTTTTTGAGGATATCTTTGGTCTCGGGAACTTCTGTCCAGCAAAGCGGATCCGGGATGGTAAGCACCTCGTACGGTTCTTTGCGCTCCTCCATGTATTTTCGCATCCGGACTACGAGTTCCATATCCTCGCCCACGGTTTTACGGTCGTAGCCGCCGCATTCCAGAACGATTTTACGATCGAAAACGCCAAACGCACCGGAAATCAAAATCAGTCCTGAGGCGCGCGACCAGGCCATTCTTCCCAAAACAAATGCGCGGATATATTCCAATGCCTGTGTCCGTCCCAACAGCGTTTTCGGCATATTGACGCTCACAACTTTTCCGTCCTCAATGACGCAATTGTTAGCCAAACGGATGACGCCGCCACAAGCGATGATTTTTTTATCCGTTTCCTCCAGAAAAGGTTTAGCAAGTTTCAGAATCGAATCCTGCTCCAGGATACAATCGACATCGATACAGACTAAATACTGACCAGACGAAACATTGATTCCAACGTTGAGCGCATCGGCTTTACCACCATTTTCTTTGTCGACGACAATCAGCTTTTTGAAAGCCTGATTTTTACTTTTGTAGATGCCTCTTATTTTATTGGTCTCAATGGTTCCTTGGACGAAAAAAGAGACACATTCCAAATCATAGGCGTCTATCAGCTTCTGCATTGAGTCATCCTTGCTGCCATCGTTAATGATAATGATCTCCAGATTATGATAGTACAAGGACAATAATGACCTGACATTTTCCACAATCGTCATGCCTTCATTGTAGGCCGGTGCCAGAACACTGAAAACGGGTGCATTGGGATTGGCAGCGATGATGCTGTAATCCGTAAAAACATTTTCCTTCTTGTATCTCAGGACTGCGCCAAACGCGTAGATGCCGACCCAGCCGTAGATGATGGCGATGGCGGCACCATACAACAGGTAAAGCCAGATGACAATTTCGTAGACAATGTGTGAGAATTCTAACATACTTTTTCCTGCAATGCGTATTTGACAATTTGAACTAATTCTTCGGAAGATGATTCCTCCTGAGCCAGCTGCGAAAGATATTGCTGATGACCGAGTTCATACAGCGCCTGAGCGGCATTGACCCTGATGCCGGAGGAAACATCTTCGGACAACTCTCTTTTAAGTAAATCCGTGCAACACTGGTCTTTGGAAACTTTGGTCACCCGAAGGATTTCAATCTTCACATCTTCTGGCTGCTCATCGTACACAGAACTGAGATAGGCCACGGTGACTGGATTTTCGAGTGACATCAGAACCTTTACGGCCTTCACCCTCACACTGACGGCTTCGCTATTTAACAACGCACTGACTTTGGGATAAAGCGATAGCAACTGGAATTTTTTAATCAGTTTTAATGTGAAGATCACTACAGAATCATTGGAACTGTCGAGACGATTTTCGATGATTGGGCCGGCATTTTCCGGAACCGATGGCACCGAAAGCAGAAGCCTGAGCTGCTGCCACTCTGAGATTCTGGAAGTAAAAGAATCCAGGAAATCAAGACCTTCGAAGCCTTTGAACCTTACCATAGCATACTGCGCTTCCTGGTACACCTGAACCGACGGATGTGTGAGGAAGCCAGCGATTTTTCCCACGGAATCTTCTGCTTCCATCACGGTCAATTCCGTAATGCCGCCTGCAATCAGGTGCGGCCTTTTCTGATTCAATTTTTTGAGGGCTTCTTTTTTCAGCTTGTATTCCTGGAACAAATCCTTGATTTTATCTTTAGCCGCACCGGAAAATTTCTTCTCAGAGTCTACCAATTTTTGCAGGAAAAGATTTCTGAATGCCTTATTGGTGCTCAACATCCGGAACTGGCCGTCATCAGACACTTTCTCGTCCCAATAGACAATCACTTCTGATATTTTTTTATTAATCAAGTCGGACCAATGTACCACACGAAGCGATTCCTTGTACTCGATGAAATTATAGATGAGGACGGCAATGATGAGCAGCATCACCAGTGAAAGCATTACGATGAAAACTACAAAAAGAAAATGGACGGAAGTGATGAGCATCGGCAATAATTACTTGGGCATAAATCTTTTGATCCTGAGCATCAGCTCATTCGGACTGAAAGGTTTGACGATAAAATCCGAGGCACCAAGATCGAAGGCATTCAGCACCACTTCTTCCTGTCCCATGCTGGAGAGCATAATCACGGGCGTCCGCTTATTCATGGATTTCAGGGCAGAAAGAATCTCAATACCCGATGCAAAAGGCATCATAATATCGGTTATGGCGACGTCCACATCTTTTTCTTTCAGGGTTTCAATGGCTTCCTTGCCGTTTCTGGTGAGGATGACCTCGTGACCTTCTTTCAGTAATTTGTGTTCGATTGTTTTGAGGATCAACTCATCATCTTCGGCAATCAAAATTAACATAGTGATTTATACTTTTATTTTATTAAACTTTTTATGATGTCCAGTCCTGTGGAAATTTCCTGCACCAATTCCTGGGCGAGCGCTTCAAAATCCAGGTTGTCCTCAGGCGTTTTTTCCCATTTCAGCGCCAGTTCCGAGAGCTTATACAAGCCTGCAATTCCCGATGTCCCGCGGAGTTTATGGAGCACGGCTTCTGCTTCTGCCACATCTTTATGCTGAGCAATACGCTCTATGTCCTGATGCGCCTGCGTCAGCTGCTGTACGACAAGATTCAGGAACATATTGCGGAATTCTACATCATCGCCAATCTGTTCATTAAGCATGTCCATATTGATATGATTTTCTATGGCAATTGCAGATTCCTTTTGCTGAGTTTTACCTTCCAGATGTTTTCTCAGCATCTCTTCCAGCTGCTGCTGTCTCAGCGGTTTTGGAAGGAAATCGTTCATCCCGCAATCGATGCATTTTTCTCTTTCGCCCAAGACATTGCCCGCTGTGACGCCAATAATCGGAACATCACAATAGTTGGGCAACTGCCGGATCTGTTTTGTGGCCTCAATGCCATCCATCACCGGCATCTGCACGTCCATCAGGATGATTGAAAATTGTTTGGTCTCGCAGGCTTTCAAAGCCTCCAGACCATTGACGGCTTCCGTCAGTTTCGCATTCGGCATCAGGGCTTTCAGCATACGGTTATTCAGAACCATATTGACCGGATTGTCGTCCACCAGAAGCACCTCCATCTCAGCCATCACAGACAGCGGTTTGTCCTGCTGTTGCTGGACCATCAGCTCGGTCTGGCTGTTTTTTTCCACGCGGCGAAGTGTTTTGTAAAGCTCCTCCGATTTGATCGGTTTCATGAGGAAATAAGAATTTTCCTCTTTTTTAAATGAGTTGATGACATCATGCTCTTCGGAAGAGGTATGAAGAATCACCAGAGGCGAAATTTCCTTGCGCTGACTGAAAAGTTCCCTGATCTTATCGATCGTCTCCAGACCGGAAATCACCGGCATGTGATAATCCATCAGAATGACATCGAAACGTTCGCCCTTCAGCAGAAGCTGCAGAGCTTCCATGCCATTGGCTGCCAAGACCGACTCCACATTTTTGTAGGCCAGCATATGCTGAAGAATGATACGGTTAGCCTCATTATCATCCACAATCAGTACACGGCGGATGGATAAGTCTTCCTGATCTTCCTTGATTTCAGACATTTCGTAAGGCACTTCGATCTCGAAGAAAAATACGGAACCTTTTTCCGGCTTGCTTTCCAATGCCAGCTGACTTCCCATGTAACCCAAAATGTTATTGGAGATTGTCAGTCCAAGACCGGTACCACCGTAGCGCTTACTGATAGAACTGTTCTCCTGCGTAAAGGCATCAAAAATATACTTCTGCTTGTCTGCCGGAATCCCGATACCGGTATCGCGGACAGAAAAACGAAGCTTGATATAATTTTCGCTGAGATTAAGTTTCTCAACTTTAAGTTCTATTTCTCCCTTTTCCGTAAATTTTACTGCGTTGCCGAGAAGGTTAATGAGAATCTGCTTCAGCCGTGCCGAATCGATCATCAAAGTCCGCGGCAAGCCTTGTTCTATATTAAGGAGAAGCTCAATATTTTTTTTCTGAGATTGATAAAGAATGACATTGATCACCTGGCTCACCATATCGTAGACATCACTTGGCTCTACCAAAAGTTCCATTTTTCCGGATTCGATTTTCGAAAAATCAAGGATATCATTAATGATGTTGAGAAGGTTTTCACCCGATTCATTGATATAATTCAGATATTGGGTCTGGATGTCATTCAGCGGTGTACGCAGCAACAGGTCCGAGAACCCAATCACGCCATTCAGTGGTGTGCGGATTTCGTGGCTCATATTGGCCAGGAACTCCGATTTTGTTTTGCTGGCAATATCGGCCATCCTCTTGGCTTCTTTCAGCTCTCTGTTTGCCAGAACGGCGTGGGTTGTATTTTTGACCGATACAATGATGCCGCCAATTTCGTTATCGGAAACGTACCATGGCCCGACTTTAAGGCTGTAGTGCTGTGTCTCAGTGGATTCATTAAGGCTGACTTCGAAATCATCATTAACATAGACGTGTCCCTGCAATGCGGCACGGTAAATCCGTTTTCTTTCCTCGGGAACATTCGGTGAAATTGTAAAAAGATTATTGCCTATAAGTTCTACATCCGTCATGTCAAATTCCTCCTTCCAGCTTGTACTTACAGAAAGGTAATTGAGCTCTCTGTCGAACATTGCAATGGCATCCGGCACATAGGTCACGAAGGACTGCATCATGGCTTCTTTCTTGGTAATATCCAGAATCATCTTCTTCATCTGGTCAATATCCTGAATGATCCCGAAAACCCGCACACACTCGCCGTTTTCAAATTCCGGAATGGCTTTTACGCGGACCCAGATCGTAACGCCGTCATTGCGTACAAGCTGGAATTCTTCGTCGTATGGAATGCCTTCCTGCACGGCCCTGCCGAACAGAAACTTCACGCGTTCCTGGTTGTCCTTCTTGTAAAAGCCAATGGCGTTTTCCAGATCGGGCTGATAATCGCCGTCCATTCTGTGGATTTCCCGCGTACTGTCTGACCAGAAGATCGTGTTGGTTTTGAGATTGACTTCCCAGCCGCCTACCTGAGCCACAGAGCCGGTCTGCTCAAGGAATTTTTTGGTAGAAAGAAGATCTCTCTCCAGGGTCATCCTTTCTGTGACGTTCAGCGCTGTGCTTACCACGTATGGTTTGCCTTCATCATCCAGTTCCACAAGATTATGGTACATCCAGATCAGCTCTGTGCCGTCCTTGGTGCAGAGAATCATGGTTCCGAAGTCCTCTTTATTTTCATTGATCCTCCTGAGGTATTCTTCCAGATTATGATGATTTTTCTTAGGCACCAAATCCCGGAGATTCAGATCTTTGACTTCTTCCGGAGCATAGTTGAGCGTTTCTCTTCCTTTTTCGTTGACGGAAATGATATTACCTTCCATATCATGCATGCTCATAAGGCCGATGGCATTCTCAAAAAAACTGCGGAATCGCCTTTCCGAACTTTCCAGCTGTCTTTTTTCTTCCGACTGTGATGTAATATTGACACCGAAACAAAAAATCTCGGAAAATTTTTCATTTTGTTTAAGTGACCACTCCACAAGGTTTTGGGATCCATTATCATTGAGGGTCGATGTCGTAAATGATGTATCTTTTTTCTCCCGGAAATCATCAATCGAGCAGAAAAACTGATCGTTTCTTCCGAGAATATCCACAAAATCTCTTCCTATGGCTTGTGCTTTACTGACCGCAAAAGTTTTTTCGAAAGCGGGATTCACATCTTTAAAGCGATACTGGCTGTCTAAGACGCAGATCAGGTTATTCGAAATATCAAATGTCTGCTGAAAATAATCGGCGTCAATAGTCTCGCGGCGGGACAACAGCATCCTTGTCACAGCCGACGCCAGCTTCTGAAGACCGTCGATCTGCTTCTGGGAAATGGTCTTGGGTTTATAGTCTATGGCGCAAATGGTTCCGAGTGCAAATCCATCTTCGTCCAGCAGCGGAACTCCGGCGTAGAAGCGGATACCGCCTGCAAGGATCAGAGGATTTTCCCTGGAACGGTCATCCAGTAAAGTATCATTAATAACCACCACTTCGCCTATGGCAATGGCATACTGGCATAAAGTATTCTCGCGTTCCACCGTGTCTAAGCTCATGCCTACACAACTTTGCATGCGCTGTGTCTTGCGTTCCATTACAGAAATTAAGGCGGCAGGAGAATCTGTGATGATGCAGATGGTTTCTGCAAAAATATCCAGTTCCGGATCTTTTGGAAGGTTGATAAGATCAAGAAGTGCCAGTCTCTCCAGACGAGCTTCTTCATTGCCAGGGAGCGGAAAATCACTCATATAGCTATTAATATTAGGATGAGAAATTATTATCTTTAAAGATTTTTCAAAAATAATATTTTATTT
>DBLQ01000055.1:6730-13064 GCA_002297505.1 Flavobacteriales bacterium UBA720
TCAAAAATAATATTTTATTTAATTCCATTTCATACTGAATGGAAGAAAATAACAATGACGGTCATTGTCATAAAAAAAGCACCTCAAAACCAGGTTTGAAGTGCTGTGTCTTTATCCGACAAAAGATTCTAAAAAGGATAGCCGATGGCGATGTTTAGAATAAGATTATCCTTTCTCCAGGATGAATCTCCGAATTTAATCTTGTCCAAAACCCACCGTTCATCCTTGGCATAATATGGTACTCTCAGCGGCATCGCCAGATCCAGACGAAGAATTAGAATAGAAAAGTCCAACCGTAATCCTACTCCTGCGCCTACTGCCACTTCGCTCAGAAAATCACTCGTGAATTTAGCTCCCGGTCTCACATTTACGCCTTTATCATCGATATCATCATTAATCAGCCAGATGTTACCGGCATCCGCAAAGAATGCAAGGTTCAGAAATTTATAGACATTCAGACGATACTCTGCGTTAAGTTCCAGTTTGATATCTCCGGCCTGGTCGAAGATGGCTCTGGTGTTATTGGCACCTCGCGGGTCATAACTTCCTGGACCCAATGTTCTCGCACGGAATGCGCGGATGCTGTTACTGCCGCCCACAAAAAATTGGCGGGAGAAAGGAATGTGCTCAGAATTGCCGTATGGCAAAGCAACACCTGCAATAAAACGCGAAGCCAGGGAAGTCTTTTCTCCGAATTTATGATAAAATCTGAAATCGTTTTCGAGCTTCGCATACTGGCTGAATGGCACGCCGAATATAGTTTTGACATCGCCTGTTTTATAATTCGCGCCGCTGATCAGTCCTGTCAGATTTCCGGCAAGGTCCAGCATTCCTTTATAGTAGATGGTATTTTTTTTCGGCAACATCGTCGTGGAATACGTGAAGGAATATGTGGGGCCAAAAATCAGCTGTTGCTCGGTAACCCTCTGCAAATAAGGATTCCCCATTTTTAACGAATCGAATTTTGGTGTTTCTTTCGCAGGATTGATGAACGATATATCGATCAGTTTAAGTTCATGCTCCTTTTTCACGTTCTCCTTCCAGGCGTAACCAAACGAAGCGTTAAAGGTATTGAGTGTGTACAAAGTTGTTCTGTTCTGGAACTCGTAGCCCAGCTGAATATTGGTTCTGGGCACGAAAGCACTTGCCGAATGAAACCTGAAAGGCGCGACAATCCTAGGGATCGACAGTTGGGCATTGGTTCCCGCACGAAAGATATTCTCGGCATCCGACGGTCCACCGATCTGCACATCAAAAGCACCATAAACAGAAGCTTTGAACTGTTCTGCACCACGGAAGAAATTGCGATGTGTCCAGTTGAGATTCAGCTCACTTCCGGCATAGTTGGCAGAGTTCGTTCTTCCTAGAGCTTCCAGACGCAGGGATTGCAACTCTCTCGGCGTCAAGACGTAATAAGCATCGAATTTATGCTTAAGAGAATCTGAAACGATAAATTCATTCTTTACAAATTTAAAAACACCGAGGCTAATCAACCTGTTGAGAGACAGGTTGTGATCCTTGCGGTTGTAAACGTCGCCTGTCTCAAAATACAATGCGCGGTCAAAAATTCTGGGTTTGAATTTTTTTTCAGGATCCACAACGTAAATATTATTGTATTCATAACCTTGTAGAGAATCCGCACGCATCGGGATGTTGTAAAGTCCGCGCTTGGAATCCCGAAGATTATAATTGGGGAAAACCACTACTTTGTCTATGGTATATTGCTCTGTAGCGAGCTGTGGCGTGTTATCTTTCAGCTTGACATTCAGTTCTACTTTATGATTTTTCGTTACCGTACTGTCCGCCTGAACGATGATATTATCGGGGCTGAAATAGTAGAAACCTTTATTTTTGAGATCATCATCAATTCTCTGCCGCTCGGCCTTTATCACATCGAGGTCAAAAGGATTGCCCACCTTCAGAAGTGTTCTGTCTTTCGAAGCCTGGATCTCCCGATTGATCAATGTAGAATCTTCCTGAAACTTGACCTGGTTAATTATGTATCGGAAACCCGGTTTCAGTGTGTAGATGACTCTGGCTTTCTTGTTTTTCGAAACGGTGTCGTACGTAGCCTGCGCATTAAAATAGCCTTTGTTCTCGGAATAGTTAACAATAATATCTTTGTTGAATTCCCTGTCTACATCGCCCAGCAACACCGGTTCTTCTCCAAATTTATATTTGAGCCAATAACGTAAACCTTTCTGTTTTTTGGGTTCTTTGGTGACGTTATAAGCATACAGTTTAGGTCTCAGACCAAGGAAAGATGAGTTGGGTTTTGGCGTCAGATTGTCTTCCAGCGCGCCTTGTAGCTCCTTACGTTCTTTTTTATTGAGGCTATCGTTCTCCACTTTCACCTCGCCGCCGGTGTAAAGCATCTGGCCTTCCTTGAGAAACTTCGTATTGCTACAGGATATGATGAATGCTAACATCCCCGAGGACAATACGATTTTATAAATGGTGTTTAGATTGCGCTTCATTACTTAAATTCTACTGCTTGGTTATCTGTTTTTCTTTTACTCTCACGGCCTGCTTTCCTCGATTTACGGAAAATATCCCGGAATTTATCATAATCCAAAGTGATGATAAATCCAACGCCGGTTTCTACGATCTGACCTTGCAGCGCCACCTGATAATCATTCTTACGGTACGCTCTCAGCATGTATCTGCCGTCTCTGGAAAGGCTGTAATCCACGGTAACATCGCCGGCAATATTGGTCATATTCTCATTTTGTCTGGCGTCGCCTTCAAGTCCGAAGTTGCTACCCACTGATACCTTTAACCGGTCATTCAGCAAGCGTTTGCTCACATCCACATTCAGGTCTGTTCTGGTGTTTTGTTTTCCGGTGGAATAATCTTCTGTTGATTCCAGGTCGAAGTTCAGGTCCACGCCTTTGATAAGGTCAGCAGCCAGGTTATTGATTTGTTGCGAGAGTATTTTGCTCACACTCTGTCTCGCCATGGTTTCGGCAGAAACGCCAGAATTGCTCTGGAACGGATTCTCTCCCACAAATCTGTTGAGCAATAACATTGCGAAAACCTGCTTATTCATCTCATTTTCATCTTCCCGAAGCTGGGCCAGCTTGCCTTCTACCGTTTCGGTTACCAGGGATGAAACTGCATTATTTTTCTCGTCTGTGGTGATGTCAAAACTGATCTGAGGTTTCAACAACTCACCTTTCAGAATCAATAAGGTGTTGAACGGAATTCTCTGCTTGAACTGATTCAATTCCGCATCGCTCATCTGTTGCTCTACAAGATCTATTGGCGCTACATTACTTTTATAAATAGCGGTAATGTCCAGGTTGGCAGTAGTTGGTTCTCCCGTCCAGGTGATGGTGCTGCCTTTCTGAATATCAAATTTACGTTTCAGCACACTCACAGACATTTCATAGCTACCCTTTTCTACCTGATAAACACCTACAAGCGTCGTTTTTCCGGATGGATCGATACCGCCGGTAAGGTCGGCCTCGCCTTGGAGATTAACAAAATCGCCGTTGGCTTTATCAATAACAATCGACATTTTAGCTTCTTTGCTCACTTCGATATTCACGCTCACGTCCATTCCTTTGAAGTTGGTTTGTGAGTTCAAAGAATCCGTTTTAATCGTTTTGTTTAAGGCCACCTGATCCTGATCCACGAACTCCACAATACCATCCCGTTCCTGCAGCGACGGCGAAGATTGCGGCAAGACAAAGGTAAAATCAGTATTGTCTGCCACGGCCAGCCTGCCGTCAACTTTCGGAAGATCAAGATTGCCACGCACCTTAAGCGCCGCGTCTATGGCCAGGATGCCATACATCATGGCGTCATTCGATTTCTCCGAATTCACGGCCTTAAAATCCTTGGCATCAATATCGAGATTGAAAGCGAAATCCCTGTAAGTCTGAGTCAGCACCTGACCGTCTATATTCAGAGAATTGCCGTCTTTGTCATTGATTTTAAAATTATCAAATTCGATTCCTCTGTTGGTAAAACCGATTTTATCATTGATATTCCGGAAATCACTTCCTGTCTGTGCAATCATCAATCCTACGTCATTCATCCTCACATCACCAAGGATTTTAGGCGCAGTCGTAGTTCCGGTAATTTTAAGATCGCCGGAGAGGTAACCTTCCGTATTGGTAATGGCGTTCATCGTGAAGCCCTGAAGGGTCTTCATCTGAAGCTGATTCATCATCAGATTCATGTCAAAGCTGCTTGCCGCCGTGTTGTAATTGCCGACAATTTTTACATCGTTATCATTTCCTGTTAAGGCGATGTTGGCATTCAGAAGATTCACGGTTTGGTTATTAACTTTAATGTCCAGATTCCCAACGGGACTTCCGAACACAAAAAGATCGGTGACATCGATATCCGAAGTGAAGGTCATATTTTTGGTGAGATTCCGGAGTTGCGCCGTTCCGTTAATGGTTCCTTTGGCTAAAAGCGAGTCTTTTTTGATAATTTCTGTGATGGTTTCAATTTTAAAATCTTTTAATGAAACATTAAGCGGACTGCTTGGAGAATTACTTTCCGATTGTAACGTAATCTCCGCTCCGGAATTACTCAGCCTGAAATTGTCTGCCACAATTCCCTGACTGAAAATCTGGATCTTATTGTTATCAGCCACGTTCCAGTCCATGTAATTCAGCTTGAGACCGTCCGGATTAAGCGAGATTTCCGTAATATCATTCATCGATTTGGCATTGCCGGCAATCAGGAATTGCGTCTGGTCCTTCTCATCCTTAGTCGTGATATTGTAATTGATTAAGTTATTGGCTACATCACCGTTTAGATTAACTTTGTTGAGCGCGAAACTTTCACTTTTGAGTGCTGCGACATCCAGATTGTACTGCAGCGCCTGATTCTGGTTGGTGATCTTCAAATTGGTATTTTCCAGCGAATTGGTACCATATAAAACCTGCGGAATGCTGGCATCCAGTTCTATAAGCTGAGAGTCGGCATTATAATTCCCTGTGATGTTAATGGTTTCGAAACTTTTCAGTTCCGGCACAAATTTCCGGATCAGATCATCATTTTTAATCTTTGCGTTGAAAGCAAAATATTGTCCCGCATCAATTTTACTGGCTTTAGCAGGCTTTTGAAACTGATAATATTGATTCAGGGTCTGAGACAAGGCTCCAAAAATCTGAGTCAGTTTATACTTCCCGTTCAGTTCCACATCCGCAATTTGCGAGTTGAACTGGATCTTGGTAGAATCGGCAGTAGAAATTGCATTCAGCTTGATTTCCTGAATGGGATAAACTTCCTTGGTATCCGAAATGGCAAAGTTCTGAAGATTGAGATAGCCGTTAAGATGATCGGGATCAAGACTGCTGAAATCGCCATCAATGCCACCAGCCAAAATCATGGGTGAACTATAGAATCCTAATTTATTCAAATCCAGTTTTCTGATGTCACCATTCACTTTTACGGTCGGATTTTTCTCATTGTAAACACCCGAAGCTGCAAGATGAAGATTGGCGTTGGGATCCCTGGAATCCAGATTCACATCGTATGCGCCACGGTTGATCTTTCCTTTCAGATTCATATTCTGATAGGTATAATTTTTATATGTTGCGGCACGGACAGTTCCGGCAAGCTGTGCCGTCATAACTTTCGGGTCAAAACTCTGCCCTTTTGCATTGATGCTGGCGGAAATCCTTCCCAAATCTTTATTCTGGATCAATTTGCCGACATTCAGATTCTGCAGATTAGCTTTTAAATCAAAAGTCTCGCGGTTTTTCCGACGCATATCCAGATTGGCCTTCACCGCCGCATTTCCTAGAGTCGAATACAAATTGAGATCGGTATTGACGACTTTGGTGGTTCCCTTCGCATAACCTTTGATGCTGAAATGAGCCGGCAGCGCAATATTAGACGGAATGGTACCTTTCGGAACAAGATTGAAGATCGTACGTCCGGAAGACGCCAGTTCGCCGATACTTAGATCGTAGTACAATTGTTCCGGATTCATCGCATTTTTAATTCTTCCGGAAGCAGCCACCCGAAGCTGATCCAGCCCGGAGACTTTGAGATTTTTTATCAGAAGGTCATTGACCAGACCTTCCGCCTGAAGATTAACATTCAGAATTGCGTTTGGATATTTATTGAATGGTGCCGTAGTCCTGAGCGACGGAACAAGGTTAAGAATATCTGCAAAACCAACTTTGGAATCAGTGATATTCGCAGATAATCTCACAGCGCCCGGATTCGCCGACAGCTGTTTTATGGAATTGTAGTTCAGAATAATCTCATCCCTTAAAACTGTTTTAGGTGTTTGCAGATAAAGATCTTTCAAGTAAGCCTGTTTCTCGGCATAGACAAAGTCCGTATTAAACTTCTGGATATCCAA
>DBLQ01000055.1:13208-15989 GCA_002297505.1 Flavobacteriales bacterium UBA720
TTTTGACACTTCCTGCAAAAGTTCCATTCTGCATTTTAAAATCCCGTACATCCACATTCATCTTCCTGAAATTGAGATGATTAAAATCCATTCCGGCTTTAGCAGGAGCAACGGCAGTATTGTTGTAAATCACTTTTACATCATCCAGAGCAAGCTTTCCGAGCAGAAGCTGCATGGCCTTTTCGTCAGAATTTTTTACATTGTTTTGATCTTCTTTTTTGCTGTTAGCATTGGCTGCAGGAAGAAAAAGATTGGCATTGATATTAGCACCGGAAAGCAGCACATTGTCTACATCATAAGCATTATTCTGGAGGTCCAGTTTATTAACTTTCGTGCTCAATTCCTTGAAAAATACTTTGGCAAAGGTTCTCGTATTATCATCGCCATAATCAATATTAAAATTGGTCAGTTTGATACGGTTGAGTGCCAGCTGCATGGGTTTTTTCTGATTGAGTGAATCTACCTTCTGCTCCACATTTTTGGAAACTTCTTCAATGAGATCCTGTTTCAGCTTCAGTTTCAGACCATCCATGCCAATATTATTGACTGCGTAGGAATTGTTCTGAAGGTCAAAGGTTTTGACGCGTGTATTAAAAGATTTGAAATAAAGATTGATATCATTTCTGGATTGCTGATCATTGAAGGTAATCCCGATATCTTTCAGGTTAATTTTGTCCAGAGAGATGATAAAAGGCTTGGAAGGTTTCTGTTCCTGTTCTTTGTCAGAAGTTGCAAAAGCATTAATGATATAATCAAAGTTGAACTGTCCCTTCGGATTCCTAACGACATTGGCGCGGACACCTTCCAGGTCAATGGAAGTAAGATCTGCCTTGGATTTCATCAGCTGCCACATATCCAGACCAACATCCAATTTTTTTACCGCGAGCAAGGTATCGATTTCCTGACCTTTAAGATAAAGATTTTCCATGATGAGGCTGTTCGGAAAGCCGACGTAGACCTTTTCCAGACTGACTTTAGTTTTAATCTTTCCTTCGAGATAAACAACCAGTTTGTCCTTAACAAAATTCTGGACGGCAGGAATTCTTAAGCTGAGAATGAGCAGCAAAATAAGTACGAAAATGCTGATAATCGTAATGAGTGTTCTTCGTAAAATTTTGCGCCAGTTGAGTTTTCTTTTCAAATGTTAAAGTATTTATAATTTCGTGAAGCAAATACTGTACTAAAGTTGTCATTGATGACGGCGGAATCCTGATTACGCCTGTTCAGTTTGATATTACTGCCCACTCATTTTTAAATTTTGATGATCAGTTTACTTTTATTTTTAAGGTTAATGATAATAATTTTCCTTATCATTTGAAATTTAATGAAATACATTTGATTTCACCGGGACGAATGAACTTTTACATATAAATTAAAATAAATTTAAGTATCAAAACAAAGAAAGGAATACAATTCGCTATATCGAGGACAAAATGATCCAATGAAAAATTCTGACAACCATTCTATAGCCATGATTGGCGGTGGCCCGGCGGCGCTCCTTTTGCTGAAAAACCTCATCGAAAAACGGGTACCGCTGAGTCAAATATATATCTTCGAAAGCCATGACCGGCTTGGAGTCGGGATGCCTTATGGAAAAAAAGGCTCCAGCAAAGAGCATATTGCCAATGTCTCCGCGAAGGAACTGCCAAAATTCGATATCGCTTTTGAAACTTTCATGCTGAATACAAAGCCAAAGGATTTTCCCGAGTTTTCAGAAGATGGCACTGTGAATCCTTATAAAGTGATTCCGCGTTTGCTTCTCGGCGATTATCTGGAATTTATATTTAAGCATTATATTACGTTGGCAAAAAATAGGGGCGCAAAAGTTCATGTTTATAAAAATTGCAAGGTGGAAGATATTGTGAGAGACCAAGAGTCGGATGCGTACAATATTGAGACGACAAGCGGTTCCTTTTCTACATCTTCGGTCGCGCTGTGTACCGGTCATCACTGGCCAACAACTCATGAAGGCATTACAGAAGGCTACTATGACTCACCTTATCCACCCTCAAAATTTACGTCCGTCACCAACTTTCCTATCGCCATCCGTGGTACATCGTTGACTGCGGTAGATGCAGTGAAAACGCTGTCCCGCATCAACGGTACGTATGAAATGCAAGATAATGGGGAATTGAAATATATACTGAAAGATTCATCGCCTGATTTCAGGATCAATATGTTTTCAACCGGCGGATTTTTGCCGGCTTTGCGTTTTCATTCCGAAGATGATGCCTATTCGGGAAAATGGATCATGACGCTGGAAGAGATATACGATTACAAGAAGAAACACGGTGGCTTTATAGATCTGGATTATGTTTTTGAAAAAAGTTTCAAAACGCCGCTCCATCAGCGGGATCCGGAATTCTACCAAAGAATAAAACATCTGACGATGGAGGAATTCGTAGAAGAGATGATGAGCATCCGGAAAGAACTGGACAGTTTTACCCTTTTCCAGGCTGAATACAAGGAAGCAGCCAAGTCTATTGCACGCCAGCAAAGCATCAGCTGGAAAGAAGCGTTATCGGCATTCAGCTATGCGATGAATTACCCTGCCAAACATTTCTCTGCCGAGGACATGCTCCGACTCAGGAAAACGCTGATGCCACTCATCTCCATTATTATTGCCTATCTGCCGCAATCGTCCTATAAGGAACTAATGGCACTGTACGAGGCAGGAGTGATAGAACTGATTCAGGTGGATAAAGCGAGCTTTGTAGAACCTCATCCCGAACGTGGTGGTGTCTACCATTATCAGAGTCTTGGTGGCGAGGATATCACTCT
>DBLQ01000055.1:16108-18644 GCA_002297505.1 Flavobacteriales bacterium UBA720
TCAGCATTACCAGTTGTTTGTGGATGCCATTGGTCAGCAACCATTGGATCTCCGAGACTTGCCTTTCAAAGGGCTAAGAGAGGATGGGCTTGTGAGCGCTGCATATCTTAATTTCAAAAATAATGATATTGCCCAAAAACTTGCTGCAGAATCAGAGATCAATATTCATAAAGGTTTTAACAATAATTACTACATGAACGTCCATGGCCTGGAAATTAATGATCATTTTCAATCGCTGACCAACTACGGTGAGATTGTAGATGGGCTCTACATTATGGCTGTGCCATTCATCGGCGGTCTGAATCCCGACTATTCAGGTCTTGATTTTTGCGATACTGCCGGTGCAAGAATTGCGGACTGCATGATGATCAACTTTGAAAATGAGGATCAGAAAGCAGAACGTGAAGTTGTTTAAATGGCATTAAAACTTTAATAATACATCGACTTGAGAATCTTATGTAATAATTTTCAAACTTTAATATGGTTTCAATTCAACTATAAAATTTTTAGCGATAATTGTTTCAATAAATTAAAATTCCCGGCACTGCTACCGGGAATTTTAATAATCTAATTTGTGAATATTATTTTTTAATGATCTTTATGGCTGCTGGCTGATTTTCCAGCTTCAGCATATAAACTCCGTGAGGCAATCCAGAAAAAGAAATTTTGTTGGCCAAAATTTTTCCTTGTCTCAAAACTTTTCCACTGATATCAGTAATTTGATAGTTAATTTTTTGATTATCATCCGACTGAAACTGAACGTGCAGTGTATCCCGGACAGGATTCGGATAAACGGTAGGCTGATTTGTATTCGTATTTTTTGCTACTGCAAGCTTATGGACTACCGTCGCATCCGATATTTCCAGATATGGCAGGTCACCCATATATCGCTCGGTATCACGCGCGCAACGCACACCCATAGCTGCCTGAGGATAAAAACCGGTTCCGGATGCCAGCTTTCCGCCATTTCCGGAGACACTGCTTAAACTCAGTCCGATAGCGTAACCGGTGTAAAAATCTGCCGGCGAACTGGTCCAGAGTCCTGTCTGGTATTTGTAATTATCGGCCAGAGGATAATCGGACCTCAGATTCTTCCAATCGTTGCCACCTAAAATACCTCTGATGCCTGATGCAGGAATATTACCAATGTTGTATTTTGAACCTTGAAAGTCAAACACCCAACCCGTTCGGCTGGACGGCGCAGCATCCGTGGTGATGCTAAGCGTGTAGCCCGGATATTGTCTTGTGTTAACGGCATTATTGGCAGCTGCTCCCGTAAGATCGGCCACCGCGCTCTGAACAATTCCATAGTTTGCAAAGCTGCTATTGGTATTGTAACCATTATAAAACCATGGCGACGAACCTTTGGCATAAGAACCATTGTCTCCTGCCGCAAAGAGTGCCGCCGTTGCGGTATCGGGAACGCGCCAGCCTGCCGGACATGGATCGTATACCGACTTTTCTGTAGCGTGTCCCCAACGATCCTGAGCCTGACCGTTTTCATCCGAGATCCAATCCTTCACCTGGATTGCTTTGCTCTGGAGCGTTCCGGCATCTTCCATCCCCAGTTCGGCTCCAGTTCTGTTGCGGAAAAGATAGCTTAAAGGATTTTCCGCTGCATAGCGAATCACTTTCCGTATTTTATCATTTTTGGAGTCTGTAGCTGTTACACCCGCAGAGTTTTTGTAAACATTCCATTCCCTGGAATATCCGGCCGCGGAATCTGTGGAGGAAAAATTGGCATCCGTGATTGGAGTATCTATTCCCATGATAACATTGTTTTCAGCATCCACACCAGTCTGCCTGTAAACTGAATATTCTGCTGCTACCTGTATACTATTCGAATGGGCAGCAATATACTGTGTACCGCCAGGATTATGGAACGTCGGCAGGGGATCTTTTCTTCCCCACTGGTAATGAAGTCCGCCGGAACGCTGTATCTGCATTTTTGAAAGTCGTTCGGCCACAGGATTTGTTCGGTTAAGTGCAGAGGGCAAAGCATCCAGAGCACCGAGATTCCTATCCATGAATGTGGTAGATAACGGTGTGCCACCTTTTGCGGGATTGATAATCTGACTGTTTGTAGTTGGTATGATACCGCCGTTTTCCAATGATTCCGTGATATAGGTGACTTGATTTTCTGCATTCAGCGGATCGGTGACTGGCGCCCAGATATGCCAGCTCCAGAGAATCTTGTCGGGATTATTGGAACTGAAAACGCCATTGTTACCTTTATGAAACGCAACCACGGCATTTCCCTTCTGCCCGGCAGCTATTAGGACTTTGAGCTGTTCATCAGGAAAACTTCCAACAATTTCTATTTTTTTGATGAGCTGGGGATTATCGCTCCACACTACAGTTCCAGTATTTAAATTTCCTGCAGGCAGTTCGTGATTATCGGACAAATAAAGTTTGTGCATCGCATACGCTTTCTTCAGGCTTATAAGCAATTCCGTATCTTGTACCACAGTTTCTGAAGCTTCGCCGGTCATCACGACAAAAGTGTTCGGTTCCTTAGTCCAGGATTGGTAATCGG
>DBLQ01000119.1:0-3864 GCA_002297505.1 Flavobacteriales bacterium UBA720
TTACAAACAACACCCATACAGGAACAGCATACCCTTCCCCCACTGCAGCCACTTCAGGCACTTACTACGCATTTTATAATGACAGCGCCGATAACTGCTACAGTCCTGCATCTGTTGCCGTAACGGTCACCATCAATCCTTGCAATGCTTGTACAGCGCCAGATCCTGTATCCGTTGATTTGAATTCCTGGTTCAAGGTGCCTGCCGGACCTTCCGGATCGGTAACGCAGTGGCACACCTCGTCCACGCCTTCTGCTGCGACGTTGATCAGCAGCTCTACCGTGATGGCAACATCTACACCAACTGACTATTGGGTATTTTACTTTGACAATACCAACAACTGCTACAGTCCGGGAAGTAAAGTTACAGTCGTAACAAACCAATGCTGTAACTATAATACCTATGATCTCAATTCTTTGCCACAGGGTGTGCCACCAGCCGGCAGCCGTACGGACTGGTATATGACCAATACTCGTACAGGATTGGTTTCCAACCCATCAGCTGCTCCAGAGGGTGTCTACTTCCCATTCTATTACAATACAGTCACCAGCACTTATACCGCTGGCACACCAGTATTGGTGGTGATGGATGTAGACTGTAATAACGCTTGCTACAAGCCTGGGTTGACTACTGGTGGTACCATACTGGATACCAAAATCGGCATCTCCGCTCTGGGCAGAGCTGGAGCAGATGGAGATAACTGGCCAATGGTAAGAAAAGGTGGACACATTGCACTGGAATCCCAGACCAAAGCATTCGTGCCTAACCGTGTGGCCTTTGATGCCAGCAACAACCCAATCGGAATAGCCCCCGCTAACTTTGTGGAAGGTATGATGGTTTACGACACCACGAACAAATGCCTTAAAATGTATACCCTTAAACAGGGTGATAGCGCGATAGCTTGGCATTGTTTGATCACACCTGCCTGTCCAGACTAATTAAGTTCATGTTAATTATAACCTTAAATTATGAAAAATCGATTAAAACAATATATCATCCTTTCGATTGTACTTCTAGCACCACTGAGTCTTTTTGCACAGCAGTGTGTCAATAATACATCGACTATACTTTTTGATGCGGACAACTCCTCCAACCGTTATATGATGACTCCGGCGGACAATCCTTCCGACCCATTGTTGTCATTTATCTCGGTAAGCGACATCAGTGGTGGCACTTATGGTAACACATCTACCAACCCTTCTGCAACATACAATGGTATAAGGTCTAAAACTGGTGTCACATATTTTGTGATGTCTGGGATCACTGGTAGTGTCCAGAGCAATAAATATTACTTTTTCAATATAACGACCTCGTCCAATGCGCCGATCCTCAATTTTATGAAATTCAGCGCCATTGCAATTGATGTAGACACCGCGCTGAGTCCTGGTGGCATGTCCAATGTAAGCTATAATCTCCGAGTAGCAGTCTTAGATCCTGATACGAACACCGTTGTCAATCTCGGCGACATTTTTGTAAACAGTGCATCCCCGGTATTCAGTAGCGTTAACTACAACTTGAAACCTGGCAAAGTTTATCAGATCAGGTTATACCCTTGGAATACCAACGGGCAGACCAACGTTTACTTGGATAATCCTAGATTGTTTCTGGACCCGATACCCGTGAGCGCAAATCCTAACGTGTGTGCCTCCAGCCTATCTGGAACAATAGGGTCTTCACTGGCACCTTACGTTACCAGCAGTACACCTTCCGGCTCTAGCCTGAGATGGCTTCAGGGAGCTACAGATGTCACGAATAATACGATTGCCGCCGGAACCTATACGCCTTATTACTATAAAAGTACCTCCAATTGTTATAACCCTGCTGGCAATTCTGTAGTGGTGAATGGAGGACCCACATCCGTGACTGTAAACCCGGCATCACAGACCGTGACAAGAAATGGCACACCTACAAGCATCACAGTATCTGCCAGCGGTGCCACGTCTTATCAATGGTATAGCAACGCTAGCAATTCCAACACGGGCGGAACAGCTATATCTGGTGCCACTTCAGCTAGCTATACGCCACCTACCAATGCTATTGGAGCATTCTATTATTATGTGATTGTGGGCAATGGAACGTGTAGTACCACTTCCCCCGCAGTACAGGTTAATGTACAGAACTGTAATGCCGGAAATAATCCTCCTGTAATTAGTTCATTTACAAATTAGACAATATTCAAACAACTAGTACGATGGCAATATTACATAAAATCAAAGCGTATCTCTACGAGAACCTTTTAACAAAAGATAATCCTAATGACTACATTGCCCGCACCGTGAGCGAGCGAGCGCTCTCTGTAAAAGACATCTGCCAGGCAGCAGTATCCCGTGGCGGTGCAGACGTGACAGCCGCCGCGATGGAGCATGCCACGGATCTCTTTCTGAAAGAGATGGCCTATCAGCTTTGCGACGGATTCTCGGTCAATACCGGATATTTCACCGCAGGCACGCAGATCCGCGGCGTATTCGACAGCCCTTCCGAAAGCTTCAATACCGAAAAGCATAACATTCTTTTTCAGTTTAATCAGGGAGAGAAACTACGCGCAGAAATCCCCAATATAGAGATTGATATATTAGGACTCGCCGATGCTTCCACTGTGATTCTGCAGGTGAAAGATGTGAAAAGCGGAACCTTGAACGATATGCTGACGCCAGGCCGTAACCTGAAGATCTCTGGAAGCCGGCTCAAAATAGCCGGAGACCACAAGGCTAACGGCGTATACTTTGTCAATACTGCCACGGAAAACCGCATCAAGGTAGAAGCCGATGACGTGGTGGTGAATAATCCTTCGGAACTTATTGTCGTAATCCCGGATCTGCCTTCCGGATCCTACAGGCTGGAAGTCGTAACCCAGTATGCCGTAAGTGTTATGCTCAAAGAACCACGGACAGCAGCTTTTGATAAAACGTTGCTTGTACCGTAGTTAAAGGGTGGTTAGACGAGTAACTAAAGGGTTTTTAGACGTCCATCTAAAGCTTATTTAGATACCCGTCTCAAACATATTGGAACCTACGAATCAAGAAAAAATAAATTAAGAACACAATACCACAATGAAGACATACATTTTAATAATACTAATCAGTATCATATCCATCGGTACAAAATCTCAGGTAGCCATTGGAAAAACCGCAGTTACTAACAGCGCGGTCTCCCTGGAATTTAATGACAGTGACAAAAAAGGCCTTATCTTGCCGTACGTTCAAAATAAGTCAGCAATCAATGTCAATGGATCTATGATCTATGACACTTCTGATCATAAAGTGAAGTACCTTAAAGACAACGCATGGTTTGACCTGTCTGTAGACACTACAGGACAGGCAGATACCAGTATTCAGGACGGTAAGCAAGAACAACCTACTGCCAAAACCATGATTGGCACTAATACCACGGACACATCAGATGGCATTCTGGTGCTCTCCGACACAGACAAGGCGATGATCTTACCGCGGGTGGCAAGCCCACATCTCAACATCATCTCTCCGGCGCCAGGAATGGTGGTATATGACACTACAGCTAAGCAGTTGGCTGTGTATAACGGTACCGTGTGGAGCTTCTGGAAACCATAAAAGAAAGTTTAAATTCACAAAGAAACTAAATCCCTGTCCACAATGTTGGCAGGGATTTTTTTGATAATCAGGCGTTACGTTTTTGTATTAAAATAGTTTCCCGCCGCGTAAAATACTTCTTAATCTCACGTTTCTTATAACAGAACAATTGATCGATCTGAGTTTTGTTAAGCACACAACAAAAAAAGCCTTGACAATCAAATGACTATCAAGGCTTTTAAGTACCCCAGACGGGACTTGAACCCGTACGTCCTTGCGGACACAGGATTTTAAGTCCTGCGTGTCTACCAATTCCACC
>DBLQ01000119.1:3938-10027 GCA_002297505.1 Flavobacteriales bacterium UBA720
TCGAACCCGCGACCCCAACCTTGGCAAGGTTGTGCTCTACCAGCTGAGCTATTTTCGCAGAAAAGATTTCTAAATGCATAGAAATCTTTGTAATGAGTGCGGATGAAGGGACTCGAACCCCCACGCCGTGAAGCACCAGATCCTAAGTCTGGCGTGGCTACCAATTACACCACATCCGCATTGTTATTAAGAACTCCTTTTCTTTCGTTTTGGTGAGTGCAAATATAGACACTTTTCCTATTACTCCAAAATATTTTGAATCTTTTTTTTATTTTTTTTCCAATACCATCTTTCTATATCATCGCGCCTTTTTTATTACCTTTACACTCTTAAAACATTTTCGAGCTATGGAATTAACAGGAACGATCAAGAAGATTTCTGATTTACAAACTTTTAACAGCGGATTTCAAAAGAAAGAGATGGTTCTTCTAACCGAAGAGCAGTATCCGCAGCCTATCAATATTGAATTTTTATCAGAAAAGGTAGATCTGCTGAATCAGTACAAAGTGGGTGACAAAGTGAAAGTTCATATCAACATTAGAGGTAGAGAATGGACCAGTCCTCAGGGTGAAGTGAAGTACTTCAACTCTATCACGGCATGGAGAATGGAAAAAGATGGCGGTAGCGACTTTAATGAGCCTACTGAAGCTGCACCTTCTCAGCAAGGTCCTGCAACCGATAACAAGAATGTTTTTGCTGATGATGAGGATGACGATCTTCCTTTCTAATGTAAAGCCATTGACCTAAATAGTTTTCCCTGCTTTTTTCATTAATGGCAGGGATTATTTTATCCAAAATTGAATATGCTATGATTTGGCTGGACTCCAATGACATTTCGTTTCCTAATCCTGAACTTTACGATCCGCAAGACGGATTAATGGCTGCTGGCGGCGATCTGAGACCTGAACGGCTGTGGTTTGCCTATCAGACAGGCCTCTTCCCGTGGTATAATGAGGGCGAAGAAATCCTGTGGTGGTGTCCGGATCCGAGATTTGTCCTTTTCCCTGAGGAGATCAGGATTTCCAAGTCCATGAAGAAGGTGCTGCGTGATGATACATTTCAATTCACTGAGGACCGTTGTTTTGAGACCGTGATGCGGAACTGCCAGATGGCTGAGCGAAAAGATCAGGATGGAACGTGGATCAATGAGGCGTTGATCGACTCATTCGTAAAGCTGCATCACTATGGGAAGGCCAAAAGTTTTGAGGGATGGCAGGACGGTGAACTCGTGGGCGGTTTCTATGGCATACAAGTAGGAAATATTTTCTGCGGCGAGAGTATGTTCTCCAAAGTTTCCAACGCTTCAAAAGCAGTTTTCATCCATTTTACAAAATTATATCAACAGCAATGGCAACTGATTGACTGCCAAATTTATTCCGAACATCTGGAAAGCCTTGGTGCCAGAATGATCTCAAAAGCGGATTATCTTACCATTTTAAAACAACAATCATCTTGAATACCGAGAAACTTAAATGGATTCTTCTGATCGGCTTATCGGTCATCTGGGGTTCCTCTTTCATCCTGATCAAAAAATCTTTAGAGCACTTCAATCCCTACGAGGTGGGCGCACTGCGTGTGCTGATTTCCGGTATCCTGCTGATGCCGTATGCCATCCGTAAAATAAAAGAATTCCCGAAAAGCCATCTGAAATGGCTTATCCTCGCCGCGGTAACTGGAAACTTTATTCCAATGTTTCTTTTCCCGCTCGCCGAGACCGAGATCAGCAGCAGCATCGCAGGAATCATCAATTCTATGATGCCGATCTTCGTCATTATCGTGGGATCTTTGGTTTGGAAATTTTCTACGTCCAGGCAGCAGCTGCTCGGCGTAGTGATCAGTTTTATCGGTGCCTGCATCCTGGCACTCGGCAGCGGCGAGAGCGGCGAGGTGAGACTCTACCCGATACTGCTTCTGATTGTGGCTACACTGATGTATGCCATCAGCACAACTACGGTTAAATCAAAATTGTATGAAGTTCCGGCAGCCGTGATGTCGGCATTTGTTTTTTCATTTATACTGATAGTTCCATCGCTCACAGCCTTGGTGTTTTCCGGATTTTTCAAGGATTTTGAGATGAACGGCGACACAGCAACGGGATTGGGATTTGTGGCGATGTTATCGGTCTTCGGGACAGGTCTGGCGATGATGATGAACTATAAATTACTGAGCATCTCTACGCCGCTTTTTGCCTCAACAGTAACATTATTGATGCCCATTGTAGCGGTGCTCTGGGGAATCCTGGACGGCGAGACACTCACGGCAATGCAATCTTCAGGTGGCGTTATCATCCTGGCTGGATTGATTTTCCTCAGAAGCAAGCCGAAGATGAGGCCTTAATCCTGCTGAGAAATGTATTTATTGAAAATATGCTCGGATAATTGATGCAGTTCGGCGTCATTATCGGGGTTGCGACCGTCTGCTGTAAAAAACTCCAGCACATTATTCTTCTTGGAATACCAGACTTTTTCTATCGAATTTTTGGTAATCGTATCGGGGTGAAGGATTTTTCGGAAAAACCTGATTCTCCTGTCATCTCTGGGCAGCACCCGGAATTCGGCACCCAGATCGGCTTCAGCCGTGGCCACAAATCTTTCTCCGTTCCAGTACATATAATGCTCAAGGCCTACTAAAGGCTTCTCTACAGACCGTTCCAGAATGGTAATAGCTTTAGGCTCCGGCACATCATTCTGCACAGCCGGCGCTGATTGAGCATCAGATTGAGCTACAGCTGGATCCACAAAATGCACTGGCCTCTGGCTGATTTCCTTATACTTTTCCTTTTCATCACCCTGATAAAAATTCTTTCCAAGAAATACGCCACCAATCATCAGGAAGCCTAAAAGTCCAAGACCACTTTGTTTTGTTATCAATTCCGGTATGCGCAGCAAGGGTTTGTTGATTACATTGATCACCACTTTGGACATACTCTCCCTCACATTATATTCTACAGTTTTCCATTCCGCACAATAAGACTTAAAATTATCATAACCCAAATAGGTACTGAGATCGTCCAGTATCATTGGCTTGATATTGTAATCCTGCTCTTGCACTACAATGGTCTGGTAGTAGGTTTTGAATGTATTGTAGCTCAAAACAATGTTATAGTCATCCTTCAGTGTATTTTCCAGCGATTTCAGAATTCCGCTGAAAGACTGTTCCGTGGTTTCACCGCAGGCTTTTTCAAATACGTCTTCGATCAGTTTTTTCTTCTGGGGTAGAAATTTTACCATAAATGCCGATAACAAGGGGGAAAATTACGAAGTCCTGAACTCATCACTTTACGGATTCCCGTATTTCTGTAATTGAAACTTTTCAAAAACTTTCCAAAAACTTTCTAACCCCTTCCTTAACTCTTGTTGCATCTTTGCCTCAGAAATCACTGATAAACAAAACTTTACAGAAACAAAGTTACAAAACTGGTTTCAAATAAAACCTGACAAAACGGAGGAAAATCTCTGGTTTGGGAAGCAGATATTTCTCTTCCGTTTTTTGATGGTTCACTTCCCAAAAATTTAAGAAGCGCTTCTTTTTTCAAAACTGTGTAAACCTGTCCGCGATCTGTGTCGCGGGGAAGAACACGAATGTCAATTTTCAAATTTTTACAACCATGCTACAATTTTTTTTAATATTAATGGGATTGATCTCTCAACCCGATTCTAATCATACAACTAACTGCGGAAATAACGGTGATACAACGACCGTTACACAGCAAAACCAGGCGGATACCGGTGGAGAGGAAGGGCATCCCAAGCCACCGAAGATTATTGGTGGATAATCCGAAATATCATTGATCTAAATTTATAGCGGGAGAATAATCTTCCGCTATTTTTATTAAATTTGATATAAACTAATTGTATTGAAATATCTCTGCTTATTATTCACCAGTTTCCTTATTTCAAGCTGCTCAGAACATCCTGCTGAACAAATCGGCAAGAAAACAGAAAACCTGCTCTACGACAAGGCTTTTGAACTGCGGGAAATCAACCAGGTGGACAGCGCTTTTCTCTATTTTTTCCGGGCAAAGGACCTTTTCCTGCAACAGCACGACAGTTTCGGTGCAGCAAAATGCTTTGCCAATTTGGCCATCATTCAGGAGACCAAAGGTGATTATTTCGGAAGCCAGGAGAGTGCTACTGCGGCGATGAGCTTTTTTAATCCGAAGGACATCGCACAGTTCAATTACATTTCCATCAATTATAATACATTGAGCATCGTTTCCAGTCATCTGAAAGAGTATCAGCGTGCTGTGCAATCTTACCGTCAGGCCATTCGATTCAGCACAGATTCTATTAACAAAAATATTTATAGAAACAATCTGGCCAATGCCTTCAAAAAGCAAAAGCGTTATAACGAGGCCATCGCGCTGTTTGAATCTCTGCTAAAGCAGTCTCAGACGCACGATCCGGCATTTGCGAGAGTATTATCCAACTATGCCCAGACCAGATGGCTCCAGAATCCAAACTATAATCCTGTGCCTGCCATGTGGAAGGCGATGGCCATCCGACTGTCAGAAGCAGATGACTGGGGCCTCAACTCCAGCTATGCGCATCTTGCGGATTATTATCTGCGGAAACAACCTGATTCTGCCAAATTCTATGCGAGTAAAATGCTGGACACGGCGCAAAAAATCAAAAGTCCGGATGATCAGCTGGAAGCCTTACAGAAACTCATTGTTCTGGATCCGGGAAATTATACTTCTCATTTCAACCGTTTCCAGACGCTGAGTGACAGCCTGCAGACAGCACGCAATAAGGCTAAAAATCAATTTGCCCTCATCCGTTACGAAACCGAAAAGAACAAATCTGATTTCCTGAGAGCCCAGGCAGATAGCATTCAAAAACAAAATCACATCATCCGGCAGTATTTCATCATCGGAATTATCGTTCTGCTGCTGGTCTTATCTTTTTTATGGTTCAGGAAAAGGCAGCAGCGCCTGCAATTGCAAGTCAAAAATACCGAACTGCAATATTCCAAAAAAGTACATGACCGCGTTGCCAACAGGATCTATCAGATTATTTCCTTCATTGAGAATACTTTGAATCCTGACAGAAACTCCATCCTTTTTGCCTTAGAAAATGTATATGAAACATCGCGTGACATTTCGTACGAGAAAGCTGATGTGAGCGAAAAGCAAAATTACCGCGACCAGCTATCGCAAATGCTGGGATCCTATTCTTCGCCGGAGAGTACCAAAGTTCTGATCATCGGGAATGAGGATGAAATCTGGCAGGATACCAATCTGGTTCAGAAGACAGAAATCTATCTTGTGCTACAGGAACTGATGACCAATATGAAAAAACACAGCCGGGCGAGCATTGTTTCTATAAAATTTTCAAAGAACCAAGAGCACGTAAGTGTCTCATACACAGATAATGGCATAGGCATTTCAGAACTTGCTCCGAAAAACGGACTACAGAATATGGAAAACCGTATTAAAACGATCAATGGAACCCTTATTTTTGAAACGGGAATCAATAATCTGTTGAAAATCAACATTGCTTTTCCTGTATAAAAATACAAATCTTATGTTCAAAAATGTTTTAATAGCCGAAGATTACGAAAGCTCCAACATATCTGTTCAGAAAGCGCTGAGCGACTTCAAAGTGCTTCATACAGATTACGTTAATTATTGTGACGATGCGCTGAGCAAGGTTAAGATGCAGCTGCAGGAAAACCAACCTTTTGACTTGCTGATTACCGATTTGTCATTTGATGAGGATCACCGACCGCAGAAACTGAAAGGCGGCAGGGAACTCATCAGTGCGGTGCGGGAGGTTCAGCCGGATCTGAAAGTCATCGTATTCTCCGCGGAAAAAAAAGAAGTCCTTATCGAAAAACTTTTTGAGGAAAACCATATCAACGGCTATGTCAAGAAAGGGCGTGAGGATGTTAAGGATCTTAAAAAGGCTATCCGCGCGGTTTACAATCATGAAAAATACCTCACATACGAACTGAAAGGTAAGAGCGAAGTCAGAAACGCCTTCGAGTTTTCTGATTACGACACTTTGCTGGTTTCCCTTCTAGCCGGCGGAACCATGCTGAAGGACATCCCCAACTACTTAAAAGATCACAATATTAAGCCTGCAAGT
>DBLQ01000104.1:0-5284 GCA_002297505.1 Flavobacteriales bacterium UBA720
CTCGGCTTCTTATTCTGGAGAAACAAGATTACCTGATCTATGGTCCTGATATAATCATTGCGCAATGCCAAAATCCGGCGGGCATTTTCCGAAAGATTTTCGGGCTCCAGCTGAAACACTCGCTCCAGACCTTGCCTGGAAAACAGCGCAAGAATAACCTCGATCCCCAAATCTACCTGATAACTTGAAACAGCTTTGGTGTTGAGAAAACCCTTGATGTACGCTGTGGCAGGATACGGCGTATTGAGTTGCGTGAAGGGTGGCGTGATGAGCAGAATGTCTTTCAAAAAATATTTTTTGCAAAGATAAGATTAAAACGCCAGTCAGAATGGTAGCCTCACCAGGAATCGAACCTGGATCTAAAGTTTAGGAAACTTCTATTCTATCCGTTGAACTATGAGGCCAAAAAAGAGAATCAAAAGTAGTTAATTTTCATAGGTCTCAAAAGTTCCATCGTCATAAAAAAATACAATTCTCCGGATTTTTTTATTCTGATTGTCTTGCGTATTCAGAATATTTTCTAATGGCTGAGAATGGGCTGTTTTATTTTGCATCGGAATTGGTGCAGGAATATCGGATTCTCGGGCAGTATTTTTTTGAACCTTGTCTTCCGTTTCCGTATACCCAAATTGCTCATCATTGATGAGAGAGAACAGATCCGGCAAAGATTTTTTTGCTGGTTTCTCTTCCGGTTTGGAAACTTCAGGTTCTGACGGGGAAGCTGCATCTTCTTTAATCAGCATTTCACCCGAACCTGTAATGAGCCAGTTCCATTCAATATCGGGAAATTTGGATTTGATTTTGGTAATGAAATCCAGAGAAGGTTTGTTCCGTCCCGATATGATGTGCGAAATACTGGACCGCTGCACACCAATTTCCTCGGCAAATTCTGCTGGAGACATCTCCGAATATTCGATCACTTTTGTAATTCTATCGTTAAATTCCATGTTACAAATGTAACTAATTATTTTAAATGGTAAATTACATTTGTAATTGAGGCAAAGTTACTTTTGTAAACAGAATTATTTCGATTTTATTGATGCTTTAAAATCGTGTCAGCCAGTTAATTATAGTTTTACTTGTGGAAAACTAACAAGTAGATCGATTGATCAAAATAGGAATTGTGTTTTTTTGTGGATAAACATTGACCTTCATAATTATTGCCGATAATTATCCAAATTGCATAAAAAAAACCGCTGAAATCAGCGGCTATGATATTCTAATTGGATCATAAATCTAATGTTATTCAATGCTCTTTTTTGGCCTTTTCTCAGGGAAGAGTAGGGAAGTTCCGATACTGATTAAGAGGATCGACATGATGACAATCAGAGACTCCGAAGTCCCAAATCCGATGTTGTCCAGATAATGATGGAACACCATTTTCAGTCCGATAAATGCCAACAGTGCTGCAAGTCCGATTTTGAGGAACCGGAACTTATCCACAATTCCGGCGAGTAAAAAGAACATGGATCGAAGGCCAATGATGGCAAAGATATTCGAAAAGAATACGATGTATGGGTCTTTTGTAATCGAAAAGATCGCGGGAATACTATCCACTGCGAATATCAGATCTGTGGCTTCTACAATGATCAGGACTAGGAAAAGTGGCGTCATTTTCTTGACACCATCAATCACGACAAAGAATTTGTTGCCTACAAACTGGTTGTGCACCTTAAAATGCTTCTGTGCAAACCGGACGATAGGATGGTGCTGCGGATCAATTTCATCATCTTTATTGCGATCCAGGAACATCTTGATACCTGTATATATAAGGAATGCGCCAAAAATATACATGATCCACTCGAACTTTTGGATGAGTGCCGCGCCGATAAATATGAAAAGAAAACGCATTACAATGGCGCCAAAAATCCCCCAGAATAAGACCCTGTGATAGTTCCTTGGTGCAACGCCGAAGCCGCTAAATACCAAAAGTATGACAAAGATATTATCAATAGATAGTGCATATTCCACAAGGTAGCCTGTGAGAAATTCGAGTCCGAGGTTTTTATCGTATAGAGCCAGGGAATGTTCAAAATTATCGGGGTTGACCTTTATAGGATGTTTATGCTTGATGACAATCTCCTGAAGACGTTCTACACTATCCACATTATGGATCAGGTGACCATAATAGGTGAGGAGTATATAAAATCCCATAGACAGTAGAACGATAAAAAAACTCATCAGTCCTGCCTGCTTCAGGGACACCGCTGCATCCTTTTTACTGAAAAGACCTAAATCTAATAAAAGAATCGTAACAATAAATATCAAAAATCCGGAAAGGAATAAAACCTCGTTGCTCATTGTGGAAAATAATTACAAAAATAGGGATTTAATTGTGATTTAGAACGTTTCACATCTGTAAAAACATCAACGAAATGTGGAAAACTGTGTTTGACGAAATCACGAACAAATGGCGGAGAACTACCAATTTTTAACTTAAAGTAAATATAATTTATCACTTTATATAATTTTTATAATTCACTGATATTTAGTATTATGAAAATAAATTTTAAAAATAATGTATTCCACAAAATATTCAACAGACAAAGTGACATTTGTCATTGTTTAATGATTTTACAAATGTAACTAAGGAAATCTGTGATTAAATGCTATTTTTGTGAACAACGAAACTTTGAAAAAATGAATGTCCAGTTCCCGTATTTTAAAAATGTAAACTTCCCAGATCGTTATATTTCGCCCGAAAAATTATTTATTTATCTACAGAGCAATTACGGCGATTGTATTAAAGAGGTGGGAAAATCCAGTTTGGGGAAACCTATTTATATGATGACGCTCGGTAAAGGACCTACTAAAATTGCAGCGTGGTCTCAGATGCATGGCAACGAATCCACAGCTACCTTGGCGATGCTGGATCTTCTGGAAATCTTTCGCGCACATCCGGAACTAAAAGCACGCCTGGTGGAGACTATACAGCTGGACTTTATTTTCATGCTCAATCCTGATGGTTCAGAACAATGGACGAGACGAAATGCCTATGACATTGATATCAACAGGGATTTTCTGAGAAACTCCAGTGCCGAGATGAAGGTATTGAAATCCATCGTACTTCCTGGCAATTACGATTATCTGCTGAATTTGCATGATCAAAGAACTATTTTTACGACAGATGGCATTCATCCGGCAACATTGTCATTTCTGGCACCCTCGGAAAGCCCAGAACGAACCGTTACCGAAAACAGAAAGAAAAGTATGGCCGTGATTGCAGGCATCTATTTGCAGCTGAAACAGAGTTTGCCAAACAGAATTGCCAGATATTCGGACGAGTTTTATCCGACTTCTACAGGAGATAATTTTATGAAAGCCGGCATTCCGGCTATCCTTTTTGAAGGTGGATTTTACGAGAATGACCTTAACCGCGAAAAGACGCGTGAATATTATACGCATGCGCTGTACTTTGCGCTTAAAGCTATGGCTGTGCTGAAAGGTGACAGCTACGGATACGAAACATATATGGATATTCCGCAGAATCAGGAAAGCCATTTTGATCTGATCTACCGCAATGTAAAACTCAATACCGACTTTGAGTGTGTGCTTGATATTGCGGTGCAGTACCGTGAAGTTTTGGATGAAGAAAAGAATCTGACATATCAGCCGTATGTGGTGGAAATTGGGGATCTCAATCACAAAAAAGGCTGGACCGAAATGGATTGTACCGGCAGAAAGTTTGTTTCCGTAAAAAAGTTTCCGAAGCTGGATGCGTTAGCAGATTTCAGAATCGAATAATAATTAAAATGTAGCCATTACCATGCGTAATGGCTTTTTATTTTGTCAGCATTATTTTGGTAACCAATGTGATCCGTGATATTACATTTGATTCTAATACTTTTTATTAAGACTTGAGAATAGATTTTTTAGAATTATAGAAATTACAACAGTTCTGATTGTTATAAATATCTATTCAACTGCGATTTATTACTATGTTTTATCTTGAAGATTATACTCAATTTCTAAGGATAAAATGAGTCGTGAGATTTATCCGATTTAACATAATATAAATTATAGGGCATTTTGAGTTTGATTAATTGATTGACTTTTAATCTGTTTTTGGTATAATATTTACTCATCATCTTTCATTAAAATATGTTATTATGAAAAATTGGATTTTAGTTTTGTCTGTCATTTCTTTTGTAACATCTTGCGAGAAAAACGATGGCAAACAGACTAATGCGGAAAACCGAAAGCCCGATACGCTGGCCATTCCCAATCAGGAAAAAAATGTGATCGAAAATCGGGAGAATCAGGATTATTGCTATCTCAACGTTCTGGGCAAAGATTCTCTGATCCTTAAATACAAGATCGCCAATGGCAATGTTACCGGAAAATTAATGTATAAAAATTTTGAAAAAGATTCCTCGTTCGGTGATGTGACAGGAAAAGCTTCTGGTGATACTCTGAAGCTCAATTATACATTCCAATCTGAAGGTATGACGAGTGAGCGTGAAGTCTATTTTCTGCAAGACAGCGGCGTTTTGCTGGAAGGAATTGGTGCCTATGCGAATAGCAACGGCTCGTCACAGAAATATTCTTATCCGAAATCCGTCAATTATTCCAAAGGCAGACGACTGACACCCGCAGATTGCAACCTCATTCCATAAAAAACAGCAGCTTGACAGCTGCTGTTTTAAATGAATGACTATTTTTTATAAACCATTAATCCTTGAATTTATAAATCCTGACGTAATCCAGCGTCATTTTTTGAGGATATACTGCAGCATCTACTCCATGCTTGCCGCCCCAGAGTCCACCAACTGCCTGATTGAGTATCAGATAAAAAGGTCTGTCAAATGGCCAGGCATCATTAGAATCTTCCGACTTGTTGTAAGTAAAATACTTCTGATTATCCACGTACATTTCTATCTTTTTCGGCGTCCAGTCTGCTCTGTACACATGAAATTTTTCCGCTGCATCTTTTACGAAAATGGTATCGGTTTTTTGGGTGCCTTTAATGTGGTTATACTTTTTGGTATGCACCGATGCATGGATCCAGCCTTCATTATACCCTACGTGTTCCATAATATCGATCTCGCCATCGTCCGGCCATTTTTTGATATCGGCACTGAGCATCCAGATGGCTGGCCAGGTGCCCTTCCCTTTTGGTAATTTAGCCCTCACTTCTACACTACCATATTGAAATGGGAATGTCTTCTGAGTAATTAGCTTGGCAGATGTATAATCATTATCTTCCCATTTTTCCGTACGGGCTTCTATGATGAGCTTACCATCTTCTACCCTCGCATTTTCCTTGCGATTTTTGGTATAATAT
>DBLQ01000104.1:5501-5744 GCA_002297505.1 Flavobacteriales bacterium UBA720
TTTGGTATAATATTGCAGTTCCTCATTTCCAAATCCGTGTCCACCGACATCAAATCCCCATTTGGTACTGTCGATGTTTTTTCCCTTAAATTCGTCTTGGAAAACAAGAATCCGATTATCCTTCACGGCAGAACAGGATGCTATCATTACAGCTGAAACAAGGGAAAGAATTGTATTTTTCATCAAAATCAATTTAAAATACAAAGGTAGCAACAGTTTTGGGACTGATGGCTGCAGCTGCAG
>DBLQ01000104.1:5862-7454 GCA_002297505.1 Flavobacteriales bacterium UBA720
ACTGATGGCTGCAGCTGCAGTTTTTCCGTTAAATTTAATGTTAAAGTTTTCATTACTGTCACCTTCGTTCAGAACAATCAAAGCAATCTTACCATCGGGTCTGCTGAATGCGACAGAACTAAGATTTCCCGGCTGCGTGGAAGCAATCCTCTGGGAATTCTGAGGAACGAATTTGGACGCCTGAGCAATGATGTAATAGGCTACATTTTTTGTGAATGCCTCACCAGAATTAATGGTGATGGCCCCTTTACATTCGGTGCAGCCGCCTTGGGTATGCGGGTTGAATGATGCATCATTCGCGACATTCCACTCCAATGCTATTTTGCTCCAGTTTCGTATGGAACCAATAATAACGTTTTTAGTATGCCAAATCAAATCGCCGGAAAAAGAAGAATTGGCGCCGGTCCATTGTTCCGTAAAATAAAGATTCTTCGATGGATAAGCGATATGAACATTATTCAGGACATTGATATTTCCAGCATAAAGATGGAATGCCGAGCCATCAACATATTGAGCAGCTTCCGGATCTTTGAGGATGTCCATGGGATAATCCGGCTTGTCACAATTATGGTCGTACAGAACAATTTTTGTACTAATGCTGGCTGCCCTGAAGGCTGGTCCGAGATGATTTTTGATGAAGTCGCCCTGCTGCGGCGAGGTCATCAGAAGGCTCGGATTATTGCCCGGATGCAGCGGTTCGTTCTGTGGCGTTACCGCATCGATTGTGATTCCGTTAGCTTTCATCGCCTGGATATATTTGACAAAATATTGAGCATACACGCCGTAATACTCAGTTTTCAGGCTTCCACCAATACTGCTCCCGTTATCCTTCATCCAGACTGGCGGTGACCACGGTGCAGCGATGATTTTGATATTGGGATTGATGGCCAGAATCTTTTTCAGCATATCAATCAGAGCCTGATCTTTCGACAATGAAAAGTTTGCTAAGCTAAGATCTGTCTGTCCCGCAGGCAAATCATTATAGGAAAATACATCGGCATTAAGATCTGATGCGCCGATGCTCAACCTCAAATAGCTGACTGCAATCGCATTATCCTTGTTGGAGAACAGATCCTGTAACAACTCTTCTTTTTTGGCAGACGACAGTTGGTTGATCACCTGGACGCTTCCACCTGTCAGCGTGTAACCGAAACCATCGATGGTCTGGAATTTTTGTCCGGCATCTACCTCGATAGTCTGATAATTGTTCGAACTGTTTTTAAAGAAAATGTCAGGCTGCTTCTGAAGCTTCGCTGTTTCATCCGCTTTGGTGATCCAGACGCTGGCTGCCGCGTAGGTGCCATTCTCTTCGCCGTTATTGCCGGGTGTTCCGGTCTGTTCCTCTACGCTGTTGCTCTGGCAGAACAAAAGGGAGAAAAAACTGAGGCCTATAAAGAGTGATTTGTTGGGAAATATTTTATTGCTGTACATTTTATCAGATTTTAGAATCAACTTTTGGATCAATTTTTTAAAAATTGTACCAGGTTTTGCCGGATACAGTTTTCCATAAATGTCTTTTAAAGTTATGAATTAGTAGAAAAAATGAAAGAGGTTTTTTGGACCTCTTTCACCTAAGAATATGATAAGAAAAA
>DBLQ01000031.1:0-3441 GCA_002297505.1 Flavobacteriales bacterium UBA720
GACAGAAAAAGGCGGCGCCATGTTCGGCTATACCGATTTGTATGGCGGTTACGACGGCGGACAGGCACAATATGTCCGCGTTCCGTATGCCAATTTTGGACCCCGGAAGGTACCGGAAGGTCTTTCGGATGAGCAGGTTCTTTTTCTCACAGATATTTTCCCGACAGGCTATGCCGGTGTAATGTGGGGCGAACTCAAAGGTGGAGAATCTGTGGTCATTTTCGGTGCCGGACCTGTAGGTTCTATGGCAGTCAAGAGTGCCATCTTACATAATGCAGGAAAAATTATTGTGGTGGATACCCTGGAATATCGACTGAATCAGGTCAAAAACCTGACCGGCTGCGAGACCATTCTTTGGGAAGATGCAGATCAGGTGATCCAGCAGATCCGCGATAAGACGGACGGCCGTGGTGCAGATCTCTGTATTGATGCAGTAGGTTTCGAACCGGAGCGTAATTTTATAGACAGAGCCAAGGCTGTGGTCAATTTTGAGAAAGGTTCCATCAAAGTTTTGGAGGCCTGCATGAGCGCAGTTCGGCGCGGAGGCATTGTTTCAATTCTGGGCGTTTATCCTGTGAATTATGACAATTTCAAACTGGGACAGATTTTTGATAAGGCGATCACAATCAAAGGTGGACAATGTCCTGTACATAATATTGTAGACCAGCTGATGGACTATGTGGCGACCGGACAGGTGCGGCTGGATGACATTATCACACACCGTTTGTCGATTAATGACGTTGCAAAAGGATATGAAATTTTTGATAAAAAAGAAGATAACTGTGTCAAGGTAGTTCTTGATCCATGGAGTTAAGTTTTGATTTTTTACGAGAACAGGAGAATTTTTTCTCCTGTTTTTTTATGCCATGTTTTCCAGTTTACCTTTGAATTCTCTGCAGGAATCCTTGATACTTGCCAGCTGATCTCTCACCAGCTGATAAGCTTCGCCACGCAGATCGCCGCTGTCCATCGCTTCCTGATAAGCCTGTATCGCAGCTTCCTCGCCAAAAAGCACATTTTGCAGTGTCGATTTTTCCAGACTCGCTACCAGGACGGAATTTTTGATGTCAATCCATGTGCGGTGAATGGCACCAGAGATAGAACCCGAATCTTTAGCTTCTCCGCCGGACTGCGTGATGAGATTGTGCAGGTCGTTTTTCATAATCTTGGTCTGAGTCGTCATCTGTTCGTAACTATTCTGAAGATCATGATTCATTTCCCAGATTTTGCCTTCCACCTTTTCATAGCCTTCCAGACGGTCGTTCGTGATCGTTAAAAGATCATTGAGAATTGAGATCGTTTTTTCATTTTCCATAATATCAAATTTTAGGTTTGACTTTGCAATAATGATGCCCGCAACTTAACATCATATTTTTGTGGAACAGGATTTCGCAATACACTTAACATTGCCTTGATTTAATTACTAGTGATAACTAAAATAATGTTAAAATTTAGACAGTAAAATTGAACTTTTATATTGTTAAATAATTGACTGTAAGTAATATATAGTTATAAATTCAAAATATTTATGTTGATTCAAATTGAAAAATAATCCATTATGACTGTAATCATAATATCAGGATGATCATGTTAATTAGCTTTGAATTACCACTTTTTCACAAGCCATGGTTTGCGCCAATACTAGTCACGGTCGCGCGATGGTATCACTCAATTATTAATATTTAAAATTTAAGGTTATGAACACTAGAAATTCAAACAACAGCCGTTCAAACAACTCCAACAATTCTTCCAACGACGCAAGATCCGTCTTCGAAGAAATCTACCAGCTAGGCTACGATCATGGTTTTAATGATGCCTCGCAGGACGAGGATTACGATGATGATTTCTCCGACTACGAAGAAGAATACGATGACTACGAGCTGAGCAATTACGATGACAGCGATGATTACGACGATGACGATTACGACGATGATGAAAACTACGACGATGAGGATTATGACGACGATGACGATGATAATGATAATCGCGGCGGCTCACGAGGTGGCCGTGGCAATCAGCAGCGCGACAGTCAGGGAAGGTTTTCTTCAGGCGGAAGGTCTGGGAATTCGGGCAGAGGCGGCAATTCGGGCGGCGGACGCTCTTCCGGTTCAGGACGCGGTAGTTCTGGTCGCGGAGGCCATTCAGGCAACGGCTCTGGCTCTGGACGCGGCAGTTCCGGCTCCGGGCGTGGTTTTGCATCCATGAGCAAGGCAGAGCGTACAAGAATTGCCAGGATGGGAGGTCAGGCTTCTCATGGTGGCGGACGCTCTTCAGGTTCCGGCCGAGGAGGTAATTCCGGCGGTAATAATTCCGGATCCGGACGTGGTTCTGGCTCAGGAAGAGGCAGTAATTCCGGCTCAGGCAATAATTCTGGTTCAGGATCTTCAAAACGAGGTTTTGCATCCATGAGCAAGGCAGAGCGTACCAGAATCGCCAGAATGGGCGGTCAGGCATCGCACGGCGGTGGCCGTTCGTCCGGTTCGGGAAGATCCGGATTCGGCGGCAGACGCGGCAACTCTTAAGTTTTCTAAATTTCTCTTTTCTATGGAATGGTTACCTCTGCGGAGGTAATCATTTTTAACTTACAATTCATACATTATGGCAACAAAAACAGAAAATACCACAGCAGCCAATGCTGGACAAAAAACAAATGCAACTACGGGTACTCAGAATCAGAAAAGTCAGGCTTCTTCTACAGATCAGGAGATGAAGGATTCCAGTCTTCACAAATTTTTTGTGGATGCACTTAAGGATATTTATTATGCCGAGGAAGCTATTATCGCTGCTCTGGAAAAGATGCAGGACGCCGCAACCACTGAAGAACTCAAAGACGCCTTCGAAGATCATCAGCTGCAGAGCAAGAAGCATGTCAGCCGTTTGGAAAAAGTTTTCAAACTGATTGATGAGCAACCGGAAAAAAAGGAATGCAAAGCCATTGTCGGTATCATTGCGGAAGGTGAGGAGATTATTAAATCCACCGAAGAAGGCTCTATGACCCGTGATGTAGGTCTGATTATCGCGGCACAAAAAGTTGAACATTACGAGATTGCCACTTACGGCGGACTGGTGCAGCTGGCCATCACCATGGGGCATGACAAAGCTGCTGAACTGCTGGAGCGCACGCTTTTAGAAGAAGAGGAGACGGACTTGCTCCTTACCGATATTGCGGAAACTTCAATTAACCTGAATGCAGAACAAGAGGACTGATTAACTAATGTGTAACCAAGCCACACCATTTCGTGTGGCTTTTTTTGATGAATAATTTATGAAACCCAAAGGAAGACTGATCATCATAGGCGGTAATGAAGACAAGGAAGGCGGTGACATCCGCATGAAAACCGTGAACAAAAGTTTTAAATCACATGAAATCCTGAAATTGATCATTAATGAACCTATCGACAGGATCGAAGTGATCACCACGGCTACACAAGATCCGCAGGC
>DBLQ01000031.1:3489-8005 GCA_002297505.1 Flavobacteriales bacterium UBA720
ACACAAGATCCGCAGGCCACCGAGAAAACGTATCGCGATACTTTTGAGGAATTAAAATATACGAATTACGGTTTTCTTGATGTCCAGGAAAAAGCTAATCCGGAGACATTGGAGAGGATCGCAAAAGCTAAAACCGTATTTCTCGCCGGTGGCGATCAATCAAAAATCTGCGGAACCCTGAAAAATTCGGCGGTAAAAGAACTTCTTCAACAAAAATACGCTGAGGAAGACTCTTTTACGATAGCAGGCACCAGCGCCGGCGCAATGTGTCTGTCTGCCGTCATGATTGCCGATGCAGTGAATGGCGAAGCTATGATTGGTTATGATCTGGATCTTGACGAAGGCTTGGGTTTTATCAATAGTATTATAGATACGCATTTCGTGCACCGGAGCCGCTTTGGAAGGTTGGCGCACGCCATTATCCGCTATCCGGAAATGCTGGGCATTGGACTGGGTGAAGATACTTCGCTGATCATCGAAAAGGGTTGTCTGGCCACGGTGAAAGGTTCTGGAATGGTCATCATTATGGATGCAAAAGATGTCCGGCAGACCAATGTTGAGACAGTAAAAAACGCTTGCCCGATTTATGCCGAAAACCTGAAAGTGGATATGCTCACCGAAGGTTGTGTTATCAACGTAAAAACCGGGACCATTGACGTCTCCAGTGCTATCTGATTTTAGACTTACGGGTAACGCTGATCTCGCCATTCGCTTCCATGTAAATACACTGGATGCCGGAAAGGTCGTCAGTTCCGGCCGTTAATCTTACACCACGGAGAACATCTTCCCTGGTCACCAGCGCTTTTGCCATGTTATCCTTTAAAAAGTTTCCGTTTCGGTAAAGGATAATTTTTTTTCCTTCCAGCCAGCGCACATGCGAGGCCGCTTTGATTTTGATAAGACTGATCACTCTGTGCAGAAGTACAATGACCAGGCAGGAAAAGACAATCGGAAAAAATGGCGAAGCGCCCACTACTGCGCGGGAAAGAATAGCGCCCAAAAGGATTACAATGATGTTGTCCGTTGCAGTTCCGGAACCGAAGGACCGCCTTCCTGATAAACGTATCAGCATCAGGGCGATCAAAAATGTAACTGCAGCGCGCGTGCCCATCTGAAGGCTGCCAAGGCGGTCATCAGTGCCCCACATCAAATCCAGTATGTCCATAATAGTGATTTTAATCTTCGACAAAAAAATCATTTTATGTTTTCGAAAACAATAATGATTTTAATTTTTATTTTTCCTAATTATTTATGCTATAATAGTTAATCGCTGTAATTTTTATTATGATTCAGGTCATAAATAGATTTGGATGTTCTCTCTATTTTTGGCTCATTAAAAATAAACTATGAAGCGTTAATCGTTCATCAGTCCGGTCGGTTTTCCAATTCAGTATTTCAATGAAAATTGGCAATCGTAAATCAATAATGATGATGAACGGTGAAGGATGCGCTTTTTCAATATTGCAGGCATGGATCATGCCCTGGCAGAGACATCTCAATATGGCTATAAAAGAATCAATCATAAAATCGTCAGGCTCAAAAATCAAGCATTATAACGCCGGCGACGTTATATTCTCGGAAGGCGGATCACCGTTGTATTATTATCAGATTGAAGAGGGCGAAGTGAAGCTTAACAATTACAATGAAGATGGTAAAGAGATGATACAGCGCATTCTGACTAAGGGTCAGAGTATTGGTGAGTTTCTGCTCTTTATGAATAAAGCTTATCCTGTCAACGCCATTGCGCTCACCGAATGTCGTATTCTGAGATTGTCCAAATCCAGATTTTTAATGCTGATGGATGAATTTCCGGATGCCAGAATGGATATTATCAAAAGTCTTTCGGACTCTATGTATTTCAAATTTGTGATGGGCCAGATTTTCTCTACACAAAATCCTGCTACCAAATTGCGGGCGCTGATGGATTATCTTAAAAGTTTTCAGAATGATATGACGCCTTTCTCCTTCCAGGTTCCGCTTACCCGCCAGCAGATGGCCAATCTTACAGGACTCCGTGTGGAGACCACCATCCGAACGCTGAAAAGCATGGAGAAAGATNNAGATTTTGTACTGATAGAGTGTTTTAATAGAAAATTTTGCCCTGCACGATTTTTACTTCATTTTTCTTTTCGAGGCTTTTGATGGTCCGGATCACGGTCTCTACACGAAGTCCCGTTAACGACGCCAGTTGCTGCCTAGTTAATGGAATCTCGAAGGAAAACTTACGCTGATCCGGAAAAAAACTTTTATGGTAATCCATCACACCTTTCAGCCGCACACTAGCGTGCAGGGAAGAATTGTTCTCCAGCATGATGTACTTGTAATACAGCCGTTCCGAAAGAAACTTGTTGATATCGCGTGACACATTGGTATTCTCATCCAGCAGTTTGATGAATTTGGGTTTGGCGAGCCGGATGATTTTGCACTCTTCCAGGACAACAGCATTCACAGGATACCTTTCATCGATAAAAAGCAAGAGCTCGCAGACGCTGAGGCCGCTATGCAGAATCGCTAAAATCAGTTCTTTGCCTTCTTCATTGTAATGATTCAGCTTGACACGTCCGGAGATGATCTGGTAATAGTAGCGCGGCTTGTCATTCTCGTGAAAAATAATTTCCCCGGATTTATGTTTTTCGATTTTTGCGCCGTAGGAGAGCAAGAGTTCTTCGGAAATGAGCATAACTTCAATTTTATCAGTTCTAATAACAAACTTAAAACCAAAATTTTACAGACATCAGTTCTCAAAACAATTTCTCATCGATTTATGATTCAGGTCATAAAATCCGGCAAATCTTCTTTCCTAATTTTGGAAAACACCAAAGTAATAAAGTATTAAAAATGAAAATAAGACACTTGTCAGACCGCAGTTCTGTGTGACAGGATGGACGGATTTTCTTTCGGATCAACCAGTTCTGACCTAAAGAAAATAGCACATAAGTCACACCATTGAACTCCACTGCAGATTCAATCTTTCATCCAATACATTTTAAAAAATTAATGCTTATGGAATTTCCAAAAATATTATTGGACAAGATCAGTCATTATCTCAAAGCGCGCAAGGAATCTATTGCTTCGGCAGAAAGTGTGACGTCGGGCTATCTGCAGCTCGCATTTTCTCAAATGCTGGAAGCAGAAAAGATTTATAAAGGCGGTATGACAGCCTATACGCTGGAGCAAAAAGTAAAGCACCTCAAAGTAAACCCAGAGGAAGCTCTGGAGATGAATTGCGTATCGCGGAACATTTGCGAAACGATGGCTGCCAATGCAGGTCAGCTATTTGATGCAGAGTGGTCTGTAGCTACTACCGGATATGCCACGCCGGTGCCGGTGTCGGACCAGCAGATTTTCGCCTATTACAGTATCGCACACCGCGGCACCATTATCCGCAGCGATCGTATTGAGCTGCATGCAATGACAAAGCCTCTGGACGCTCAGCGCTACTACACAGAATATATTCTAGCCTGTCTGGCCTGCGAACTGCAAAGAAATCCCGAACAAATCAACCATTAAAAAATCAACTGCTATGAAAAAGTATGCATTAGTAACAGGCGCAACAAGCGGAATAGGCTATGAGATGGCCAAGCTTCTGGCGGCAGACGGTTATAATCTTATCATCGTAGCCAGAAATCAGGGCGAACTTTTCCGCAAAGAAAAAGAATTGCGCGAGTATGGTGTAGATGTCATCTCGCTGTCCCACAATCTGTCGCAATCCGGCGATGTCTACGCACTTTATGCGGAACTCAACCTCAATGGCATCAGTCCGGAGATTCTCATCAACGATGCCGGCCAGGGTGCCTATGGACTTTTTATGGACACCGATATCCACCGGGAGATCGAGATTATCAACCTTAATATTGTCTCGGTCATCATTCTTACCAAACTATTTATTAAAGACAGATTGCAGAAAGGCGGCGGCAAAATTCTGAATCTTTCTTCGATTGCCAGCAAAGCGCCCGGACCTTGGCATTCGGTTTATCACGGTACCAAGGCCTTCATACAATCCTGGTCAGAAGCCATCAGAGAAGAGCTGAAGGACACGCCAATCACGGTCACAGCGTTGCTACCCGGTCCTACGGATACAGATTTTTTTAATAAAGCCGACATGAACCGCAGCAAAATCCTGGATGACAAAAACAATCTTTCTCATCCTGCCGAAGTGGCCAAAGATGGCTACAAAGCCATGATGAACGGTGAAGATAAAGTGATCTCCGGACTCAATAATAAATTGACGGTGGCCATGGCCAATATTTCTACAGACAGCATGGCAGCTTACCGAATGTCGGAAATGCAAAAACCATCAGATGATCAATAACCTTTAATTATCAATAAACTATGACGAGGAAAATTTTCAATTTAAATGACAAGTCTGTTTTAATTTCAGGTGCAGATAGCGGAATAGGGAAAGCCACAGCCCTGCTTTTTGCGGAGTATGGTGCCGATATCGCCATTATTTATCGCAGTAATGATGCGGATGCCTCCCAGGTCAAATCGGAAATTGAAGCCTTGGGAAGGCGCG
>DBLQ01000076.1:0-1357 GCA_002297505.1 Flavobacteriales bacterium UBA720
CTATTCCGGCGATGAAGAATCAAGATCTTATTTACCCACGATGGCCCGCCTAGGTCTTGGCTACGACCTTTTAATTGATGATATGAACCGTTTCAGCTTAAGCGGTGAAGCATCCAAAATTCTGGTACCAGGTGTGGACGAGGCTACTGGAGAAATTCCTAACGTAGGTCCTATCGAAGGGATCGGTAAATCCTTCAGCAATAAGAAAAGTATTATGTTCAGTGGTGGTGCTGAGTATTCTTATGACGAAACCTTCGCCATCCGTGCAGGTTACTTCACAGAAGCACCGGAACAGGGTGCCAGACAGTATGCTACAGTGGGTGTAGGATTCAAATATTCTTCTTTTGGATTGGATCTTTCCTACCTCATCAATACTTCCAAGATCAATACAGCATTGGATAATACGCTTAGATTTGGTCTAACCTGGAACATCGGTAGCGAGACATATAACGCGACTGATTATTAATTGAGATCCATTTCAGGATAAAATATTGCCAGAGCTTTTGCTTTGGCATTTTTTTTACTGATGGTTTTGTGAAAAATTCGGATTTAACATTTACATACAGCTGATACTTTCAGTAACTTTGTCACTATGAACTACAGCGCCGAGCTCAGAAAATTCCTCACCAGTCAATATATTTACTCCGGCGTGCGGATTGCACTGGCGATCGTAGTGCCCAGCATTATTCTGGCACAGCTTGGACTACTGAAGGAATTTTTCCTCTTCCCGCTTGGCACCAGTTTCGTAGGCCTCACCGATCAGCAAGGACCTTTTATCAGACGGCGGAACATACTCATCATCTCTGTTTTTACCTTCTCGCTGGTAGCGCTCATTGCGAGCCTGCTCAAGGATTTTCCGGTGGCAGTGTATCTTGAAATTATCATTTTTGGATTTTTCTTTTCCATGGTAGGGGTCTATGGCCAGCGGCTTGCCGTGTTTGGAAGTATTGCGCTGGTGGTTCTCAGCATTTTTATCGATGGCCATCTTACGGGCGATAATATCTTCAAAAGTTCACTTATATTTTTCCTCGGCTGTCTTTGGTTTTTTATTGTGTTTATGATCGTCACAAGACTGCAACCTTACAAATTAGCAAGTCAGGTGGTGGGCGAGAATTATATCGAACTGGCCGACTACCTCAGGATCAAAGCAAAGTATTACCATAAGAATCCGGACCACGATGCACTTCTCAACCAACTCATTGCACAGCAGGTCAAAATTAAAAACCATCAGGAAGATACACGCGAAATTGTATTCCGCACGCGTCAGATTGTCAATGAATCTACCACGCAGAGCCGGATTCTCATGCTGATGTTTCTCAATTCCATTGACCTCTATGATAAATTGCTGACCTCTGAA
>DBLQ01000076.1:1480-20313 GCA_002297505.1 Flavobacteriales bacterium UBA720
GCTGACCTCTGAAAATGATTATAAGCGGATGAGTGAAGTATTCGGAGACACCGCGCTGCTCCGGAACATTCACAATTACCTGATGCGCATGGCAGACGAGATCACCAACCTCGGTATTGCTCTGCAGGGCGGTTTGGAATTTAAACCCATTACCCACTTCGACGAAGAACTGAAGAATCTATATGACGATTTTTTTGAATTGCGCGAACGCATCTTTTCACCAGATAAACTGGAAGACTTTATGATGATGCGCCAGGTTTTGATGAGAATCACGGAAGTCACTGACGAGGTGACCACCATTTTTAAAGTTAATGCACAGGATCTGAAACTCGCCAAAAGTCTTTCGACAGGTCTGGATTACACCAAATTTCTTCCAAAAGAAGAAAAGCTGAATCACAAAGTTCTGATTTCCAATTTCTCACTAAATTCCGGTCATTTCCGGCATGCCATCCGTGTTACGATTGCACTGTTAATTGGTTATATTGTATCAAGGTTTGCGATTTTGGGAATTGGTCATTCCTACTGGATCCTCATTACGATAATTGCGATCCTGAAACCGGCCTACTCCACCACGAAACACCGTAATCTTTTGCGGCTGTACGGAACTGCGGCCGGCGCCATCATCGCTTATGTGCTGCTGCATTTCATTACAGAGCCCACAGCACTTTTGGTGATTTTGCTAGCCAGTATGATCATGTGTTTCAGCCTGCTGAAATTCCATTACTCCTGGGCGGTTTTATTTATGACCGTTTACATTTTTCTCTCTTTCAATTTCCTGAATCCGGGAAATGTAAACCTCATCTTCAAAGACCGGCTGTTGGATACAGTGATTGGCGGCGCGGTGACGCTTTTAGTTGCTTATTTTATATTGCCCGTTTGGGAGCATACGCAGAATCTGGCGTTGATGAAAAAATCCTCCAAAAGCAACCTGGAATATTTCAGGCTGGTGATGAATCATTTTTTGAAAAAGGATGAAGTGGATGATCAGGATTTCCGGCTGAAACGCAAAAATGCGATTATTGATCTGGCAAATCTCAGTGACAATTTTCAGCGAATGATCTCTGATCCGAAAAATCAACAGAGAAAGTTGGAAACCGTGCATCAGTTCGTTACCACTACACACCTGATGACAGCTTACACGGCGTCTCTGTCGCAGTATGCCAAATCCGGACATCAGTTCCCGGAAATAGACTTCGAAAACTGGAAAATCAAGATTTCTGCGGAAATGCTGAGGACATCCAGTCTGCTTTACCAAAAGGATCTTGACGAGCAAATCCGGATTGAAAGCCACATCAGGCCGGAAGATCAGGTGGTCGATCTTTTGGAAAAAAGACGTGCCGAAATCGAGAAGCAGGAAATTTACAATGAGCGTAAGCCCTTCACTGTCAGTCACCTTACAGAAATCAAAAACATCAGGGAACTGCTGGAATTGATTTATGATGTAGCCAAGGATCAGCGAAAGATCATCGAGGAATACCTCGTGTATCAATCAACGATGGCCAGGCAATAATCCTCAAAGAAAGAAAGCTTCGCCTTGAAAAAATCTTCGTTCTCAAGATCGTAAACGCGGCATTTGGCAGTGAAAGTCTTCTTCACTTCAAAAGGAAGCACGTCGTAATGTTTTTTCAGCGACCAGTGTTTGCTGTGATGGATCTTATAGAGCGCTTCCTTAATGCACCAGATGGCGGTGAGGTAATCGACTTCCCTCGTATTATCGATAAATAGATCTTCGTGCAAAATAAATTTATGCCGGATTTTTTTGATTTTTTCCTTCCGTTTCTCCAGGTCGATGCCAATCTTTTTTTTCGAAATAGCAAGTGCAGCCAATGGGAAGGAGTGGCTTACCGATATATGAAAATCCTGCGGAAAGAGATAAGGCTCGCCGTTTTCCCTGTACAGAATTTTATGCTGCGGATGCAGACTTTTCAGCATTTTCCGCACCATTAAAACTTCTGCTACTTTATTGGGATGATAGCCGAGAATCTTGTGCTGATTTTCTTTTTCCAGCAAGATGTCAGGATTAAGTTCTTCATTCTCGTCAAATTTCCAGAGCAGAATGGTAGCCTTGTCATCAGAAAAATCTTTATAGAGCGGCATTTCGGGTTTTTGAGATGATAAATTTAATAAAAACTAAGCAATGTCATCAAAGCACGCCAACTTAAAAATGCCTTAAAAATGCAGTCTTAAGATTATTTTAACACTCATTCGATGTAAATTTGCAGTATCAAAATGAGAAAAGGACTGATATACCTGATAATGACAATGTTTCTGCTGTTTCTGGCAGAAAACAGACAGTCACTTGATTTCCAGCAGGATTATGGAACTCCTGGCTTCTCATTGCATCTATTTTCAGCCGTTAAAAAACACCAGCAGCATTCTGCATCCAAAACCTCTTTTCATCAGGACAATGACGCGCTCAATTCTCCGGAAGAAAATAATCAGAATGACTTCGACGGTGGAAGTCTTACCACGATGGTTGTTATTGCGGCTATTGGCTTAGGCTTCTTGCTGCACCATTTTTTCTTACGTACAAAGCAGATTTTCTACGATTCCGGCAAGCTTTTCTTTCCTGCCAAGCGCTTCATTCTGCTGCGTAATATCCGAATTTAAATCTTTTCTGTTGCGAAAACCTTATTGCCCTTATTCCAAAGCGGTAAGCCAATCTGTGTTTTCAAAAGTGCCCTTTTGCACCGCCAAATGTTTTTAAATGTTTGTCTAATGCATTTTCTTCCAGGAAGTTGCATCACACAACCTTCACAAAAGCATTTCTTCTATATGCTATTTAAAAAATAAAATTTATTGAAAATGAAACCGACAAAGTTGGTAAATTCCGAAAAAAAAACATTGAAAGTTATGAAAAACAAAATTGTTATGAGTCTGCTCCTCAGCAGCTTTTTGCTGGCATTTAGCTGCAAGGACAAAAAAGAAGAAAAAGAGGAAGCGGTCATCTATCCTACCACCTCACCGGTGAAGATGGATACGGTAATTACTAAAGAATTTGTATCCCAGATCCGCTCTCAGAAAAACATTGAAATCCGCGCACAGGAAAAAGGTTTCCTTGAAAAAGTCTTTGTGGATGAAGGTCAGCACGTGCAGGCCGGCCAGGTGCTTTTCCGCATTATGCCGCAGCTTTATCAGGCCGATGTCATGAAAGCTAAAGCCGAAGTGGCGCAGGCAGAAATTGAACTTCAGAACTCTACAACATTAGCCAGCAATAACGTTGTTTCCATTAACGAGAAAAAAATGGCCAAAGCCAAACTGGATGCGGCAAAAGCTGAGCTCAACCTGGCGCAGACGCACCTTTCATTCACCACCATCAGAGCGCCATTTTCTGGAATTATCAACCGTCTTCCTCTTAAATTGGGAAGTCTGGTAGATGAAGGCGATTTGCTGACTTCACTGTCCGATAATGGTGGAATCTATGCTTATTTCAACGTTTCCGAACCGGAATATCTTAATTATCAGATGCATTCTGCGGACCGTGGGAACAATCTGGTCTCTCTTGTAATGGCGAACGGCGAAACCTTTCCGGACAAAGGCATGATTGAAACTATTGAAGGCGAATTCGACAGTGAAACGGGAAACATTGCATTCCGAGCCAAGTTCCCGAACATGAAACAACTGCTGCGAAATGGCGAAACCGGGAAAATCCAGATGACATTACCACTTAAAAATGCGCTCATTATTCCTCAGAAATCTACCTACGAAATCCAGGATCAGAAATACGTTTTCGTGGTGGGCAAGGATGGTGTTGCAAGATCCAAAAATATCAAAGTTTCTTATGAACTTCCGGACATCTACGTGGTTTCCGAAGGTCTGAATCCTGGTGACAAAATCCTTCTGGAAGGCGTGCAAAAAGTGAAGGACGACCAAAAAGTGGAAACCAAATTCCAGGATCCGAAGAAAGTCTTATCAACATTAAAATTACAGGCCAACTAATATTTAGTTGATAGTTGATAGTTAATAGTTGACAGTCATTATAATCGACATTCATAAAGTCAACCAACAACAGACAACCAACAACCAACAACCAAGTAAAATTATGTTTAAAAAATTCATACGCAGACCAGTTCTGTCCATAGTGATCTCGCTGATCATTGTATTTATGGGTATTCTATCTCTGGTAAAACTTCCTGTAACGCAGTTCCCGTCCATCTCTCCGCCGAAAGTGAACATTACGGCAGAATATCCGGGTGCCAATAACGAGTTGCTCATCAAATCCGTCGTGATCCCGCTGGAACGCGGACTGAACGGTGTTCCGGGCATGAAATACATGACTTCCGACGCCGGAAATGATGGTGAAGCCTCCATCCAGGTGGTTTTTGACCTTGGAACGGATCCCAATGTGGCTGCCGTCAATGTCCAGAACCGTGTCTCCTCGGTTGTCAATAAGCTGCCGCCGTTGGTAGTGCGCGAAGGTGTGAAAATCACCCGCGAGGAGCCGAACATGCTGATGTACATTAACCTTTACAGTGATAACCCGAAGGCCGACCAGAAATTTCTCTTCAACTACGCAGATATCAACCTGATTTCCGAATTAAAAAGGGTAAGCGGTGTGGGTTTTGCCGACATCCTGGGAACGAGAGAATATGCGATGAGAATCTGGCTGAAGCCTGATAGAATGACCGCTTACGGCATCTCGGCTGATGAAGTGATGGAATCTCTGAACGCGCAGAGTCTGGAAGCATCTCCCGGGAAAACGGGGGAAAGCTCAGGGAAACGGTCGCAGTCTTTTGAATATATCCTGAAATATCCCGGACGTTTTAACACCGAAAAAGATTATGGTAATATTATTTTAAAAGCCAATCCCAATGGCGAATTTGTCAGACTGAAAGATGTGGCAGATATAGAATTCGGCTCGTCTATGTATGACATTTACTCAACGCTGAACGGGAAACCATCCGCCGCCATTACGTTAAAACAATCTTACGGTTCCAACGCGAGCGACGTGATCAAGAATGTCAAAGTCCTGATGAAAGATCTCGAAAAAACGTTCCCGAAAGGCATGCACTATGAGATCAGTTATGACGTTTCCAGATTCCTGGACGCATCGATTGAGAAAGTCGTTCATACTTTATTCGAAGCGTTTATATTAGTAGCAATAGTGGTTTTCTTATTCTTAGGAGACTGGCGTTCTACTTTGATTCCAACAATTGCAGTTCCGGTTTCTTTGGTAGGAACATTTGCAGTCATGTCCGCCTTTGGAATTACTTTGAACTTGATTTCACTCTTCGCTTTGGTAATGGCGATTGGTATTGTCGTCGATGATGCGATTGTTGTAATAGAAGCCGTCCACGCCAAGATGGAAGAAAAACATCTGTCGCCACTCAAGGCAACAGAAGAAGCAATGCACGAAATCAGCGGGGCCATTATTGCCATCACTCTGGTCATGGCTTCGGTTTTCATTCCGGTAGCTTTTATGTCCGGGCCAGTCGGGGTTTTTTACCGCCAGTTTTCCATTACGATGGTTTCTTCAATTATCCTTTCGGGAGTTGTCGCCTTGACCCTGACGCCGGCACTTTGTGCTTTGATTCTCAGAAACAATCATGGCAAGGAGAAGAAGAAAACGCCAATCAACAAGTTCCTGGACAGCTTTAATAATATGTTTACGGTGGGCGCCGGAAAATACCACAATCTACTCAATAAAGTGGTAACCAGAAAGATGATAACACTTCCTTTACTGCTGCTCTTCTGTATCGGAACTTTTTTCCTCAGCAATAAACTGCCTACCGGATTTATACCGAGTGAAGACCAGGGAATGATCTACGCCATTATCCAGACGCCTCCGGGATCAACGTTGGAAAGAACGAATCAGATTGCGCTCCAGCTCCAGAAGCAGTGCGAAGAGATTGATGGCGTTTCATCGGTCTCCTCACTGGCGGGCTACGAGATTCTGACGGAAGGAACCGGCTCCAACTCCGGAACCTGTCTCATCAACCTTAAAAATTGGGATGAAAGAAAAGAATCTGCCACAGAAATCATTGAACAGCTGGAACAGAAGGCTAAAGAAATTCCTGGCGCCAATATCGAATTCTTCCAGCCGCCATCCATACCGGGTTACGGTGCCGCAGGTGGTTTTGAATTGAGGCTTCTGGACAAAGCAGGCAGCGGAGACTATCAGAAAATGGAACAGGTGAGCAACGATTTTGTACGCGAACTGAAAAAACGACCGGAACTGGGTTCGGCTTTTACATTTTACTCCGCAAGTTTTCCGCAATATATGCTGAAAGTGGATAATGATCTGGCCGAGCAGAAAGGCGTGACGATCGAAAATGCCATGGACAACCTTTCTACCTTAATAGGTTCCAACTATGAAACCAGTTTCATTCGCTTTGACAGGCCTTACAAAGTGATTGTCCAGGCCGGACCGCAATACCGCGCGTTACCAAGCGACCTTCTGAAACTCTATGTCAAAAATGATAAAGACCAAATGGTGCCCTACTCGGATTTTATGCACCTTGAAAAAGTGTATGGACTGTCGGAGATCACGCGCCACAATATGTATAACTCTGCCGAAGTCAGCGGAACACCGGCGCCGGGTTACAGTTCCGGAGATGCGATTAAAGCAATCCAGGAAGTGGCGGACAAAACCTTGCCAAGAGGCTTCGGCATAGACTGGGCGGGAATTTCCAAGGACGAAGTGTCCAGAGGTAACGAGGCGATTTATATCTTCTTGGTTTGTCTCGGCTTCGTTTATCTGATTCTCTCTGCGCAATATGAAAGTTTCATTTTGCCTTTGCCAATCATCTTGTCACTTCCAACGGGAATTTTCGGAGCATTTTTATGTCTTACGCTTTTCGGATTAGAAAATAACATCTACGCTCAGGTGGCCATGGTAATGCTCATCGGATTACTCGGGAAGAACGCCGTGCTGATTGTCGAATTTGCAGTACAGAAGAAAGCAGAGGAAGGACTTTCCACTAAAGAAGCAGCTTTGCAAGGTGCATCTCTGAGATTCCGTCCGATTCTGATGACATCCTTCGCATTCATTGCCGGATTGATTCCTTTGGCGCTGGCAACAGGTCCTGGAGCAGTGGGCAACAGAACCATCGGAACTGCAGCTGCAGGCGGAATGCTTATCGGAACCATTTTCGGACTGATGATTATCCCAGGATTGTATTACATTTTTGCCAATATCGCAGCCAAGTCCAAGTTGACTTACTACGAAGAAGAAAATCCTCTGACTGAGCAAACCGAACCTTATCAACATGATGATAAGTTTGAAGATAAAAATCCTAATGGGGATCATCAATAATTAAAAAACAAATGATAAAATCTCGGAGAGACGACTTGTAAGAAGGCACAATCCTTATCAGACTTTCAGCAACTTGCCGGCAATACCGAATATTGCAAAACTGTTCGATTGTAGGGATTGAAAAGTTATGGAACTTCTATCCACAATCCATCTCTCCGGGAATATTAAAAATAAAATATTATGAATCAATTTTTTGCTAATCATAAAAATAAAATCGCTATGGCTGCACTGTCACTTGCGCTGGCAAGCTGCAAAGCACCGATGGCGACCAAAGTTCAGGATCGTGTTAAAGAAACCATTCCGCAGAATTTTGATAATCAAAATGTGACGGAGAACAATTCCGGAATCACACCCTGGAAACAATTCTTCACGGATCCTAACCTCGTGGTTCTGATTGACGAAGCGCTGAAAAATAACCAGGAATTAATGATTACACTTCAGCAAATCGAGATTGCCAAAAGTGATGTGCTGTACAAAAACGGAAAACTGAGTCCTACGGTGGCCGCCCGATTGGGTGCAGGTGTGGAAAAAGTCGGCCGCTACACCAGCACCGGCGCCGGCGATGCCTCCACAGACATAGAACCCGGCAAGGAAGTTCCGGAAAACCTCGCCAACTTCGATGGCGGATTGGTGGCCAATTGGGAAGTGGACATCTGGCATAAGCTGAGAACCGAGAAACAGGCTGCCGTAGCGCATTATCTGTCTACGGTGGAAGGTAAGAATTTTGTACTGTCCAGCCTGATAGCCGAAGTGGCAGACGATTATTACGAATTACTGTCATTGGACAATCAGCTTGACATCATTCATCAATACATGGATTTGCAGAAAAAAGCACTCGAAATCGCAAAAATCCAGAAGCAAGCAATGGCTGCCACAGAACTGGCGGTGAAAAAATTCGAAGCTGAATTGGCCAAATCCAATGCCACCGAATATGACCTGAAGCAGCAGATTACAGAAAAAGAAAATCAGATCAATGCCTTACTGGGCCGCTATCCGCAGCCCATTGTGCGAAGCAGGGAAAGTTTTATGTCCATTGTTCCGCAGACTGTGTATACGGGAATACCTTCTCAGCTTCTCTCCAACCGTCCGGATATTAAGCAGGCGGAACTGGAGTTGCAGGCCGCAAAACTGGATGTGGAAGCTGCGCGCAAGGAATTCTACCCAAGTCTCGAAATCAACGCAGCTTTGGGACTGGAAGCTTTCAAACCCAATTATCTGGTGAAAATGCCTGAATCTGTTGCGTACAGCTTAGTGGGCGAACTGGCAGGTCCGCTGATTAACAAGAGCGCTATACAGGCTCAATTCAAATCTGCCGATGCCAGACAGATCCAGGCGTTGTATGAATATGACAAAACCATCCTGAGCGCTTATCTGGACATTACCAACCAGATGTCGGCCATCAAAAATCTCGATCAATATTATGAGATGAAATCCCAGGAAGTCAAAGCCCTGGACCAGGGCATCGATATTGCGAATCAGCTTTTCCGCAACATGCGCGCCGATTACTTAGAAGTGCTGATGAATCAGCGGGATGCTCTGGACGCCAAAATGGAACTGATTGATGCCAAGGAAAGACAACTGAGCACCGTGGTGAACATCTACAAAAGCTTGGGCGGCGGCTGGAAATAACATTCATTATTCTCTCTATACGCGATGCTTCCGGAATTCTTATTTTCGGGAGCATTTTTTTTGAAGAATAAATATAAAAAAATCCCTTAGCGGAAACTAAGGGATTATTTGTGGTTTCTCCAGGGATCGAACCAGGGACACACGGATTTTCAGTCCGTTGCTCTACCAACTGAGCTAAGAAACCATCACTCTTCTGTATTGAGTGGTGCAAATATAAAATCTTCTGGAATATAATGCAAATTTAAATCCTACAAAATTTAGACATTAGCCATAAAAAAAACCGCCTGATGCAGGCGGTTTTAAGTGGTTTCTCCAGGGATCGAACCAGGGACACACGGATTTTCAGTCCGTTGCTCTACCAACTGAGCTAAGAAACCATTACTCTTGTTGTTTTGAGTGGTGCAAAAGTATATTCTTTATTGTTACCTTGCAAGTAATATTAAATTTAATTTTAACATTAATGCAAACATCATTGATTATCAGCCGATTTTTTTTCAGTCTGAGCCTTAAAGAAATCGCTTAACTCCTCCAGAACCGGTTTGATGGTATCTTCCGGAAGATCGCTGATGCGGATGTACATCAATCCATCAATGGCGTCATTGAAATTTGGATCTACGTTGAAGGCAATCATTTTGGCGTTCTGCTTAATGTATTTTTTGATAAGCACCGGCAATCTAAGTTCCGGCTCCAGGTCATCGATAATCTTGTCCAGCTTATTGAGGTCGGCGTCCATATCTTCGAAAAACAATGCTTTGTCACGCTCCTTCATCACGACCTTGAATTCATTTTTAGGATGGATGTATTGTGCCACTGCAGAATCGTAATAGTGCGAGCGCATAAACTCGATCATCAGGGATTTTGAAAACTCGGAAAATTTATTGCTGATGCTCACACCGCCCATGAGAAACTTGTGTCCGGGGTTTCTGAGGCAAACGTGAACAATCCCTCGCCATAATAAAAATAACGGAAAAGGCTTCTGCTGGTACTCCACCGAAATATAGGCCCGGCCCATCTCGATCACTTTGCGGAAAAACGGTTGCAGTTCCGGGTCGTATTCGAAGAGGGAACTGGTGTAGAAGCCATTGATGCCATATTTCTTCATCACATCGGCACCCAACGCCATTCTGTAGGCACCGACCAATTTTTTCTCATTGTTATCCCAAAGAAACAGGTGGTGATAATGGTTATCATATTCATCCAGGTCAAAAGGAAGGTTTGTGCCCTCGCCAATGGCGCGGAACGTGAGCTCCCGCTGTCTCCCGATTTCCCTCATAATAGACGGAATCTCTCCAGATGTGGTGAAAAATACATCATAATCACCATGCGAAAAGAGCTTCTTATTCTCCGTATTTTTGAGAATTTCGATTTCCTTGATAATGTCCTCAATCGGCGTTTCATCAATAATATTCTGGACGATATTGTTCTGTTTGAGCAGCGGCAGTTTGAGCGCCATATTCGGCAGCTTCAGCTTTTCTGTGATGCTCTTGCGCTTCTCGTAGTAAGACTTGAGCATGTAGACTTTGCGGTATAGATATTCTCCCAACTCTTCGATGGTTTCCTCTTCGTCCAGCTGCTTCACGGAAATGGGCTTGCCGATTCTGATGCGGATAGGTTTATCCCGCTTTTTCATCATCTCGGCGGGCAGCATCATGGTCTGCAGATCCGGATGAAGTTTGGCAACATTGTAAAAAACCTTGCTATTGGTCGCGTGGAAGTACATCGGGATTACGGGAACTTTAGCCTTCTTGATCAGTTTCAAGGCTGTTTTTTCCCAGGGTTTGTCCATCACCTCGCCGTACTCGTTATTTTTATTGGAAACTTCACCTGCGGGGAAAATCCCGATACAGCCGCCTTCCTGGAGATGCTTCAGCGTATCGCGCATTCCGGAAGAACTGTTGTAGGCATCTTTCCGGCCTTCAAAAGGATTGACGGAGATCACAAACGGCGCCATCGGCTCGATTTTCGAGAGGAGAAAATTGCCCATCACCTTGAAATCCGGGCGCACACGCAGCAGAATTTTACACATAAGAATCCCGTCAATGGCACCCAGCGGATGATTGGACACCAGTATGAAAGGTCCTGTTTTCGGGACTTTGGCAAGATCTTCTTCAAAAACAATATAGCTCAGTTCCTGTTCCTTGACAAATTGGTCGAAAAAATCTGTGCCTTTGGTGTTTTTGAGTTTGTCGTAAAGATTGTTGACATCGTTGATCTTGGCCAGATTCATAATGGCAGAGGCCACCGGCTTTTTCAGAAAACCGATTTTGTCCAGGCCCGATGCTTTAATTAAGTCTTCTTTGGATATTAAGCTCATAGTTATTAGGTAGTGACCATCTGGAACGTCTTTTTGGAAATCTGCTCCAGCAGGACTTTTTTGTCTTTATAAAATTGGTCCAGCGTCTCGATGTTGACATTTCTGACCGTGAATAAAGATACGTTTTTTGTCATTTGTGTGATGAAACTTTGTTGCAATTCTTCATTAAAATCATTGACATTGCCAAATTTGTCTTCCAGACACAGCGCCAATGAAATCGCCGAATTCTGCATTAGGGAAACTTTGATTTTATATTTGGCCAATAAGGTGAAGATCAAGCTGATGTGTTCCTCAGCAATGAAGGAAAAATCTCGCGTTTCTACATTCAGAAGCGTTTGATTTTCTTTTAGGATATAACTTTCTGTCAATTCATTATCTTCGGAGTTTCCCACTTTGGTTCCCGGTTTTTTAGGTTCCACAAATGATTTGACATAGAACGGAATGTTTTTCTGCTTCAATGGCTGCAACGTCTTCGGATGGATGACCGATGCGCCATAATAGGCCATCTCAATCGCCTCTTCATAAGAAATATGCGACAGCAATTCTACATTGTCAAATTTCCTTGGGTCGCCGGTCATCACGCCCGGAACGTCTTTCCAAATGGTCATCTCATCGGCATTGAGGCAGTAGGCAAAAATGGCAGCCGTGTAATCCGAACCTTCGCGGCCCAGCGTCACGGTAAAATTGTTGGTCTCGGAACCGATAAAACCCTGCGTCACATAGCAATTGATTTTGTCCAGTTTGGCAATATTCTGCTCGGTTTCCTGCCAATTGACAATGCCTTCCCTGTAATTGCTGTCTGTTTTGATGTAATCCCTGGCATCAAGCCAATGGTTAAAGAACTGAATTTCATTCAGGTATTCGCTGAGGATTTTTGAGGAAATCATCTCGCCGCAGCTCACTACCTGGTCATAGACGAAGTTATAATTCGGCGATTTGTTTCTTCTCAAAAAAGAATCGATATCATCAAAAAACAACGAAATCTCGCCAAAAACCGGGTGATTATCATTAAAAAGGCCTTTGGCAATCTCGATGTGATTTTGTTTGATGATCTCAATCTCGGCCTGGTAATCCTGTTTCTTGAAATAATATTCCACCACTTTTTCCAATGCATTCGTGGTTTTGCCCATTGCGGAAACCACCAGCAAACATTTTTCAAATCCTTGTGTCTCCAGCACTAAGGCTACATTTTTCACACTTTCTGCATCTTTCACAGATGCTCCTCCAAATTTGTAAACTTTCATTAGATTAATAGGTGTTCAGAATATGACTTCAATTAGATTATCACTATCATTTTTAAATTAAGATTCAAAAATATTAATAATGCCCGAATTATGAAAGGAAGTTTGGTTTTCCTTAGAAAAACATTGTTAGGAATGAAACGATATTAACGAAAAATAAATGATTATTATCAACAATTGATAAATCTGTTTCAAAACATCAAAAATTAAATTAGATTTGTAAAACCCCAAAATTATAACAATGTCACAACAAGCTTTACAGACTCTCGGAGAGTTTATTATCGAGAAACAGGATGATTTCAAATACTCTACAGGAGAACTTTCCAGGCTCATCAGCTCTATCAGGATTGCCACCAAAGTGGTGAACCGGGAAGTGAATAAAGCCGGAATTGCGGACATCATCGGAAAAGTGGGGACAGAAAATGTGCAGGGCGAGGAACAGCAGAAGCTGGACGTTTTAGCGAATGACATTTTTATCGCAGCACTCTCCCAGCGCGAGGTGGTGTGCGGCATTGCCTCTGAGGAGAGCGACGATTTCATCGAGATCCAATGCACGGAAAATGCCCACCTCAGCAAATACGTGGTGCTCATTGATCCGCTGGACGGCTCATCCAACATTGATGTTAATGTTTCTGTGGGAACGATTTTCTCAATCTACCGCAGAGTGACGCCACCGGGAAGTCCTGTAGAACTCAGAGATTTCCTCCAGAAAGGCGTGAATCAGGTAGCGGCTGGCTATGTAGTCTATGGCTCATCAACCATGATTGTTTACACTACAGGAAACGGCGTCAATGGCTTTACATTGGATCCATCCATTGGTACTTATTATCTTTCTCATAAAAACATCAAGTTCCCGACTTCGGGAAAAATCTATTCTATTAATGAAGGTAATTATGCCAAGTTTCCCCAGGGTGTGAAAGATTACATCAAGTATTGCCAGGCAGAGGAAGGCGACAGACCCTACACCTCACGATACATCGGCTCATTGGTTTCGGATTTTCACCGGAATATGCTGAAGGGCGGCATCTACATCTACCCTTCTACGTCGCAATCTCCGAATGGAAAACTCAGATTATTGTATGAATGCAATCCCATGGCTTTCCTTGCAGAACAGGCGGGTGGAAAGTGCAGCGACGGCTTCAAGCGGATTATGGAAATAGAGCCTACAGAACTTCATCAGCGCGTTCCGTTTTTTTGCGGCAGTGCAGCGATGGTGACCAAGGCTGAAGAATTTATGGCGAAAGCGGTAGTTCCTAATTAATCTTTTCAGAAACAAACATCTCATAATAAAGACCGATTTGCTCGGTCTTTTCTTATTTTTGTGAAATGAAAACGGCAAAATTTTATCCTTACACACTGGACTTTAAGCGTCCGAGCGGAACATCACGAGGCGTCCTCAATACCAAAGAAACTTATTTTATCGAAGTCTTTGAAGATGATAAAAAAGGCATTGGCGAATGTGCCCTGTTCCGGGGCTTGAGTTTTGATGACGATGATGATTACGAGGCCGCCCTGGAATGGACCTGCCGGAATATCAACCTCAATCTGGAGGAACTAAGAGAAGAGCTGGTAAATCACCCTTCTATCATCTTCGGTGTAGAGCAGGCATTGCTGAATCTTAAACATCAAAATGAACTTTACTTTCCAAGTGATTTTACGGATGGAAAAGATTCTATAAAAATCAATGGACTGATCTGGATGGGAACTTCTGAGTATATGAAAGAACAGTTAGAAGAAAAATTGAGTCAGGGATTTTCCTGCATCAAACTGAAAATCGGCGTAGACTGGACTTCCGAGAAAGAGATTTTGAAATCCCTGAGACAGCAATTTCCGAAAGACAAAATTGAACTTCGCGTGGATGCCAATGGTGCTTTTTCAACGGAACAGGCTAAAGTAGTTTTGCAGGAATTGGCAGAACTGGACATCCATTCCATAGAACAGCCGATACAAGCCGGCGACTGGAAATCTATGGCTGAACTTTGTCATTCTACGCCCATTCCAATTGCTCTGGACGAGGAATTAATCGGGGTTTTGAATTATGAATCAAAACAAACATTAATAAAAGAAATCAAGCCGCAATATATTATCCTGAAACCAGCTTTAGTTGGCGGATTTTCAGGTTCGGACGAATGGATAGATTTGGCAGAACAAAATAATACAGGCTGGTGGATTACTTCTGCTTTGGAAAGCAATATCGGTCTCAATGCCATTGCGCAATACACTTACACAAAAAAAAATCCGATGCCGCAAGGCTTAGGAACCGGCGGTCTGTTTACCAATAATTATGAAACGCGCCTGCATTTGGAAGGTGAAAGGTTATGGTTTGAAAAAGAATAAATCTGATAGTGTCGCTACTACCTAACTGTTTTAGTTCATCTATCAAAATTTACAAACATTTCGCTCCTACGGAGCTCCGCAAATTACTAATTAATCCTGCTACAAACATTCCCCTCCTACGGAGCTCTTTAAAGTAAGACTTCGAAAAATTAAAATCTGCCAAAATTTCACATCATCCTGTAAAGTCTGCCAAAATTTAACTTCGAGCATCAGACTTCCCGCCACCAGCTTACTTGGCATAATCTTGGGGAAACCTGTCGCAGAATAACATTAAAATTTTATAATACTATGTCAGTAAATTTTAAACCTTTAGCAGACAGAGTTTTGGTAGAACCAACTCCAGCTGAAACTAAAACAGCATCAGGAATCATTATTCCGGACACAGCGAAAGAAAAACCACAAGAAGGCACCGTTGTAGCAGTAGGTCCGGGTAAAAAAGATGAACCTACAACTGTAAAAGTGGGTGACAAAGTTCTTTATGGAAAATACTCCGGAACAGAGTTGAAATTTGAAGGCAAAGATTATTTAATAGTTAAGGAAGGAGACCTTTTAGGAATAATTGGCTGATAGCTATTAGCTTCTGGCAGATGGCTTTCCAGCGGTGAGAATATTATAAGAGAGATTTTAAAAAGTTCGAAGTTTGGCAATTGAGCCATCAGTTAACTTTAAAAATTTACAAATCAACCAAAAACTTTCCTAAAGAAGAAATTTTTGGCTTAACCTCTCAAATCAGAAGGTCATTTGCTTCTATCGGATATAATATTTCGGAAGGAAGCGGAAGAAATTCAGATAAAGAGTTTGCTAATTTCATTAATATTGCGCTGGGATCATCTAACGAAGCAGAAAACCAATTAATTCTTGCTAAAGATTTGGATTATATCAATGCAAATGAATATCGAAATCTTTCAGAAGAATTAACCCTGTTAAAGAAGAAGCTTGTCACGCTTTGGAACAGGCTAAACGGAAATTAAATTCAAGTTATAAAAATAAACCGCGAATTGCTAAGGCCAAAAGCTAAAAGCAAATCGCCAAAAGCTTAAAATAATGGCAAAAGAAATAAAATTCGATATCGAATCAAGAGACGCTCTAAAAAGAGGTGTTGATGCATTGGCTAATGCAGTAAAAGTGACTTTGGGTCCAAAAGGTAGAAACGTAGTTATAGAGAAATCTTTCGGTGCACCGCACGTAACTAAAGACGGGGTTTCCGTAGCTAAAGAAATTGAGCTGGAAGACCGTGTGGAAAACATGGGTGCGCAGATGGTGAAAGAAGTAGCTTCCAAAACCAATGACATTGCCGGTGACGGTACAACTACCGCTACAGTTCTGGCACAGGCTATCGTAAGAGAAGGTCTTAAAAACGTAGCTGCAGGTGCCAACCCAATGGATTTGAAAAGAGGAATCGACAAAGCGGTAACTGCAGTTGTTGAAAACCTGAAATCCCAGTCTCAGACTGTTGGTGACAACAACGATAAAATCAAACAAGTGGCTTCTGTTTCTGCCAACAATGATGAAACCATCGGTTCTTTAATCGCTGAAGCATTTGGTAAAGTTGGTAAAGAAGGCGTAATTACTGTAGAAGAAGCAAAAGGTATTGACACTACTGTAGATGTGGTAGAAGGTATGCAGTTCGACAGAGGTTACCAATCGCCTTATTTTGTGACCAATCCTGAGAAGATGGTTGCGGAATTGGACAATCCTTATATTCTTTTAGTTGAGAAAAAAATCTCTTCTATGAAGGAATTGTTACCAGTCCTTGAGCCTGTTGCACAAGGTGGAAAATCTTTGTTGATTATTTCAGAGGAAGTAGAAGGTGAAGCTCTGGCAACTTTAGTGGTGAACAAATTAAGAGGTTCACTTAAAATCGCTGCTGTTAAAGCACCAGGATTTGGTGACAGAAGAAAAGCAATGCTGGAAGATATCGCTATTCTGACTGGCGGCCAGGTGATCTCCGAAGAAAGAGGTTTCACCATGGAGAATGCGTCTATCGAAATCCTTGGAACTGCTGAGAAAGTAGTTATTGACAAAGACAATACAACTATCGTCAACGGTGGTGGCGATGAAGCTCAGATCAAAGGAAGAGTAGCTCAGATCAAAGCTCAAATGGAAACCACAACTTCTGACTATGACAGAGAAAAACTTCAGGAAAGGCTGGCTAAATTGGCTGGTGGTGTAGCTGTACTTTACGTAGGTGCTGCATCTGAAGTAGAAATGAAGGAGAAAAAAGACAGAGTGGATGATGCATTACATGCAACCAGAGCTGCTGTGGAAGAAGGAATTGTTGCAGGTGGTGGTGTGGCATTGGTGAGAGCCGTGGCTGCCCTTAACTTCGAAGGTGACAATGCTGATGAAACTACAGGTATCAAAATCGTAAAAAGAGCAATTGAGGAGCCTTTGAGACAAATCGTAGCCAACGCTGGTGGTGAAGGTTCTGTAATCGTAGCTAAAGTAGCGGAAGGCCAAGGTGACTTTGGCTACAATGCCAAGTCAGACGAGTATGTGAATATGCTGGAAGCCGGAATCATTGACCCGACTAAAGTAACAAGAGTTGCGCTGGAAAATGCAGCTTCTGTTTCAGGAATGCTTTTGACCACAGAGTGTGTGATCACCGAGGTTAAAAAAGATGAGCCTGCGATGCCAATGGGCGGCGGAATGCCAGGAATGATGTAAGGGTCAGCGACCGAAGCAATATAGAAACCGTTCAGATTTTCTGAGCGGTTTTTTTTGACTAATATTAGCTGGTACTTCTTTTCAACCATTCGAATAAAAAAACAGCCAATCATTTGGATTGGCTGATGTTGTCATAATAAGATAATTTCTTAGTCCAAAACTTCGTACTCTATGGCTACCGTGCCTCTGCGGACATCGGCGATAGATTGGAAGGCAGCTTTCGACAGGTCAAAGGCTCTGGAGGAATGGAATGGTCCTCTGTCGTTCACCTTCACCACTACACTTTTTCCGGAGATCAGATTGGTAATCTTAACCAATGTCCCGAAAGGCAGCGTCCTGTTGGCTGCAGTCAGCGCCGCGTTACTGAAAACCTCGCCGCTGGCTGTTTTTCTACCGTTGAATTTGTCGTGGTAGTACGATACAAAACTTGTTTTCGCATCAGTGGCAACTTCTGTAAAAGAGAAGAAACCAAGTGTTGAAATCATCATTATGATTACAAGAATAGATCTTTTCATCATGTTGAATATTTATGGGTTTTGACTCGGCAAAGATAAAACGAAGTGCTAAGCTGAGATAGCGTTTATCGAATCTGTGACGATCGTCCCCAAGTCAAGATCATAAGAGAACTTATAAAATGTTGATTTACAAATGATTGAACTAGAATGTTAAAGAGTGTTAATTTTAGTATAAAATGTTAAAATAATATTAAAAAAGGAGTCGACTGCGAGCAAGTATAAGCAAGTTATTGTGTCTTTAAGACTTGCACAATTAATAATTCATTAATAATTTGACAAAAAATATAATTCTTTTATGACAAAGCATTCAATTACAGGAGTTGAATTATAGTTTTATCTTAAAATACAACATCAATCATCACATATTATTCATTAAATCTGATTGACGAGCATTTTTTTCAATATGAAAACAAGCAAAACACTGTATTTCAATCATTTAAATAAATAAAGTGATTTTTTTAACATAATCACAAAAAAACCACCCAACATTAGGCGGTTTTTGATTTGTATATATTCTTGCATTAAACCAGTTCTCCGATCAAATCATAATCTTCAGCTGAGGTAATTTTCACGTTGGCAAATTCTCCTATGGAAATGTAAACATCTTTTGCCGGAACCAGTACCGTATTGTCTACATCGGGCGAATCATACTCTGTACGGCCGACAAAATAATCGCCTTCTTTCCTGTCGAAGATACATTTGAAGGTTTTACCAACCTTTTCCTGGTTTTTTTCCCAGGAAATCTGTTGCTGGATCTCCATGATCTCCTCTACTCTTTTTTGCTTCACCTCGTCAGGTATATTGTCTTCCAATACATAAGCCGTGGTATTTTCCTCGTGCGAATAGGTGAAACAGCCCAGTCGGTCGAATCTCTG
>DBLQ01000030.1:0-171 GCA_002297505.1 Flavobacteriales bacterium UBA720
TAAGGGATTCGAACCCTTGCGACCCTTTCGGGTCGACAGTTTAGCAAACTGCTCCATTAACCACTCTGGCAACCCTCCTTGCAATATTTTAAAGATCGTTTGTTCCTCAATTGCGAGTGCAAATATAGAACAGTTTTCATTATCTCCCAAATCTTTTTCTTCTTTTTTTTT
>DBLQ01000030.1:362-879 GCA_002297505.1 Flavobacteriales bacterium UBA720
TCTTTTTCTTCTTTTTTTTTCATATTTTTGAATCAAAATAAACTGTAAACACCCATTGTTATGCGTAATTCGTTATATCTCACAACCTTAGGACTGCTAATTATTTCCTGCGGATCCCAACAAAAAATTGTAAAAACTAAGCCAAGCACACTTCCGAATCCTCCAAAACCTGTAGTGACTATAAAAAAACCGGAAATCAAGGAAGATGAAGGCGAGTACTATAAAGTCAATATTGCTAACATTGCAAAGAATGATAATACCGTAAGCTACGGTTCTATTGTAAGTGCCAATCCGGCCGGATACAAAATTACCAAGACTTATTTTCCTGCGATAGGGCAGAACTTCAGGCAGCGGTATGTGATTTTGCATTACACCGCGCTGAATGATGAGAAATCCATCACCACACTTACGGAGCAGTCGGTGAGTTCCCATTATCTGGTGAGCACTTATCCGGACAAAGAAATCTACCAGATTGTGGACGAGAATAAGCGCGCCTACCACGCAGGCATCAGCAACT
>DBLQ01000030.1:994-4477 GCA_002297505.1 Flavobacteriales bacterium UBA720
ATAGAAATTGTTAATACGGGCTACACAACCGATTCGCTGAACAACCGTGTTTTCTATCCTTATCCGGACGAACAATTCCGGAAAGTGGGTGCGCTGGTAAAGGATATCGTGTCGCGCTACAATATCCCGCCGACCAACGTGCTGGGACACTCAGATATTGCACCTACGAGAAAACAGGATCCAGGACCACTTTTTCCATGGAAACGTCTATATGATGAATATCAGGTTGGGATGTGGTATGATGAAGATGTTAAGCAGAATTTTATGAATCAAATCATGGTTTCCGGAGAATTAACTACACGATTCAATGAACTTGATTTTGTCTCTAAAATCCAGCAGCAACTGGTGCAGTTTGGCTATGCTTTAACAGTAAACGGCGTTTGGGACAAAACAACAAAACAAACCATCGAGGCTTTCCAGTTCCATTTCCGGCCATCGAATTACAGCGGAATTCTGGATGCAGAAACCTGGGCGATTTTGCAGGCTTTGAATCAGAAATATCCGCAGAAGTAGGATTGATTTATGAAAATAAAATTTTTAATTCTTCTGTGTTTTATATCAATAAAAATTTGGGGTTGCAAATGTGCAGACTCTGATTTAAGAAGATCTTTTGAAAATTCTGAGTTTGTTTTCATCGGAGAAATTTATGGTGTTGTGAACGTTCCTTCCGGCTTTAAAGCACTTGACGATTTCCTAAGCAAAGTCAAAATCGAAAAAATATATAAAGACAACGATTTTGCCGAATTCTATAAGGATCAAGCTACAATTTTTGCTTCCCAGCTGCGTTCCTGTGATTACATTTTTGACAAAAAAGGCAAATATTTGATTTTCGCTAATTACGAACCAGACACGGGTTTTCTATATTCCAGTCAGTGTTTTTATATAAAACCTTTTAAAGATGTGAGCAAGGATGAATGGGAATTATTAAACAAACTAAGTTCAAATGTTAAAAATTCTGAACTTAAAAAAATTGATGAAGAAAATATTGATATTATCGCAGACGATTTATTCAATCAACCTAACAGGAAAATTATGGATCTTCAATTGGAGAATGAAAGGCTCAATAAATCTAATATAAGATATATTGTATTCACAGTAATTTCCACTTCATTAATGATGCTAATATTATTTGTTGGCATCTTTAAAAAAAATAAAAAGTAGAATCATTGATTCTACTTTTTTATTTACTTACTCAACAACAGAGAAACCCACTCTTCTCTCTGGATTTTCTTCTCCAATTTCAGATTTTGCTCCGTGCAGACTTCCAGAATATCATCTACATCAAAGAAACACAGTCCAGACAGCAACAATTTTCCGCCATCTTCCAAAACTGAAACGTAAGTCGGAATGTCAGAAATCAAGATATTTCTGTTGATGTTCGCCAAAATAACATCGAATTTTTCTTTGCCAAGATTATCGGCCGTTCCCAGCTCGATGTCCAGCTCTACCTTGTTGCGTTCTGCATTTTCTTTGGAATTTTCCACGGACCATTCGTCTATATCAATAGCAACCGTTCTTCCTGCGCCTTTCTGTTTGGCAAAAATGGCTAAAACCGAAGTGCCGCAACCCATATCGAGCACTGTCTTGTTCTCCAGATCCATATCCAGCATCTGCTGAATCATCAGGTGCGTCGTAGGGTGATGCCCGGTTCCAAAGGACATTTTTGGCTGAATGACAATTTCATGCATGCTCGGATTCGGTTCGTGAAATTCTGCACGGATCAGCACCTGATCCTCGACATTGATGGGCGAAAAATTCTTTTCCCATTCCTCATTCCAATTGATATTCGGCATCTCGTCATAAGAATAGGTAATTTCCACATCATCATTTTGAAAAAGCGGAATCGACTTCAAATCCTCCTCTTTGTAAAGGTCTTTCTGGATGTAGCCGAGGATTCCGTCATATTCTTCCGTGAAGCTGTCAAAACCGATTTCTATCAGTTCGGCCATCAATATTTCGTTCCACGGCTGTAGCGGTTTTATTTTGAAATTGAATTCCAGGTATGCTGCCATTCTATATTTTTTTGCAAATTTAGGTTAAAACGATTAAGGCACAAAGTTTTCCCAGACAGCACAAGAATTCCAGATTGAAAAAAATTATGAACATTGTGAAAGCTTTGTGACTTGGTGTTTAAAAATTAATTCATTTTAATCTGATACGTCGCTCCGATATGAAACCATCTTCCCGGCATCGGAACCAGATTGGTTTCCGTGTATTGTGCATTGGTAAGATTATTAATGAGGACATAACAATTCAAATCTTTGATCCGGAAATTAAGCTGCTCATCCAAAGTATTGTAACTGCCCAGATTCACACGTTCAGTATATCTGTAAATCAATTGATTGCTGAAGAATTTCAGAAACTTAACGTCCACTTCACCCACCAATTGATGTCTCAGATTGCTCAGCGCGTAGCGGGAAAGCTCTTTATTTTTATATTGATTATCAAGGTAAGTATAATTCAATCTGTAATTCAAAAAGTCCAACAGCTGATGTCTAAATTCCGTTTCAAAACCTTTCAGATTGATTTTTCCGACATTTTCAGCCATCCACGCACTTTCGGAGGTCGGTTTCAGCCAGTCGATACCATTTTTAGTATTTCTAATAAATCCGCTGGCTTTTGCTAATATTTTCTGATTCTGAAACCGGTAACCTAGTTCTGAGGATAGTGCACTTTCAGGAATCAAGTTAGGATTTCCCTTCTCGGCCGGACTTACATAGTACAGATCCGTGAAAGTCGGAATCCTGAAACCCTTCGAGATCGCGCCAAAAATTTTGTGATTATCATTTAAAGTATAGCCCAAATCCAGGCCGGGATAGAAGAAATTTTCACCCGAATAATTCGCCCAACTTGCCCCTGGATTAACTTCCAGTTTTTGATTGAAGAATCTGAATTGATGGTCAAAAAATAACTGAGTGATGTCTCTTTTGCGTTGGCCAAGATTGCTGCTCGCTAAAAATTCCTTCCGGTAATCGACCCCAAAATTGGTGATGCCTATGGAAGATTGATAAGACAGATTTGCCCTTCCGCCGGCGTTATTGCCAATGTGCATATTCCTGTAGAACGCAGGATTTTCGCGCTTCAGCAAATACATATCTTGGCCTCTGCGCCAGTAGATGCTGGAGTTGAGCGAAAGCTTTCCAAAAGTCTGCTGATACTGCATGCTCACCACAGAGGCTTGCGTTTCTTCGTATTGATCGTTGTACGCCGGCGAGGCATAAAAACCGTTGGCGCCGAATTTCTTTTCCGAGAAACCGGCCTGCAGGCCGATGCTCCCGCGGTTAAGGCGAAGTTTGTTCTGATAGAAAACATTTTGGATCCGATAATCTGTATTATAACGATAGCCGTCCGAAGCGCCGTTGCTCACAGAAAGCAAATTGGTGAATTGTTCTGAGCCGAAGGTGCCGCTTGCTGACAAATCGTAAGTTTTGAAATCGCCGCCCTGAGCTTTAATCATCACTTTTTCGTCCGAGGATGTTTTGG
>DBLQ01000118.1 GCA_002297505.1 Flavobacteriales bacterium UBA720
TAGGTGATTATGTTGTTCATATTCCTATGGCAGCTTTAGTTGCAGTTATGATTATGGTTTCAATCGGAACATTTGATTGGAACTCTGTAGCAACGATTCATAAAGTACCAAAAGGGAATGCATTCGTTATGATCGTAACAGTAGTGGTCGTTCTTATCACTCACAATTTAGGATTAGGCGTAGTCATTGGGACAGTAATTAGTGCTGTGTTATTTGCATTCAATATGGCAAAGATTCACGTGAAACATTTATATATTGAAAATAAGAAAATATACGAAATTCACGGTCAACTTTTCTTTGCGTCTACAGCAGATTTTATAAATGCTTTTTCATTTAATGAAGATGTGAAAGAAATTGAGATGAACTTTACTCATGCACATGTATGGGATGATTCAGCAGTGGCATCAATTGATAAAGTTATTATGAAGTATGAACAAAGTGGTGTGAAAGTAAGTATAACAGGATTAAATGAACGTAGTGCAAAACTTGTTACAAATTTAGCTACTTATAATAAAAGAATTGCTAGTTAGAAGCCTCCTTTTTAGGAGGCTTTATTATATAATACGAGTAGGATAACGAAAAGGGGATTCAGCATATGTATAAACAAATTATATTAGCATGTGATGGTTCTGAACATGCACTTCGAGCGGCAGAGCACGCGACACATATTGCAAAATGTAACGAAGAAACAAATGTTGAAGTGGTGTACGTTGTAGATAATAGAACGGCAAAGTCAGATATTATACAAGGTCAGACAGATTTAGAAACAGTATCAGCTAGTCGAAAAGATAAATTAAAAGAGATTGAAGGTTTATTAAAGAAAGAGAATATTTCTTATAAAATTACGATATTACATGGCGATCCAGGAGATACAATTGTTCAATATGTAAATACAGGAGATATAGATCTTGTTATTGCTGGGAGTAGAGGGCTAAATACATTACAAGAAATGGTGCTTGGTAGTGTGAGTCATAAAATAGCAAAGCGTGTGAAATGTCCGGTGATGATTATTAAATAAATTGAGTGAGATATTCTGTAGTGTAAGCAGGGCCTTGATATAATTCAAGGTCTTTTTTGACGTATAAAAGGGGAGAGTGTGGACATAATAGATACATAAGTTTTAGAAAATATTAACTTACAAATTTGTAAGTTTGTTGTTAGGAAAATCGATGTTATGACAATTATTCCATTGGTAAAATAAAAGTATCGAAGGGGAGAGAGGGAGGATGAAAAAGATGAAAGCATTTCAAGATTTATCATATAGCCAAGGTGTCGGTCTTATTTGTTTAGGGGGATTGGCTGCATCTGTTACGTTAGCTGTTGTAATAAAGATAATTCATCAAATCTTTTAATTTTAGAGTAGGGAAGGAATTGGTTGTTATAAATAGTAAGAAAAGGATTGTAAATAAAAAATAGCTCCTGGCATGTATGTAGATGCTAGGAGCTACTTTTGCTTATTTAGCTACTTCTGCTTTTTCGCTTGTTACAGTAACGTCTTTCCAAGTTAATTTAGAACCTGGTGCAACGTCATAATCTTTAACACGATTATTTACACCTGTTAATTCAAATTTGTAATGAAGTGGAATTAATGGCACTTCATCGTGAATAAGTTTTTGCCATTTATCGTATACATCTTTACGGTATTTATCATCCATTGCGGCTGGAGAGATACCATTTTCTAATAGTTTATTATTTTGATCATTTACCCAACGGCCATTGTTAAATTTCGCATTTTTACCCCAAACACCAGAAGGATCTGGATCAGAACCAACGCCCCATGCAGCCGAGAATAAGTCTACTTTTGGATCGTCTTCCTCAACCATTTTATAGAAGGAGTTTAGCTCGTGTAAGCGTCCGTCAACAAGTTCTACTTTTACACCGATATCTTTCAGCCATTTCATTTCCTTTTTTCGTTCGATGGATGAGCTCATTTTGTTTCTCGGTCCCATCGGCGCGTCATTCGCAGCACCATTGGAATTGTACCAAAGCAATACCCCAACATTTTTGGATTTCGCATACTGAATGAGGTCTTTCATTCGTTCTTTTCCGATATTTTTGTCCCAAAGCGCATCAATCAAAATATATTCATAACCGAGTTTTGATGCTAAATCGATAAAGAGACTCTGGTCTTCATAATTCATACTGTTGTCCTGCCACAAAATCCAGCTCCAGGTCGATTTTCCGAAAGTGTATTTCTGCGAAGGCTCATACATCGGTTCTACTACATCAAAAGGAATCGTCGTTTCAACAATCGGTTTCAAAGAATCGCCAATCGTGATAGTTCTCCAAGGCGTTTTTCCCGGAAGTGAAATGGCAGCTCCGGTACTTCCGAAACCGTTATTTTCAGCCATATTCGGATAAGCAACCTGGTAAAGATTTTTTTCTGAAGTCGTATCCAAATGAGAAGCGCAGTACAAACTGTTCACTCCTGTTTCAGACAATAAAATCCAGCCGTCATTTCCAATATGAAATAGTCCAGGGAAAACGTAACCATAATCGGCTTTTGTTCCTAATTCTGCATCAGCTTTGTAACCGCTTTCGTAGCTTGGAGCGGTTCTGGCAAAACCTGTCATCGGCTTCATCATCGGAGAAAGGAAAGTTGTGGTTTGAGACGGAAATCTGTAACCTGTAATTTCTGATTGTACAATTGCGCTCAAACGGTCTTTCATCGGCTGAATCTCATATCTGAATGCGACATTATTATTGCTCACCCGAAATTCAATTCCGATATTGAAGTTTTCTGCATTGGTAAAATTGACTGCCAGAGTATTAGCTGTATAACTGACTTGTGATTTTTTGATTTTTTCGTTCGTATAATTTTTAGAAACCTTATCTTTTTTGCTGTCAATGAATTTTAAATTTTTAGAGAAATCAGATTCATTGGTGATTAAGCCCAGTGGAGATTTATCAAGCATTGTTTTCCCTTGAAAAGTAACATTATAGAGCGCTTTTCCATTTTCCGAAAAGACATTCAGTTTCAATTTTCCGTCAGGACTTGAGATTTCTGCAACCTGTGCAAAAACAGTATTCATAATCAGAATACTAAAGGCGAGTGATAGTTTAAAAAAAAGTTTAATCATAATTAATTATTTTCAAGAAAAGTCCAATAATCGAAAAACATAATATCTTTTGCTGCTTTTCCATTAAATACAAAATACACATCGTGAACACCGGTAATTTTTTCCTTAACTTCGGCTTCCACCGTTTCCCAACGGTCGTCTCCACCAGTCAAAGGAACTTTTACCGTGGTGATAACCGGTCCGCTTACACTGTCCAGATGAACGTCCATCGTCACATCGCTGTTGTGTGTCGTTCCAACTCTGGCCGAAAATATTGATGGTCCTTTTTTACCAAAATCAACATTTTTCACGCTGGTAAAAGCGCCACTTTTTTTAGCTTTGATGAAGACGCCTGCTTCTTTGTTTTGATAAGATTTCACATTTTCAGACCACGCAATCATTTCTGCCTGATTGAAAGCATAAGGATTAACCGATGCAATCGCTTTGGTAATGCCATTCGTCATTTTAATGGGTGAAATCGAACCGTCTTTATTAAAATTAAGTTCTTCCACACTTACTGACCTTGTGAACCCGCTTCCTCCCGGCAAAGCACCGTTGTGATAAAAGAAATAGGTTTTCCCTCTGAAATCAACAATTCCGGGATGGTTGGTGAAAGATTTTCCTTCGGTTGGCATTACGATTCCGCCGTATTTCCACGGTCCCTGTGCACTTTTGCTTGTAGAATATCCGATGAATTCAGGGAGCGGACCTCCCGGCCAGAACAGATAATACAGATTTTTTCTTTTGTACAGCCAAGGTCCTTCCTCGTATTTTGTAGGTCTTTCAGGGTTTTCTTTTCCGTCCCTTTTTCCGAAAGATTCTGCGGTCATTGGCACTTCCACAATATCGCCGGAATAGGAAATCATATCCTGATTGAGCTTAACCATTTTAAGTTTCGGATTTCCCCAATACATATAGGCCTGACCATCGTCATCAATAAAAACCGTCGGGTCAATATCGCCCCATTCGCTCTGTACCAATGGTTTTCCAAGCGGGTCGTGGAATGGTCCAAACGGACTGTCACCTACCGCAACACCAATTGCTCCTTTATTGTTGGTTTTGGACCACATCGGAACATACATAAAAAATTTGCCGTTTCTTTCCACGCATTGCGCTGCCCAGGCATCTCGTTTTGCCCAGTCGAAATCTTTATAGCTCAGAATGCTTCCGTGGTCGGTCCAGTTCACCATATCGTTGGTGGAATAGACTCTCCAGTCGTTCATCACAAACCAGGTGGAATCGTCCTCATCGTGCGTGGTGTAGACGTAAAGCCTGTCGTTATACACCATTGGCGCAGGGTCTGCCGTATAATTGGTCTGAATAATGGGATTTTGACAAAATAATATTCCGGAATATCCTATTAAACAGAGATTGAGTATTGTTTTTTTCATATTTAACTTTTTTGATTTTGAACACTAAGTGCGCAAAGTTTTTTTATAAATATTTTTTTTAGTTTCACAAAGCCGCTAACGCTTGTGTAAGCTGTATAATTGGGTGAATCCAGTTTTTATATTGTTATACAGAACATTTTAACCACCCCGTCAAAAATTCTTTGAATTTTTGCCACCAGTGCCTCAATATTTATTAATTGATTTTTTGTTTCGGCGAATCTCGTCCCTCGATTTCCAGAGGAGGGGAATTTTTATCTTATTTCTTTTTAAAACTCCAGTGGTCGAAATTGAAAAGCACTCTTCCGGCTGTAATGTTTTTACCTTTAAAGACAAAATATACATCGTGAATACCAGAAACCGATTCTGAAATTTTGGATGTCAGGGTTTTAAATTCTTCCCAACCTCCGGTTCTCGGAACTTCAATTTCGGCAATTTTATTTCCATCCACTTTATCTAATCTGACTTCTAAAATTCCACCATCAACACCTGCAGCAATTGAAGCTGAAAATTCAGAGGCGCCTTTTTCAAAATCCACCGAACGAACTTTGATATAACCTCCCACTCTGGCATCGGAAACATAAACTCCCGTCTTTTTGTTTTCGGAAGTGCTGCATTTCTCTGACCAGGCTATTGTTTCCGCTTCGTTTCTTTTGTAGGGATTAATTGTTGCAACGGGATTTACGCCTTCTTTGGTCATTGTAATTTTCGGAATGCTGCCATCCTGATTGTATTTGAATTCTTCAATAGACGTTGATCTTCCGTAACTTCCTGCGCCGGGCAGTAATCCTGTGTGATAGAACAGGTAGGATTTCCCTTTAAAATCGATAATTCCGCCGTGGTTAGTGAAACTGTTGGTCGGCTGTCCGGTCATTATTTTTCCCTGATATTTCCACGGTCCGGTCGGTGAATCGCTTATGGAATAAGACAGACATTCGGTTCGGTCGGTCATTCCGGCGTACATCATATAATATTGCTTGTTGCGTTTGTAGAACCAAGGTCCTTCCACAAAAACATCTTTAAACTGTTCCTGTTTCTGCAAAACCTCATCGCTTCTTCCGGGACGTCTCAATCCTCCAAAAGCTTCCACCGATTGTGGAATTTCGGTGATTTTTCCACCATAGGAAACCATATCTTTGTTAAGCTTCACATAAAATAATTTGCTGTTTCCCCAATAAAGATACGCCTGTCCGTCATCATCAATAAAAACCGTCGGGTCGATATTATCCCAGGTTCCCGTCGTTACCAATGGTTTTCCGAGTGCATCTTTAAAAGGACCTGTCGGACTGTCGGATACCGCAACGCCAATCGCCATATTGTTATCAACGGTCTGAACGCAGATGTACCAATAGAATTTGCCGTTACGTTCAATACATTGTGCCGCCCAAGCTCTGTCACGAGCCCAACTGAAAGATTCCAGTGACAGCGGAGAACCGTGGTCGGTCCAGTTGACCATATCATCAGAAGAATATACTCTCCATTTCGTCATATAATAAAAATCATAGCCGGGAATATCATCTCCGGTATAGACATACATCTTATTTTTGTACACCATCGGCGCAGGGTCCGGTGTAAAATGAGTCTGGATTACGGGATTTTGGGCGGAAATACCTGAACTCAACCCGCAAAAAAGAAGACCTATTACTATTTTTATTTTTTTCATTTTTTTAATTTTAAAATTTGATTTGATTTCATCAATTTATAATGGAGAAATTACTGCCGCAAAACCGCCTCTTCTTAAAACTTTCACTTCAACAGAATCTGTACTTTCTATCACAGAATCATCTGTTACAAGCTGTTTATCGTATTTTCCGTCTTTGATTAATCTCAATTTGTACTTGTTATGTTTATCTAAAAAATCAAATTTAAGGTTGATGTTTTTTTCAATATTTTCCCCGTTGATTCCTCCGACATACCATACATTATTCTTTCTTCTTGCTATTACAATATCTTTTCCCGGAAACCCCTGTAACATTCGTGTTTCATCCCAACTGGTCGGAACTTCTCTTAAAAATTTTTTCGGCTCATCCGGCAATTCGTAATAACCTTCCGGTCGGTCGGCAAAATGTTGCAATGCAGATTCAAATATCACACTTAAAGCCAGCTCGTGACCATAAGAAGTCAGATGCGGAAACTGTGAATTGGTAAAAGTGACCGGCGTGTAATCCATAGAGCCGACTACATTTCTGGTGAAAGGAAGAATGGTGTTATGAACAGGCGCAGTTGCAGTAAATTCAGGGCCGTTGTTGTACCATTCCGCACCACGAACGGCTTCGTAAGTCATTAAATTCGGATAAGTTCTCGACCAGCCTCTCGGAACCAGACAGCCGTGGAAATAAACCATCATTTCAAATTGGGCTGCATCTTCCAAAATATCAAGGTAATATTGAATCATATCCTGCTTCTCGCTTTCAAAGAAATCTACTTTTACCCCTGCAACGCCTAATTTTTTAAGCTTAGTAAACTCTTCCACACGGTTTTCGTGTGTTAGCATTCTGTCTTTCGGCGTAGAAGCAACCCACGTATGGTCGCCACCCGAATTGTACCACATTAAAGGCTTTATTCCTTTAGAATGAATGTATTTCAAGGCATCTTCCAGGTTTCCGCCATTTCCCATCGAATCCCATTCCCAATCCAGTAAAGTATAAGGCCAATCCATCGCGACAGCCAAATCTGCAAATTCGCAAACCGTTTTAAAGTCTTTGGTTCCGTGATTACTCGACCAATAATTCCAGGAAACTGCGCCCGGTTTTATCCAATCCGTATTTTTTATCACGGAAGGCGGCGCAACATCATCAACTAACGTAGAAGCTACAATATCATTGAGATTTCCAATGATAATCACTCTCCAAGGCGATTTCCAGGGCAGTGAAATTTTGGGCAATGATTCTCCTTTTCCTCGTCCGTCTTTTGGGTCGGGGAAGGTTATTTTATATTTATTTTTATCCTCTTTATTGCTCAGTTTAGACCCGCAGTAACTACCATCAACAGCCGATTCGTGAAGCAAAAACCAGCAATTATTATCTTTTGTCTGAAACAATGCGGGATAACACCATTCTTCCTGTTGAATTTTTTCGCCAACCATTGGAGAATAAAGCCCTTCGTTCGCAGGATTCCATTTTTCTGTCCAGCGAGTAGTTTCCTGATTGATAGAATAAGAAGTCAATTCATCCTGCACCGTAAAATTTCCCTTTCCTGACAACGAATACCTGAAAGCAATCCCGTCATTATAAACACGGATAATCACATCCAGTTTTTTCTTTTCTTTGTTTTCGAATGTAAAAACAACTTCATTTCCCGTATTATGTCTTTGGGAAGATTTCCCGTGAGGCATTGTGTAATTTTCTTTTATTAATAACGGTTTTGAAGATTTCAGAAATTTCATATCCGTAAAAGAAATACCATCAGAAAGAATCAATCCCAAATCTATTGATGAGATGGCTTCTGTCATTTTACCATCATTAAAATAATTTAGCTTCAAAAACCATTTTGCACTTTCAGTATTATTTTCATTAAAAACTTGGACTGAAATCTTTCCGTTGGGCGATTCAACCTTTAAATTCCGGGCTGAAACAGTCATAAAAGAATACAGCAAAATCATCATCAAAATTGCTTTTGAGAAGATATTTTTTTTGATATGATTTTTGATGCGATTCATTTTTTTTATTTGGAATTTCTAACTGAATTATTTTGAAATAAATTTGTAAAAAGCAACGCCGTGCGCCGGAATATCCAGTGATAATGCCTGATTCGTTGTATTGATTTTTGCAATATCCTTCTGTCTCCAAATATCTCTCACCACCTGATTTCCTGAAATTCCCAGCTGTTTGAAATCTTTATAAGACATATTCACTTTTTCCCTTCCGAAATTGGCAAAAGCCACCGCTTTTCCGCCATCTTCAAGGTCTTTTACATAAATTTTCAATTCGCCAATTGTTTGAAGACAAACGCCCTGTTTTCCCAGAGCATCCTGATTGACGGCAATGACCTCATCATTCGTTAAAAGATTTAAAGTAAAATCATCCAGTTTCTCAAGGTCGCAACCAATCAGTAATGGTGCTGAAAATATGCTCCAAAGACTGATGTGTAAATATTGTTCGTCCGGTTTCAATCGGCTTTGATGCGGATTTCCCCAACCTACGACACCTACCACCAACATATCCGGGTCGTTCCAGTTGCCGGGTTTTGCGTAAGAAGCCGCTTTGTCCTGAGCCAAAGCAATATTTTTAACACTCGCCCAGGTATCGGTGATGTCGTTGGTTGTTCGCCAGGATTGCGCATCGGCATCATTTCCCCATTTCCAGACATCGCCCATTCCGTATTGACAAAGATTATACACAATATCACGAGGCTGATTTTTTAATAAATCTCCCATTAATTTAAATGGCTTTACGCCTTTATCCAAATCTCCTCCACCCTGAAAATTGAGTGAAGAAACTTTGTTTGGGTCATTATTTGGCAAACCGTCAATCACGCCGCCGTAACTGCACCAATCGTATTTCAGATAATCAATTCCCCATTTTGCGTAGCTTTCGGCATCTTGTTTTTCGTAGCCGTAGCTTCCTGCGCAACCTCCACACGTCCAAGGTCCGGGAGAAGAATAGATTCCTGCTTTCAAGCCTTTTGAATGGAAATAATCGGTTAATTCCTTCATGTCCGGAAATTTTGAATTGGTCAGAATATAACCGTTATCGTCACGCATTTTCCCTTTGAAAGACGGGTCTTTTCCGTCTCTGTTAAATTGCCACGAATCATCGATATTGATATAATTCCAGCCGTGGTTTACCAATCCTGTTTTAACCAAAGCATCGGCAGCTCGTTTTACTTTGTCGGCAGAAACTTCGTGTCCGAAACAGTTCCAGTTGTTCCATCCCATTGTTGGTGTCAAAGCTATTTTATCGCCGCTTTCGATTTTTAATTTTTTTGAAACTGAGCCTTTAGCATTTTTAGCTGATAAAAGTACTTCATACGTTCCTTTCATATTTATTTTCCCGGTGATGATTCCGGTTTGTGAATCTATTGTTAAACCTTCGGGAAGATTTTTCGCCGTAAAAGTCATTGGCCTGTCACCCGTTGCTGCAACCCTGAACAAAAAAGGTGAACCGGGACGAACGCCATAAACACCTGCTGAATTAATTTTTGGCGTTGCCACAGGTTTTGGCGTCAAAATATAAGGAACTGATGAAATCGGATTAAATGTTATCAGTTTTGCGCCATCTGAAGTTTCAAATTTGGCATCTGCCCAATCGGCGTGGTCATAATACGGTCCGTTTCCGCCATCTGTTACGACTAATTCTAATTGTTGTATACCTTCCAGCGAAACAGAAACAGGCTTTGCTTTATCGCCTAATTTCATTATTCCGCTGGACCACAGTTTTTTGTTATCGCCGTAAATCTCGAATTCCACTGCGGGTTCGTGGCCTTTAATTTCATCATCCATTCCCACCATTGCGGAAAAGCTTTTTGCTTTGCCATTTAATTTAATCAACAAAGAACTTTCGGCGTGCGTTCCGAAACCTCTTTTGAAAACTTCGCCCGCAATGGTTATCAGTTTTCCGTCCACCGAAGTATTGATGCCCGGTTTTCCGTGTCCCTGTGTTGCCACACTTAAATCCAACTGGTCTAACCAAACGGTTGACTGCGCCTTGGAAATATTTCCCAACAGCAAAAATGTTACAGCAATTAAAAGTATTTTCGTCGTCAACATTATTAAAAATTTGGATTTAGTTACATTTAGATTCTACGGAAATTGATATTGCCTGAAGGAGTTTAATGTTTAAAAAGCTCCTGCGCAAACTGATGAATGCTGTCTCTCCAAACCGGCCAGCTGTGACCGCCAAGATAATCTCTGTACGAATATTTAATTCCAATTTTATCCAGTTCTTTCAGCATTTTCTGACCGTTTTCGTAAGCGATATCGTCTTTTCCGCCCATTGAAATCCAGAAATTTTTGATATTGGATGAAAAGGCAGATTTATTTTCATTTAAAAATTTGTACTGTTTATCGGCAACGTCCTGAAGCATCGGCAGCATATATCCAGAACCGAAAACACCCAGACTTGAGAACATATCCGAATTCTGGATTCCTGCATACAATGTATAGATTCCGCCCATAGAAAGTCCGGCCAAAGCGCGGTTTTCTTTACCTTTTTTAATTCTGTAATTAGATTCGGCAAAGGGAATGATGGATTCTTTCAGTTCTCTTTCAAACATCTGGAGATTGCGCTCACCAAAATTTCGGAGTCCGCCTTGTCCGATATTGGCATCCGGCATAATGATGACCATCTTTTTAGCTTTCCCTTCCGCAATCAAGTTATCCAAAATCAGATTGGTTTTGCCCTGATTCGCCCAGCCGCTTTCATCTTCGCCACCACCGTGGAGAATATACAGTGCCGGATAAGATTCTGAAGCATTTTGGTCGTAACCCGGTGGCGTGTAGATGAAAACCCGTCTCCAAGAATTAGTAACTTTGGAATAGAAATTTTTGATGCGGATATCGCCGTGCGGAACATCTTTCAAAGCATAAAAATCATCGCCATCAAAGGGAATATCGATTCCGCTGGCGTATCTTCCCATCCCGTAGAATGTTTCGCTGGACGGGTCTGCAACTGCAACACCATCAATCAGCAAAGAATAATAATGGAAACTTCCGCTTTGTGCATCCGTCGTTCCTGTCCAGAAGCCATCTGCGTCTTTTTTGAGGTCATATTTTTTTCCTAAATCGATCTGAACTTTTTGCGCTTCCGGCGCTTTTACCTTGAACATCACTCTTCCATCGGAAAGGATTTGAGGATACTGCGCATTCCTGATATTGGTTGCTGCAGGCGTTCCCAAAACGGTAAATCCGTCAAATTTAGTTTTATCAACAGGTTTAAATAAGAGCTGTGAAAAGATGTATAAATCATTTTTCCAAACCTTGAAATCGTGACCGCCCGGTTCGATGTAAAATATATGCGGGATTTTATTTTTCTTCAGATAATCGCTGGTTCTTTTGCTGAAAGGCATCAATCCGTCCGCATCGCCGCAGGAAATAAAAATGAGCTTCAGCTTCAACGCATCTTGTGGATTGGGTAAAAGCTTGCTTGGTTCTTTGGTGTTGGGTGCTGAAGAAAATGCGCCCAGCCACGCAAATTTATCGATGTTGCCGAAAGCAAAATTCTGTGTTTGTCCGCCTCCCATCGACAAACCGGCTAAAGCCCGGTTTTCACGGTCTTTTATAACAGGATATTTTTTTTCTACGAATGGAATCAGGTCGTTCAACAAATCTTTTTCAAAGGTTGCGAAAGCTTCTACTTTGTCCGGAGCCATAATATTTCCTGTTGCTCTGTCATCTTTCATCGCACGGCCGTTCGGCAAAACGACAATCATCGGTTGCAGCTTTCCCTGTGCGTAGAGATTATCCAGAATAACATTCGGTTTTCCTTGGTTAAACCATTCTTTTTCATCGCCGCCAATGCCGTGAAGAAGATAAAGAACAGGATATTTTTCCCCTTTTTTGAATCCCGGCGGTGTGTAAACCAAAGCTTTCCGTGTAGTTCCGACCGTTTTTGAAGCATATTGAATCGTATCAATTTTTCCGTGCGGAATATCTTTTCTTTCCACATCAAAACCTTGCGGCGCCTGTCTGTCAGTATTTTGCGCAGAAACACACAGACCATACGATAGAAAAGTGACAGTGAATATCAGGGAATTTTTCATAAATTTTTATTTGTAATTTTTACACTTATTAATTTAGACAAAAAAATAAGACCGACAAGGGTTTTATCTTTTTTACATTTTTAATGTTAATTATCATTGCCGTAATTAACAGGTCGCCTCTACGAGGCTTTGTTTTGATGACGACTTTTTTTCTATTAACAGATTGCTCCTACAGAGCATCAATTTTCTTTCAAATAGCGAATCTTTTGCAGCCCGACTTGAGCGGAAATCCTTTTTTGCCTGTACTCTAGTTCTATTTAATCTGAAATCATCTGCAAAAAAGATTGAGAGCGGAAGGCGGATAAAGCTGCCCAAATTATTCAACTCTAATTATTCCGAACTTTTATTCACTCTGAAAAAATCAACATCTACACAACCTCCCAGATTTTTGGTTGCATAATTGAAAATCGCAAACTTTGAACCCATAAAAAATCTCCGGTAATCGAAAATCATTTTGTAATCTTTTGCCATTTCGGTCCAGTTTTTTTGGTCGGTGCTGTAATAAAAATCGGCCAAATCTTTTCCGAGATTAAAATCGGCATCAATTTTAAAATAAACTTTGTCCGTGTTTAATGGGATTCTCTTTTTTTCTTCTTTTTTAACACCTGTAACCGCCTTCGTTTTATTATCTAAACTGACTTCATTCGTTGAAAAGACAATAAACTTTTTACCATTTTCCATTACCACAGACAAAATCCCTGAATCGCCGTTGAAAGCACTGAAACCTGCAACATCACCGTCTTTCATCCCTTTTACATCCAAAGCAACTATACCACTGGATTTAGGACCTTCCATTCTTTGGGTCAACGTATTCGGAGCCAGGTATAGATTATCGACGACTCTATTCGTTTTTAACCTTAAAAAGCCTTTCCTGTCGGATAAAGACCAAGCTGTGTTGACAGGATTATGATTCCATTGCCACTGAATTTTCATTTTTTTGTCAGAAAATTCGTCACTTTCTATCAAATGATTTTTTGGTTTAAAAGGCGAAAGCGGAATTTCACCCGTCAAGGGCACTTTTCCGTTGTCACCTAAAATTGGCCAGTCGTTTTCCCATTTCACAGGGAGCAAAATCGGAACTCGTCCTACTCCATTTCTGTCCTGGAAAATCAGTGAATACCAATTTCCGTTTTTATCGTCAATCAAAGCACCTTGTCCGGCATAGGAAAATCCAAGAAAATTGTCTTCAAGAATAACTTTTTTCTCATAAGGTCCGGTGACTTTATCAGCTCTGTACACTTCCTGACGACGTTTTCCGCCTCTCGGCCAGGAAATCATCATCATATAATATTTACCGTCTTTTTTAATGATTTGATTACCCTCCAAAAGTCCGGTTTCCGATTCATCTTTCTGGAAAACTTCTGTTCCATCCTGATTTCCTATGATAGTTTTAAAATCCGGACTCAGCTCAAAAACTTTGTTGGAAGTGAAAACGTAAACCCGGTCATCATCATCGAAAAGCAAAGATGCATCGTGAAAATGCCTGGTTCTTGTAATCAATTTCCAATCTCCTTTTTCAGGATTATCTGTAACATAGAAATAAGATTTGAAAGGCTCATCATTCGGGGAAAACAGAACGTAATATTTTCCTTTGTGAAAACGTATGGAAGAAGCCCATTGTCCGCGCCCGTAGACGCTTCCGTCAATCAAATCGTATTTAGAATTGTCATTTAACGTATCAAAAACATAGCTCGACATTTCCCAATAGACCAAATCTTTGGAATGCATTACCGGAGCGCCCGGCATCAGGTGCATAGTGGTGCTTATCAGGTAAAAATCGTCGCCATTTCTGGTGATTGATAAATCCGGTGCATCTGCCCAGATAATCGGGTTCCTGAATGCCGTTGTCTCCTGTTTTTTTACAGGATTTACCTGGGCTGAAAGAAGATTCAGCCCGATACATCCCAAAAAAGAAACTATATAAAATGGTTGATTAATTTTCACGGTTTTGATATTTTGGTTTGGTTGATTTTAATCAATCTTAAAAAAACACTTGGACAAGCTCAGTGTGACATTGCTAATACTAACTGTTTATTTCAATTTGGCTTATCACATCAAAGCTTATATTATCTTAAGTTTTGGCTAAAGCCGATTGATTGTTTTTCTTTGAAAACGGGCTGAAGCCCGTTTCTATTGATATTATGTACGATTGTTTTAATGCTAATTTGGCACAATATCGTTTGACGAAGTACTGTACAATCCAATCAAACTTCCTGTGAAACCGCCTGCAACATCGGTAGAAAGGATATCGCCGGAAACCGGACCGCCCAAATTTTTAAAGTTTTTCCCGTCTACAGAATAATTTAAACTAATATTATCTTTCTCGCCAACAGCCTGGAATCTGATAGTCTTACCCAATGAAATTTTCTCGCTGGCAATGAGTTTCGAACTTCCTTTTTCAGTCCTTTCCAGAACTATATAAAAGTCTTTGTCTTTCTTCGTAATACCGAAAACGTAATTGAATGTTTCGCTTTGATACAGAGTAATTCCAGCTAGTTCTTTTTCAGATTTAGGCTTAAAATCAAGTGTCACGGATGTTTCAAAATCTTCGTGCTGTAATCTGTGGAACAAAGATGAAATTGGAGCCAACGCTTTGATATTCGTTTCCATAGGATTCACTTTTATACCAGTTTTTGTGGCCGTAATGAAGTTTTCACGAGGTCCGCGCATTGCAATCCAACGGAAATCAAGGTTTTTATCGGTTAATTTATCGTTATAGGTAAAATTTCCGTTCGGGAAAAATCCGGTTTGTCCGGTTTGATTCTGAAAACCTTGTGGCATTTTCAATTTCGGCTTCATCGGAACCAAGCCATTTTGAAACACAGGATAAGTTCCGCTCCAATCCACCGGAAGAATGAAGGTTTCTCTACCGTGATTTACACGTCCTTTTTCGTTGGGACGAATGGCTAAAAATACGCCGTACCATTGTCCGTTCGGGCCTTCCACCAAATCGGCGTGACCTGCCCAGTCCACTTTTTCTTTTCTGTCTCTCGGAAAATACCTTTGAGTAAGAATAGGATTGTTTTTAGCTGGCACAAATGGACCATTTGGAGAATCTGCCATGAAAATCACTTCGCTGTGGTTGCCTCCTGTTCCACCTTCTGCACACATCAGGTAATATTTCCCTTTGTATTTGTATAAGTGTGGTCCTTCAATCCAAATAGGTTTTTGAGAAAGATCCACTCCACCGTTTACGATAATTCTGTCTGAACCTGCAACCACCTGGTCTTTTTCCAGATCATAATCCCACATTTTGATGACGCGGTGACCCTGATATTGCTCGGTTCCTTTTGGTGGAGCGTCGTTGTGAACGATGTACGCTTTTCCGTCATCATCGAAGAAGATGGCAGGGTCGATTCCGTCGAAATTCAGTTTTTGGACTTCGCTCCAGCCTTTTGCCGGGTCTTTGGTTTTTACGACCATATTGCCGATTCCGCCCGCGATTTGGGTGGTAATCATATAAAAAGTGTCGTTGTATTTGTTGTATTTGATATCCGGTGCGTAAATTCCCTGAGAAACGCCACCTTTTTCTACTTTTAGCTGAGAAGGTCTGTCGAGAACGTGCCCAACCTGCTTCCAATTCACCAAATCTTTGGATGTGAAAATCGGAACACCAGGAAACATTGAGAAAGAAGAATTAACCAAGTAATAATCTTCTCCTTTTTTGGTGATACTTGGGTCGGGATAACAGCCCTGGAGAATCGGAGAATAGAATTCGTCTGATTTTAAAGGATTGTCGGTGTATATTTTGTCGTTTCCTTTGTATTGAAAATCGGAGAAGGTCTGCGCTGAGAGGCTGGTTACAGAAAGAAGAGCCAGCGTAGCAAAAATGCTGGTTTTGTTTTTTAGAAAATTGGGATTCATTGTTATCTTTTTCATATGTTGATTTAATTAATTTGATTAGTTGTTGAACCCTACGGGTATTTTTTTTAACAGGTCGCCTCTACGAGGCTTTGGTTTCAACTAGCATCTTTTCTATTAACAGGACACTCCTACGGAGTTTTAATCATTATATTGATAATATCTGCCGAGATATTGTTGCTACAAAGCGCAAATTTTATTTCATTCTCAAAACATAAGTTTTTCCTGCTTCTGTCGGGAAATCGTAGAACACCGATTCCATTATTTTGACAGGATTTAAATGGGCTTCACTGGAAATTATTGGTTGTTTAATTTCTGGTATTTCAAAAAATGGATTTGGGTTTTTGCCTTCTGCTTTTTTGAGTTTTAATTTTCCTGATAATTCCATTTCGTTGGGAGTTCTGATTCTGCAGTTTCCGCCCAAATTTGATTTTATATTGATTTCCTTCGCTTTATTATTTTCCCAAACGATGCTGATTTCAAAATTGCCGTAGGTTTTCAGACCCGAAATTTTGCCGTTTTTCCACTCGTCTGGAAGCGCGGGAAGAATGTCGATGAATCCGTTTTGGGTCTGCAAAAGCATCTCGGTAATTCCCGAAGTACAGCCAAAATTGCCGTCGATCTGAAATGGAGGATGTGCATCAAAAAGATTGGGATAGGTTCCGCCTTTGTTGCCCCAGCCGTCTTTTTCTACCAAAGTCAACTGGTCTCTGATTAATTTGTTGGCGTGATTTCCGTCTAATAATTTGGCCCAGAGATTCACTTTCCAACCCATACTCCAGCCTGTGGAAACGTCGCCACGGTGCAGTAAAACCGTTTTGGAAGCGTCCAGTAATTCAGGCATGGTGAAAGGATTGATTTGGTTGGACGGAAACAGTCCGTAGAGATGCGAAACGTGACGGTGATTGTCTTTCGGGTTGTCGAGATCTTCAGTCCATTCCTGCAACTGGTCGTATTTTCCTATTTTCATTGGCGATAATCTGGCAATGATTTTGTCCCAAACTTGTATTTTTTCTGAATCTGCATTAAGAATTTCTGCAGCTTTTTTGGTTTTGGAAAATAGGTCGAACATCAGTAGATTATCTATCGTAGTTCCCGCTGCCAAAGCGCTTCCCTGATGTCCGTCTGGAATATTTTCGGGAGACATTGACGGACTTACGACCAACCATTGATGCGTTGGCTCTTCAATCAAAAAATCTTCATAAAACTGAGTGGCCGATTTCAGAATCGGATAAATCGATTTCAAATAATTTTTGTCGCCTGAGTAGAGATATTTGTCCCAAAGATGCTGAGCGAGCCACGCGCCACCCATCGGCCACATTCCGGCATTTGCAAAATCCACAACGCCTGTGATTCTCCAGATATCGGTGTTGTGATGAGCCACCCAGCCACGACAGTTGTACATTACTTTTGCCGTTTCTTTTCCGGATTTGCTCAGGTCTTCAACCATTTGAACCAGTGGCTCGTGCATCTCGGGAAGGTTGGTTTTTTCCGCCGGCCAGTAATTCATTTCCGTGTTAATGTTGGTGGTATATTTGCTGTCCCAAGCAGGTTTGTTGGAATTGTTCCAGATTCCCTGAAGATTCGCCGGCTGACCGCCAGGTTGCGAAGAGGAAATCAAAACATAACGCCCGAATTGGTAATACAAAGCCACAAGTTCCGGATCGTAGCTGGTTGCAAAATTTTTAATCCGAACGTCGGTTGGCTGTTTTGCTGCTTCGGACGTTCCTAAATCCAAATCGACTCTTGCGAAATATTTTTGATACGAAGCCAAATGATTTTTCATTAAGGTATTGAAATCTTTATCTTCTGACGCTTCGATGTATTTTTTGCTTTTTGAAACTTCGTCTGTGTTCAACGTTTTGTAATCTGTGAAGTTGGTGGCAATGGAAACCAGAATGGTAACTTCGTTGGCATCAATCACCGAAATTCCGTTTTCTGAAATTTCTGTTTTGCCACCTTTGTTGAGGATTTTGGCAATGGCATTGAATTTAACCTGCCCCTGAACGCCGTCTAAAGTTGAAGACAGTCCGTCCATTTGCAAAGTATTGGAATCAAGCGCTTTGCTGTTTTTTTTGAGTTGGCTGTTGAAACTGGTGAAGAGACTCAGTGCATTTTTTTTGTCTGAACTTAGTTTAATTACAATCACATTATCTGGAATTGAGACGAAAACTTCTCTTTTGAAATTGATTCCGTTGGCTGTAAACGTCGTTGTTGTGACTGCTTTTTCGATGTCTAATTCTCTGTAATAATTTTGAACATCATTATTATTTTTAAAATCAACAATCAAATCTCCGATATTCTGAAACGCCGATCCGTGGAGTGTTTTGGCAGTTAAACCTTTGTCAGCAAGAATCTGTGCTCTTTTATAATCGCCATTGAATAAATAATATCGGATAGAATCCAAAACTTTCGGTCCGTCTGGATTATCATTTCGCGAAGGTCCGCCCGACCAGAAAGTCGCTTCATTCAGCTGAAGTTTTTCCTGACAAGGATTGCCGAAAACCATTGCTGCCAATCTACCATTTCCAACCGGCAAGGCTTCCACCCACTGTTTGGCGGGTTTGTCATACCAAAGCTTATTTTTCCCGCCCTTTTGAGCCAGGGAAAATCCGCTTAGGAAAAAACAGAAGGCAAATATGGGAAACTTGAAGTTCATTTTTAAAAATGGATCAGTTGGTTTTCAGATTTAATTAATCGAACACGTCAAAATATCCGATAACGTTTCAATTCAATGAAATTTGTTAAATGGAGATTCGAAAATCATCCAACAAAATTTTTAAAAAGCAAGACCTTAAAAATTAATTAAAAAAAGGCCTTGCCCGATATAAAGAAAATAATATTCAATCTAAACCCCGCTGAATGCGCTGAAACCGCCGTCAACAGGAAGTAATGCGCCTGTAATGAAGCTCGCAGCATCCGAACAGAGAAACTGTACCGCACCGTTCAGTTCTTCTACTTCTCCGAAACGCTGCATCGGAGTTTTGGCCATTACTTTTTTGCTTCTGTCCGTAAGCGAACCGTCAGGATTCAGCAGAATCGCACGGTTTTGGTCACCGATGAAAAAGCCCGGAGCTACTGCGTTAACCCGGATTTTATCGCCAAATTTCAGGGCTAAATCTGAGGCCAACCATTGGGTAAAATTGGTGATCGCCGATTTTGCTGCTGAATATCCGGCTACTCTTGTAATGGCTGAATACGCCGCCATCGAAGAAATATTGACGATGCTTCCGCTTCCCTGCTCCGCCATCACTTTTCCGAAAACAAAGCTTGGATAGACGGTTCCGTTGATGTTGAGATTTGTTACCTCATCCCAGCCTTCTATATTCATATCGAAAAATGACTGGTCGGGAGACAAAGTTGCAGTGGGGATATTTCCGCCGGCAATATTCAGCAAAATGTCTATTTTACCGTATTTTTCAATGATTTTTTTGGATGCATTTTCAAGACTTTTGATATCCATTACGCTAGCTTCCACAGCGAATGCGTCGCCTCCTAAGTCGGTCAGTTCTTTTACGCGAGCGTCTAAAGTTTCCTGATTTCTGCCCAGCGCGACTACTTTTGCTCCAGCTTCTACGAAACTTTTGGCAAGACTTCCTCCGAGAACGCCGGATGCGCCTGTGATGATGGCTACTTTGTCTTTTATGCTAAACATTTTTTTCATTTTTAAATTGATTTCAAATTAGCAAAATTAGTTCTGCACTTCTGACTGCACCGTCGCCATTACACCATCGATTTGACCTAAAGCCAACATTCTTCCCAGGAATGAGTAGCCTGGATTGTAGCCTTTATTTTCGTCTTCCGTAAGCAGTCTCCCGTGGTCGATTCTCATCGGTAAATCAGGGTTTTCCTTTTCGAAAACGCGGATCACATCGATTAATCTTCCACGTCCTCCCAAATGGTGGGCTTCGATAAAATCTCCGTTTTCAAAAACATTGGTGCTTCTTAGATGAACAAATTTTGTTCTGTGGGCATATTTCTGGGCTAATTTTGGTACGTCATTCTGAAGATTGGCGCTTAAAGAACCTGCGCAGAAGGTCAAACCGTTGTGAGGGTTATCTACGGCGTTCAGGAACCAATCGATGTCGTCTTCATTGGTCACGATTCTTGGCAAACCCAACAGTGCAAACGGCGGATCGTCGGGATGAACACACATCTGGATGTTCCATTCTTCGCAAACCGGCATTATTTTTTCCAGGAAATATTTTAAGTTTTCGCGAAGCTGATTTTTATCGATTCCGTTATATAAAGCCAACAAATTATTAAATTTTTCTACCGGATTAAGATCGCCTTCAGAAATATTTCCGTTGACAAAACCCTGAGTTTTTACAATCACGGAATCAATTAAATCGTTGTTGTCTGTTTCTGTCAGTGTATTTTTTAATTCCTCAACCTTTTTAAGAATTTCAGGTGTATAATCCTTTTCTGCGCCTTCTCTTTTCAGGATATGGATTTCAAAATAGGCAAACTTTGCTTTATCAAAATATAAAGATGATGAGCCGTCCTCCCACGCGTGGAAAAGGTCTGTTCTGGCCCAGTCGAGAACCGGCATAAAGTTATAACAAACCGTTGTAACGCCTGCTCTGCCGAGATTTTCAAGACTTTTGATATAATTTTCTATCAGTTGGTCTCTGTCGCTGCCTCCGTATTTGATAGACTCGCTCACGGCAAGGCTTTCAACTACAGACCAGCGCAGTCCGTGACTTTCTATATAGTTTTTATAGTCGTTAATGGCCTCAAGGCTCCAGATTTCTCCGTTCGGAATATCGTGCAGTGCAGAAACAATACCTTCCACACCAATTTGGCGAAGCGTCTGCAATTTTATCTGATCTTTTTTTCCGAACCAGCGCCAGGTTTTTTCCATGGTTTCTTACAATTGATTTAAAACAAAGCAGGTGTAAATTTTTACACCTACTCTGCTAGTGATTGATATGAACTTAAAACTAATTAATATCCAGGATTCTGGTATTTTGCTTTTTCAGCAGCCGAAATTTCCATAGCATCTAATTGGCTCTGAGGAATTGGTCTCAGATAATGAAACTTCTGGATATTTCTCACTACTGTTTGTGGCGTATGGTCACTGTATGAGACACCTCCAATTTGATAGGTTGCGCCATATTCTGCCCATTTCTGAGTACGAATTAAATCATACCATCTGTAAAATTCACCATAATACTCCCGTGAACGCTCTGCCAAGATGTAATCAATAGTTATAGTTGCCGGTGTAGCTGCAGTCATTGCTCCACTATTATCTGCAACCATTGGCACATTCTGGGCATTATTGAATTTCCATTTTCCGGCTCTAGCTCTAATGACATTGATTAGATCGCGCGCTGACACAGAACCTGAAGCACCTTTAACAGCTGCTTCGGCGGCAATAAAATAAAATTCTGAAAACTTAGCAACATTAAAAGGGCGAGTAAGGCCTGCATTAGGATAACCTAGTCCGTTAGGATCATCGGTACGATAAGTGCCGATTTTCCAAAGTCCCGGATAAACAATCCTATTGATAGCACTAGGCGACACCACCCAATCTGCTCTTCCCGGTAATGTTCCTGCGCCAACTCCACTTTGAACTGTACCCGTTGGATACGTAACAACCTGAGAATCATCAGTCAGAAATGTAAGAATAGCACCACCCGGCTGTACTGGTAAGTTATTAGCATTATACAAAACCGGGACAGAAGTAAGTCCTGTTCCATTTTTTTGCCAATTACCTCTATAGGTTGTGACAAAAGTACCATCGTATCGTGAATCATTGGTCTTGTCTGCGAAAGTATTTTTTATCACCCCAATTGGTGGCGCCATACGAACCCACGGACGGCCTAGCGGCTGCGCGGCCTCCCGCTGTACAGAGCTTACTACATCTGCAGCAGCCCAAGCTGTAGTCTTACTACTTTTGATGGCCGTGTAATTCCAAGTCTGCATCCAAGCGGCAAAATTATCAGGTGACCATCCTGAGCCAAATCCCACAGGATCACTTTCATTATAATATGTACTAGATACTGTATGATCTGCATAAAGCATGCATTCACTATTTCTGTCATTGGAACCAACGTTAACATCGTAAAATGTAGGTTGCAGCGAATAAGGACCAGAGCTGGTGATACCAGTCATTGCAACATCGTATGCCTGCTGGAAATACCATTGTGCTGTTTTGCCATCTGGATCAGTTCTCGGTGTTTCTGGATAGGTTGGAATGTTGTTGGGATTTTGCAACCACCAGCCATAAGTTAAGTAAGCTTTTGCCAAAAATAATCGTGCGACATTCTTCGTAACACCACCCGTTACACGAGGCGATGCCGGTAGATTTTCAACCGCTTTTTTAAGATCCGGAAAAATAGCCTTGGTATAAACTTCTGTTACGGTATTTCTGGTAGACGTTGTTACAGGTAAGGTATTAAACTTTAATTCTCCCGCTCCTAAATCCAATGGAACACCGCCATAAGTCTGAACCAACATAAAGTAGTCAAATCCTCTGAAAAATCGTGCTTCGGAAATCATTGATTCCGCTATCCCGAAACCAGGACCTTTCTCAATAATACCGTTCGCTGTATTGATATATGGGAATACTGATCCCCAAACCATACTGGTCGGAAAAGTATTGGAATTAATATTTCCTTGTCCGGACATATCTAATTCTTTGAAGTTACCGTCTGCACTTTGTCCCCACGTAGATTCATCTGTGCCGTTCTGGCAGTTGCTCATAAAATAGCCATTGCCATAGAGCGTTCGCAATTGTCTGTATAGAGATGTAAAACTCTGATTAATGCCATCTGCAGTGCTGAAGTAATCCACAGTGTAGACAGCTCTTGGTTGCTCATCCAAAATCTCGTTGCATCCCGTAAGCGTTAGTGATAGAAAGAAAGATCCTAAAATCACTTTTTTATTTAGTTTTATCATTGTTTCAGAATTTTAGAAAGTTAAATTAAGTCCCATCAGATAATTTCTTGTGGATGGATTATTAGTTCCTATAATAAGTTGTCTAGCCTGATACCCACTTACTGCCTGATTTTGGTCACCCGTAGAGTTAGGCTCCGGATCCATTCCAGAAAACTTATGATATGGAGAAAATAGCACAACAGGATTTGTAACAGTGACATAAATTCTTAAACTATTTATTTTTAAATCATCCAAAAATCTCTTATCAATATTATATCCTAATGTAATAGTCCTAAGCTTCAAATATGATGCGTCAAACATCGCAAGTGTTGATGAATATTTTGGATTATCTCCACTAAGATGTCTTCCGGGACGTGGAAAGTATGCATTGGGATTCTCTTCCGTCCAGTAATCAACATCTACATTATTTCCTCTACCAGTCAGTCTGTTAAGATAACTTGCGGAACCATATAGAGAACTGATGAGAATCCCTCCATGTTGAAATGCACCCACAGTGCTCAATTCAAAGTTTTTGTAGGAGAAACGCATATTGAAGCCTCCCTGCCAGTCCGGAGCCGTATCAAAGATTTGTCTATCATCTGCGTTAATTGCTCTTACAGGTGTGCCATCTGGATTATAACCTCCAGTATAAAGCACTTTAATGGATCCAACAACATCCGCTGCACCTCCAGGTTCTAAAATATTTTGATACGGATCCCCCGCTTGCCAAAGTCCAATATATTGATAATCATAAAGTGAATTGATATTATGTCCAACAAACCATAAATTGTTCACATCACGCTGTGTTCCCGAGGCAAGGGATAAGATTTGATTTCTATTAGTGTAGAAATTAACGCCTGCATCCCAAGAAAAACCATCTGGATTATCGATGATAACTCCATTCAAACTTACTTCAAATCCTTTATTTTCTGTTTCCGCCACATTGGAAACAATGGAACCGATGGCTGTAGACGCCGGAAGGTTTTTCTGTGTCAATAAATCATATGTATGAGTTTTGTAATATTCTATGCTTCCTGTAATCCTGTTGTTAAGCACTGCAAAGTCTACCCCATAATTTTGAGTTTTAGAGTATTCCCAACCCAGATCAGGATTTGGCGCTTGACTTACGTACACACCTGTACTGTTTGTGGTTCCGAAATTATATGGAGTTACTGTAAGTGCGCCTAAAGTTGAATAAGGATTGACCGCCTGATTGGATGTCTGTCCCCAACCAGCTCTGAATTTCAGGAGATTAAGAGCACTGATGTTTTTCATAAATGATTCATTGGTAACGTTCCAGCCTAAAGATATTGCTGGATAGGTATGCCATTTATTTCCGGGAGCCAATCTTGATGATCCATCTGCCCGTAGCGTAGCAGTTAGCATATACTTATTATCAAAGGTATACATCACTCTTCCCATTGCTGAAAGTAAACCTGTCTGCCAATATGTTTGATCTTCCGGCCTCACTGTTATATCCGCCTGTGGGGATTGTCCCAGATTATAATATTGGAAAAAATCAGCTGGGACATTTCTTGCACTCATGTAAGAACTCGTGTATCGGTTACCTTCTGCTGAATATAATCCTACTGCATTAATTTTATGTTTACCAAATGTACGATCGTAAGTTAACAAGTTTTCCAAGACCCAATGGTAGGTTTGATTATTTCCCCTACCAGCAGATGACGGACCCGTAGCGTTCGTATTAAAAACGCCCACGCCGGTGTAATTACCATTATTTGCTGTACGATAATCTAGTCCTACGTTTAATCTGTATTTGAGTCCATTTAATGGAAGACTAACCTCACCGTACAAATTATTGTATGATGCAAAAGATTTGGTTTCGTCAATATATTTGTCTCCCAGACCTTGAAGTGTCTTACGAGTGTAGATCCATGTTTGGTCAATACCTCCGGCTGTGGTCATTACTCTTTTGAAACTGCCGTCCGGATTATAAGGATTCGCAATTGGCGAATAGCCTAGCACAGCACCAGGATTGACGCCATTTCCTTCAGATTTAGAAAAATTGGTATTTGAAGTCACACCAAACTTAAAAACTTTACCCACCTGCTGGTCAATAGCCATGCGTAAAGCAAAACGTTCATAACTTTGTAATGGAATTAGTGCATCCTGCTTAAAATATGATAAACCAACATTGTAATTTCCACCATCAGTTCCACCGGAAACCCCGACATCGTGATTGGTTATCATTGCCGGCTTATAATAAAGTTTTTGCCAATCTGTATTGTTGGTAGCAGCTTCATCACCATTTGTAGCATACAATGGAGAGGTAGTAGTCTGTGTACCTGTAGGCGCAGGAGTAGCATAGGCTCTTAACTTTGCAAATGCTGGCCCATCCATCATCGGATATTTTGAAAACAAAGTCTGAACGCCTGTAAAGGAGTTGTAGCTAAATCTTGGTTTCTGTCCTTTTGTACCTCTATTAGTTGTTACCAGTATAACACCATTTGCACCTCTGGAACCGTAAATCGCTGTTGCAGAAGCATCTTTTAAGATGTCAATACTTTTAATGTCACTGGAGCTGATATCTCCCAAAGATCCTACAAAAGGGATCCCGTCTAAAACGATCAGAGGATTGTTATCCCCTGTAAGGGATCGCACACCTCGGATCCGGATTTGCATAGCTGCTCCAGGTTTTGTGGAGGTCTGAGAAATATCCACACCCGCAGTTCTGCCTTGCAGGGCTTGTGTAATATTCGCTGATGGTACTTCTCTTAAAGCTTCGCCCTTCACTGTGGCCACAGAACCTGTAACCGCCTCTTTTCTCTGAGTTCCATATCCAATAACAACAACCTCCTCAATCTGCTTCTCCTTTTGTACAGTATCTCTTTTACCCTGCTGCGAGTAAGCCAGACCTGATGGTAACATTGCCATCGCAAAAAACAATGCGGCTCTGTTGGTTTTACTTAAATGAAATAGATTCATAATTATTACTTTTAAAGTTAGTTTGATAAGAAAGCTCTGACGGTAATAGAGACGGGCAAAGCTTTCTCATATTTTTTAGATATACATATTCACAATAGCCTCGAATAGCTCCTGCTTTCCGCTTTTAGGCATCGGCTCGCCGGACTCGTGAGCAATTTTCTGAAGGTCTTCCAAAGTCAGTCTGCCTTCTTCAAAAGCTTTCCCGTTACCATTGTCGAATGATGAATATCGCTCTGTTCTCAGTTTGTTGTAATCGGAGTTTTCAAGAATATCTGCGGCTACCAGCAATCCTTTTGCAAAAGCATCCATTCCGGAAACATGGGCTATGAATAGATCCTCTGCATCCGTAGAGTTACGGCGGATTTTGGCATCGAAGTTTACACCGCCAGATCCTATACCACCTGCAGGTAACAAAACCAGCCATGCCTGAACCATTTCCAGGTAATCAACAGGAAACTGATCCGTATCCCAGCCATTCTGATAATCGCCACGGTTGGCGTCAATGCTACCCAACATGCCTGCATCTACTGCGGCCTGAAGTTCGTGCTCAAAGGTGTGACCAGCCAGGGTAGCGTGATTGACCTCAAGATTTAGTTTAAAATCTTTATCAAGGCCATAATGTCTCAGAAATCCGATCACGGTCTCTGCATCATAATCGTACTGATGTTTTGTTGGCTCCATCGGTTTTGGCTCAATCAGAAAAGTTCCTGTAAAACCTTGTTTTCTTGCATAATCTCTGGAGATGGTCAGGAATTTTGCCAGATGGTCCCTCTCACGCTTCATATCGGTATTCAGAAGACTCATGTAGCCTTCCCTCCCGCCCCAGAAAACATAATTCTCACCACCCAGGGCAATAGTGGCATCGATAGAATTCTTGACCTGCGTTCCTGCACAAGCCACCACATCGAAGTTCGGATTGGTAGATGCACCATTCATATATCTTTCGTGCGTGAAGACGTTTGCCGTACCCCAAAGTAGTTTGATGCCTGTCTCATTCTGTTTTTCCTTAGCATATTCTACAACCGTCTGCAGATTTTTTTCGTAATCTCTCCAGTTATCAGCAGGGTCTACAAGGTCAATATCGTGGAAGCAATAGAAATTGAAGCCCATTTTCTGCATAAACTCGAAACCTGCATCCATCTTGTATTTTGCCCTGCTCACTACGTCTGTCGCCGTATCCCAAGGATGATGGATTGTGGGACCACCAAATGGGTCACTACCATTGGCACACAGTGTATGCCACCAGGCCATTGCAAAACGTGTCCAGTCCTTCATTGGTTTTCCCATTATAACCCTGTCTGCGTCATAGTAGCGGAATGCCAAAGGATTTCTGCTTTCTTTTCCTTCGAATTTGATTTTGTCGATACCTGTAAAAAACTCTTTTGTACCTGTTAAAGTGTTCATTATTTTATATTTAATTTTTTATTTTCCGTGATATTTAAGCATAAAAACTCCCTTCCTCACTGATATATCTGCATCAATAAGTTGACTTTAAAGTATTTTTATGGGGAATCTAAATGATTTCTTTAAGATGATCTTTCCATCTCGTGTAGGCTTCTAGATATTGTTCTCTTTTCTCGTGTTCTGGCTCTATGACCGCGATTTTTTCCAGGGACGAAAATGCCTCGGCAGAATCTTTGTAAAAACCGATGCCCATGCCGGCAGCTCTGGCTGCGCCCACCGCACCGTCCGTATCGTACAGCTCGATGCTGGCATTGCTCACGCTGGAGAGCGTCTGGCGAAAGATAGAGCTCAGAAACATATTGGCATTCCCGGCGCGGATGATGTTAATATCCATCCCGATGTGCCTCATAATGTCCATCCCATATTCGTAAGAAAATACGATACCTTCCTGTGCTGCGCGCAAAATGTCACCTTTCGAATGGATGTTAAAATTGATGCCGTGGATGGAGCAACTGGTATCTTTGTTTTCCAAAACCCGCTCTGCACCATTGCCGAACGGAATGATGCTAAGCCCTTTGGCACCGATGGGTGACAAGGATGCCATATCATTCATATCACCATAAGAAGCTAGTGATGTCGCAAAGTTGTGCTTCAGCCACGAGTTCAGAATGCCGGTTCCGTTGATGCAAAGCAAAACGCCTAATCTCATTTGTTCCGCGGAATGATTCACATGAGCAAAAGTATTCACGCGCGACAATAGATCATAATCCAACTGATCCAAAACACCGTAAACAACCCCGGAAGTCCCGGCAGTGGAAGCAATTTCTCCTGGATTAAAAACGTTCAGTGACAGCGCGTTATTCGGCTGATCACCTGCTCTGTATGAGATCGGTGTACCTTCCTTCAACCCCAGTTCCTGCGCTGCAGATGCAGAAACCGTAGCCTGTACCCCGAAAGTCGGAACGATGTCTGGGAAGAAACTTTTTGGAATTCCATAATAATTGATAACATCCTCCGAGATCCTATTATTTTTAAAATCCCAGAAAATCCCTTCGGATAAACCTTCAACTGTTATCCCGATCTCTCCGGAAAGTCTCATAGCGATATAATCTCCCGGCAGCATGATCTTATCGATCTTTGCATATAACTCCGGCTCATTGTCTTTGACCCATGCCAGTTTGGAAGCCGTGAAGTTTCCCGGGGAATTCAGCAGATGCGACAGACATTTTTCTTCACCAATTTCTTTGAAGGCCCTTTCGCCATACGGCACCGCGCGACTGTCGCACCAGATGATGGACGGTCTCAGGAGATTCTGATCTTTGTCCACCATTATCAGTCCGTGCATCTGCCAGGTAATGCCAATGCCCTTGATATCATCAGCATGGACTCCCGAATAATGCATTACAGCTTCGTGAGCCAGCTTCAGGTTAGTCCACCAGTCTACAGGATTCTGCTCCGCCCAGCCCGGGTGGATGGCCGTGATCTTCATTTCTTTTTTAGGAGAAAATTCGGATGCCACCACTTTTCCGCTGGATGCCTCAATGAGACAAACTTTTACAGATGAACTGCCTATGTCGTAACCTAGTAAATACATTTCAATTATCGTTTCTTATTTTATGAGCTTGGTGTTATTCTTTTTATACACCTTCGCATCGAATTTGTAATATCGGGCAGCACGATGAGAGACATTGGTTTCGATCTCATCCAGCGGTATGATGTAATTGAACGATGAAATCCTTTTATGAAAATTCTTGATGTCAATTTTTTTCTCGCTCAGCGCGCAGTACAACTGGTACAGCTGTCTGATTGTGAATTTCTTTGGCAATAATTCAAAAATAATGGAAAAGTCCATCTCGATCCACCGGCGCACTTCTACCAAAGATTCATTGATGATCTTATTGTGATCAAAAGGTAGAGCCGGAATCTCATCCAACGGATACCAATCTACAGTATCATATTTTGAACTGTTTATTTTATGATCAATTTTACAAAGAGACAGATAGGCCACCGTAATAATCCTGTCGATGTCCTGCTTGTACTCTTTTCCCATCCAGCTGATATCATTAGAATTGTTGGCTCTCTCCGGATCTGCAAAGCATCTAAACTGTTTCAGGACCATCTTTTTGATCCCGGTGAGTTCATGCAACACGCGTTCAGCGGCATCATCCACATCTTCATCGCTAAAAATAAGACTTCCCGGGAGCTTGCGTTGCCTTTCAGAAGTCCCCTCGTCCATACGACGCTGCACCAGCAGAATGTTGAGCCTGTGGTTATAGTCGAAGCCGAAAACGACACAATCGACAGAAACGTAAGTATGAATGAAATTAGAAGTCATTGCCGTGTTAACATTTATGTAACATTACAAATATAAAAATACAATTGAATAAAAAAAATAATTTTTACACTACACCCTGCTTATCAGTTATTTACATATCGATTTTTTATGATATCATAAGCATATTTTTTATGATAAGCTTATCATATATTATAAACTAACCAGAATGGTAATATATCACAATACAGACTATTATGAAAAAATACCGGAGAATGATGCGTGGAAAAAATTTAAGAAAATATTATGATAAGAAAGCTGAAGAAATAGGTGGAAAAAAATTTAAAATAAAGTGTAAAAAACACACTTTTCAACACATTATTGTTGTGTTTTCGATAATATTAAAATACAATTTTTGGTTCCAAAAATGATAAATTATAATTTTAGTATGAAATCTACAATTCTATCAAGCGGTATCAAATGAAGTAGATCAATCTTAAAATCGCTGGATTACTTAGACAAATTTTAAGACAGTGTTTGCGATAACAATTTATAAGTTATTATAATTCAATCAGTTATTAAAATAATAAATTAGCATCAAGACTGCTCCAAGGGCTTCCTGTACCAATACTCTCCTCCGATGAGCAGCATTAATCCCAGTATCAGGCCACCCAAAACGTCAGTGAACCAATGCGAACCAAGATAAATCCTGGAATAGCCGGCAATGAGCACTATCAGAACACAAGCAAATATTAAAACCGATTTCAGCCATGGCTTTATCTTATCGGCATAAAAAATAAGGATTCCAATATTGCCGAACAGCACCGTGTAAAAGAGTGTGTGACCACTGGGAAAGCTCTGAAAGGATGTTTTTTCCAGGATATTCACCAGATCTGCTGTGGGCCTTGGTCTGTCGACCAGGATTTTTATGATCCAGGAGACAATGCCGGTAATCAACGTGGAAAGCACGAGAATGGACTCACGCTTATTTTTGAGAAAATATAAAATTACAGAAATCGATAGCGTGACAATGATTGCAGAAGGTACATTGCCAAAAATACTGAAAGCTACCATCACGGCATTGACATGATCCGGATCTGTAGGCTGAAGCCTTTTCGAAACCACCTGATCCAGGTGGATATTTTCATTGGTGACCACCAATCCTGTCAGCACCAGAAACAGCATTGCAAGAATAACGAGTAAAATTTTACGGTAGGTATTTTTATTGGATGACGCGTTAGACATATACTTCATTGCTAAAGTGAGAGTTGAATTTATTTGAAACGATGATTGGATTCGCTGCTTACAAACATCGCATTACGATCTTCGGAGATGATGTTGATAAAACGTTCGTAATGCTTCAGAACATCGGATATGAGCTCATTTTTGGTGAACAGCCGTACATCATAACCTTCCCTGCTGTCGCCGAAATAAGCTTTTGGATAGTAGATTTCCTTGGTTTTTTCAGCAGGCCAGTTGTGTTCTTCCAACAGATCTTCGGAGAGTATTTTGGATTCTTTCTTTACACCGTAAATAAAGTTGTTAATAACATCGTACCGAATTTCAATTTCAATTTTTTCGGATAGCTGGTTTGTATTGAGTTTTGCCGAGATACCATTGATCTCAAACTCCGCAACCAATTCTGCAAAAGCATTTTGCACAGTGGTGCTGATAAAATTTTCCGTGTTTTTTTCATCATTAAAAGATAACATCTGATGCAGCCGCTGCTTCCAGTGATCGCCGGACCATGGGACTGTAGTGCGGGAAAATTCTTTATCATAGTATTCTTTATCAATAATTAAAGCCTTAGAAAGACTTACTAAAAACAGTAACATGATGATGGAAAAAGGAAGTGCCGTAATGAGTGTCATGCTTTGCAGCGCAGCCAGACCACCTGCATTGAGCAGCATCAGCGCCAGAACTGCCAGCAGCGCTCCCCACCCTATCGTTTGCCACTTGGGTGAGACCTTTGCATTTTTAGTCGCGATGCTGTTCATCACAAAAATTCCACTATCTGCAGAGGTTACGAAAAATATTACGATAATAGCAATTACCACATAACTGAAAACCTCCGTGAACGGAAGGTAGTTTAAAAACCGGAACATCAGACCGTCCGGATCGCCAGCCATCTGACTCAGATAGCCTTTAGCAACGGTCATATCGAAAAATATCGCGCTGTTGCCGAAGACCGTCATCCAGATAAAATTAAATAAAGTTGGCAAAATCAGAACTGCTGCAATAAACTCACGGATGGTTCTTCCCTTCGAGATTCTTGCAATGAAAAGGCCTACATACGGCGATCAGGAAATCCACCATGCCCAGTAAAGAATGGTCCAGTCATAAAACCATTGCTGCGTATTGTCTTCGTAAACATGTGTATTGAATGTAAGGCTGAAAAAGCTGTTGATGTAATTGCCGATGCCTTCCGTAAAACTTCCAATAAGATAAATCGTCGGACCAAGAGCCAGAACCAAAAGGAGTAAGATGATGACCACCACCACATTCAGATTGCTCAGGATCCGGACACCTTTGTCAACACCGGAGATTGCGGACAGTACCGAGAGCGTGACAAGGACTCCTACGATCAGAACCTGGTAGACAAATCCTGTATCCGGCAAAAGATGAACGTTGACCAACCCGGAATTGATCTGAACAACGCCAAATCCTAATGTAGTGGTGATTCCAAAAAACGTACTGCACAAAGCAAAAACATCGATGGCATCGCCCCATTTTCCTTTGATTTTATTTTTAAGCAGTGGATAAAAGCAACTTCTCAAAGAAAGCGGAAGTCTGTAACGGTAGGAGAAATACGCCAATGAAAGCCCGACCACGCCATAAATAGCCCAGGCATGGATACCCCAATGAAAGAAAGTGTAGAGCTGAGCGTTCTGCGCTCTTTTTACCGGAGGCAACGCTGAAAAAACACCTTCGGAATAGTGCTGCATCGGTTCTGCCACGCTGAAATACATCAGTCCAATTCCCATCCCGGCAGCAAACAGCATCGATATCCACGAAAAAAAACTGTACGAGGGTTTGCTATCGTTGCTCCCCAATTTAATCTTGCCGTAACTGCTGGCCATAATATAAATCAGGAAGATTACAAACAAAGTCACCGCCCAGACGTACACCCAATTGAAGTTGACAAATATAAAATTTTTGACCACATTCAGGCTCTGCTCTGTAGCAGCAGGAAAGATGGCTGAAAGCATGCAGACCCCAATGATAAAGGCCAGACTGGGCCACACAATGCCCCGTTTCAGTGTAGTTCTCAGTTTAATCACCGTTAAGAATTTTTTAACATAATCCCAACACTTCAAAACTCTTGCCGTAATGATCTCTACTTCTACTTAACGCTCTCAAATACCTCCAAATCCTTAATCTTGCGCAGATAGCTATTCTGACCCAGAAGTTCATCAATCATTTTTTGGATTTGAAAACAACAGGAAACACCACTGCAATTTGCAGTGGTGTTTTCTATTTTATAAGGCATTTTTAATTATTATATAGATTATTAAAATTTGGCATTTTTAATTACCGCCAAAAAGTTTTGCGATCACTTTTTGCCTGTTGTCAAAGATATAGTTCAGTTTATCGTGGATCAGGAGCGTATTCAGAAGTTGACCAAACATACCCCACTTCATCTCATAGGTAAGCGTGTCTTTCATAAGCACACCTTCTTCGTTTCCAATAAATTCGTGGTGATGCTGCCACATCCGGAAAGGACCTTGGAACTGAAAATCACTGAAACTTTTTTTGTGTACCACATCTCTCAACTCAGATTTCCAACTTATTCTAATCCCGAACAGAGGCCGCACAAAATAGTCGATTCTCATTCCGCTGTAAATTTCAAGTATTTCATCGGCATTGGTTAAAACCTTGAAATCCATTTCCTTCGGTGCCAATTCCGGAAGATTTTGGGGTGATGCGAAAAACTGCCAGGCCTCATCTATGCTGCATTTCAACTGCTGCTCTCTGTACAAATTATAAATCATTGATCCCATTACTTTGATAGTCCGTCATTTCTATAGCAAAGTACCTTCCAGAGTTTTTGCACCAATCACATTTAATGACAATTTTTTATACGATTGATGCTTCACCAGAACTTTAAAATACCATTCCAAATCATCTTAGGATAAGTTTTGAAAACTGATTACTCAAATATGATGTCAAGCAGGATCGTGATCGAAAATGGAAAAATCAAGGAAAAATTAGACTTCAATGTTACAATATTTGAGCGATGAATACCAATACAAAAAACGAGGCTTTCATTGCTGATGCACCTCGTTTTGGAATTAAAAAAATAATTATGATGAGTCGATTTACTTCTTGATGATCTTCGTCATTTCCGCTTTGCCTTCGGTCACGGTTTTTACAAAATAAGCTCCGGAAGATAATCTGGCAAGGTTAATGATATTTGAATGAAAGACTTCCTGAACGAGTTGTCCACCAACATTATAAACCGAAATCTGATTGACTTTACGATCTGATGATACCATTAGAACCTCATCCACAGGATTGGGATAGATCTGAACTTTCACACCTCTGCTGATGTCGCCCGCAACCATCGTTGCCACGGTAAATTCATCCGCGCCTATATCCGGCGTGCTGGTGCTTCTGGCCTGTCCATCAAAATCCGAAGGGACATCCGACAGGAAAACACCTTTATCATCAATTCCGAGGTTATCCTGAACTGCGGCGACATGAAGATCATTATCGGACACAAATTTTGGCAATGCTTTGATGGAATTATTATTTCCGCCCAAGATGCTCTTCATGCCGGCAACATCCGTGAACGGTGGTGGACCACCCGGAGTCTGCCCCAGTGCGGAGGCGGAACTGTACACAATATTATTATCAATATTTGAAAAAAATGAAGCTACCGGCATCGCAGAAATGGCATAGGCAGTTATTGAAGCATCGGCCAGATTGGTGACCAAAATATTATTTCTGAGGTCAATAGCGCCAGAACCCGAAATCCCCGAAGTTACGCTCAGCGCGATAGGCACGCCTCTGTTGGTGCCGTCATTCTGTGTTTCCGTGAGATATATTGAATTATTGTAAATTTTGTAACCACTGCCGGCATTGATCAGGATGCCGCCTGTGTAAGTGGCAGAGCCATTGTTATTGGCAAAACTCGATATTTTCGAGATAAAATTATTGCTGACCAATGTATTGGATCCGGCATTGGCAGAAAGTACGATAGCTTCTGCGCCGTAGCCTACTGTGGTAGCTGTTCTTAGGCCTGTCAGGTTTTTGATCTCATTCTGGCTGATCACAGTCCCGACTGTAGAGCCGCCTAAGCTGATGCCTGTCACAGAACTGTTGAATCCGTTGGTTGAAAAATTTGAAATTTTATTGCGAAGGATCTTATTGGCAGATGCCGCATTGCCTGCTCCGGCATTGGTGAAAATCTGAATACCTGTAACGCTCCCACCGCCGGCATTCGTCACATTGATATTATCGATCACATTATCAGAAACTGTAGTATTCATCGCATTCACCGCAACCCAAATACCTCTTTTGCCTTCATTACTCAGGGTCTCAAAATTCCCGATTTTGTTCTCGGAAACCACCACACCGTCTGTCCCGTTCAGATAAACGCCCATAAACCGGTTGGCATTGTCCCCGCCGGTGGACATATCATTTTTAGTGATCACGGAGCCTGAGCCATTCCCCGTGGCCGAAACAGCGATCATATAAATTCCCTGGTAGGATTTCTGGATGGAATTATTTTCCAGCCTGATGTTGCTAAAATAACCCGCAGTCTGTGCTCCTGCCGTATTGCTGACCAAAATCCCGCTACCGGTGGTTCTCACACCATTGATAAGTGTCGTATTTTTTACCGTGACATTAGTAAGCGGATTGGCAGCGTCCGATGAACCCATCGCAACTATCTGCGATCCGGCGATATTGCCATTAATCAGGCTCAGATTTCTACTGTCTGTACCATTATTGCTACCGTCAATGGTTACATTGCTGCCCAAAATCCGGATCACGGGGCCAGCGGACGTTCCGGTAACTGTCGCATCAATATTGGCTGCCGGTTTCATCTGTACGGATGTAAAGTTGGACCTGCCCGTACTACGGT
>DBLQ01000117.1 GCA_002297505.1 Flavobacteriales bacterium UBA720
TTCCAGCGGCCTTTGCAGCGCCTACACCGCCACTTGCTGCTCTGGAGTAGTGGTCGGCAATCTTCACAGACACGGGTGCCGTGTAATAACTCTTGGCAGGTGTGGCCACGATGGCAAACATATATTTTTCCGAAATTCTGGCTTTCAGCGCTTCCTCGGTAGCAAACAATAATGGTCTGATGTACAATGACGTTCCTTCTCCCTGCGGAATCCAGTCTCTGTCAATGTCTACCAAAGCCTTCAGCCCATCCATAAACATCTCTTCCGTGATCTGTGGGATAGCCAAACGTTTTGCAGATTTGTTAATACGTTCAAAGTTTTTCTTCGGACGGAACAAGAACACCTGCCCTTCCTGATCTTTGTACGCCTTCATTCCCTCAAAACATGCCTGCCCATAATTGACACCCATCATTGCCGGCGTAAAACCGATAGGTCCGTATGGAACCAGCTGGAGATCTCCCCACTTTCCATTGTCATATTCACAGATGATCATGTGATCGATAAAAGTATTTCCGAAGGAAAAGTTATGAGGATCAAATGATGCGATTCTTGGGTTTGAAGTTTTTTGAATTATCATTTTTTAATTTTTTGATGATGTATTACAAATATATAATAATTTTTTAATAATCAAAATTTAGTTTAAATTTGAAAAAAATTACTTTGGACAGACAATTAATCGCAACAGCAGATGGAAGTAAAACTCTATTGATCAATGGATTAGAAGAGACTTACCATTCCAAGCACGGTGCACTCCAAGAGGCGAGACATGTATTTATTAAAAATGGACTAAATCTTTTGGATTGTTATGAAATTAATATTTTAGAGTTAGGATTTGGCACAGGTCTTAACGTTTTGGTAACATTTGATGAATATTTGCGAAATGACAAAAATCATAAAATCAATTATTTCGGCATCGAAAAATATCCAATTTTAACAAATGAAATTACAGAATTGGCTTATTCTGAATTATTTCCGGACCCAAAAGTTAAAAAAATCGCTGTTGGCATTCACGAAACAGAATGGGAACAAGAAGTGGAGATTGACGATCTTTTTATGTTAAAAAAAGTTAAAGATGACTTCTACAATATCAAGAATATGAATTTGCCACCTATTGACCTGGTTTATTTTGATTGCTTTGGCGCCAGAGTGCAGCCCGATCTCTGGGAAAAGGAATTGTTTGAAATTGTAGCCTCGAAGATGAAAAGCGGCGGCCTGCTTACCACGTATTCTTCGAAGGGAAGTGTACGCAGAGCACTCATGGAGTTGGGTTTCGAGGTAGAAAAGAAACAGGGTCCGCCCGGAAAAAGGGAGATGATTAACTCCTGGAAAAAATAATTTTGTTAATTTTAGGCTTCAAACCACAAAATATGATAGACAACATTAACATTCGCGTGTACGCCTTGTGCATCAAAGACCGGAAAGTGCTTGCGCTTCATGAAGAATATGCCGGTGATTTTTTGGTCAAGCTACCGGGCGGCGGCCTGGAATATGGCGAAAGCACGATCGAGTGTCTTAAAAGAGAATTTCAGGAAGAGCTCAACCTGGATGTAGACATCACCGACCATTTTTACACGCAGGATGATTTCCTTGTTTCCAGATTCCGTGATAATGAGCAGCTGCTCACCATTTATTATCTCGCAGAAATTAAGAATGAACAAGACCTCCTGATTCTGGATCCGTGTATAGAACGGGCAGACTGGATACCACTGGATGGCGACAATCCTTTCCCACTTCCGGTAGACCGGAGGGTTTTCGATATGGCAAAAAAGAAATTCCTGAATTAGAGATTCAGGAATTTTTATTTTCAGGGCACTTCTACCAGATTCACGTCACCATCATATTTGCGGTCGATGATTAGGATCATTGCACTCTGAGTCTGGTAAGATTGTTGGGCTCCAATAACTTTGCGGTATTTCACTTCAACAATATCCGCATTTTTATGGATTGATATAGGCTTTAAATTCACAGTTTCATAAGACGGATCTTCAATCTGAGCAATGACAAACTGTCTGGAAAAGTCAATAGGTGTAGGCTTTCCCAGCTCGCCCATTGTGGTAGCCATTCCGAAAACCGCATCAAACTCCTGCTGCGTTTCAAACTTGATCTGATCCTGATCGGCCAAATCATTTCTCACAAAGTAATTCTTTGCTTCAATAAAAGGAACATCGAGATTCATAATTCCTTTACCAGGCTTCGCGGAGTCACAGGAAAGCAAAATTAACGATATGAATAAAAGCTGTATTGTTTTCATCATGCCAGATTGCGAGTTATAGATTCCAGAGCAGATCTTCATATTGCTTCAGGATAATTTCTTTGGAAAATCGTGATTTGATGGACGCCTTGATATTATCCTTATCCACGGTCTGGTAAAGTGCCTGTTTGATCCTTTCCGCAAAATTATCATAATCTTCAATAGCGGCCATCTCACCGTTGATGCCATCAATAATTATTTCGTCGATGCCACCGGGACAGCTGTTGGCCAATGCGTACACGCCACAAGCGCCGGCTTCCAGAAGCACGTTGGGAAAACCCTCGTAACGGGAAGAAAGGACAAAAAGATCTGCAAACTTCAGATATTGATAAGGATTGCCCTGCTTGCCATGGAAGATTACATGCTCCAGACCAAGCATCTCTTTCATCTCCAGTAATACATCCCTGTCCTTCCCTTCACCCAGGATGTGAAGCATAATATTCTGGTTTTTCAGTCTCGCAAAAACTTTGAGAAGATTATCGAAGCCTTTCCGGGCAGAGAGATTTCCAATGGCAACCACATTTTTGTATTGATGAGAAAATTTGGCTGGTCTTTCCGACTCACTCATTTTTTTCTCTATAAAATCCAGGTCAACAGGATTATTGATTTTCACCAGTTTATTTTTCTTTATCGAAAAATTGCTGATCAGGTCATTCTGCATATCGTTGCTCTGCGCAATGATCCTATCATAAGCATTGTAGAAATTATAGAAAAAACGGATTTCTTTTCTGGTGACATGCTGAGAAACAACGTTGGTTTCCCTGGCAATAAATTTAGTTTTCGGGAACAGTTTTGTAAACATGGACAAGTAGGCATTCACTTCTCCAAAGCCGGAAAATACAATATCCGGTTTTCTTTTTTTGATCTCGATGAGAATCGGTTTAAGGGAATGCCGTATCCGCGGCGTCTTGATGTCGATGATCTCTACGTCGGCATTCAGGAAATCCAAATAAGCACCTTCTTTCCTCAGTAACAAAATTGAAGGTAAAAATCTGTCCCTGGGAAGATGGTTGGCAATAGTCGTGACAATGCGTTCCGCGCCACCTGTTTCCAAATCGGGTAATATGAAAATAATTGACTTCTTCATTATTATAATAACTCCGGAAAATCCTGGGAATGATTGTTCAGAATAAAATTGACCAAATACCGCGTATCTTTTTTGTCAAAGAAAATATACCAGGTGGTTTGTTCATTAGCTTTATACCTTATATAGAACTGTCCATATTTCTGAAATAAAGATGGTGATGTTTTGGAAATTGGACTGTCTATATTACATTTGATAAAATCATATATTTTCGCTCCATAATTTTCAGCACTTTCTCTAAAGCCAAAATAACCTTCTTCAAATAATACATCAATAATGCAATTGATCTGACTTTCAAATTCCTGGCTGTAAAAATCAATCTTTCCAAGGCAAATTTGAAATATATTCTAATGTTCGCCTCTTCATTTCATCATGAGAGATACCCTTCGCCCAGCGTTTCTCAAAGTCATCTTTGATAAGATATTCTGCTTTGGATTCGTTCACGGATTGGCTGGCTTTTTCTTTTAAATCCACTAGTTTCCTGATGATACTCTCATCTTCCAGACTATCTATCCAGTGAATGATCTCTTCTTTGTTTCGTTCAATATTGTCATCCATCAGCTTATCGTTTTAGTTGGCCACATCGCTGATGAATTTGATTCTGAGCACACGTACTTCATCGTCCGTGAGGTCATCGCCATACTCTGCAAGCAGCGTTTTCATACTGTCACTCTCATTGTTACGCATAAAATCCATAAAATCATCCACCACATCTTCATCAAAGTTTTCTTCAATATAGTAATCGATATTGAGCTTGGTTCCCTGATAAACAATACTTTCCATTTCGGAAAGCAAATCACTCATGGATAAATGTTTAGCTTTGGCAATATCTTCCAGGTCAATTTTTTTATCTGTGTTCTGGATGATAAAAACCTTATGGCTCGATTTGTTAGCCACCTGCTTCATCACCAGATCCTGGGTTCTTTCTATATCATTGTCCTCCACATATTTTTTGATAAAGTCTGCAAATTCTTTTCCGTATTTGCGCGCTTTTCCTTCGCCCACGCCATAGATTTTGGCCACTTCTTCCACGGTTACAGGATATTGCACGGTCATATCCTCCAGGCTCGGATCCATAAAAACGGTGTATGGCGGAATGCCATGTTTTTTAGCAACAGTTTTTCTAAGCTCCTTAAGTTGACCAAATAAAACCTGATCCAGCCCTCCACCAGCCTGGGTCTGAACCTGATCGCTGTCTGCTTTGGATTTGGATTGCGCCAGATCATACTCGCGGTCCTCTGCAATATGAAACGGCTCATTATATTTTCCGGAAATAACCATGTTACCTTTCTCAGAAATCTTGAGGACACCATAAGTTTCGATATCCTTGCGGAGAAAATCCTGCACGGTAGCCTGTCGGATGATCGATTTCCAATAATTGTCCGATTCCGATTTACCAAATCCGAAATAATCACTCTGTTCTAATTTATACGATTTTGTAACCGCAGATTCTTTGCCGGCGATGATGGAAATCAAATCCTTGGTACGGAATTTCTCCCCAAGCGACTTTATCATTTCCAGGACTTTTTTCAGATCCTTGGTAGCATCTTTCAGCTTAGGCGGATTCCTGGAATTATCACACATGTTGGCACCTTCCCCCTTGATGGGGTCAAATTGTTCACCGAAATAATACAACAAATACTGTCTTCGGCTCATCGACGTCTCAGCATAGCCTACGACTTCATTGAGAAGTTGGAGCCCGATTTCCCTTTCCGAAACAGGTTTCTGAGCCAGAAACTTTTCCAATTTTTCAATGTCTTTCGGATCGTAGAATGCCAGGCAATAACCTTCGCCGCCGTCTCGTCCTGCACGTCCGGTTTCCTGATAATAGCTCTCCAAAGATTTTGGAATATCATAATGAATAACGAAACGTACGTCCGGCTTATCTATACCCATTCCGAAAGCGATAGTGGCCACAATGACATCCACTTCTTCCATCAAAAACTTATCCTGATTGGCCACTCTGGTCTTTTGGTCCAGACCTGCGTGATAAGGCAATGCATTGATTCCATTGACCTGAAGGAGCTGTGCAAATTCTTCCACCTTTCTGCGGCTCAGACAATAAACAATTCCGGATTTGCCTTTATGCTGATTGATAAATCGTACGATTTCTTTATCTACATTAACTTTAGGTCGAATTTCGTAAAAGAGATTAGCCCTGTTAAAGCTTTCTTTGAAAACCAAAGCATTGTTCATCCCCAACGTTTTCTGAATGTCATCCTGAACTTTTGGCGTTGCTGTAGCAGTAAGCGCAATCACAGGAACATCGGCAATTTTATCGATGATGCCCTTAAGATTGCGGTATTCCGGGCGGAAATCATGTCCCCATTCGGAGATACAATGCGCCTCGTCTATAGCTACGAAAGAGATCTTTACCGCTTTCAGAAAGTCAAGGTATTCTTCTTTGATGAGCGATTCGGGCGCCACATACAGCAGTTTGGTTTTGCCAGCCGTTATATCGTCCATCACCTGTTTGGTCTGGGATTTATTGAGTGAGGAATTCAGCACATGCGCCACACCTTCATCCGACGAAAGACCATTCACGGCGTCTACCTGATTTTTCATCAGCGCGATTAATGGTGAAACGACGATGGCTGTACCCTCGGAGATCAATGCCGGAAGCTGGTAGCACAATGACTTACCGCCGCCCGTTGGCATCAAAACAAACACATCTTTGCCACTGAGTAATTCGGTAATGATCCGCTCCTGCTGACCTTTGAATTTGGAAAAGCCGAAATATTTTTTGAGTTCCGCAGATAAGTTGATGTCTTTTGTGCTCATCCTTTGATATTGTTTGCTAAATTTGCATTTTGTTGAATGTTATACATTTTCAGTCATTGGTTGTAATCCGCCATTTTTGGGGATAAAAAAATGAAGCACAACCACTTCATTCCTTATTGAAAATTATTAGCGTGAAGATACAAAATAAAATATTATTAAAAAAATAATCAAATATTTTTAAATTTTGAACCCGACTGATATTCTCGCCAACGCCTACCAGGCTTTGGATATAGAAATTTCCGAGCTGAAAAACCTGCGCAACAGGCTGGACAGCAGCTTCATAAAAAGCGTTCAGACCATCAGTGAATGCACTGGAAAACTTATCGTGGTAGGAATTGGAAAATCGGCGCATGTGGCGAATAAAATAGTTGCGACGCTGAACTCCACCGGCACACCATCGCAGTTTTTGCACGCTGCTGAAGCCATCCACGGCGACCTGGGCGTGATCCAAAAACAAGACATAGTGCTTTGTATCTCGTACTCGGGAAACTCACCGGAAATTGTAAATCTGCTGCCTTTTCTGAAAGAATACTCATCCGTCCTCATCGGCATGACAGGCCATCCGGAGAGCAAACTCGGGAGAGCTTCAGAAATAATTCTGAACACCCACGTAGAGAAGGAAGCTTGCCCCAACAAACTGGCTCCCACCAGTTCTACAACGGTTCAGATGGCGCTGGGAGACGCTTTGGCGATCTGTCTTATGGAAATTAAGGGTTTTAAAGATATCGACTTTGCAAAGTTCCATCCCGGCGGTACTCTTGGTAAAAATCTGACTGCTAAAGTAGGACAATTCGTGTCCAAGAATAAACCGGAAGTTACGCCGGATGCGGGCATCCGGGACGTCATAATTTCAGTGAGCGCTTCCAAGCATGGCATCACCGTAGTAATTGACAATCAGAACATTTTAGGTGTGATCACCGATGGCGATATCCGCAGAATGCTTCTTAATCAGGATGATATTTCTACAGTTAAAGCTTCCGATATTGTCAGCAGAAATCCTAAAACCATCGATAAAAATCAGCTAGCGAAGGAGGCCATGCAGATTTTAAAGGAGTATAATATCGGTCAGCTCATCGTGACGGATCAAGGTGTCTATTTTGGCATCATTGACATCCATACTTTGCTGGACGAAGGGATTATTTAATTTGAAAATCAACATCAATAATCATTTATAACTTATCATATATAAAATGAGTGAAGAAAAGGAAATGTCCTTCCTGGGACATATCGGCGAGCTGAGAGCACACCTGGTAAGATCTATACTGGCCATTGTTATTCTAGCCATTATCGTTGGATTTAACATTAACTGGGTGATGGACCACATATTTTTTGGACCTACAAGAAACGATTTTCTGACTTTCCGCATAGTGAACCATTTTTCGAGAGAGCTTACCGGCAATGACAGTTTTATCCTTCCGGCTAAATTCAGTGTGCAGCAGAAGCAGCTTTTTCAGCAGTTCAATGTCATGATGGCAGTCTCCATCTTTTCCGGCTTGGTACTGGCTTTTCCTTACCTCGTTTGGGAAATCTGGAAATTCATCAGCCCTGCACTGCTTCCCAACGAGAGGAAAAATTCCATATTTTACATCAACTCGGTCTGGATCCTGTTTATGACGGGTGTGCTGACAGGCTATTTCCTGATTCTCCCGTTTGCCATTAACTTTGGCTTGCTTTTCAAAGTATCGGATAATATTGTTCAGCTTTTCGACCTTTCGGATTACACCACATTGTTTTTACAAGTCACGATGGGCATGGGTGTAGTATTCCTTTTCCCGATTGCGGTTTACATTTTAACATCCATTGGAATTCTGACACCCAAGTTCTTGAGAACTTACAGAAGACACGCCATCGTACTGATCATGGTGGTGGCAGCAATAATAACGCCTGCCGATGTACTGAGCATGATGGCCGCAGCACTGCCTTTGGTATTGCTTTACGAGCTCAGCGTCATTATGTCCAACGTTATTTACAAAAAGATGCAGAAAAAAGCATTGTCCGAATTGACTAAAAAATAAATTAAGAAAAAAACATCGGTAATTGCTTACTGATGTTTTTTTTATCCCTTCACAATATCTTTTCGGATTCTGCTCAGCGATGTGTCGGTGATGCCAAGATAGGACGCAATATTCTTGAGAGGCACAAATTTCAGGACATCCGGTTTTTCTTGAATTAAATCCAGGTAGCGTTCTGTTGCAGATTTTGTAATCATCTCTACCGAACGGTTTTTGAGATAAAACAATTGGTAAGACATCCACGCCCTTCCCCATTCCGTAAGTGCCGGAATGCTGTGAAAAAGCTCCTGAAAATCATCATAGTTGATTTTCCAAACCGTACAATCCGTCTCTGCCTGAATATTTTCTATCGAAGGAATGCGCTGGAACAATGAAGACGCTTCTATAACGATATCGCCAACGGTAAAGAAATTAATGGTAATATCATGATTATCAATATCATATACAAAAGACCTCGCAACGCCTTGCTCCATGATGAAATAAGAATTCAGGACCTCATTTTCCTTCAGGAAAAAATCATTCTTTTTATAGCTGAGTTGCTCGTGCTTCGAAAAAATCAGATTCAGATCATCTCCGGTAAACGCGGGATGCTGATAAATATTGGTAAGTACATCCATAAAAATAAAACGGAAAATCTAATTTATAGATTTCCCGCTGAATTGAGTACTTAAAATTAAAAATTTTATTTCAAAGCATTGACTGCCGCTTCATAATCTGGCTCCTGGCCTATTTCCGGCACCTGCTCGGTATAGATAACTTTACCTTGCTCATCCAAAGCAACTACAGCTCTGCTCAGCAATCCTTTCAACGGAGAGTCATCCAACGTCACGCCGTAATCTTCACCAAAATTCCCTCTGAAATCTGACAAAACTTCTACATTATCAAGACCCTCTGCCGCACAAAATCTGTTCAGTGCGAATGGCAAATCTCTGGAAACATTAATGACAACGGTGTTTTCCAACGAACTCGCTTCCTTGTTGAATTGTCTTGCAGACGCAGCGCAAACGCCAGTGTCGATACTTGGAAAGATATTCAGCAACACTTTTTTTCCTGTGAAATCTGCCAGATGCTTTTCGGACAAATCTGCCCCTACTAATGTAAATTCCTGAGCAGTAGCTCCAACTTCCGGCAAACTTCCCACAGTATGAATAGGATTTCCTTTGAATGTAATTTGTGACATTGTTCTATTTATTTTTTTCAAAGTTAATTCATAGATGTTTTGTAATCCAAATTATTGTTGATTTTAATAAATTTTTAATCTGATATGTTATAAATCACTATCTTAATCTGGCAAAAAATAGTAAATTTGTCTGTTTTGAAAAAACAGTAAATAAAATCAACTACTATAATGTCAGAAAAATCAAAAATTATCTACACGCTTACGGATGAAGCGCCGATGCTTGCAACCCATTCTTTTTTGCCGATTGTTAAGGCTTTTACTTCGGTTGCAGACGTTAACATCGTTCCAAAAGACATTTCACTTTCAGGCAGAATCCTGGCTAACTTTCCGGAGTTCCTGACTGATGACCAAAAAATTGGAGATGCTTTGACGGAACTGGGTGAATTGGCAACTACGCCGGAAGCGAACATTATTAAATTACCAAATATTTCTGCGTCTGTCCCTCAATTGGATGAGGCAATTGCAGAATTACAATCCAAAGGTTTCGCAGTTCCAAATTATCCTGCTGAACCAAAAAATGACGAGGAAAAAGCTATAAAATCTAAATATGCCAAAGTTCTGGGTTCTGCGGTAAATCCTGTTTTAAGAGAAGGAAATTCTGACAGACGCGCTCCAAAAGCTGTTAAAAACTATGCAAAAGCGAATCCCCACAAAATGGGAGCTTGGGCATCTGACAGCAAAACAGATGTTGCGCATATGACCAGCGGAGATTTCTACGGAACAGAAACTTCTACAACGGTTGAAAATGATTCTAAATTCAGAATTGTATTCTTCGGAAATGACGGTTCTGAGAAAGTTTTGAAAGATTTTGCCAACCTGAAAGCCGGTGAAGTCATTGATTCTTCTGTGATGAACCTTAATTCATTGAAAGCGTTTGTTCAGACCTCAATTGATGAAGCCAAAGAAAGAGGCGTGATTCTTTCTGCCCACCTGAAAGCGACAATGATGAAAATCTCCGACCCGATTATTTTCGGAGCCATTGTTGAGACTTTCTTCAAGGATGTTTTCGCTAAGTATGCTGAGACTTTCAAATCTCTGGACATTAACCCTAACAACGGATTACAAAATCTTTACGATAAAATTGCCGGAATTCCTCAGGAAACAGAAATCAAAGCTGACATTGATAAAGCTTTAGCTGAAGGTCCAAAAGTAGCAATGGTCAATTCTGATAAAGGCATCACGAATTTCCACGTTCCTTCTGACATTATTGTTGATGCGTCTATGGCAGCATTGATCAGAAATGGAGGAAAAATGTGGGATAAAGCTGGTGCAGAAGATGACACAGTAGCTATCATTCCAGACCGTTCTTATGCAGGTTTTTATCAGGCTGCAATTGATGACATGAAAGCTAACGGAAAGCTTGATCCAACAACAATGGGTTCCGTTCCAAACGTTGGCCTGATGGCTCAAAAAGCTGAAGAATATGGTTCTCACGACAAAACTTTCCAGGCTGAAGCTGACGGAACTGTAAAAGTTCTTGATGAAAATGGAAATACTTTGCTTGAGCAGAAAGTAGAAAAATCTGACATCTTCAGAATGTGTCAAACTAAAGATGCTCCAATCCAAGACTGGGTAAAATTAGCGGTAAACAGAGCGAGATTGTCAGATACGCCTGCTATTTTCTGGTTAGATAAAGCAAGAGCTCACGACAGAGAAATCATCAAAAAAGTTGAAAAATATCTTAAAGATTACGATACAACTGGTCTTGACATCAGAATTCTTGATGTGAAAGATGCCATGACAGAAACCCTGAAAAGAGCAAGAGAAGGCAAAGATACTATTTCCGTTTCCGGAAACGTTTTGAGAGATTATTTGACTGACCTATTTCCTATTTTGGAATTGGGAACGTCTGCAAAAATGCTATCTATCGTTCCATTGATGAACGGCGGCGGATTGTTCGAAACAGGAGCCGGTGGTTCTGCACCGAAGCACATCGAACAATTTATCGAAGAAGGTTATTTGAGATGGGATTCTTTGGGTGAATTCCTGGCATTGCAGGCTTCTTTGGAACATCTGGCTCAAACTCAAAATAATCCAAAAGCTCAGATTTTGGCTGATGCATTGGATGAAGCTAATGCTAAATTCTTAGCAGAAGACAAATCTCCGGGCAGAAAATTAGGAACCATTGATAACAGAGGTTCACATTTCTATTTGGCAACGTATTGGGCAGAAGCTTTGGCCAATCAAACTAAAGATGCGGATATTGCTTCGAAATTTGCACCTGTTGCAAAAGCTTTGACAGACAACGAAAGCAAAATCAATGAAGAATTGATTGGTTCTCAAGGTAAACATCAGGAAATTGACGGCTATTACAGACCAGATTTTGACAAAACTGACAAAGCAATGCGACCTTCTGCAACGCTTAACGAAATTGTAAACGGAATATAATCTGATTCTTGTTAAAATTAATATAAAACCCCTGGCATATGCTGGGGGTTTTCTTTTGATTGAGTAATTTGCATAGGAATTAAAATGACGTTCATTAGAATGAAAAAAATCTTAATGGGTTTCCTCTGTGCTGCTGCAGTTTCTGCGCTCAATGCACAGCAGGGCAAGATTGACAAAGCCATAGAAAATCTCGAAAAAAATTATGGACAGGAAAAGGTTTATATCCTGACCGATAAAGACCAATATGTGGTGGGTGACAATATCTATTTTAAATCCTTCGTCTTTGATGGTTACGCCCGCGCCGAATCGCCCACTACCCTTTTTGTGGAGCTGTATGACCATCAGAAAAATCTGGTAGACAAAAGAACGATTTCCCTCAGTAACGGCGAAGGTGATGGCACATTCAATCTCACCAACGCGCTGAAAGAGGATGTTTATTATATCAGAGCCTATACAACGTGGATGGCCAATTTCCCGGAAGCATTCAATTATCTGAAAGCCGTTCCGATTTACAATCCAGGTTCCGAACAGAAGTTAATTCTGGATAAAAACACAAAGTGGTCCGCGGCCATTTTCCCGGAAGGCGGGACATTAATCAATAATATCCCGACTAAGGTGGCTGCGAGAATTTATTCTCAGGGCACACCGCCTGCCAGCTGGAGCGGCTACATCATCGACACGGAGAAGCCTAATGAAAAACTGGCGACTTTCAAAGGTTTTGACCAGAATGTCAGCGCATTTTCCATCTCTCCCAAAAGCGGCAAAATTTATAAAGCCGTGATTGAAGATGACAAAGGCCAGAAACAGACCATCACCTTGCCAAAAGTGGCTGACTCTGGGATTAACATTCAGGCGAACAGCAATGCGGAAGGCATCCAGTTTACCATCAGAAGCACCGGTCTTTCCAATGGCTTGCAGGGCTACACAGTCGTTGGAACTATCAACAATCAGCTCGCATACAAAGCCAATATCAAAGCTAATGCACCGGATGCATCTAGCAAAATTCCGATAAGTGCCAATGACGAAATAAATGGAGTGCTGCAGCTGAGTGTTTTTGACGACAAGGAAAATCTGGTCTCGCAACGGCTCTGCTTCATAAAACCAAAAAATCTGAGCGTCGACCCGCCCGAATTCGTCGGTATGTCTCTGAACAACGAACCACGGGCATTCAACAGTTTTGATCTGCATCCTGAAGCCGGCTACCAGCATTACACCGTTCTGGTCCGGGATGCCAATAACGTTCCGGCAGATTACAGCAAGGATAATATTCTCAATGCACTGTGGCTCACAGGCGATCTCACATCGAAAATCTTTTCACCGGCGCAATATTTTGCCAAAGATGCCAATGCCGATGCGCTGGATGCTCTGCTGATTTCCGAGCAATGGAAACGTTTTGACTGGAACGAGGTTCTTGCTGGAAAAACGCCGGATATCAAGTATAATCCCAAGGCAAACCTCAGCTACAAAGGCCGGATTACGAAAAATGGCATCGCACTGCCCAATACAACCGTCAACCTGATGTTCCAGAGTGAGAATGTACAGAAAGGCCTTACCCAGGCACAAACCGACAACAGCGGCTACATCTATCTGGATAATCTGAACTTCGACGTTCCACTCACGGTATCGTACTATCTTAACAAAGAAAATGCTACGGACAGCGATAAACTGAGCATGACCTTCCAGACCTTGAACGAAAATATTCCATATAAAGGCACGCTACCGCCTACCAATTACAGACTCACCACCGAGAAAGCACCGCTGAATCCGATAGCAGCGAATGCGATTCAAAACATCAGCAATCAGAAATCGATCCGGAATGATGAGACGCAGATTGAGGAAGTGCAGCTTACCGCAAAGAAAAAAGATCTGACCGCAGAGTTGGACAAGCAGCTTTCCAGCGGAAGATTCAGCAGTTTTAATGCGACGATTTTTGATTTTGTCAATGAAAATCAGGATGCTCAGGCATCGCTCAACGTGCTGCAGTGGCTTCAGGGTCGCGCAGCCGGACTGACCTTTACGATGGACAATTCCGGGAATTACGTGCCATCCATTCGCGGTTCCGAAGCCAAATTATTTTTAGACGAAGTTCCAGTGGATGCCAGCATGATCAATTCAATCCCTATCAGCAATATTGCTATGGTTAAGGTTCTTAAAAATGACGGACTTGTAGGCAATGCCGTCGCAGTCTATACCAAGCGCGGGAACATGGGCAATGATGCTGATGACAAGAAAGAAGCCACCAACAAAACGCTGCTGAGAGGCTATGACAAAGCGATTGAATTCGAACAGCCGGACATCACCAGCGACAAGTACAAAACCATCACCAAAGATACCCGTGAATTACTGTACTGGAATCCTAAACTTTCCGATGAGCCTAATGTGCCACCGAGAGCCAAATTCTTCAACAACGATAATGCGAAGAACCGGGAAATCACCATCATCAGTTTTGATAAGAATGACAAAGTTCTTTTCTACGATGAAATCAAATAATTGGTTCAATCCTCAATATTTTAAAGGCTTTTCAATACCGGAAAGCCTTTTTTGTGGTCTGATGTTTGGTAAAGGATAATCACCAAAAACAATATTAATATAAAAATAAGATTATGCCTTACATTACAAAACCCATCGATCAGAACCACAGCATCTATTACGAAGACTTCGGAACAGGTCAACCAGTCATCCTCATCCATGGCTGGCCATTGAGCAGCAAATCCTGGGAACTCCAGGTTCCGGCACTGTTAGAAGCAGGGTTCCGTGTTATTACTTATGACCGAAAAGGTTTCGGGAAATCGGAAGCAACGCTGGACGGCTACTGTTACAATGGTCTGGCAGAAGATCTGCTGGAAATTATCAATCAGCTGGATCTTCAGGACGCGGTGCTGGTAGGCTTCTCCATGGGCGGCGGAGAGGTTGTAAGATATCTCACCAATTATGGTGCAGACAATATTTCTAAAGTTGCCCTGATCTCATCGATCATTCCGCTCGTTAAAGAGAAGGAAGACAATCCTGATGGCGTGCCACAAGAAAAACTGAATGACATTATGGACCATCTGAAAACCGATCGCGTTACTTTTCTGGAAAGCTTTCACAAGGATTTTTATAATTATGGAATGCTCTCAAAATCTGTCAGCCAGAAACAGTTGGATTACGACTGGAGCATAGCATCAGAAGCTTCGCCAATCGCAACGATCAAATGTGCCGAAAGCTGGGCCAATACCGATTTCCGTGAGGAACTGAAAAATGTGACGGTTCCTACACTGATAGTACACGGCGATGCAGACAAAGTTGTCCCTATTAAATCAGCAGGAGAACAGGCAGCGAAAGGCATCGTGAATAACGAATATTATGTGGTTTCGGATGGTCCGCACGGTCTCAACGTGACACACGCCGATGAGCTGAATCGCGTTCTGATCAACTTCCTGAAAAAATAATTCTCACTGCAGCCCGGCGCTGCAGTTTTTGTGTCGGTTTGCATGCTATTAAAAATTTTTTGTAACTTGAAAGTGAAAAAATAAAGTCTATGATGAAGAAAAACATAATATGGTTTCCGGTTATTTTATTGTTTCTAATGGCTTGCCAAAATAAGAATGACGAATCTCTCGCCATGCGTGAAAAAGCACTGTCCCAAAAGGAACAGCAGTTTGCACTCAAAGAAGCGGATTATCAGTCATTGCTGAAGATGCGCGACAGCCTCAATAATACAGTAAAGCAGGACTCCGTTGCTCCGCCGAAAGTTTGGCCTCCCGAAATTGCGGGAACATGGACGGGAAAAGTAGTCTGCACCGAGTCCAATTGCAGTGATTATGTGATTGGCGATCAGAGGACGGACAATTGGGTATTCGTTAGCGATTCTACGCAGATGGCTGTAAAGATTGTCAACAATAATAAGATTGTGAGAATTTACAACTCCGAGTACACGAATAATGAAATCAAAATGAATTTCAAGACCGATTCCACTTCTGCCAAAAAAGTGGAAATGAACGTCCTCCTGGACGATATAACGCCAAATAAAATTCGCGGAACCAGAACAGTGACTTCTGATAAAAATTGCGTCGCCAAATTCTCTGTAGAGCTTGTAAGACCTTCAAAATAAATAAAACACAATGATTCTCACCATTCACAATCTCAGTTTGCCGATCGAAGATCCGGTGCTGAAATTCCTGCTCGTGCTCATCATCATCCTTGGTGCGCCGCTACTGCTTAATAAAATCAAGGTCCCGCATCTCCTGGGACTGATTATCGCCGGAGCCATTATAGGTCCCAACGGTTTCAATGTCCTCAGCCGCGACAGTAGCATTGTAGTCACCGGTACCACGGGATTGCTTTACATTATGTTTCTTGCAGGACTGGAAATTGACATGGGCGATTTCAAGAAAAACAAATGGAAGAGTCTGGGATTCGGCCTCTACACATTTATAGTACCTTTTGTTCTGGGCTATATCGGATCCTACTATTTGTTGCATTTTAATGTGCTCACATCAGTTTTATTCGCCAGTTTATTTTCTTCGCACACTTTAATCGCTTATCCGCTGGTCAGCAAACTTGGGGTATCAAAAAATAAGGCGGTTAATATTACGGTAGGTGGCACAATGATCACCGACATTCTGGCTTTATTGGTGCTGGCGGTAGTTGTCGGCATGACTCAGGGCGAAGTGGGCAGCGAATTCTGGATCAAGCTTTCGGTCTCGATTCTGGTATTCGGGCTTATTGTCCTCTTAATTTTCCCGATTATCGGCCGCTGGTTTTTCAAAAAAGTCAGTGATAAGAT
>DBLQ01000084.1 GCA_002297505.1 Flavobacteriales bacterium UBA720
TGCAAAAGTAAGAATCTTTTTTTAACCGGCAAATTTTTTGGAATGTTTTTTGAATAATTTTTTCAAACCATTCTTTATAACTTACCATCTTATTTTACCGTTCTCCTGCGCTACCAATTCTCTCGTTTTGGTTCTGCAAATGTATGCTGAAAAAGTAACGCAATGCAAATCTGATTAACACTAAATTCATAATTGTGTAAAACTATGTTCATTAACCTTCTATAATAAAGGGATTTACGAGCATGTTAAAGTTATCCACATTATGTTAAATTACTTTATGATTTGTGATAACGTCTTTTTAACCGCACGCCCGCGGCAGGGATAGTAGCGGATATCCTTTTCTGTAGCAGCGTTGGGCAGTGCGCTGGAGGCTGCAGAAAAGATATGAGCGGATAGCCCGGTCCCGGCTGACCGACGGGGATCAGCGCTGGTGGGCAGACGGGAGCCGCCATAATAATGGTTGGGAAAAATTATATTGTCAGGTGAGCGCAGGAAATGCTAGTCTCTTTGCGGAAAGATCTTTTGATACCTATTATATATATAGTATGAAAGGATGAGACCCAGTGTGTCCGCGACGGCATCCAAAACTTCCAGTGACCGGCCAACGTTCATTGTATCCTGTAGGATTTCGGTCAATAGACCGTAGCCGACGAGAATAAGAAGAAATTGTTGCATCGGCAATTTTGGAAACCTCAGCCTGAAGGCGAGGCCCAGTACGCAGAAAATGGAAAAGTGAATGAGCTTGTCCAGATGTGGAAACATGAAAAAGTATTCTTTGTTTTCCACACCCGGACGGAGCAGCATATAAGTAAGAAATGCCCAATAAATGGGCAATATGATCTTACTGTATTTTTTTAGAATCTTATCCAACGACTTCCTGGTATTCTTCTGCGGACAATAATGTAGAAAGGTCTGCGGCGTCGGAAACTTTGAGTTTGATGATCCAGCCTTTTCCGTATGGATCTGTATTGAGCAATTCCGGCTGATCTTCCAGATCGGCATTGACTTCCAACACGGTTCCCGAAACTGGAAGGTAAAGATCTGAAACGGTTTTCACGGCTTCTACACTTCCGAAGACATCGCCTTCGTTTAGCTCCTCGTCTACGGTGTCTACATCCACGAAAACGATATCGCCCAATTCTCCCTGGGCATAATCCGTGATTCCGATAGTTGCTGTGTCCCCTTCCACTTTGATCCACTCATGATCTTTGGTGTACTTTAGTTCTGCTGGTGTGTTCATTTTCTAAGATTAGGTTTTGACAAATTTAATTATATAATTAGGATATGACAATAGAATCAAAATAAATTACAAAAAAAAGAGTAAACCGTGGTCTACTCTTTTTTGTTATCAGTTTCCTGTGCCACCAAAGGTGAGCGTGGCTGTGATCCCTGCCCGAAGTGTGGACAGCGGAAACGCCGTAGAGATTTTATACTTGGTCATCATCTGATCATAAAAGAATTTCAGATTCAGATTCTGAGACATGTTATAGTCTGCAGACAACTTGAGTGTAAAGATCTTCTGACCGCCGGTGACCTGAGAATCATCGATGAGGATATTGGTGATGGATGTTTTACTGTCTCTCATGGAAAGATCTGCTCTCATATTAAGATCACTTTTCACATCCCTCGCTTTGCCTTTGTAATTTAGTCTGATCTTCAGATCCTTCAGAATGTAGCCGTATCCCACCACAAACTCGTTGCCGGAATCTTCCGTAAGCGTGGTATTCACTAGTCCTAAAAGATAAGTTCTGTCTCTGTTATAGTTGAATCGGAACTGCATATTGTTTCTCATCGTGACATCAAAACCGATCAATGGTGCGAAAGCTTCTACATAACCGACCTGCGAGAAGGTGTAAGGATTGTACCGGTTTCCGTTAGTATCGTAAGCGGTGGTCGGATCTCTCAGATCACGGTTAAAGAAATCTACACTGGACTGGATGCCGGACATCGTAAATGTAGAAATGTAGCCGTGGGAAATATCAAACTTAGTAAACTGGCTGTTAATAATCGGGATATTTCTAAGTCCTGAATATACCAATTTCCAGTTAGGCAGCGGTACGCCAGCTTTCGTCGGATTGTTCAGTTTTTTAGGCGACTTACCTTCGATAGCAGCTTTGAAGGCCGGAATCAAAATGTAAGAATTGCTTCTGGAGTAACCCGCGGTGTAACCTTCCACATCCCGCACACCGTCGTATTGCTGGGATAATGCCAGTGCGTTTTCCTTAATGGACTGGTAAATCTCATCGCCACCTTTGAAGGCGGTGCTGAAGGACCACGCCGTATTGGAATAAGTAATCAGTTCTGTTCCGAATGCGTCTCTGTAACCACGGTAACCTGTGTTGACATCAAAAATATTAAAGCCATTCTGAATATAATTTCGGCTGTAATTCTGAAGGACATTAAAGTCGATTCTCAGATCATTGGCCGGCATCAGTTGCAGATTTCCGGTGAAGGTTCTGTTATTCAGTTCGGAATAGGCGTCATTCATCAGATTGGAGCCGGAAACCCATCCGTTCTCGATTACGGTTCTTCTGATATCGGCCTGAGAACCCAGAAGGAAACCAACTGTAGGACCACCCAAAGTCTGTCCGTAACCATAGAAGTTAGGCGCCGAAAGCAAGCCAGGAAGTACAATTCCATTATTCTCGTTATAATTAAAATCAAATTGCTTAATCGATGTCAAGGCATAAGCTACGGCCTGAAGCGGCGATAGTTTGTTCTTGAATTTATAAGACTTGAATTTGAATCTGCTGTTTTTCTTGGTGAATGCCTGATTGTAAACATTATTCAGCGAGTCAATTTCCTGACGGCGCTTCTGCATCGTCGTGGTAATGTTCTTGAAATAATTGAACTTACCAAAAAATTTAGGTACATCGAATGTGGCTGTCGCAATGATCGCATTGGTATTCTGAGAAATATTTCCAAGATTATCTGGGAGGCCTGTTGTAGGATTGACAAAGCTTCTCACCGCCGTAGATCTTGCATTCCAGTTGTATTGAAACTGGTAGCTAAGTTCGGCATTAACAAAATCAAGATATGGCAGATACTCGAACGGGAATCTGTAGCTCAATTGTGCCCTGTGGTTGTACATCACAGGACGGCCGGAGCGGAACGGATTGCCGAAGATCGAACGGTTGTCCATGTCATTGACATCAATATTATCATTCAAGGTTCTGGTTTCTGAGTTGATTTCCAGTTTCAATGATTTTGTAAAGTTAAAGCCTAAGCTGTACTGCCATCCGAAGAAGAAGTTACGGTTTCTGATGACATCGAAACGGTCCTGCGTATTGCCGCTGAGCAATGCATCTACGTTACGGTATTCCAACTCATTGTAATTCCTGTCCAGGATAGTTCGGAAGCTTAATCTGGTAGGCACCGGATTAAAGTTGAATTCCTTCACCCATCGCAGATATTTGTAAGACTTCGCCGTATCGCTCACCATTTTGTTGAACGGTTTCAGGACATAAGGTTTGAAGCTGTAGTTGTACTCCACATAACCTTTTAGATACTGTCTGTAATTTTTAACGGTGTAAATATCGCGGTAGAAATCATCGTTGTAGATGGCCGTTACATTAAGGTTTTCCACATCGTAGAATTTGGCCTTTTTATCCGGATTCATTCTGTCCTTTCTCATGTTGACAACGCCGATACTTCTCTGCTGCGTGTAGGTTCTGACCACTTTTTTAAGTTCAGCTTCGTTCGGTGCCTTTTTCAGTTCCACATCATTATCCAGCGGATTGTATTTAGGATCTGCGATGGTCTGCGTGTAGGAGTAGTTGACAGGAATTTTCATCCCCGCTTTCTCCGGAAGGAACTTGTCTACATTCACCGTTGTATTAATGCTGAAGGCAGAGTTTTCATCCTGCGCACGTTCTGCCGGCTTGGAATCAATGGCCCCAAATCCGATAGACGCATAAGAAGCATTGGCATTCACCATGGCAAAGTCTCCGAGGTTAAAGTTAAGACTTGCATTACCCGCGTAGCCACCTTTGTTCTCGATTTCGGAAAGACGGATCTCATTCACCCAAAGCACAAGGGTTTTACCCGCAGCACCATCGTTGGAACTTCTGACACCGATCATCATCGTGGTGACATTCCCAATACTTGGGCGACCTTTGATCCAGATTTTCTTATCGCTTTGGGCATCACCATAATCGGTAAACAGGAATCGGTTGGTAAGGTTTGCTATCGGATTACCTTCCCTCAACATCTCATCACGCTTCAATTTGGCATTAACGAAATTTTCAATTTCCAGATTCACAGAGTTGGCATCCGGCCAGATATCTAATGGCGATGTAGCATTGCTGGAAGTGTAAGTCAATGACGATTCATATTCATAATAGTTATCTGTAGTATCGCTACCGAAACGGATAAAGATTTTTGCGTTAGGATCTGCTGCAGTCTGCGTTGGATTATTCAGGTTCTCCGCGTGAACAAACATTTCCAGTTTTTTGTAACGGCGCATATCCAGGCTGGTATTTTTGAACACACCTCTTGCCTGATTTCTCAGATCAGTCACCTTCATGTAGAGTGAAGATTCATTCTGTCTCTGTGCACCGGCGTTGCCGCTCAGTACCTGTCTGTCGATGCCCGGAGGCAATACGTATGGTGGTGTTCCTTTTGCATTTTCTTCAAGGTTTACACTTCCGACTTCGAAGTTAGCGTTAATGTCTGCGGTAGAACTTGGCAAACCTTCGTTATTGGCAGAAATCTCCTGACTGGCCAATTGATTGGTGAATTTTCTCCAGTCGGACCGCACCAAATCAAAAGTTCCGAATCTTAAAGTAGAAGTCTGGTCAAAACCTTTTAACAATAATCTTGCATATCTTACATTATTAAGAATAGAAACGTCTGCGCCGTCTATCTTATCGCTTTTGTCAAAATCCATTACAGGAATGCGGAAAAGATACCACTTCACTTTTTTGCTCTGTCCGTTTTCGAACTTCACATCCACTTCTTTAATATCGACAATTCTGTTATTGCCCAGTGTCATGCTGCCTGGTGCCAGGTCTATGCTGTACTGGTTATAATTTTCCGTCTGATCCAGGTTATAATCACGGTTAATGTCTTCTGCATCAGGAGTTTGTGTGGCTACTTCCAGAGTGTTGGCTGCGGAGTTACCTTCCGGTCCACGGAAATATTTGTAACGTTCTGTTAAGGAAGATGCCTGATCTCCCTGGAAACTATCCGATAGATAGAACACAAAGTTATCAGAAGCCGGATCCAGCTCATTGGTGACAGGATTGACAAAGCTGACGCCGAATTTTTCCTGCTCCTGAGTGCCATTAAGACCATCGTAACCTAAATCCTGCTGCGCACGCTCTTCACCTTCTGTAGAGAAAGCGTATAAGATCGGCAGCTGAGTTGGCTGGGTTCCCCAATTGGTATTGGTGGTATTGGAAGGTGTACCAGGTGTAGGCAACCCGTTTTCGTACTGTAATCTGCCATCTTTTAGCACATCCTCGGAAACGTTTCCTAACTGTAACAATAGCTTGGGATCTCCGTTGATAGTACCATCGGCATGTGGATCCTGTAGCCAGAATTCCACATAATCAATATTGGAGGTCACAAAGTTGGTTACGGAAATCGGTCTCATCAGACCTGCCCATCTCTGTGAAGGCAGTTCATTCGCAGGATTCACGTTATAAGGTCCTCGCTGATCCGGATAATAGGTGATATCAAACGTGTTCATGAGCGTCTGCTCACCTGCTACGAAATCTCTGTTATTATATAGTTCACGCATCTGCACTCTTCGCGAAGCAAAGTTGGATAATGCCGCTGCGTTGATTCCGTTCGGAGCACTGCCGCCTACACCGTAAAACCTAGGGTCAATGTTGTACCAGGAAAGTAATCCTCTTCCGTTTCCTGCTTTAGTGTCATCATTGTTGACCGTTTGCGGGAAGATATTCGGATCATCCTTATTCTTTTCCGGGCGTGAGGCCAGGCTCCACATTGCTGGTTCCTTGAGGGAAATTTTGGAAGTGGTCTGCTCGAAGTCATCAATATAAGACTGGTCATTAATCCCTTTGCTCTGCCCCGGAATCAGGTATGCTGCTTCTGCCTTAAAGTTTAGGTTAGATGGTGCTTCTGTATTGACAAACGGAATTTTGTCCGTGAGCCTGGTGAGGAATGGCAGCTCATTATTAAACATCATGTTGAATCCGGCCATGGTATTGCTCACGGCTTCCTGCCCGAAATTAACTTTCTGCGTCAGCGGTCTTTCGGTATAATTGACTACTGTCGCTCCCAAGGTGAGATGCTCGTTGAATTTACGTTCCAAATTGATTCCCCAGAAACTCTTTCTCTGGGTATTGAAAGTCAATTGGTTTTCTAATGAAATATTAATGGCCTGTCCAGATTGCTTCACCGCCTCATTAATGATATTCACGGTTCCCAGCATATAATCGACGGTGTAATCTACACCTTCCACCAGCTGTGTCCCGTTGGCAGTAACTTTTACCGAACCTTGCGGCACGTTGATGGCACCCAAAGAGATACCTTGTCCCTGGCTGCCTTTGTACCTGCCTTCTAGGGTGTAACGCTGCGCCAGTCCACTTTGTTTGGCTGTTTCTTTTAGTTGGTTATAAAGATCATTGTAGACAAAATCTTTTTTCTTATCATTATCTTCAAGAATTTTATCCAGATAGTTTCCGAATGGCTGCACTTTCGTGAAGATCACTTTGGCATTTTCTGCATCTACCGTGGTTCCATTGACAAAATCAAAAATACCATCTCCGTACACGCCACGGCTGTCCTGCTGGATATCGTTATTGGCGTTCAGCCGGTCCCAGTTCAGAACGCGGAGTAAGTTTTCCTTGTCAAATCGGGTGTAATCATTTTTGTAAGTTGCATTGGCCAGATAATTCACTTTACCGCCAGACGCCGGATCTCTGAAAAAGACATTCAAAATGAAATCCTGCTGATTTAGCTGACTCGTGTTAAGTGGATAAATGTTTTTCATCATCAGGTTCCACATTGGTGAAGTAGGCTTCACCGCAATGTTGGACTTGAGGAGCTTGGTAAGCACCACCGCATTTTCCTCAGAAAATTCCCCTACTTTGTACACCGTGCTGGATCCATTGATTGTATACGAGAAGGAGACTGCCAGGAATTGATTGTCATTCAGTCTTTGATTCAGGGAAATATACCCGAGCTGCGAATTGAATTTATATTCAGAAGCCGTTAATCTTCTTGCTTTGGCGTTGGTGATAAACTGTTCTCCAGAGGTGTAAGGTTCCGGCGTTCCCTGAGCATTCGGGAAAGAACGGCCGTTCAGGGTATTGTAAGCTGCAGTTACATCACGTGTAGTTCCCAGCGCGGCAGCAATCTGAGAATAAAGATTTCCGTTGGCATTATTCGGGGTAAGACCGTCCTGATCTCCTAGATCTCTCAGTCCGATGATCGGTTTCTGGGTTTCCAGATTGGCACCTCCCTGATCCAGCATCCAGACTTCGAGTCTGGTAATGGCAATCTGAGACTTGATCAGCGGATAATCCGTAAGTGCATCATCATATTTGTCCAGGAAATATTTGTCTAGGAAGTAGTGCTGATTATCTTCGTAGTCGAAGGCATTGACCTTGAAGGTACTCATCATCCCGCCGCCTTGTGCCGTGATGGTTTTAGCCTCGCCTTGCTGTTGCGAAAACACCAAAGTTCCTGTTGTTTTACCCAACTGGAATTCTGTTTTGAGACCGAATAATGATTGCGACCCGCGGATCAAGCTGGTGGAAAGCGGCATATTGATGTTTCCGACTTCTACCCTTTTGATGATCTTATCTTCCGGATCCTGACCTTTCTCATTAAGACCTTTGGACTGCAGGTCTTTCCAGGAGC
>DBLQ01000115.1:0-1773 GCA_002297505.1 Flavobacteriales bacterium UBA720
GCGGTTGACAATGAAACGGAAACACAACAATTCACAATGTTTGCAATCGTTCCTTTGATGCTTGGACTTTATGGAAGTTTCACCATTATGAACAATCCGGACGGACCGATGGCATTTTGGTTATCGATCATTCCTTTCACTTCGCCGGTGGCGATGATTGCGAGGATCCCGTTTGGCGTGCCGCTTTGGCAGATCATGTTATCGATTTTTCTGTTGATTGCTTCTACACTGCTGATGGTTTTTATTGCCGCAAAAATTTACCGCGTCGGGATTCTGATGTATGGGAACAAGGCGACTTTGAAGGAAATCTGGAAGTGGATTAGAAGTTAATCTTCGCACACCATTTATTTTCAGTTTCTTTGCCGAAAATTAATACTTTGAAAAAACTTCTATTAGTTGCGGTAGCTTTGTTGATGCTTTTCTCATGCAGAAAAGATGATGATGAGGTTTTATCCAACTCTCTTTATGGTAACTGGAAAATGGTCAATATCTCCATCTATTCCGGAAAAGACAATTCCGTACTTTCCTCCGAGAACATTCCCGAAGGCAGCTGCCAGAGCAAGAATAAATACGCATTCACAGAAGATCAGTTCTCTATGACTTACTATGAAACTAAGAATAACCAATGTGAAATTTCAGAAACGGCAAGCGGCGAATACACCTATGACAGCAACACCAAACAACTGCGTCTCAAAAATTATTTTAATTTTACTTATATCAATTCTGATTATACTGTAGAGTATCTTACCAACAAAGAACTTCATCTGGCCACCGATTACTATGACAGAGATCAGAATTACAACGTCATTAAAAATCGGTATGTGGTCACGCTAAAGCGATATTGAAGTTAAAATCAGGAAATCATTTATCAACAAGGCTTTTCATTAAAATCAATAAAACCCATTTAATTGATTGAAGTCGATGCATTTTTTACAATTATTTAAACTAAATCTAATATTGATTTAATTTAAATAAAAAAGTTCATAATTTTTTATTAAATTTACAACTTGAAAAAAAATTATTGCTATGAGAAAATGCATTGTACTGGGATCAGTTTTAATGATCGCAATCACGGCTTGCCGCGAGGATGATGAGGACTCCAGCATCCTGGGAACCTGGAAGCTCAACATCAGCGAGGTGAGATACGGCGACGGCCGCACCGAATATATCACACCCAACTCCTGCAAGGCTCAGACTACTTTTACCTTTACCAATGATGGAAAAGCTTCTGCAAAACTTTGCGAGAGAGTCGGAACCACCTGCATGAATGATACTTACGATGGATCTTATACATACAATGCTTCGCAGCGACTTCTGACACTGAGCTATAATGATTATCATCAGAATTTCAACGTCAAGACATTGAAGGAATCGGAACTGATTGTACTGAGCGAAAGCCTGGATTACGACGGCGACGGTAAAGCGGACAACACTTATCTGCATTTCACAAAATAAAAAATTGCCCCGGAATTTCGGGGCAATTTTTTATTTTCTCTTGGAAGACTGCCGTACGCAGAGCGTAGGCGCCAGAACCAGCTTTTTCTCTATCGTAATGCCGGAATGGTTGTCCTTGATGCTTTCCAGGAAAACATTCCCGGAGATCTTGCCCATCATCACAGGTGTCTGGTCTACAGAACTGATGGACAGCTCCATAAACTGTGTAAACGGCTCATTACTAAAGCCGATAACGCCCATCTCTTCCGGCACCTTGATCTTAAGGTTTTTAATCTCCTTGCAAGCTCCCAGCGCCGTAAAATCACTGGCAGAAAAAAT
>DBLQ01000115.1:1859-3503 GCA_002297505.1 Flavobacteriales bacterium UBA720
AAATCACTGGCAGAAAAAATGGCGTCGGGTTTTACTTTTCTTTTCCAGATCGCTTTCATGGCACTGATGCCTTCTTCTATCGAACTTCCTGTTTTGATGATATTATCTTTAACAACAGGTAAATTATAATCTCTCAGCGCATCCATGTAGCCATTAAGACGGTTCTGGTAGATCTCCAGATTCTGATCTCCAGCGAAATGATAGATATTCTTATAGCCCTGCTGAATCAGATGTTCCGTGGCGGCGTAGGCGCCGCGGTGGTCATCAATGGTGATGGTACTGATGCCCGGGATATCTTTTTTCCTGTCGAAGAATATAATCGGCGTATTGGTAGTGGTCAGGATTTTTTTGACATATTCCATATCCGACGTATTTCTGGAAATGGAGATGAAAATACAGTCTACCTGCGTATGAAGCAAGGTATTGAGTTGCTTCTTCTCTATCGTGGCGTCATCATGACTTTGGCAGATAATCACCCGATAGCCATGCGGAGACAGCTCCTCTTCCAGCCCGCGGATGACCGAGGAGAAGAAGTTGGTATTAATATAAGGAACAATCACACCCACCGTTTTGGTTTCACCGCTTTTCAAGGCTTTGGCCAGATTATTCTGCTTATAGTTCATTTCCTTGGCTGTAGCCATCACCAGCTCCTTGGTTTCCTGGCTGATTCTGGGATGATTGTTCAGCGCACGGGAAACCGTGGCCACACTCACATTCAGCTTTTTGGAAATGTCGTATATCGTCGTGTTTTTCTTAGTCATAGAAGCAGTGTGATGATTACTTGTTTGTTGTAAATATAATAAATATTACTTGTCACAAAGACTTTACGCGGAAAATCTTTTCATGGATTAATGCGCATGGATTAAAAAGAAAACTGTTTCCGACAGCGCCGAAAACAGCTTCCTTATAATGATTATTTTTTGATGAGCTTGCCGCTGAGCTCTCCGCCACTGTACTTCAGATTATAGAAGTACAAACCAGGCTTCAGATCATCAGCTGCAACGTTCCAGGTTTTCTGTCCCGCCTTTTCAGCCGTCTTTCTCAAAGTTTTAACGAGTCTTCCATTAGCATCATATATTGACAATGTTACGTCTGAACTTGATTTCTGATCGTAAGCAATGGTGAAATTATTGGAAAACGGATTTGGATAAACCTGCGTTCTGCCATTTTGAGAATTATTAACGGCCAATGTCGGAAATTCAATGTTAATGGCAGATTCCGGCATCCAATCGAAGAAGAAAGATGCATCTGTCTCTTTTTTGAAAACGTTAGCCACCGTGTAAGGCAATGATTCTGCCTGCGTCAGTACTACGCCGCCGTTCGCTCTCTGAGCCAGTCTCTCCGGCGTGGCGCCATCACCCGTGTTGCCATATTCTACAAAAGTCACTGGTAAAACGCCGTTAATTGGTGTCGTCCAGCCTGTAGGATTCAGGATCGATGGTGTCTGGCAACGGATAAACGCTGATTTTGGTGTATTTTGCCATGCTCTTCCGAAATGGAAATTATTAATAACTGTTCCGTTAAAATCCGTGGTTCCGGCTGGAGGAACTGTCAGGTTACAATCTAGAAATACAAAACCAAATTTGGTAGTTGCCTCTGTAGATGGCGCTGTTACGACACTGTTATTACGGTTGATGTACGTCG
>DBLQ01000074.1:0-251 GCA_002297505.1 Flavobacteriales bacterium UBA720
GTCTAATAATGGAAGTTCAGCCACAGCGGCAGCCATTGCAGCCAGTGGCGGAACAACGCGGTTTCTTGACATACCTTTTCCAACGATAAGTCTTCCGGCAGGCTATACAACCAATGACATCAGTGGAATAGTGGTTGGTGTAGGCAGAAATGCAAGTGCAACCAACAGTATCCGGGACAATGTGATTCAGCTTCTTAAAAACGACGTTGCGATCGGCGACAATAAAGCGAATACAACTGATTTTTGGCCAA
>DBLQ01000074.1:351-7739 GCA_002297505.1 Flavobacteriales bacterium UBA720
GATTTTTGGCCAACAACCTATGCTTTAGTTACTTATGGCAGCAGCACAGATTTGTGGGGTACCAGCTGGCAAGGCACTGACTTCACCAATACCAAGCTGCGAATCCAGGTGGCTAATACTGCAACCGGAACCCGCGACGCCAATGTTGATTACGTGTATGTCCGAATTTATTTTGCGGCATTCGGCGATGATCAAAGCAGCGTAAGCTTCAGAATATCAGGACTGACTGGCGCCACAGGATACACTTGGACAGCACCGTCTGGTGCAACAATCACATCAGGACAAGGTACGAATTCCATTTTGGTTAATTTCAACAATGCAGGACAAAATAATGCCTACAGTGTCTGTGCAACACCCACTAACAGTTGTGGCAACGGCACGCAAGTCTGCAGGCAGATTGCAGTGACGAATAACATTAACAATGAAATTTCAGGAATGGTTTACAATGACCCTAATGGATCAGTGTCACCCGAAAAGGTGGACGGAACACCAATTTCCCAGATTGCCGGACAACAGCTTTATGCCGTCCTAACACAAAGCGCTACCACGGGATCACCAGCCGCTAACCGGGCAATTTCTTCTGTAACAGTAGCTCCGGACGGGACTTACAAGTTTTCATACCTCGCCAGCACAGCAGCATCATTTTACAGAGTTTATATCAAAACCACTCCGTATGGTGATGGTATTGCGGTACCAGCAGCATCGGATCTCCCGGCGGGAGCAACTTTCAGTGGAGCGATAGATAACGATGCCACCAACTCCCTTACCGGAGGAAGTTCAACATTGGGATACCTGAATGTGACCGCAGGAAACAACACCAATAATACCAATGTCAATTTCGGAATTGCGCTGAGCAATCCTGTAGCCAACGCAGATACAGCTACAACATTAGAAGACACAGCCGCGACCTTCAATATCCTGACGAATGACGCTGCGACATCCGGAACACTTGCCGCAGCCACTGTCGATCTTGATCCGGCTACCGCAGGCAGACAGACTACCTTCAGCACAGTTAACGGTTCCTGGTCTGTGGATAATAGTGGTAATGTAACCTTCACACCGGTCGCGGATTATTTTGGTACGGATGCTATCACCTATACTGTTGATAATTCGCTAGGCTACAAATCCAATACAGCAACGATTACGGTCACCGTAACGCCTGTGAATGATGCGCCATCGTTCATCAAAGGTGCTGATCAGGTTAATGTTCAGAATTCCTCTGCTACAGCTTATACAGTTGCTTCCTGGGCAACTGCCATCAGCACAGGTCCTGCCAATGAATCCTTACAGACCGTAAATTTCCTCGTCACCAATAATAACAATTCATTATTCTCTGTACAGCCTACTGTATCATCACTTGGACAGCTGCAGTATACCGTAGCTCCCAACGCACTTGGTACGGCAGTCGTGAGCGTAAGAATTCGGGATAACGGCGGCACAGCGAATGGAGGTGTAGACACATCATCTGCACAGACATTCAACATTACCGTTAATTCCTCGCGATGCTACAAACCTGCATTGCTGAACAACGGGATCACTGTCGCTTCTCAGCATGGCATTACAGCACTCAACAGAGCCGGAACGGATAATGGCAACTGGCCAATGACTAGACAAAGCGCATGGACGGTGATGGAGTCTAAAGAAAAAGGATTTGTCATTAATCGGGTGAGTACCACTGCCGCATTAAGTAACATCCTGAATCCCGTAACCGGCATGATGGTTTATGATGCGGAAGCCAAATGTCTCAAAATATTTGCGCTCAAAGCAGGAGAAACCAATCCGGCCTGGCATTGTTTCGAAACACAGGCATGCCCGGATTAGACTATCCAATCACATCTTAATTATCTCATGTAAAATCAAATTAATTATTCATGATCTACAATAAATATCTTATCATCATCCTTTTGCTCGGATTATGTCCGTTAAAGGGACAAATGGCCATCGGGAAAAATGAAATATCCAAGATTCAGCCAGGTAATACCGTCACGAATCCAAGCATCTCGCTGGAATTTTACGATGCTGCCGACAATAAAAAAGGAATCGTCTTACCATGGACTTCTACTGTCAGCAATCAGCCTGTCACGTACAACGCCGTCACAGGCGCAGGCTACAGAGGCATGCAGGGTACTGTTGAAAATGGAACTTTGATTTTTGACCTGTCGGATAAAAATGTCAAGTATAGAAAAGACGGCGCTTGGTTCAATCTGACCGATGTCACTTATCCGGTCACCGTTACCCGAGCAGACAACTCGACTGTGGTACTATCTGCTAATAATGCTTTAGACAGCGCGCTTCAGGATAGCCGTCAGGAGTCGGCGGAGGCCAAGGTTGCTATTGGAAACAATTCGGGAACTGATAGCACCAACGGTATATTGGTCCTGACAGATTCCAACCGTGCAATGGTGCTGCCGAAAGTTGCAAGCCCGCATCTTAACATTATCAATCCTACCGCAGGCATGATGGTTTTCGATACAGTAAAACAGCAGCTGGCGGTATTCAATGGTACTGTCTGGAGCTTTTGGAAACCTTAAGTAACGATTATTGACGAGGCCGGAAATTAACTTTTCGGCTTTTATTTTAATATGTTACTCACTTTTATAATGTGCATTGAGAAATCAATTTAATAAGGCAAGAATAAGAATTGGTCGATTAAAGATTTTTTGAATCCATATCAACACAATCTTAACAACTATTTCAATGGCGACGACTCGAGAGAGTTGTGGCCATTTTTTATAAAGTTTTACAATCACAGTCATACGCCAGTTAAGGTAAGTTTTTGATTTTCAATACTAATTTTGTGAAATTTATTGGAAAGCGTTTTGGGAGGCAGATTCAGAAGGTCTTCATAATCGGCGACTCTGTGTTATTCTTTGTAGTGAATACCTACGAGACGGCTGAAATTTCGGAAAAAATCCTGTTCAGCATTGATGAGATTAAGTTCATCTGTTTGTAGATTTTGTTTTTTCCAATGCCTTGTAGCCCGAATAATGATTTGTTTAAGATACGTGCTAATCATTTCCTCAGACGGGCGGTCCTGAAAATTAAGCTCATCATTGATTTGATCGAATAATTGCGACACTGTTTTCAGCTCATCTTCCAGCAAATCTACCTTTAAAATTTCAAAACTATTATTGAATGAAAGTCCGTCACAAAGGCACTTCTTCAGTAACAATCTCTGTTTTAATGAATTAAAAAAGCATCAGCATCAGTTCCTGATTGAATGTCAAGATGTTGATTGGTATTAATGAAAAACAAATCCGGATTTTCTGTTTTATAAATATTAAATCTACATTAAAATATTTCATGATCTCATTTATCAGCAGATATTGATTATATTTTGGAGGTATTTACTGGTATTGCGATTGCCTTTATATAAATAATAATTTTTTCTTCAGCCACAAACCAGCTTTCACCGATAAGATAAGGATAGGAACTTTCGCCGATGGTCCTATAATAGATAAGAAGATAATTACGCTATGTAACCTTCTATATGGGATCTTGAAGTATAAATTCGATCTGCTATAAAATTAATCTGACTGAATATTTTTATAAGCGTGTTGGTAGTTACTTGAGATTGAATAAAAAGACCGAATACAAATCGTATCCGGTCTACCAAATTGAGAGAATGAAAGTCTACTGCTTAACAGTATACTTTTTTCGGTAGGCAAAATAAAATACTAATGGCAAAATCGTGAAGGAAAGGATCATGCAAATGATAAGTCCGCCCACGATCATGATGGCAAGTGGCTTTTGTATTTCTGAGCCCATTCCGTTAGAAATGGCTGCAGGGAAAAGTCCCATAGAGCCCATCAGTGCAATCATTACTACAGGTCTGATTCTGCTGCGTACGCCTTCCTCGATGGATGCTTTCAGACCCATTTTATTCTGAAGATTTTCCTTCATTACGCCAATCAGTACAATGCCGTCAATGGTCGCAACACCGAATAGAATGATGAAGCCGATTCCTGCAGAGATCCCAAAGATTGTTCCGGTTAGCCATAGTGAGATGAAACCTCCTACAAAAGCAAAAGCCAGCGTTACAGAGGAAATCAATGTATCTTTGATGTTTCCAAAATTAAAATACAATAACATCAGAATCAAAACAAGTGAGATGGGTACAACCATCATCAGCTGTTTGGCTGCCCTTTCCTTACTTTCAAATTCCCCTGCCCAGGTCATCTTATTTTTCTTTGGAATTTTTACGTCTTTAGCAACTTTGTTCTTAGCATCTTCGATAGTGCTTCCTAGGTCACGCCCTTCAATATTAAACCCTACACCAATGTAACGACTGCTTCCTTCACGGTAAATAAACGATGGACCTGTATGATATTCAATCGTTGCAATTTCCTTAAGCGGAACTTTTTTCTCGTCTTTGGCAGGAATCAGAATGTTACCGATTTTTTCGGGATTATCCCGGTACTGTTTCTCAAAACGCAGCGTGACATCAAACATTCTTTCCTCCTCATAAAATTTGGTTGCTGCCTGTCCTCCGATGGTCATTCCTATTACGGCCTGCGCATCAGCAGTGGAGATGCCGTACTTCGCCATCTTAGAATCATGAAGTTGAATTCTGAGTTCCGGTAGGCCTATGTTTTTAAAAACATTGACGTCAGAAATGCCGGGAACCGACTTGATGGAGTTGGCCACCTGATTAGCATAGTCTTCCAGCTCAAAAAGGTCGTTCCCGAAAATTTTAATGACTAGAGGTGCTTTTACACCAGCCACATATTCTTCTACGTTATCCTGAATAGGCTGACTGAATCCGAAATTGATGCCAGGGTATTTTTCGAGGGAAACCCGCATCTTCTCAAGGAGTTCGTCTTTTGATATATTGCTTTTCCAGTCTTTGACCGGCTTCAGCTGAATGTTAAATTCGATGTTAAAAAAACCTGTCGGATCCGTGCCGTCATTTGGCCGCCCGGTCTGAGTCATTACAAATTGAACCTCGTCATATTTCGAGAGAATTTCCTTCATTTCTTTGGTCAGTCTTACAGATTCATCCAAGTTAACGCTATTGGGTAAAGTCGCACGAACGTAAATTGCGCCTTCATTCAGTTTAGGAAGAAATTCCGAGCCGTAGTTTGAAAATTTAAAACCACAAATGGCGAGCACTATACCGAAACCTATCATAAATGCTTTCTTGTGACGGTCTGCATAGGCATATAATCGGAACATATTGACTCTGAAAAATTTGGAAATGAAATTTTCTTTTTCCTCGATATTTTTAGTCAGCAAAATTTTACACATTGCTGGAACGTAGGTTAGGCTAAGTAATAGGGAGCCTAGTAGGGCATAACCGAGAGTAAAGGCCAGCGGAGAAAACATTTTTCCTTCCACCTTCTGGAAAGAGAAAATTGGCATCAAGGCAACAATCAGGATAAGAAGGGCGAAAAAGATGTAACCAGCTACGCTTCCTGCACTCTTTTTTATAATGCCAAGTTTTGACATTTTATTGAATTTTACAAGACCGACTTTCTTTGCCTTTTGTTCGAGAGCTACGAAGACGTGTTCAACAATCACCAATGTCCCTTCCAGTAACAGACCAAAATCCAGTGCGCCCATAGAAATCAAATTGGCGGGCAGTCCCTGAATCCTCAGCATAATAATCGCAAACAAGAAAGCCAGCGGAATAACGGAAGCGACAATAAAGGTTGTTCGCCAATTGTAGAGGAATATAAAGACAATGATGGAAACCAGAATAATTCCTTCCACTAGGTTTTTGGTAACGGTACTCACAGTGGTATTTACCAATTCTGTCCTGTCTATGATCGGGACTATTTTTACATCGCCTGGCAGTTCACCGCCGTTCAGTTCTGCAATTCTATCCTTAAGACGGTCAATAACTTCACTTGGATTTTCACCACGTAGCATAATCACAATGCCTTCTACCACATCATCGTCCTTGTTATAACCGACCTGTCCTAAACGTGGTTTTGCTGAAACTTTTACTTCGGCAATATGTTTAACAAGAATCGGCGTGGAGCCTTTGACTTCAATCTGAAGATTTTCAATATCATTTTTGCTTTCCAAGAGACCGATTCCTCTCACCACGAATGCCTGGTCGCCTTTGGAAACCACATCACCACCTACATTAAGATTACTTCTTGAGACCGCTTCATATACATCCAGCGGTGAAAGATCATAGTTCTGAAGTTCGGTAGGATTGATTTTAATCTCGTAGATTTTCTCTTCACCTCCGAAGCTCACGATATCTGCAACGCCGGGCACGGCAAGCAGCTCACGCTCAATCACCCAATCCTGTATCGAAGTCACTTCTTTAATCGGGAGTTTACTTTTAATGATGTACCTGTAAATTTCTCCCGTAGCTCCGGATGGTGGCTCTATGCTGAAGTCGGCGCCATCAGGCAGATCCACATTTCCGAGACGGTTAGAAGCGTACTGCTGAGCATAGAAGTCATCTATATGATCATCGAAAGTTACAGTGACGACCGAAAGACCGAAGAGGGAGATGGAACGAACCGATGATTTATTCGGAATAGTGTTCATCTCTTTGGAGATGGGAAGGGTAACAAATTTTTCAATTTCCTCAGCACTTCTTCCCGGCCATTGGGTAATGACTCTCACTCTGGTATTGGTCACATCAGGGAAAGCTTCAATAGGAGTATGGATGTAAGAATAGATTCCTCCTGCCAGCAGTAAAAATGTTCCCAGAATAACGATAAGGGAATTTTTTAAAGAGAAGGAAACAATATTCTGAACAAATTTTCGCATTATGGTTTAGAGTTAAGAGTTTGTGATTTAAGGTTTTCATAGATGATGAGTCCATTGGTGGCAATAACTTTTTCTCCTTCTTTAAGTGACCCTTCTACATAGGTGATATCATTATTGGATGCAATTTCGGCCACATGTCTTACTTCCAGATCGCAATCCTTTTTGTACACCACCACATAACTTTGATTATTATCAAATATGAGCGCCTTTGTGGGAACTGCCAAAGCATCAATTCCTTTTGATTTGATAGGAAGAATGATGTCCGCAGACATACCCGGGCGAAGTTGCATACCATTATTATCCATGATGATCTTAGCTTTTAATACTCTTTCATTTTCATCAAAAACCTGTGAGATGGCATCAATTTTTCCTGAGAATTTGTCATCTGGAAAAGCGAGGGTTCGTATGGTTGCCGGCTGATTCACATAGATGTGGCGCATATTGGTCGCATATACATTTGCCATCACCCAGACTTTACTTAAGTTGGAAACCGTAAAAAGCTTATCACCACCTGCAGACACAGGCATGCCATCCGAAATATTTTTTTCAATAATATAACCGTCTGCCGGCGATTTGATAATTAAATCATTCTTCGATGCAGAGTAGAGCTGCATGTTTTTGCTGGTCTTCGCAATGTTTGATTTAAGAATCTGAAC
>DBLQ01000075.1 GCA_002297505.1 Flavobacteriales bacterium UBA720
AGGCTGGTTACTCAGCATTGCATTCTGAAAGCCTGTGAGCTCACCTTTGGTGATCAGCACCTTGTTGTAAATTAGTTCCGGCACGCCTTTCACCACCTGTATGGCTTCGCTGATGGTGTAAGAAGTGGCCATGTTCACCCTGGACTTCACGCCACTGCTTGCACCAAAATACTGGGATTGGATGCCTTTGAGCGGCTGCAGGAAAGCCACTGCCAGTTTGAACTTGGCCTGTTGCAAAAGTTGCTTCTCGGTAGGATCTTTTTGAGAAGGTTTTGGCAGACTACGCATAATATCTTTGCCCCGCCAGTTAGCACCTACTACGTTTCCTACTTTTCCTGAGAATCCTCCAAGGATTCCCTTGTTAAAAGTTGCCATAGCAAAAGATTTTTTTGGGTTTAACAAGACGAAGTTAGCAAACAGAAACACAATTTCCACACCCATGAAATGTTTTGAAATGATTTGTAAGCTTTTGTGAGCTATTGTAATAAAATGTAAGGTTTGTATGGCCTTTCTTCGGATCAGATAGTACTTTTCTTCGGGTCTTCTTCGGAAAAAACATCTTTTTTCCGAAGCCGATCCGAAGAACACCCGAAGAAGATCCGAAGAAAAGCCATAAAAAATCCGGTGACTGCGCTTATGCATTATCACCAAATCAGGCATAAAAGTCCACTGGCTACACTGGCGCCAGATGGACAATAGTTAATTCCACTGCTGTGAAAAGCAATTTTGAACCCCGGAATAGTGGGAATTTTTGAATCTCTACGTTATTGCAAAAAAAGAAGGATCAGAACCCGATAATCATTTCTTACGGTTGAAAAATGAAGATACCCGGTACATGATTTTGCTGCCGCGTTTTACAAACTCAATAAGACCTTTTTTTCGGTAACGCCATAACGTGGTGGGCGTAACCTTCAAAATTTTACAGGTATCCGCAGTGTCCGTATATTCTTCGTAAGTGGGCTTGGGGGAAGCATTTTTGCAGGCACAGCACTGCTGACATTTATACATTTCTTGTAAGACAACAAACATCAATTCTATTGCTGAAGCCAATTGGCCTTCAATGTTATTTTTTTTCATCTATTTTGTTTTTTAGAGGGATTAAATTAATAATAATTAACAATTAATCCAAATAAAAATTAAAAATTTTTTTCATAAATCCTTCGATTATCATGAAAAAATCCTTAAAAATGAACTTCAGATGACCGGAATTGAAAAGCTGCTGCTCAACCCGTAGGTATCCGCTGCGCGCATCAAAACCGTATTTTTGCTATGAAGACTTACATCCAATAAAAACACTATCTTTAAGCTTTAAAAATAAATGAACTGTGAATAACGCCAAACCACCCATTTTTATGCTCATTGTTGTGATCCTGATTGTAGGATCAGCATTATATAAACAGATTGATTTCGCTACCATGACCGTAGAGAAGCCATGGCTGTCTGCCCTGTATGCGCTCACATTAATCTTTGCCGGGGTATCGCTCATCCGTTGGTACCGTAAAAAGGAGAAATTATAAAATATCAGGGAGATCACATGAACCAAACTTCCCGCATCCGGCTGATGAAACGTACCGTACTGCTGCTGGGCATTTTGCTTATCGGCGCCGGCAGCTTTGCATTCTACCAGAAAAAACTTCGGCACAACTTGGTGACCATCTCGGAAGGCAAAGTTTATAACTCCGGCGTGGTGCCACCAAGTGAACTAAAGGACTTCCTGAAAGACCACGGCATCAAAAGCGTGATCGACCTGCGGGAGGGCGAGGAACAGACGGAACTAAACCCTGAAACCAGGAAACAAGTGGGTGCGGAGGAACTTGCCATGAACCGCATTCCGGGCGTTCATTATTTTAACCTGCCAACGGATCAGATTCCGCAGGACAGTACCGTCCGGAAGTTTCTGAAGATTATGGACAATCCAAAGAATTATCCTGTGCTGATCCATTGTCATCACGCCGTTGGTCGCTCGCGGCTGTTCAGCTCCATCTACAGGATCGAATATGAACATTTCAGCAATGAGGAAGCACGCTCCCGCGCGCGGAATCTTTGGGAGCTGAGTAGCAACTTCTCCAAAAACTCCGACAAAGGCCAGTACCTGCTGAACTATCACAAGCGGCTGAGACCTTAAGCCCGCCACAAGGCATACCGCACGGTCGGGAAAAAGTCAGTATTTTAGCCCTTTCAAAAATCTAAAATGACGACTACTGCCTATATCCAGAGCCAACTTAACATTCCCGTTTCATCCATTGACAGCACGCTGCAACTGCTGGGAGAAGACTGCACCATCCCCTTCATCGCCCGATACCGTAAAGACCGTACGGGCAATCTGGACGAGGTAGCCATCGAGCATATCTCAAAACTTAACAAGCAATATGACGACCTTATCAAGCGGAAAGAAAGCATCCTGAAATCGGTAGAAGAACAAGGTGCACTCACTCCCGAACTGAAACATAAACTGGAACAGAGCTTTGACATGCAGGAGCTGGAAGACCTCTACCTCCCTTACAAAAAACGCAAAAAGACCAAAGCCGATTCGGCAAGAGAAAAGGGCCTGGAACCTCTGGCCAAAATTATCATGAGCCAGCGTGCTGATGACCTCGATTTTATCGCTTCCAAATATGTCAATCAAAATGTTGCCAATGAAGATGACGCTTTACAAGGTGCAAGAGATATTATTGCAGAATGGATTAATGAGAATCTCTACGTCCGTAAAAACCTGCGACGACTGTTCCAGCGAAAGGCCATCATTAGCTCCAAAGCGGTGAAAGCTAAAAAAGATGGGGAAGCAGCACAGAAATACAGCCAATATTTTGACTGGCAGGAAGCTCTGAACCGCATCCCCTCCCACCGTCTCCTGGCGATGCTGCGTGCCGAGAATGAAGGATTTGTAAAAGTCTCTCTAGATGTGGACAAAGATGAAGCGCTGGACCTCATTGATAAAGCCATTATCAAGAACAATAATCCATCTGCCCGACAGATAGAGCTGGCTATTACAGATGCTTACAAACGCTTACTGGAACCTGCCCTATCCAATGAAGCCTTGCAGGAAGCCCGTGAAAAGGCTGACCAGAAAGCCATCGAGGTTTTCTCCGAGAATCTTCAGCAGCTGCTTCTGGCATCGCCGTTGGGCGAAAAAAGAATACTCGCCATAGATCCCGGCTACCGCACAGGCTGCAAAGTGGTATGCCTGGATGAGAAAGGCGACCTGCTGCACAACGAAACCATCTACCCTCACGCGCCACAAAACGAAAGCAGCATGGCGATGAAGAAAATTCGCTCGATGGTAAATGCCTATCACATAGAAGCCATCTCTATCGGTAACGGAACTGCCAGCCGGGAGACGGAATTTTT
>DBLQ01000099.1 GCA_002297505.1 Flavobacteriales bacterium UBA720
AGCTTAATCAGAAATCAATGCATTGATGCTTTGGAACCTTTGCTCTAAAAAAAATCTTTGCGACAAAATCCAATTAATAATAACGCTTTTCCTCCCTGTTTTTTTAAATCATTCAGTGCAAAGGCTTTATGGTAAAGGTTTTCGCAATATTTGATTTTAATCCTTTTGTTATCAAACCATTAGCCAGGAAAGCCGCGGAAGCAAAAAGTTATAAACATTAAGTATAAAAGTGGGCAAAAGTGGTAAAATGTGGTAGAAATTTATATAAATTTGCTCCAAATGAAAAACTTCATTGGAACATACGAGTGCAAGATAGATGACAAAGGGCGCATCAAACTGCCTGCTTCGCTTACGAAGCAGATGGAACATTTTGCAGATGAGCCGTTTGTGGTGAAGCGTTCCGTGTTTCAAAAGTGTCTGGAGATCTATCCAATGAAGCCTTGGGAAAAACTGATGACAAAAATAAACGGTCTTAACCGATTTGTCAAGAAAAATGCAGATTTCATCAGGATGTTTACCGCGGGAGTTAAAACCGTGGAGATGGACAATGTGGGTCGTCTGCAAATCAGTAAAGATCTGACGCAGTATGCCAACCTTACGAAGGAAATCGTCATTACAAGTGCAGGCGAACTCTTCGAAATTTGGGACAAAGAAGCGTATGAACAGGTCATTTCTGTCAGCGAATCAGATTTCGCCAATCTTGCGGAAGACGTGATGGGAAATCTGGAATCTGAAGATTCTAACAATCAAGAATAAAGAATCAAGAAAAAGCTGTCAACTGACAACGATCACCTAAAACCTAAAATATGTATCACAATCCTGTCTTATTAAAACAAAGTGTCGACGCTCTGGTAACCAATCCGGACGGGATTTATGTGGATTGTACTTTTGGTGGAGGCGGACATTCCCGCGAGATTCTGAGCAGGCTTTCTGATAAGGGAAAATTGTTCTCTTTTGACCAGGATCTAGATGCGTTGAAAAATGCGATTGACGACACACGATTTACTTTAGTCAATCAGAATTTCAGGTTTCTGGAGAATTCGATGTTGGCTTATGGTGTTTCTAAGGTCGATGGAATTCTTGCGGACTTGGGCGTTTCTTCTCATCAGTTTGATGAAGCGGAACGCGGTTTTTCCATCAGAAGCGATGCGCCTTTGGATATGAGAATGAATGTGATGCAAGGTTTGGATGCCAAGAAAATCATCAATGATTATGAAGAGGAAGATCTGGCGAATATCTTTTACCAATACGGTGAACTGAGAGAATCCAGAAAACTGGCAAGAGAAATCGTTCATCACCGGAAAACGAAGAAAATCAATACCACGGAAGAGCTGAAAAGCCTGTTCAGTTACATTCCGGCATTTAAACAGAATAAGTTTTTTGCGCAGGTGTTTCAGGCGATTAGGATTGAGGTCAATCAGGAACTGGAAGTTTTGAAAGAAATGCTCGTCCAATCTTACAATATTCTGAAAACCGACGGAAGATTGGTCGTAATTTCTTACCATTCCTTAGAAGATAGATTGGTAAAACGTTTCCTGAAAAACGGAATGTTCGAAGGTGAACCTCAGCGTGACATCTATGGCAATTATGCAAAAGCATTCGAATTGTTGCAGACTAAAGCAATCATTCCGGATGATAAAGAAATTGAAGAAAACTCTCGCGCCAGAAGTGCAAAAATGAGAGTGGGAATTAAATTATAGTTGATGGTTTTTAGTTGATGGTTGTTGGAGGAATTCTAAATCTATCAACTGTCAACCGACAACAAGCAACGAAAAAATGGCAAAACTGAATCAAAATAAACAGAAGAAACTCACTTTTATGGACATCATAAAAGGGAATTTCCTGAACCGTGATGAGGTCAAGGCCCATTACAAATATTTCGTGTTTATTTTCGGGTTGCTGATGGTGATGATTTACAGTAATCACCTGGTTGACAAGAAGATAAAGCTTGTCAACACGCTGAAGGAGGAAACAGAAGAATATAAATCCAGAAATGCCTATGCCCAAAGCAGGCTGATCAAAATAAGAATGGAATCCGAACTGGGAAAAGAAATGGTAGAGGATTCTTTGGTGAGCCTGGAAAGCCACCCGATGAAATTATTGATAAAAGTAGACAGCACCAATGATAAAGCAACCCAATAACAATTACGAAAAAAAGCGTTCCAATGCGTTGAAGTGGGGCTACCTTTTTGTACTGGGTGCCTTCATTTTATTTGCAGTTTTTCTGACCAGGATTCTCATCCTTCAGAATACCAATGTCGAGGAGTTCGAGAATAATTACATCAGCAAAAACTACCGCGAAGCGACTCTAAAAGCAGCACGCGGCAATCTTTTCGCTTCCGATGGTTCTATCCTGGCGACCACGGTGATGCGGTATGATGTCTATCTCGATTTCAAATCGATGAGAGACACAATTTATTCCAATAATATCGGTGCCCTGACAGATTCTCTCAGCAAGATGTTTGATAAGCCGCGTAGTTACTTCAGAGCAAAATTAGACGCTCAGAATCAGAAGAATAACCAATATTATTTGTTGGCAAAAGGTCTTGATTTTGACCAGTACGACCGCATCCGGAATTTCCCGATTTTCAAAAAAGGAAAGAACAAAGGCGGTTTCATCGTTGAAAGAAATTTTCGAAGAGAACTGGCCACCACCCAAATCGGAGCCGGAACCATCGGCGCAGATAATGGTGAATCAAAATCTGGTCTGGAAGGCGCTTTCAGCAAATTCTTAACCGGAATTGATGGAAAAAGATTGGAGCAAAAAATCACATCAACGCAATGGAAACCAATTGATTACTGGAAAGTTCAGGAACCTGTGGACGGACAGGATGTTTATACCACTTTGGATTTAAGGATTCAGGATATTGCCCATTCGGCATTGGAAAATCAGCTGGTTAAATTCGATGCAGACCACGGCAGCGTGGTGGTGATGGAAGTGGCGACCGGAAAAATCAAAGCGATGGTGAACCTCAGAAGAACCGAACCGGGAATTTATGTCGATGCCTATAATTACACGGTAAAGGATGCACAGGAACCG
>DBLQ01000087.1:0-325 GCA_002297505.1 Flavobacteriales bacterium UBA720
TTCAATGCAGGATTTATCACCTGTCTGCATTTCAATGGGACAAAAGCTGTTAATGTAAAACCGGACAGCGCCAAGAATACGATTTATGATCTGGTGGAACGTGGGATAACGATTTTAGCGTGATGGAAAATTCAGTATTCAGAAAGAGCATTAATAAATCCATTATTGATGACATTGCTCAAATATTGGAAGAACATCATATTCCATTTAAACAGATTGATAACGAAAATTACTTTGACGCAACCTTTGTTAATGATCCGAGTAAAATAGAATATCAAATTTTGATAGATCCTTCGGACTTCGAAAAAGCGGAAGAAATCATTAC
>DBLQ01000087.1:536-1229 GCA_002297505.1 Flavobacteriales bacterium UBA720
AGCGGAAGAAATCATTACGGATTATTATTCCAGAAACCTTGAAATTCCAGAGGACTATTACCTTAAAGAATTCAGCGATGAAGAATTAAAAGATATCATCTTCAAGAAAGACGAGTGGAACGAATTTGATTATGAGGTTGCCAAAAAGTTGCTGAAAGATCGTGGCATCATCATCTCGGAAGCGGAAGTCAATCGCATCAACCAGGAACGTCTGAAACTACTCAAAAATAGTTATGACAAGCCTGAGGACGTTAAGAACCTGATTACTTTTGGATATATCTTTGCCATCATCGGATGTCTGGCTTCTTTTGTCATTGGATTCTTACTGTTCATCAGCTACGGCATCAGCCTGGTGATTCTGAAGCTGCAGAAACAACTTCCAAATGGCGAACGAGTCTATTATTTCAAAGAGGAAGACAGGCGCCACGGTAAAAGAATATTGATTATCAGTATCGCGTTTACAGTAATCTGGACGATTATATTCGCTGTCAAAAACAATTAAGACTGAGATTTTCTCAGTCTTTTTTATTGGTTTCTGAATTTTCTTTTCAGTTTGGTTTTGTGGCGCGAATAGTGCGTTTGGTCCGAAGTTTTATCGGTGGAGATAACGCTGATGTTGCCATCGACTTCCAGAATGGCCAGCTTTACATCCGATACCTTTTCGATGCCGTGTTCGTGGACGGCTTCCTCCAG
>DBLQ01000087.1:1329-1823 GCA_002297505.1 Flavobacteriales bacterium UBA720
TCGTGGACGGCTTCCTCCAGTTCGTCTTCGGAGATCTGGACTTTCCGGAGGACTTCGGGATAGACAATTCCATCCTTGACAAGAATATAAGGATGATCTTCTATCAGTTCCCGGATCCGCTGATTTTTGAAAATAAACTTCTTGACAATAAAATTCGCCACAAAGAGCACAAGCGCTGCGACAATGCCGCCCTGCAAACTGCTGTCTGAGCCTACCATCGCATTCTGGACCGCATTGCTGATCAACAATAATAAAATCACATCACCGGCATTCAGCTGGGACAATTGATTTTTCCCGAAGACACGAACAGCAATGACCATAAAAAAATAGACCGCAAGCGAACGGAGAACGATATCAAGAATTGGATTCAATGTTTCGATTTTAGAAAATAAAGATAAAAAATATGTTCAATAATTATTCATACGAAGTTTACTATCTTTGATTCAATATTAAAGTTGATATGATAAAGAAACTATTATTAGCACTAAACTTTT
>DBLQ01000087.1:1877-2304 GCA_002297505.1 Flavobacteriales bacterium UBA720
AACTGTAACAATGGTGTTTGCACAAAAAAACAACGATCAGCAATCTGTTGCCGACGCTTCCGAAAAACTCCGACTCGCAATGATCAGCGGTAACAAAACCGTTTTAGAATCCTTGATTCTTCCGGAACTAACTTATGGCCACTCAGGCGGACACATTGATGATGCGAAGGAATTTGTTGAAAAGTTAGTTAGCAAAAAATCAAACTTTTTGACGATTGAAAACACCAATCAAAATATTCAAATTGTAGATAAAACTGCGATTGTTCGAAATCATTTATACGCACAAACTGCTGACCTTGGGAAAGAGCCAGGCGAAGTGAGTCTGGATATTTTGTATGTCTGGCAGAAAACCAAAAGTGGCTGGAAATTGTTGGCGAGACAGGCTGTGAAGGCGGAGAAGAAATAGATCTTTTATATGAAAAAAATA
>DBLQ01000087.1:2460-3097 GCA_002297505.1 Flavobacteriales bacterium UBA720
TCTTTTATATGAAAAAAATAACTTTACTAATAATCATTTTAATACCATTCTTTACTGTCTATGGACAAAAATATAAATATCCCGGAAAATTAGAGATCAGAGGTTATAGTATAGGAGAAAGGGTTGATACAATTAATTTCAAAAAATATGGAAATCTTTATTTCCCAAATTATCTGGACGGATGGACAATGGATAATGTCGATAAACTTCCCAAAAAATATTCTAAATTACCTATCTCAATATGGCAACTAAAAAGCGACTCTAGTGTAGCTTTAACTTTATTGGATAATGTAATTATGAATATCACTATTTCATACATTAAAAATGAAGAAAAAGAAAAACTATCGAAGATGCTTACTGAAAAATTTGGAGCAGATGGAAAGCATACATCTTATGAACAAAACCATCCTTTACAATCTTGGATTACTTACTGGGATTTAACAACGTGGGAAAACAAAGATGTAATAATTCAGATTGGCAGTATTGATATGAGGAAGCCAAGTGACCCGATTCCAAAAGACATTCGTTGGAATTTAGTGTATTCTGATTTTGTTTTAGAGAATAAAGTTATAAGTGACTACAAAAAAAGATGATTACCTAAAATAAACTTATTTCATAAAAAAATCCGCCTCACAGC
>DBLQ01000087.1:3235-3390 GCA_002297505.1 Flavobacteriales bacterium UBA720
GCCTCACAGCGGATTTTCTATTTCTATTTCTATTTTCTTCTCTTCAATTCCTTACTGATCAATCCCAACTCTCTACCTGTCTGTCCCGCAACAGAAGTGTTTTCCTGCGCTCTTCTAGTAAGATAAGGAACAACATCTTTTACAGGTCCATAAGG
>DBLQ01000087.1:3490-3939 GCA_002297505.1 Flavobacteriales bacterium UBA720
TCTTTTACAGGTCCATAAGGAAGATATTTTGCAACATTGTAATGTTGGTCGGCTAAATAATAAGTAATGTTATCGCTCATCCCGTAAAGCTGTCCAAAATAGATATGTGGATTGTCATGTTCCAGACCTTTCGCCTTCATTTTGTCCATCACGAGTTCCGTAGATTTCTCGTTATGCGTTCCGAAAAATGCTGAAACCTTGTCCAGGTTCGCCATCACAAAATCGGTTCCCGCATTGTAATTATCGTCGGTCGCTTGTTTGTTGGGTTGGATTGGATTTGGATAATTCATTGCTTTGGCGCGGTCGGCTTCTTTTTCCATATATGCACCACGAACAATCTTGTAACCAATGAAATAGCCTTTTTCTTTTGCTCTTTCCAGATGCGCATTCATATATTCCAAACGGCCGGTTCTGTACATTTGAATCGTGTTCCAAACGATGGCTTTTTC
>DBLQ01000087.1:4101-4352 GCA_002297505.1 Flavobacteriales bacterium UBA720
TTGTATTTTTCCATCATTTCCTCGCAAAGCTTGTCAGCAGCATCCTGCATCCAGGTTTCCTCGGCGTCTACCATCACTTTTTTATCGCTGTCGTAGCAAAGCTTGCAAACTTCATCAAAACGTGTCACCACTCTATTCCACTCTTCCTTCTGGCTGGTTGTCAATTCTTTGCCTTTACCAACTTCCTCATAAATATCGATTCTGCCGAAAGCGGTTGGTTTGAAAACAATGAACGGAATCGCAGGATTTCC
>DBLQ01000023.1:0-472 GCA_002297505.1 Flavobacteriales bacterium UBA720
TATTCTGATAAACCGGAATCGTTGGATTTCTGAACTTGGTGTTTTCAATTGCCGCCGCCAATCTCTCCTGAGCCGGCATCATCAATGGCGAATGGAACGCACCATTCACAGGAAGTAACAAAGCTCTTTTGGCACCGGCCGCTTTCAAAGCCTCACAGGCTTTTTCCACAGCGGCTGTTTCTCCGGAAACTACCAATTGTCCGGGACAGTTGTAATTGGCAGGAACCACTATGCCTTCGATGGCTGCACAGATTTCTTCAACTTTGATATCATCCAGACCAAGGATTGCAGCCATAGAACTTGGATTAATATCACATGCCATCTGCATCGCCTGTGCTCTTTCGGAAACCAATTTCAGTCCGTCTTCGAAAGATAAAACGCCATTGGCTACCAAAGCGGAAAACTCACCTAAGGAATGGCCGGCTACCATCTGGGCACCCAAACCATTGGCCACTTTTACAGCAGCAACCGA
>DBLQ01000023.1:686-25749 GCA_002297505.1 Flavobacteriales bacterium UBA720
TTATAAATGATAATTGATGACCGATAAATAATTATATCATCAATGTTTAAATTTTACTTTTCTTGCTAATATTAAATTTGCGAATCCTGAATCATTGATCGTTAATCGCTTATCAACTATGATTACTGCATCAATCTTACCACTCTGTAGCCGTTATTGATATAAGCGCCGTTTGGTTTGGCTTTGACGAATTCGAATTTGGTAGCGAGTTGTGTTTGAGATTTACCGATTTGTTTGAAGATTTCTCCTTTTTTGTTTTCTCTCGTCAGCATATCGTTCATCACGTCGAAACCGATTACCGCATACTTTGAAGGCGTTTTGCAATATTTGCCTTTGTACGCTGCCAGAATTTCTTTCTCAAAATCGCCGTCGTAATTGATTTTTCTGTCCATCAGATAAACGAGGCTTGCTTTTGAAAGGTCATCCACATTTTTCTCGAAACTTGGGCTGTAAAACATACTGAAAGCTTTCACACCTTCTGTCTGTTTTCCGAGCGCAATAATCTTCGAGGCAAATGCAGCACCTGCAGACTCGTCATCGTCCGCAAGAATGGCAATCACAGGAACCGATTGTCCCGTCATCATGTTATTTTCCAGCTGAATATCAGATGAAGAATTGACAATCACCACATTAGGTTTTGACAACGATTTTTCCAGACCGGCTTTAATCGCATTTGCATTGGCTTTAGAATTATCCGCCACGATATAGATTTTCTGGTCCTGATACACCTGACCGACTTCTTTCACAATCCTGTCGGAGTAAACCGAATTTTCTGTTTCGATGATGATTAAGTTGCTGTAATCGAAAAGATCTTCCGAATTGGCAAAAGGCGCCACTACAGGAATCTTTTTATCATTCACAAATCTCAGAACTTCAAGAACACTTGATTTGAAAAAAGGCCCGACAATCAAATCCGTATTATCCGGATTGATTTGGGAAAGGCTATTTTTAAAAGTCGTCTCGTTCCCGGCGTCTACCACTTTGATATCCAGTTTTTGTCCGTTGGTGGCGTTTCGCTCAGCAGCTAATTTCGCACCTGTCAGGAAATCCATAGACATTGTTCTGTACTTGGCATCGTTGGCATCAAATCCGAAAGGCAACATCAAAACCACACTCAAAACATCGCCGCTTTTCTTGGAATACATTGGGTCTTGTTTCTTGATTTTCAACGTCATTCCGGCTTTCAGTCCGTCCGCAAGATTGGGGTTAAGGCTGATTAATTGGTCTAGCGTGACATTGAATCGGTTCATAATACTGAACATCGTATCACCACTCTGTACGGTGTAAGTTACGTAATCATCTTCCGAAGAAGAAATACTTGACGAAACTGGTTCGGAAGCCGAAACCGTTCTTGTGGTTTCTGTTACCGGAGCCGATGTTGCATTGCTTTGAGAATTATCCTCGACTTTAATGGAGTCAGACGATGCTGAATTGACAGTCGCATTGCCATTAGAAACCCTGATGGCTTCGCCTGGCTTCAGACCGGAAGCCTCAAGTCCCGGATTTAGGGCAAATAATTGCTTCTGTGTCAGGTTGAACTGTCTTGATATTTTGTAATAATTGTCTTTGGGCTGAACAATGTACAGACCTTTGTCAGAAGAAATGGTTTCAGTTTTCGTCACCGTTTTTACTTCCGTAGGTCTTTCCGTAGTTTTGGTTTGGGCCACAGTTGCTGTGGCAGAACCACCGAACTTCTGAATATTATCTGAAGGCAAAGTAATCTTGTCGCCGATTTTCATATGAGAATCCAGTTCGGGATTCAGTTTGCGAAGGTCGGCCTCAGAAATCTGATATTGTTTGGTGATACCGTAGATCGTCTGTTTAGGCTGCAGTGTAATGGTTCCGGTTTTGCCACTTTTGACGGAAGCCGTTGTCGCAGCAGGTTTGGAAGTTGCCGTTTTCGTGCTGCTTCCAGATTTTGAAACGACGATGACATCGCCAATTTTCAGTCCGTTATCCTTTACGGAAGGATTCATCCGATACAATTCATCTACCGTTAAACCATACTGTTTAGAAATCCCGTAAGGTGTTTCCTTTGCTATAACGGTGTGGGTTTTCTGTGCAGAAAGTCCCAAAAATCCGATAAGTCCCGATAAAATGAAAATCTTTTTAATCATCCCCTTTCTTTATATGGTTACAAAAATAATGCTTTCAGATTAAATGGGCGAAATAATCAATTCCGATTTTTGAACATCCATTTGTTGGTAACTGTCGGCAATCCATTGTTTGCCTAAATCGGCGTAGAAGACACTGAAATTATAAACTCTCTCCTGCCAGGTTCCGCCAGGATGCACTTTGAGAAACAGATTCTGAAGCTGGTCCACTTTCTCGGACTGTTTGAGTTTTTCGGCTTTCAAAAGGCGTTTCTGCATTCTTTTGAATGATTTTAATTGCCTCGCTTCCTCTGCTTTCACAAGGTTAGCAAAGGTTTTGTCTGTGTGTTCTGCCTCGATTTTTATCTCTGAAAACGAATGAATCAAGTCCTGTTCTTTCTTTTCGAGAAGGGATTTGATGTCGTTATTGTCCAATATTTTCTGATTGATAACACCGGCGAAGTTTCCGAAGAAATCCTCAACTTGCAGTCCTGATTTTTCAATTTTTCTGAAAGTTTTTTCCTCCAGGAACAGCATAGAATTCCTTGGAATCAAAATAGGAAAAGGAAGATTGATAGATTCGAAATAATCTTTCAACTCTATCCAATACATAATCTCTGCGTTTCCGCCCACGTAAGCCAGATTCGGCATGATGGTTTCCTGATACGCCGGCCGAAGCACCGCATTGGGACTGAACTTTTCCGGATGATTTTCCAGTTCGTTAAGAATTTCTTCCTCGGAAAATTTTAAATTGGTGTCGAGAATGAAATATTCGTTGTTGATTTTCTCGATTCGGTTTCTGGTTTCTGTGAGATAGAACAGGTTGATTTCCCGCGGGTTGACCTGGACTTTGTGATACTCTTGCTCCAGGAATTCTCTTTGACCCTTGGTGGTTTCGAAAAGCTGGTTGGATAACAGTTCTTTTCTGAAAACATCCTTAACCTGAGACTTCAGTTCTTTTGAATTCCCATCGATAGTCAGCAGTCCGTAGTCCGCAAAGAGCTGATTGACGAGATACCGAATTGCCTCCGTATGGGTTTTGCCGTGTTGATATGCTTTTTTGATCCAAAGAATGAGCTCGGTTCCATAGATATGATCCTTGAATTCTTTCTCAAACTCCTGAATGAAAAAAGTATCTTCGATGCGGATGCTCCCTACATCGCCGCCAGCATTACCTTTGATCTCATAATAATGATCGCGGGTTTTGAAATGGTTGATCTCATCAAAATCGTGGTCCTCCGTGGCCATCCAGAAAACGGGAACAAAGTTATGTTCCGGGAGATTGCTTTTCAGGAATTCTGCCGTTTTGATGGTCTGCAAAATCTTGTAAATAAAGAAAACCGGACCCGTAAACAGATTGAGCTGATGCCCCGTTGTAATGGTGAATGTATTATTATCTTTTAAAGAAAACAGATATTCCAATTGTTTTGGAGACAGTTGTTCTTCCTGATTCTGAGCAAATATTGCGTTATAAAGCAATTCTCTTTTGTCATCGGAGTATGATTGTTGTTTCTCAGAAATTTGATTTCTGAAGTTGTCTAAATTGAAGGTATTATTCTGAAATCCGTCCAGCTTTTTCCCCAGGAAATCTTTAATCAGCTTGGGAATACTCGGAATATGTTGAAAATCAATTGTCATTTTGTGGATTGTTGTTTGATGGCAGACAGTTCTTTGTTTGGATCCAGCGCCTTATTGTCTTGCAGCCGCAGCCCGGCTTGAGCGGTTATCCTTTTTGCGAGAGGCTATGCCGAGCAAAAAGATAATAGCGGAAGACGGAAATAGCTGCCATAATAGTTCTTATAAGATTAGTGGAAAAGATACCAAACCACGCCGAGATTCAGACGGAAATCGTAGAGCGGATAATCGGGCGCCGTAAAGGATTTGTTCTGCATAAAAGTCTGGTTGATATGCTGGCCTTCTACGTAAAAATACATCCGCTTCACTTTCATATTAAAATAGATGTCTGCGATAGGCTGGCCACCGATAGCATAGGCATTGGTTCCCGGCAGCATATATTCGTTAAGAATCGGCGAAAATTCCCGGGACGCAAACTTGGTGAAGTAATAAAGCTTGATACCGGTCTGGATCGTCGCAGCTTTTTTGAAGGCCGGAGCTTGGAAGAATATGTTGACACGACCGATGAAATCGGGAACAGGAAGCAGCTCCTGGTTGGTGAGTACTTTTTGGAACAACACTCTTGCATTGAGGTTGAACTTGCCATATTTTGCGGTAGCCTCGCCACCAATCTGCGACAGGTTGAGCGAGGAAGAACTCTGCTGAGGCCTGGCATTGCTGTCGAAATAAGTGTAATTGTCAATCCTGTAATAATCTACAAAAACCTGGGAATCGAACCATTTCGCAAGTTTTAAGGTTCCGCCGATTTGCGTGACAGCTTCATTGTTGGGATTCTGGAATTGAAAATTATAATTGACATAATGGGAAGAATTGACCAGATAATTAAAACTTGGATAAGCCGACTGGAAATTGACCCGACCTTCTACAAGATAATCTTTGACCGGCTCAAAAACCAGCGCGTTGGTGGTCCTGATGTAATTACCGAACTCCGAACCTTTGGAAATTTCTAAGAAGGACTTCAGCTGGATTTTGTCTAATAATTTGATTTGCAAGTTGCCAACTGCTCCAAATCTCTGTTCTTTGAAATAACCCGGAATATTGAGTGTGGTGTAGGCATTCTTGTTTCCAAAATTAATGGCCTGATGCCGAAACCCCGCGTCCAGCTTAAAGCGTTCATTGTCCCAAACCAGGCTGAACGTGTTGCTCAGGTTATTTGAAAATTTCTTGTTATAGAGCGGGAAGCCTTCGATGTCCGGGCCGCCGAAGAAACCGACATTGGTTGCACTCTCGGAAAAATAATATTTGTTTCCCTGATGAAAAATGGTGTGCCGGAGCTTGAAAGGGTATTTCGCCGGATCGAATGGTGAGAATTCCTGACTGAAATAATACCGCCGGTAGCCGTACCTGGATTCTGCACCGGAAAGATTGACGTCGATGTTCTGCCTGTTATCGAAACGGGAATCTCCGCTAAGGAAAACATCCAAATCTGCAATACCTCCGTTTTCCTGATTGTTGACATTCTGATGAATGTAATGGGCATACGCTTCGTATTTACCGTTTGGGGAAGTATAATGGCCGCTAAAAATTGTGTTGTTACTAGATGCGAGACTATTTCTATAAAGTCCCTGCGATCTGAGCCCCATATATTCTATTGCAAAGTTGAAGTTTTTGCCAACGTTCTGTGTGTAGGTGGTCTGAAGCTGCCCTCCATTTCTCATAGAGTTATTGTAGAAAAATGTGGTAGTCGGTGTTTTGACATCGTAATAATTGATATCATTTTCGCCTTTGAGATAGAAAGATTTATTTTCCGGGAGAAGGGAAAGATTCTGCTCCGGATTCTTCTCATAAGTCAGATTCTGGAAACCGGAACCAACGTTAGCAAACTGGATTTTTCCGAAGTTGTCTCTCTTGTTATACTGGGTGACGATATAAGATTTTTCTATGGCAAAGGTAGTATCATAGATCTTTTTTTCGCCAAAACGTTTTTTGACTAGGTAATCATTGATGGTCGGCTTAAAGATTTCCAAAGAATCTTTTTCTCCGGAGTCTACTTTAAGCGTATCGGAAGGCAGTTGATTAGAATCGGTTTTATTGACCTGCTGCGCTGTAATGGTGGCGCAGAGCATTGAGAAGATGACAAACAAATATTTCATCGAGGAAATTTGGGTACAAAAATACTAATAATACCTCAATAAAAAACCCCGCGATGTGCGGGGTTTGGTTATCTTAAATAATGGGGATTATTTTTTGATCACTTTCGTGTTTTCTACAGAACCATCTGCGTAGATAGCTTGAGCCACGTAAGTTCCTTTTGCAAGATTAGAAACGTTGATCTGAGAATTGGTTTTCTCTCTCTTCACGATTTTACCAGAAAGGTCGATGATCGCAACTTCCTTGATGTCTTTAGAAGACTTGAAGGTTACAACATCCACGGCTGGGTTTGGATACGCTGTCAATTTTGCTTTGTTAGCATTAACATCGGATACAGCAAGGTTTAGGTTTCCTGACAAAACGTTGAAAGAAGGGAATGGAAGACCTGACGTTGTACTTTGAGCACCGCTTACTCCACCTGCAAAACCTACCGTAGGACTTACAAATGCTAAAGATCCGAAATACTTCTCAAGAGTTGGATCGCTTCCAATTTCTATCCAGTTAAGACCACCGTCAGTTGAGTAGCTAGAGCCTGCATCAAAACCAGATGTCACATAAGTATTTGCAGTTCCAGGGACATATGCAATATTATTTGGGTAAAAAGTACCGTTAGGAATAACATCAGTCCAAGTCTGACCTTTATCAGAAGAAGTCCAAAGAACTCCAATTCCATCCTGATCTTCAACCATTAAACCATTATTAGTATCTTTAAATGCTACGTCCGCTGTGAAACCTTCAGTAGTCACACCGCCAAAATCCACTACTGGAGTTTGAAAAGCCTGCCAAGAAGCACCTCTGTTTGGAGAGTAAAGCAATCTACCCACGTCAGTACCCAACCAGATATTATCTCCCTGAACTGTGATTTTAGATGTATAACCATATTCGTTTCCATTCAGTGGAGCTGGTGCTACACCTACCGGAAGGTTTGTCCATGTTGTCCCGCCATTTGTAGTGGTATACATTTCGAATCTTTGGTTTGAACCAGCCTGGAAAGGGTCACCTGCTGTGAATCCAACATTGGCATCCCAAAAATGAACTACGTTAGCAAAAGATATTGATGTACTGTAAGATGCAGTAGTCTGTTTTGTCCATGTTGTTCCTGCATCTGTTGATTTCCACACTCCGTTTTGAGAACCAGAACCAGAACTTATCAGCCATGCTGTGGTAGAAGAAATAGGATGGATATCTCCGATGGTTGCTGACGCCGAAGGAGCTGTAACCAATTTATTAGTCCAAGTGTTCCCCCCATCTGTTGAAATTCCAATGTATCTTCCAGTGTCAGTAGCTGCAGTGGCTTTTGTATCGGAAAACCAAAGTGTGTTAGCATCTACTGCCTTAAGTACATTGACAAAGTGTAAAGCTGGAGCCCCTGTAGTTTTGGCAACCCAAGTAGGAGTTTGAGCCTTAGTAAGCCCTGCAATAGAGACAAGGGCTAAAGAAAATAATATTTTTTTCATAATAAAAATTTTATAATAATCAAATATAATGATTTTTTGTTTTAAACAAATCAATAAGCACGACAAAATTAATCTGCCGTGCTTAATATTATCGCCAATCTGGATATTGTGTCATATTTGGATTAACATTCATTTCTCTCAGTGGCATAGGAATAATAAATAACCTACTATTTCCTTCAACCGAACATACAATACTATAACAGTTGGTAGAACGCGTGAATCCGAGGTTATTTCTTTTCAAATCAAAAAATCTTTGTCCTTCACCAAAGAATTCTTTTCTCCTTTCGTTTAATATATTGTTTAAGGTTGCCGACGTATACGCAGTACCACCTCTTTTAGTTGTAAAAGCATTTAACTCTGTAAGGGCTTCTGGTGTACGACCAAGTTTGAATAATGCTTCCATCTTATTAAGATATGCCTCCGACATTCTTAAGACCTTAACATTCTGTGTATGTGGTGCACTGGTTCCATTAACAGTAACAGCTACTACATATTTACGTGTCCAAACACCTCTAGGAACACCAACACCCTCATTAGGAGTACCCACATTATTAAGCAAGCCTCTCCTCATATCATTGGTAACGAATGACGAATAAAAATTACTTGTAAACAAAAATCTTCTTTTCGATCCGTTGTTAGCATAGAATGAAGAAAGAGCCTCATTCACTCCAGGATTTTCACTCGCTGTCTGATCCATATTAATTTCCCAAACGGTTTCTGGCCTATTAGCAGTCAAAGCTTTATCAGCTGCAGAAAAATAGTTTACATAATCCTCCTTATTTTCGTTGAATGTCTTGTCAGGATCCATACCTACAAATCTAAAACTCCCTTGACCTCTGTTGTCCCCGGCTACATCAATCACTTCGTCAGCGTATTGAATAGCTTTCTGATAATCACCAGCCTGACCTCTGGTAAGATACACTCTTGATAACAGCAGTTTTGCTGCTGTCTTACTTAAGTAACCTTTATCTTGTGGAATATCAATAGTCATTGTATTAATCGCCGTTGTAAGATCCGTGATGATTTGATCATATACTTCAGACACAGTTGCTCTGGGCAATTTAATCTGAGGATTGTAAACTCCTAAATTGAGAGGAACACCATATTCTTGGTTGACACCAGAAGTGGGATTTGGAGAATAGAAGCTGACAGCATAGAAATAGCCTAAAGCTCTAGCAATTCTTGCCTCTCCCTTATAATTGATTACATTAGGAGTTTCTTCTAACTTATTGCTATTTATAACAAGATTAGCCAAAATAATACCGTCATACAACTCATCTAGCATTCCAAAATCAGATATATCAGCAGACCAGTTGAGGAAGCCTGTGTTTCTAAATGCCACATCAGTATTAGTTGAAGTTATGAAGACATTATCTGAAATTAAGTCCCCGAAGGCAAGTATATCCGCCCCAAAACCTCTGGAACTTGAATATTGATCATATACACCATTTAATAAGTTTCGCATATCACTTTCCTTTGTGATAGCTTGTTCAATTGGAAACTGATCAACAGGATCTTCAATAAGTCGTTCTTCCGAACAAGAAGAAAATAAAGCTGCACTTATAGTTGCGGCAATAAAATATTTAAATAATTTCATGTTTGTAATGTTTTAAAAATCTAATGAAACACCAAAGGAGACACTTCTCATCAATGGTGAGGTATAGTCATAAAGACCTTTCCCTACCCATGATGCACCTCCAGCATTTGAATTTGATTCCGGATCGAATGTTAGTGTTTTGTCAAATGTATAAATCCAAAGATTGACACCTCGTAAATAAACTGTTAAATTATCAATTCCGGATTCTTTCAGCAAAGAACCAAAACTGTAAGATAGTCTAGCTTCTTTCAAACGAATATGATCACCATCTCTCATCCATCTAGTGGAAGGTCCTGCTGCATTCGAAGGGTTATTTGCTAACTGTATAGGATTGGAAGCAGTTGTATTTGTTGGGGTCCAGCTATCGTACAGTGCATCAGTAATTTGATTATTGATTGCAGATCCATCTCCCAGAATGTAATTTTGCCATCTGTTGTGAACAGAATATTCAAACTGCCCAGTGAAAAACATACTTAGAGAAACGCCTTTATATCTCCACTCACTTTTTAGGCCAGCTGTATATTTTGGGAAAGGTGATTTGCCCTGCCATACCCTTTTAGCTTCAGCTCTATTGGTTGTTGTTGCACTATGTGAGGCATCTGTGTAAAAAAGTCCAGCTCCTGTAGCGGGATCAACGCCTGCCCAATCGTATGTATAATATTCACCTAAAAGATGACCCTGTGCTAGTGCTCTCATATTGTTACCTGTACCACCATCAAGATCAATCTGATCGGGGAAAGACAATTTTTCAATGGTATTTTTATTATAGGCAAAATTAGCATCCAAAATCCATTTAAAATCTTTATTGATAGGCTTAAAGTTAACTGTAGCCTCTAGACCTTTATTAAGAATATCTCCGACATTTACAAGAAAACTATCAGGACCTCCTGCAGTTGCTGCTGTAGTAAATGGATTAATGGCATCTACAGTTTTTCTTTGGTAAACATCAACTGAAGCACTAATGTTATTATTTAAAATTGTGAAATCTAAACCAAAATTAAATTGCTTTGAAACCTCCCATCGAAGATCTTCATTACCTGGATTGCTGATAGTTGCCGCCGTGTCGGCTGCATAAAGCGCCGCAGGACGTATAAGTGCTAAAGCGTTGTATTGAGGGCCCCATTGATCTGCATATGGAATATTTCCTAGCTCACCATAATTAGCTCTTAATGTCAACTGCTCAAAAAATTCAGGGATGAATGTTTCCTTCTCCATATTCCATCCACCAGCTACAGACCAAAAGTTTCCAAATTTTGTATTACCTAATGTTGAGTTACCATCTCTTCTAAAGTTGGCAGCAATATTATATTTAGTATCAAACGTATAGTTCAGTCTCGAATAATAGGAGATTTGAGTCCACTTTAATCTATCCTCACCTGATTGTAAAAATGGAGGTGTCGCAAAAGTAAGATATGGCAGAGGCTGAGATAGATTATTGCCTTGAGCAATTAGCGTAAAATATTTATGCTCTTGGTACTCCATTCCTAAATACAGTTCCAAATCATGTTTCTCTGCAAAAACCTTTTTATAGTTCAAAGAGTTATTCCAGTTCCAGTCGAAAGCACTTGTTCTTGCTTGGTAAACGTATCCACCATTAGCAAATCCATCCCCAATATCTGGATGCCAAAACTGCTTTTCATCTAAAGCCTGATATTGAACACCGAATAGTGAATTAGCAGAAAACCCCTTTGCAAGTTTTAGATCACCACTAACAGAAGAAACGAAAGTCTTTATGGATCCGGTCATGAAATCCATATTCTGAATAGCCAAGGGATTAAAGTTGTCATTACCATTACCCAAATTTGTCTGATTATAGGTTCCATCCGGATTGTAAGCAGGATAAATTGGTGCAATGTACCAGTTAGTTAACCATGGATTTCGGTAAGCTCCACCATCATCGTAAGTTCTTCTTTCTACATTAGTGAAATTTGAATTGAATGCAAGGCTAAATTTATCCGTGATTCGGTGATCGATTGCTGACGTCAAACTTATCCTATCAAATTTACTATTCAGAACTAATGGTTCGTTCTGGTAATATGATCCTCCTAATCTAAATGACGTATTTTCGCCACCTCCAGTTGCAGAAAAATTATACGTATTAACAACTGAATTATTACGCTGCACTCGTTTTTGCCAATTTTCATCAGTGAAACCATCATAGTTGTTATTCAGAGCAAACTGATCTATAGCTGCCTGCATGTCCGCAAAACCACCCTTATTGAAAAGTGTAAGTCCTCCCCATCTAAGATATTCGTCCGCATTCATGTATTTCTGCTTATCATACGCCACATCTTGGACAGACATATCACTAGACAAGTTAAATCGCGTTTTTTGATTGTACTTACCTCTCTTCGTAGTAATTACAATTACACCGTTTGCACCTCTAGCTCCGTATAATGCAGTAGCAGAAGCATCTTTAAGAACTGACACTTTTTCTATTGAGTTAGGATCAATACTTGCAAGCGGATTCCAAGATTCCATAACCTGAGAGTTATCAGAGCCTTTACCAACTACCACACCATCAATTACATATAGTGGATTGGGTGTTCCAATAAGTGACCCTACACCACGAATTGTCACCATATTAGTAGATCCTGGATCACCGCCATTAGTAGAGAATACTAAACCAGCTACCCTTCCGTTTAGTACTTCATCTACCGAAGCAACTGGTGTCGATTCAAAGTTTTGTTTCGAGACCACAGTATAAGAGCCCAGTTTTACAGTAGGATCCAGCTTAATTCCTCCTACCAGCACTACCTCTTCTATACTTTTAACTTGTGAAGTATCAGACTTTGCCTTCTGTGCCGTCAATGCTTGTCCCGTAAAGAACAAAACCCCAACGGATAACAATCGTAATTTTACATTCATATTAACACTATTTAATTATAATCTGCAAATATGTTAAAAAAAATTAACAAGACAAAGCGCAATATATTAGAAAAACAAAGTTTTTAGAGATTCAATTTATAATCAATAATTTGAAACCTATTTTTTTTAATAATTCACTAAAATTAGCTAATAGATTTACCTATATCTCATATACCCATCTAGCATGCGTATATAAGTTATGTATTGCACCAGGTATTTATTTAGAATTATTATAAATAACATTATGAGGCATAAAAAAACCTGCTTTTCAGCAGGTTTCCTTTTTATTTAAGCTTTTTCTTAACAGCTACTTCTTCGTAGACTTCAAGAATGTCGCCCACTTCTATATCGTTGTAACCTTTGATATTGAGGCCACATTCGTAACCTTTAGTTACTTCTTTCACATCGTCTTTATAACGTTTCAAGCTTTCCAATTCGCCGTCGAATTTCACGATGCCATCTCGGAGTAATCTGATTTTTGAATTTCTCGTTACTTTTCCTGTCAGAACCATACATCCGGCAATAGAACCCACTTTTGAAATCCTGAACACTTCCCGGATCTCTACATTACCAATAACCTGTTCCTGAATTTCCGGAGAAAGTAATCCTTCCATCGCTTCCTTCACTTCGTCAATCGCTTTGTAGATAATAGAATATGTTCTGATTTCCACTTCTTCCTTATCCGCAATATCTTTCGCATTAACGCTGGCTCGGACGTTGAAGCCGATCACGATTGCATCCGATGCTGCAGCCAGGAGGATATCACTTTCGGTAATCTGTCCGACACCTTTGTGGAGGATATTGACCTGAATCTCTTCAGTAGACAACCTTTGTAACTGATCGGATAATGCTTCTACGGAACCATCCACGTCACCTTTAAGGATGATATTCAATTCTTTGAAATCTCCTAAGGCGATACGACGTCCGATCTCGTCCAAAGTAAGATGTTTCTTAGTTCTGATGGACTGCTCACGTTGCAATTGCTCACGTTTGTTGGCAATGGATTTCGCTTCTTTTTCGTCTGCGAAAACTCTGAATTTGTCACCCGCAGTAGGCGCACCGTCCAATCCGAGGATGGTAACCGGAATAGATGGTCCTGCCTTTTCCATAGCACGTCCACGCTCGTCCAGCATCGCTTTCACTTTACCGTGATTTTTACCAGCCAAGACGTAATCGCCGACAGTTAACGTACCGTTCTGAACAAGCATTGTGGCTACATAACCACGCCCTTTATCCAATGCAGCTTCGATGACTACACCGCTGGCCTGCTTATTAGGATTGGATTTCAATTCTAACAATTCAGCCTGCAAAAGCACTTTCTCCAATAGTAAATCTACATTATTACCAAATTTGGCAGAAATCTCCTGTGCCTGCACATTACCGCCCCATTCTTCTACCAGAATATTCATCCCGGAAAGTTGCTGGCGGATATTATCCGGATTGGCATTCGGCTTATCAACTTTATTGATCGCAATAATCATAGGAACACCCGCGGCCTGAGCATGCGAGATGGCTTCCTTGGTTTGTGGCATCACATCGTCATCCGCTGCTACCACAATGATCGCGATATCCGTTACCTGTGCACCTCTGGCTCTCATTGCCGTAAAGGCTTCGTGACCTGGCGTATCGAGGAATGTAATTCTCTGTCCGTTCTCCAGTTTCACATTGTACGCACCGATGTGCTGCGTAATACCTCCGGATTCGCCGGCGATCACATTGGTTTTTCTCACATAATCCAATAAGGATGTTTTACCGTGATCCACGTGTCCCATGACGGTAACGATTGGCGCTCTAGGCAGCAAATCTTCCTCTGCATCTGGTTCTTCTTCTGCTGCGGCTTCTTCCACATCTGCATCGGAGAACTCGATCTTGTATCCAAATTCGTCGGCAACCAAAGTCAGAGTGTCTGCTTCCAGACGCTGGTTCATGGTTACCATTACCCCAAGTGAGAAACAAGCGGAGATAACTTCTGTGGCACTCACGTTCATCAGGGAAGCCAATTCGCTCACGGTGATGAATTCCGTTACCTTCAGAGTTCTGTCCTGAGCATCCATCTCTTGCTGAAGCTCATCCTGCTCTCTTCTCCAGGTTCTTTTTTCTTTTCTATGTTTAGATCCTTTAGACTTACCGCCTTTATTGGTCAGTTTTTCTAAAGTTTCTTTGATTTGATTTTTAACCTGCTCATCGGTAAGTTCTACCGGCATCACACGCTGGCCACGGTTGTTTCCGCCGCGGTTATTATTGTTGCCGCCTCGGTTCTGGTTATTTCCGCCTCGGTTTCCGCCCTGGTTGTTTCCGCCCTGACCCTGAGGACGATTTTGTCCGCCTTGTCCAGGTCTGTTCTGTCCGCCTTGCTGATTACCTTGCCCTGTATTGGCCTGTCCCGGCGTATCTTTGGTGATACGTTTTCTTTTCTTCTTCGCAGCGTTGGAATTGGAAGAAGATTTTGGTTTGTTGAACTGGGAAAGGTCAACCGTTTGTTTAAGGATTTTTGGTCCATCCAATTTTTGGTAAACGGTTTCAATTTTCTGTGGCTCATCCGATGCCGGCGTTGCAGTGCCTTCTGGTGCTGCGGCCTTCGGTTCAGGCTGTTTCACCTCTGGCTTTACCTCTTCTTGAGGAGCAGCAGGAGTTTCTTTCGGAGTCTCTTTCTCCTTATTCGAAGGCTTGGATCTGCCCGAGTCTATTTTGGAGAGGTCAATTTTATCAAGAACTTTGAATTCTTGCTTTTCCTCTTTTTTCGCAACCTCTGGTTTTTCCTCCACCGGAGTTTCCTTGACTGGCGCCGGTTCCTCTGCAGGTTTTGCAGGGTTGAGGTCTATTTTTCCAAGAACTTTCGGTTCCTGAGTGACGTTTGCTTTGGCTCTTATTACCTCAGGGGCTTTTTCCTCGATCGCTAATTTTTCATCAGGAACTTTGGAAATCACCACCTCATGGGAAGCTTTTCTCTGTTCTCCATCTTTCCGGAACTCAGCTTCCAATGCAGAAAATGCCTGTTCTTGCAATAGAGCGTTAGGATTACTGTCCACCTCTATCCCTTTTCCCTGGAGGAACTCCACGGCTCTGGGAATCGAAATGTTAAGTTCTTTAACGGCTTTATTTAATCTTATTTTTGGCATAAATATTAATTTGCTTTTGGCTTTTAGCGTTTTAAGCTTTTAAGCTTTAATTTTTCTTTTTATTAAATTTATTATTAAGAATGATTTTTCACATTCCTATTGATTTATCCTTCTAATTCTTCTCTCAGAATATTTTTGACATCTTCAATCGTTTCTTCTTCCAGATCTACGATGTTCAGTAATGCTTCGGTATCCTTGTCCAGAACGCTTCTTGCAGTGTTCAATCCTACTTTTTTGAACTCGTCGATAATCCAGGATTCGATTTCATCGTTAAATTCTACCAGTTCTACGTCATCATCTTCGGAAGTCTCTCTGTAAACATCGATTTCATAACCAGACAACCATGATGCCAACTTGATATTCTGACCCTGCTTACCGATGACTTTAGAAATCTCATCCACAGGCGTGTAAACCAAAGCATAATTGGTTTCCGGATTAACCTCGATTTTGTTAATCGTGATATTCCCCAAAGCTCTCTTTACCAAAATCTCAGGATTTTTGGACCACTGAATCACGTCGATGTTCTCATTGCGCAATTCTCTTACAACACCATGGATTCGGGAACCTTTGACCCCTACGCAGGCACCTACAGGATCAATTCTGTCATCATAAGCATCCACCGCAATTTTTGCTTTCTCACCCGGGATTCTTACCACTTTTTTAAGCATAATGGTTCCATCCTGGATTTCCGGAATCTCAAGCTCCAGCAATTCTTCCAAAAACTTAGGAGCAGTTCTGGAAATGATGATCTGCGGCTTAGAACCACGGAAGTCTACACTTTCCACAATAGCTCTCACATTGTCTCCTTTTTTGAAGAAATCAGAAGGTATCTGATTTTCCTTCGGAAGGATAAATTCATTGCCTTCATCATCCAGAAGAATCACATGCTTATGACGGATATGGTGGACCTCTCCTACTACCAGCTCACCGATTTTATCACGGAACTGATCGTAAAGTGAAGCATTGAAATGCTCCTGGATTTTAGTTGCCAAAATCTGCTTCAGCGTCAGGATATTACGTCTTCCCAATTTGGAAACCGGAATCTCCTGTGTATATTCTTCGCCCACCTCAAAAGTAGGGTCAATTTTTCTAACTTCTGAAATTTCAATTTCCAAATCATCATCCTCGGACATATCGTCTTCTACAATAACTTTATTAAGGAAAATCTGGAAATCACCTTTATCAGGATTCACAATTACATCAAAATGGTCATCGGAATCGTATCTTTTTCTGAGAAGCGTCTTCAGAGCATCCTCAATGATCGCCATCAGGTCAATCTTACTGATATTTTTTATTTCTTTAAAATCACCAAAGGCTTCTATTAAAGCTAAATTATCCATACTATGTTATAAATGATAAGTGAGAACCAATGACTGATCCTGTTACGAATCAACACCGTTCATCATATTGTTAAAATTTTATTACTACCAATGCTTTCTTGATTTCGGAATACGGAATTTCCTTATCCTCTACCACATCTTCCTTGCCTTTGCCTACCAGCTTCGGACGTCTGTACTCCAAGCGGATCACAATTTTCTCTTCATCTACATTCACCAGTTCTCCTTCCACTTGAGAATCATCTGCAAGCAAAACATCTATCGACCTGCCAATATTTTTCCTGAACTGTCTCGGCGAGACCAAAGGCTCGCTGAGCCCTGCCGACATCACCTGAAGACCGAAATCATGTACTTCCCGATCCAGATTAAACTCAACAGCACGGCTGGCATCCAGACAATCCTGCAGCGATACGCCCTGATCGCCATCCAGGATAACTGTAATATCAGATGAAGGGGAAATCTTGAGGTCTACCAAAAAAAGGTCCGGCCTTGTATCCAGAAAATCGTTTACCAAACGTGTTACTTCCGCTTTAAAATCCATAGCATTACATCAAATTACATCTACGAAAAAAGGCATTTCTTGCGAAAGCCTTCCCATTTTTTCCGTAAATCTTTTGCAAAGATAATTATTTTTTCTTTAATATACAAGAAACCAATTGATTCAATTATAGGAAGCACAAACAATTTTTTCTTATTTTTGCCTGAATTTTAAAACCTATTCTTTGTGAATATTACAATTGTCGGAACCGGATATGTCGGCCTGTCCAATGCTGTTCTTCTGGCGCAGCATCATGATGTCATCGCTTTAGATATCATTCCGGAGAAGGTAGAAATGCTTAACAACAAGCAATCTCCCATCGACGACCACGAAATTACGGAATTTCTACAAACTAAGGATCTCCGCCTGAAAGCTAGTCTTGACAAAGAGACCGCTTACAAAAATGCAGATTTTGTAATTGTTGCAACGCCAACGGATTATGACCCTGCTACCAACTACTTCGACACCAGCAGTGTTGAAAATGTGATCAAAGAGGTTAAAGCAAACAATCCCAACGCAGTAGTGATTGTCAAATCAACGGTCCCTGTTGGTTTCACAGAAAATCTAAAGAAAGAGTTAGATTTTGACAATATTATATTTTCTCCCGAATTTTTGAGAGAAGGCAAAGCGTTATACGATAATCTCTATCCATCAAGAATCATCATTGGAGAGCAAAGTGAGCGGGCAACGGTTTTTGCAAATCTTCTGAAAGAAGGAGCCATCAAAAAAGACATCCCAACGCTCTTCACCAATGGAACAGAGGCGGAGGCTATCAAATTATTTTCAAACACCTATCTGGCGATGCGTGTGGCTTACTTCAATGAGCTGGACAGTTATTCCCAAATACACGGATTGGACAGCCGCCAAATTATAGAAGGTGTAGGGCTGGACCCAAGAATTGGTTCTCATTACAACAATCCTTCTTTTGGATATGGCGGTTATTGCCTTCCAAAAGATACCAAACAATTGCTAGCCAATTATAACTCGGTGCCTAACAATCTTATCCAGGCTATTGTAGATGCCAACCGTACCAGAAAAGATTTTATTGCCGATTCCATTTTGGAAAAAAAGCCAAAGAAAGTTGGCGTTTATCGCTTAATTATGAAATCCGGATCAGATAATTTCCGGGCATCCGCGATACAGGGCATTATGAAAAGGATCAAGGCCAAAGGTGTAGAAGTGGTTGTTTATGAACCCGTTCTGAAAGAAGACTCTTTTTTCGGCTCAAAGGTATCTCGTGATCTGGAGGCCTTTAAACAAGAATGTGACATTATCATTTCCAACCGGAAAACACCGGAACTGGAAGACGTCAGAGAAAAAGTATATACCAGAGATTTATTCGGAAACGATTAAAAAAACTAATCAAATTTTTATAAAAAACATTTATGAAAAATATCATCATCACCGGAGGAGCCGGTTTCATAGGTTCTCACGTGGTTAGAGAATTTGTAAAAAACAATCCAGATTCTAAAATCATCAATCTTGATGCTTTAACTTACGCTGGAAATCTTGAGAATCTGAAAGACATCGAAAACGAAGCTAATTACGTTTTCGAAAAAGCAGATATTACAAAACCGGAAGAACTTAGAAAAGTTTTTGAAAAGTACAATCCGGACGCTGTTGTTCATTTGGCGGCTGAAAGTCACGTAGACAGAAGCATCACAGATCCTAATGCTTTTATTAATACAAACGTTAACGGAACAGCCAATCTTCTGAATCTGTGTATCGAATTCTGGACTTTGAACCCGGACCATACCCACGGAAGATTCCCGAACGAACCTAGAAAAAACCTATTCTACCACGTGTCTACTGACGAAGTTTATGGTAGTCTTGGTGAAACCGGTTTCTTTTTGGAGACCACACCCTACGATCCACAATCTCCGTATTCCGCATCCAAAGCCGCTTCTGACCATTTGGTAAGAGCTTATGGAAATACTTACGGAATGCCATTTATTCTGTCTAATTGTTCCAACAATTATGGCCCGAATCACTTCCCAGAGAAATTGATTCCACTTTGCATTTCCAATATTCTGAACGAAAAACCATTGCCAATCTACGGTGACGGAAAGTATACAAGAGACTGGTTATTTGTTATTGATCACGCCAAGGCCATTCATCAGATTTTCAACGAGGCGAAGACTGGCGAAACTTATAACATCGGCGGATTCAACGAGTGGCAGAATATTGATCTGGTTAAAGAACTGATCAAACAATTGGACGCAAAATTAGGAAAACCAGCGGGTTATTCGGAAAAGTTGATTACTTACGTGAAGGACAGACCTGGTCACGACAAACGTTACGCCATTGATGCTTCGAAACTGAATAAAGATCTGGGCTGGAAACCGTCTGTAACCTTTGAAGAAGGATTGGGAAAAACAATCGATTGGTTCCTGGACAACAAAGAATGGCTGGACAATGTAACTTCCGGCGACTATCAAAAATACTACGAAAGTCAATATTCATAAACACAAACTGATACCAAAATGAAAGGAATAATTCTCGCCGGAGGTTCCGGAACAAGACTTTATCCGCTGACAATTGCTGTGAGCAAGCAGCTGATGCCGGTTTATGACAAGCCGATGATCTATTACCCGCTGTCAACATTGTTGCTGGCCGGGATCAAAGATATTTTGATCATCACCACACCACACGACCAGGAAGGTTTTATCAAACTGTTGGGAGATGGCTCTCAGATTGGTTGCAATATCCAATATAAAGTCCAGCCGAGTCCGGATGGATTGGCACAGGCTTTTATTCTGGGTGATGAGTTCATCGGGAACGATGCAGCAGCGCTGGTTTTAGGTGACAATATTTTCTACGGTTCCGAAATGGGAACATTGTTGAAAAACAAAACCAACCCGGAGGGCGGTGTGGTCTTCGCCTACCATGTTTCTGATCCGGAAAGATACGGCGTGGTAGAATTTGATGGTGATTTTAAAGCACTGTCCATCGAAGAAAAACCTGTGGAACCCAAATCAAACTACGCTGTTCCAGGTCTATATTTTTATGATAATGATGTTGTAGAAATTGCCAAAAATATCCAACCTTCTCCACGAGGAGAGCTGGAAATCACCGATGTGAACAATGTTTACCTCAGCCAGGGCAAACTGGAAGTTGGTGTATTGGACAGAGGAACGGCTTGGCTGGACACCGGAACTTTCGATTCTCTTCAGGACGCTTCAGAATTTGTGAGCGTGATCGAAAAGAGACAAGGTTTCAAAATCGGATGTATTGAGGAGATTGCGTTCAGAAATAAGTTCATCAATGAAGAAAAGCTTCTGGAAACAGCGGCAAAATATGGTAAAAGCGGGTATGGAGAATACCTGAAAAACCTGATCAAATAAACTTAAACACAAGCACAGATGAGTGATGACTATAAGCAACAATGGACGGAAACCATAGAATCCAATCATTCTCTTTTTGATCTTAATCTGAAAGAGGTTTGGCGCTACAGAGATCTCGCTTACATGTTTGTAAAGCGTGATTTTGTTTCCAGTTTCAAGCAAACAATCTTAGGACCGGTTTGGTTTTTCATCAATCCGATTTTTACGACCATTGTATACATTGTGGTTTTTGGGAATATCGCAAAGCTGTCTACGGACGGCGCTCCAAAAATCCTGTTCTATCTTGCGGGCATTACTTTATGGAATTATTTTTCGTCCTGCCTCACTGCGACCTCTAATGTCTTCACCACCAATGCGGGAATATTTGGCAAAGTTTATTTTCCAAGACTGATTATGCCGATATCCATTGTACTGTCCAACTTAATGCGCTTCGGCGTCCAGATGGGACTTTTCCTGATTGTTTTTTTTTATTACCTATTCAAAGGAGAAGTGCAACCTAACTGGTGGATTCTCGCTACACCTTTTTTAATTATTTTAATGGCAGTTTTTGCTCTGGGAATGGGCATGATATTTTCCTCATTAACAACCAAATACCGTGATCTGCAAATGCTGCTGACCTTCGGTATCAGTCTGTACATGTACGCCACGCCAGTCATCTATCCGGCTTCCAGTCTGAAGGGTATTTTCAAAACCATTGCTTTTTATAATCCGCTGACGGGGATTTTCGAGTGTTTCAAATATGCCTGGCTTGGCGTTGGAGATTTTAATGCTAACATGTTAATGATAAGCACTTTTCTTATTTTTTTAATACTCGCAATAGGTACTGTGATCTTCAATAAAGTGGAAAAAGGCTTTATGGATACTGTTTAATTTAAAATTAAAAGATGGCATTAGCGTTAAAAGCTGAAAATATAGCAAAACAATACCGTCTGGGACAGGTTGGGACCGGCTCGCTTTCTCATGACCTTAACCGTTTCTGGCACCAGATCCGGGGTAAAGAAGATCCTTATCTGAAAATTGGAGAATCCAACGACAGAACCCAAAAGGGAGAAAGTGATTATGTATGGTCTCTGCGGGACATTAACTTTGAGATAGAACAAGGCGATGCCGTAGGAATTATCGGACGAAATGGCGCCGGAAAATCCACCTTATTGAAACTTTTAAGTAAAGTTACGAAGCCAACGACCGGAAGAATACTGACCAACGGGAGAATTGCATCATTGCTGGAAGTAGGAACAGGCTTCCATCCGGAAATGACCGGCCGGGAAAACGTATTCCTCAACGGTGCCATCCTTGGCATGACGAGAAAAGAGATTGCCCGGAAGTTTGACGAGATCGTTGCATTTTCCGGTGTAGAGCGGTATATAGATACTCCTGTAAAGCGCTATTCCTCCGGGATGTATGTGCGCCTGGCCTTCGCAGTGGCGGCCCATCTGGAATCAGAAATATTGATTGTGGATGAAGTTCTGGCCGTAGGTGATGCCGAATTCCAGAAAAAGTGCCTCGGAAAGATGGGCGATGTAAGTAAGGGAGAAGGCAGAACAGTGTTGTTTGTGAGTCATAATATGACCGCTGTTAAGGAATTATGCAACAATGGTATCTTATTAAGTCAGGGACAATTATTATACACAGGCGGTATTGCAGATACCGTGGCAGAGTATCAGAAAAACAATGAGAAAAGAAGTTCTTATATGGACAATGGCGATCCGGCAGAAATCATCGGAAATGAGAACATCAGAATTCTGGAATTCACCGTATTACCTGCCAATGGGAAATTTTTAGACATAGAATCCGGAGCCCGTGTGAAACTTCGTTTTTTTAATTATAAGGAAGATATCAATCTGGATGCAACGTTTGAATTAAGGACATATGAAGAAAATGTGGTATTCCATACAGGCGCGCTGATCACAACCAATAATGACTCGAAAAGAAAGGAATATACTGTCGAGTTCGAACTACCTCAAAACCTTTTGAACGCGGGAAATTACTATTTCAAACTTATTTTTGGAGAAAATCAGAGGACGGCTTTATTCATAGCGAATGAGATTGTCGGTTTCGAAGTAGAGAATATAAAGATAGGTAAAAACATGAGAATTTTACCTGGTGTCATAAGACCGGATTTTGATTATAAAATATCTTGAAATGTTAAAAGAGCCTCATATTATTAAGTTTGACAAAATCGGATCCTCACAATTGGGTTTTATAACCGTTGCTGAGTATCCGCAGAATATACCTTTCGAGGTAAAACGTGTTTATTGGACATATTACACTCCTCAGGATGTGACACGCGGCGGACATGCGCATAAACAACTAGAACAGCTCATTTTCGCTGTATCTGGAACTATAGAATTCAACACTGAAGACCTGGATGGCAACCAGCAGCATTTCATCCTTGACAGTCCTTCAACGGGTATCTATATTCCTAAGCTAATTTGGCGGGATATCCGGTTTTCTCATAATGCCGTTTTGCTCTGTCTGGCTTCGGAACAGTTTATAGAAGAGGATTATATCCGCAATTATGAAGATTTCAAATCATTTTCAAAATAACTAAAAAGCACACAGATGAAATTCAACAACAGAAATGTTTATATAAGTCCTAAAGCCAAACTGGGCAGCAATGTGAAAATCGGAGATAATACAGTCATCTATGATAATGTTACTATAGGCGATAATTCTATTATTGCAAACGACTGCATCATTGGTGAGCCTCAGAATGATTATTATTTTAAGGAAAATTATGAAAATCCACCAACCATTATTGGGGAAAATGCCTTGATCCGCAGCCATACAATAATCTATTCCGATTCTATTTTTGGAAAAAATTTTTCCACTGGTCACAGAGTAACAATCCGCGAGAAATCTAAATTTGGTAATAATTGTCGTTTAGGAACTGTAACTGACATCCAAGGTTATGTAGAATTTGGGGACAATTGCTGGCTACACAGTAACGTCCATATAGGTCAGCAATCCACGATTGGTAATTTTGTTTTTATTTATCCATATGTTGTGCTTACCAACGATCCCACGCCACCATCAGACATCTGTGTAGGTGCTACCATTGGCGATTTTTCTCAAATTGCTGTGGGAACAGTTCTCCTGCCTTCAACAGAAATTGGAAAGCATTGTTTGGTAGGTGCCCAATCTCTGGTAGGTGGAAAATATGAAGATTATTCCTTAATCATTGGCAATCCGGGAAAGAGAATCAAAGACGTGAGAGAGCTCAAATCTAGAGAGACTGGTGCATCCCATTATCCCTGGCCATATAACTTTTCCAGAAATATGCCTTGGGAAGAAGAAGGCTTCAACTCATGGAAACTAAAAAATAATTACGAAAACGACTAATTCTAAGGAATTAATCAGCTTTAAAGTTCATTTGTAATCTTTCTCAATTAAAAATACATTAATGATTAAATTCCTTGATCTTCAAAAAATAAACCTATTATACCAAGAAGAAATTGAGCAAAAACTAATCAATGTTTTTCGTTCAGGCTGGTATCTGTTAGGAGATGAAGTAAAAACTTTTGAAAAAAATCTATCACAGTATATTGGATCTCGCCATTCCATTGGGGTTGCTAATGGTTTGGATGCATTACGTCTCATTTTCAAAGCTTACATAGAATTAGGTTTTATGAAGCCTGGAGATGAAGTTATCGTTCCGGCTAATACATATATCGCATCTATCCTTGCATTATCAGACAATGGTTTAACACCTGTTTTGGTCGAGCCGGATTTGAGCACTTATAATATCGACATCTCTAAAATCGAGGAAAAAATAACTACAAAAACCAAAGCCATTTTAATTGTACACTTACAAGGTCGTGTTGTTTTTTCTGAGGCCTTGAAAAACCTTGCAGCCAGATATCATCTCAAAATTATCGAGGATAATGCACAGGCTATCGGCGCAGAGTGGAGTGGTATCAAATCCGGAAATCTGGGAGATGCTGCAGGATTCAGCTTTTATCCCGGGAAAAACTTGGGAGCATTGGGAGATGCCGGAGCCGTAACTACCAATGACGCGGAATTAGCTAAAACCATCCGGGCCCTTGCCAATTATGGATCCAATGAAAAATATGTGAATATCTATAAAGGCTTGAACTCCAGACTAGACGAGATCCAGGCTGCCGTGTTAGATGTCAAATTAAAATACATTGATGAAGAGAATCGATATCGCAGAAATATTGCAAAACGATACATTTCCGAAATCAAAAATCCGAAAATAACGCTTCCTGAAAATCCTGAAAATGAACATGAGCACGTGTGGCATGTTTTTGTGATCAGAACTGCAGAAAGGTCAGCTTTACAAAATCACCTCACAGAAAACGGCATCCAGAGTCTGATTCATTATCCGATTCCTCCACACCAGCAGAAGGCTTATCAGGAATGGAATGATCTCTCATTGCCTATTACAGAGCAGATCCATGAAGAGGTTCTGAGTTTGCCAATCAGCCCGGTGATGAGCGATGAAGAAGTTTCAAGAGTTATTGACCTATTAAATCAATTCTAAATAATGTCTGTTCTGGAGAACAATAAAAAATATCTTGCAAAAAGAATTAAAACAGCTCAAGCGTTATACAAAAAAGGTCTGTACGAGGATTGTGTCAATTACATCGAATTTACAGCTGCATTTGCCTGGCTTAACTTTAGTGGTTTTTACAAACTTCATTCTCTGGAGAAAATTCTTATTGCGATTGGCAAAACTCTAGAACCGTTTCAGAACCAGATTCCCAAAATCAGTCGGGCAGAAAAAAGCATCCTTCACATCTGCACAGGTGTAAAAAAAGTAGGTGGCCATTCTGCGCTATTATTCAATTGGATAAGATTGGACTCCGGGAATAGACATACGCTTATTGCCACTGCACAGGATCCGAAAGACGTGGAAGATGTGGTTCTCTCATACAATGAGAAAAATGATGCCAACTTGCTCGCCCTGAAAAACCAGCCCAAATTACAGAAAGCTCTGGAGCTAAAGCATTACATTGCCAAT
>DBLQ01000023.1:25874-77738 GCA_002297505.1 Flavobacteriales bacterium UBA720
TATGATTACATCATTCTCCACACCAATCCCAATGACGCTATTCCGCTCCTGGCATTGTCGGATGAAAATATAAAAACGCCGGTTCTATTGCTCAACCACGCCGACCATACTTTCTGGTTGGGAGCTGCAATCACTGACATTCTGATTCAGATACGCGAATCCAACATCAGCCTTGATAAGCAAAGGAGAAATATTGATGATCAGTCGGTCTTGCCAATACCTCTGAAGTCTCCCGACTTTATCAAAAATTATGACGAGGATAATGATAAAAATCCTGTCAATATCCTGAGTACAGGAAGTCTGTATAAATATACGCCCAATGAAAATTATAATTTTTACAAAGAGATTCTTGCCATTGCTGAAAAACATCTCAATGTCAAAATAAATATCGTTGGCGTAGATAAAAATTCGGCTCTTGCCAAACAATATCAGCATTCTCGAATCGAATACCTGGGCGTTTTAAATTCCGAAGAATTAAATGAGGTAGAAAATCAAATGGATATTTTTCTGGAAGGCTTTCCTCTGCCCTCATTTACCGCATTATTACAGGCTGCGCAAAAAAAAATTCCCTTTGTTCTGCATTATGATCCTTTGAGTTCCCTGAAGCTTTTTAATGACAATAAAAATAACGGAATCATCTATCCTGAGAACAAACAAGAATGGAGAGATCTGGTCAGCAACCTGATAGAGGATTTCAGCTTTCGTAAAGAAACTGCTGAAAAGCAGTATGATCTTGTAGAAAAATTATACTCGGAAAATGCGTGGAAAGGATTGCTGCATCAGATTTATCAAAATGCAGATTTTAAACAACACCGCATTGGCAATTTTACGAGCGATGATTATTACCATACAGAAAATGAAATGATGCTAAGTAAAATTGACAGTTTTATGATTTCTCATTTCAAGCACACAGAAAACCTGGGTTTTTTACAAAAAATAAAATTATTGTCTCAGGTCTATCCAAAAAACAAAAATGTAAAATACGCATTATCCAAGACTCAGATTTTTAATTATATCTTTGAAAACAGATTATATTAACAGTCCACGCAACAAATTTCCTTACACTAAAAATGAATAGTAATCCTCTGGTAGCGGTTTTTATGATTTCTTATAATCAGCAGGATTATATTATTGAAGCTCTGTCCAGCATTCTTGATCAAGAGACTACTTTTGATTACCACATCTTTCTATCCGACGATGCGTCCACGGACAACACGCAGGCATTCGTTGATAATTATTTGGAAAACCATCCCAAGCGAGAGAATGTAACATTCATAAAGCAGGCAAAAAATCTGGGTTGGATGCCCAATTTCATTTTCACCCTGCAAAAATGCCAGGAATCCGGTGCAAAATATATTGCGATGTGCGAAGGCGACGATTTCTGGACCAATCCGAACAAACTGCAAAAACAAATTGATCTTCTGGAGCAAAACCCAGATGTGAGCTTGACCTGTCATCAATATAAAGAATTGTACAACGATGGTTCCACCACAGATTGCCCATACTTCCGAAAGGACTTCTTTCAGGGTAAAAGCAGCTTTAGGTTCTCTCAAAAAGATTTCGAAGAATTTATGAGAATCCAGACGATGACTATTGTTTTCCGTAGCTCTGCTTTGGATTTGAGTCTGCTGGCGCAATATGATTTTTATTGTGACACTCATATCAAACATCATATTTTGGATCATGGATCAGGTCTGTACACCAATGATTTTGATGCCATTTACAGGATCCATGGCAATAATGTTTTTATGTCTCTTGATCACCGGAAAAAAATTAAGTTTACGTATGATGTTTATAAAGACCTGATAGATAAAAATCAGTCGGAAGGTTATCGAAATTTGCTTAACCATGCGATGAGACAGCGCATTGAAAATGAACTGCGAACTAAAAAATTCAACATTTCCGACTCATATTATTTGAAGCTTCTGATGCAGCAGCTGAAGGACACAAAGTCTATAGGTCCGCTTCTCAAAAATTTATGGAAAGGCCTAACTAATATCTAAAGCACTCTATGATCCCCAAAAAAATACATTACTGCTGGTTCGGTGGCAATCCAAAGCCGCAATCTTTCTACATCTGCCTGGAGAGCTGGAAAAAAAACTTGCCGGATTACGAAATTATTGAATGGAACGAGTCCAATTTCGATATCAACTGCTGCGAATATGTACGCCTGGCTGCCGAAAGTAAAAAGTGGGCCTTCGTGTCGGATTATGCCCGCGCCCTGGCGTTGTTTGAGCAGGGCGGCATATACATGGACATTGACGTAGAAGTTAAGTTTTCGCTGGACGAATTTCTCATCCACCGCGCATTTTCCGGTTTCGAGATCAAAGGTTCGCCTTTCACTGCGCTTTGGGCTACGGAAGAAGGTCATCCCTGGCCAAGGAAAGTTCTGGATTTTTACCATGAGAAAACCGATTTTAACCTGACAACCAATACGGTCTTCGTGTCGGATCTTTTGGTGAAAGAATATGGTGTGAATCCGGAAAAAGATGAATATCAGGAGCTGGCAGACGGCATTGTGATCTATCCTTCTACTTACTTCTGCCTGGATCTTCCCAGGAATTACGCAGCGCATCACTTTGTGGGCACGTGGCACGAGCGCGATACGCCGAATCCATTCAAAGACTTCGTCCATGCTTACCATCATCTTCAGAATGTGGCAGCTATCAAAAATGGAAAAAAAGAAATTCATAATGCCGTTAATAATCTCAAGATCATTTCTGCAGACGACATTCTCAATCAGTTTCCATTGAAAATGCTCGTAAAGCATATCTGGAAGCGCCTGAAATCCTAATAATCATTACTTTTGCATAAAACAGTTGGATGGCATCAAAAATAGCCCTGGTCTATGGCACAAGACCCGAATTTTTAAAGATTTTCCCGGTAATCCACCAGTTCCGTAAAGAAAACCAGGAGATTTTTTTGGTCAATACCGGACAGCATGACGATCTGCTGACCAAGATGGAGCTGAGTTTCGGTGTTGTTCCGGATGCGCGTCTCTCATCGCAATCGCTGGATTTTACCAACTCGAATCTGCTGGCCAAGCTGATCAATGGTTTGTCTGATCTTATCCACACAGAAAATATCGACAAAATTGTAGCTCAGGGCGACACGTTCACTGTTTTGGCATCTTCTGTCGTTGCCTTTATGGAACGCAAAACCTTTTACCATATCGAGGCCGGACTGCGGACGTCTGACATCCAGCTGCCCTTCCCGGAAGAATATAACAGGCGCGTGGTTTCGTTGGGATCGGACATCAATTTTGCACCCACAGCATTAGCTCAGCAAAACTTACTCGCGGAAGGCATTCCGGTTTCTAAAGTGGAACTGACTGGTAATACGATCGTGGACATGATCCATTACATCCTGGAAAAGGAGCATATTGCCGTCGAGTATCAGGACAAAGTCTTCATCACAGCTCACAGAAGAGAAAATATCGGAAAACCTCTGCAGGACATTGCTCAATCCATCGGAGATCTTGCATGGCAATATCCTCATGTGACTTTTGAATGGGCATTGCATCCCAACCCTAATACCCGGAAGATTATTTTCGACACCTTCACGGCCGGAAAACCTGATAACATCCATTTTCTGGAGCCTCTTGCATATGTAGAAACGATCAAGAAGATGGCCGCTGCCAGGCTTATTATTTCCGACTCCGGAGGTATCCAGGAAGAGGCACCAAGTCTCAGAAAACGCGTGCTGATCTTGAGGAATGAGACCGAACGTCCGGAGGTGGTTCATTGCAACTGCGGAATTCTGGTAGGCAGTGATCCCGAAAAAATCAAAACAACATTTGACCAGATCTGGAATGACCCGAAATCCTACGTCTTCCAAACCGAAAATAATCCTTTTGGCGATGGAAGCGCGGCGGAAAGAATTGTAAAAACCATTTTGAGATGATTGTAGGAAAGGGATTGATTGCTTCATTATTTACAGATAGTGACCGTGAGGATGTCGTACTTTTCGCATCGGGCGTATCAAACTCTTTGGAAACCCGCGAGAGCGAATTTCTGCGTGAGGAAAATCTGATCTTGGATACAATCGCCGAAAATCCCGGCAAAATATTCATTTATTTCTCCACCTGCAGCATTTACGATTCCTCAAAAACCGGCAGCGATTACGTGCTTCACAAGCTAAAAATGGAACAGCTGATCAAGAACCGATGCTCCAAATATCTGATTCTGAGAGTCAGCAACGCCGTAGGGAAAGGGGGTAATCCTAACCTTCTGATGAATTACCTGATCCGCTCCGTCAAAAATAACGAGACCATCAACGTCCATACAAAAGCGACCAGAAATCTGATTGATGCTGAGGATATTCTGAACATAACACTTCATTTGATTGACGAGAAAAACCTTAACAAAATTATCAACGTGGCCTATGTATATAACTATGCCATCATCGAAATTTTGGAGATTATAGAGCAGTTTTACAATCAGAAACTGGATCTTAATCTCATCAAGAGCGGATCCGGATACAACATCGATGTACCCGACATAGAAAGTTATTTTAAAATTAACAGATTGACAGATAAAGAATCTTATCTTTGCAAAATATTAAAAAAATATTACAGCTAATTGTATGTACGATTTCAAAGAAAAACTGACCGGTAAAAATATTCTGGTTACCGGCGGCGCAGGATTTATCGGATCTAATTTGTGCGAAGAACTCTTGAGACTAGGTGCTCATGTGACTTGTCTAGATAATTTCTCCACAGGATTCCGGGAAAATCTTTCTATTATGGCTGATAATCCTAATTTTACATTACTGGAAGGTGACATCCGGAATCTGGAAGACTGCAAAAAGGCGTGTGAAAACAAGGACTTTGTGTTGCACGAGGCAGCACTGGGCTCTGTTCCAAGATCAATCAATGATCCCATTACGAGTAATGATGTAAATGTTGGAGGTTTTCTCAATATGCTGGTGGCAGCCAGGGATGCCAATGTCAAGAGATTCGTGTATGCCGCAAGTTCTTCTACCTACGGTGATTCTGAATCATTACCAAAAATCGAGGACAAGATCGGTAAACCGCTTTCTCCTTATGCGATCACCAAGTTTGTCAATGAATTGTATGCTGATGTCTTCAAACGAACGTATGATTTCGACACCATCGGCTTGAGATATTTTAACGTTTTCGGTCGGAAACAAAACCCTAACGGTGCTTATGCCGCTGTGATCCCGAAATTCGTGATGCAGCTGATGAGCCACGAGAGCCCTGTAATCAACGGTGGTGGTGAGTACTCTAGAGATTTCACATATATAGACAATGTTATCCTTATGAATCTCCTCGCCCTGACATCTGATAATCCTTCCTCTCTGAACCAAGTTTACAATACTGCTTTTGGAGAAAGAACCACGCTCAATGATTTGGTAAATTATCTTAAAGAATATCTTTCCGAATTCGATCCGAAAATCGCAGAGATCCCGGTCATCTACGGCGATTATAGAAAAGGAGATGTTCCGCATTCACTGGCAAGCATAGACAAAGCAAAAAGCCTACTTAATTATAATCCCGGATTCTCCATGCAAAGTGGACTGAAAGAAGCAGTAAAATGGTATTGGAGTAATCTTAAATAAAGCTATGAATCACAAAATTACAATCATTGGTCTTGGTTACGTCGGATTACCGCTTGCAAGATTATTTTCTACAAAATTTCCAGTTATTGGATTTGACATCAACGAAAAAAGAATTGCTGAGCTGAATGCTGGAAAAGACAACACCTTGGAGGTGGAAGATGATCTTCTTCAATCTGCTTTGATTCAGCATAATCCAAAAGTTGGAGAAAAAGGCCTGTTCTGTTCCAACAAATTTGAAGATATTGCCGATTCCAACATCTACGTTGTTACAGTTCCTACACCTGTTGACAAAAATAACAGACCAGACCTCACTCCGCTCTATAAAGCCAGTGAAACGGTTGCAAAAGTTCTGAAAAAAGGGGACATCGTGATCTATGAATCTACGGTATATCCCGGCGTTACAGAGGAAGAATGTGTTCCTGTATTGGAAAAAAATTCTGGTCTCAAATTCAATGTTGATTTCTTTGCGGGTTACTCTCCGGAGCGCATTAATCCTGGCGACAAGCTCCACACTGTTGAAAAAATCCTGAAAGTAACCGCAGGCTCTACACCGGAAATTGGAACCATCGTGGATGATCTTTATAGGTCCGTGATTGAGGCAGGAACACATCTTGCACCAACCATTAAGGTGGCGGAAGCAGCAAAGGTTATAGAAAATTCTCAGAGAGACATTAACATTGCCTTTGTGAATGAACTTGCCAAAATCTTTAACCTAATGGGAATTGACACCCACGATGTATTGACCGCAGCAGGAACCAAATGGAATTTTCTACCGTTCAAACCCGGATTGGTGGGAGGACACTGTATCGGTGTGGATCCTTATTATTTGGCACAGAAGGCACAGGAGTTCGGCTATCATCCCGAAATCATTTTGGCCGGAAGACGAATGAACGATTCTATGGGACAGTATGTGGCCAGCGAAGCTGTAAAGCAAATGTTGAAAAAAGACATTAAAGTGAACGGCGCCGATGTATTGGTTCTAGGTTTTACCTTCAAGGAAAACTGTCCGGATGTGCGCAATACAAAGGTTGTAGACGTCATCCGTAACCTGGAAGATTATGGGATCAACGTTTCCATCTACGATCCTTGGGCCAATCCTGATGAGGTAAAGCATGAGTACGGACTGGAAACTTCTACTAAACAGCCTTTCAAAAAATATGATGCGATCGTACTGGCAGTTTCACATCAAGAATTTGAAAACCTGAACATCAAAAATCTTCTGTACGAAAACGGAATTATTTATGATGTGAAGGGAATCTTAGCTCAGACTGACGGCGTAAAAAGACTTTAACTAACGGTCAAATCTCCATCGGAAGAATTTGTACCCCATCCATAAAGGCAGGCGATGAAATAAGTCCTGCTTTTTTAGTTTTGCCGAATAGTCAGAGGAAAGATAATTAGCGAAACTCAATCCAGATAATTGATTATAAGCTTTGTAACTTCTTTTCCAGAGCTCTTCGTTTTGTTGAGCTTTCCAATTCATTCCTAATGTTGAAGCCTTAAAATCAATTAAATTTTCTAGAATTAGTTTTTTGTTATAGGGATTTTTCTCTTCTAGAAACGCTCGGTTCATATATTCTGCAATCGTGATCCAATTTTCAAAATGCCTTTCTCCACGATTATGGATGATGGAAGCACCGTGGAAATAATACAAGTAAGTATCTTCCCGGAGGAAAGCAATTTTCTCAAATTTCAGCATACTTTGGAAACTCCACAACACATCTTGAGAGAAAAGATCTTTCACGAAATAAAGTTTGTGCTCCATTAGAAAATCCATTCTCACAAGCTTGTCACAAGCCATCACAGGGTATTTCCCTTTCACAAAACTCCAGACTATATTTTTACTTCCTTCGATGATGTCTTTTTCAGATGTAATCGGAAAATAATTGCGTCTCCAATTTTCCTCTTCATTGATGCAAACGCTTTGTCCTAAAACCATTTCTGCTTTGGTTTCTTCGGCTAATTTCATCAAATGATCAATCGCGTAATCTGTGATTTCATCATCGCTGTCCAAAAAGTAGATGTATTTTCCTTTTGCTAGATCCATTCCGGCATTTCTTGCCATAGAAAGTCCTTGGTTAAAAGGCTGATTGATGATTTTAAAATTAAAATCCGGATGTTTTGCAATGAAATCTTCAGCTACTTCCATAGAAGAATCTGGCGTAACATCATTTACCAAAATACATTCGATGTTTTTATAAGACTGATTGACAACTGATTGCAAACATCTCACAATGAATTTTTCTACTTTATAAACAGGAATTACAATGCTTACCAATGGATTCATAAGAAAAATATTAAGTGCTAATTTTGCACAAAAATATAGAAATAAACACTAAAATTCTATCTTTGTAGTTAACGATCGAATATCACAAATGAAATCTGCTTTAGGCTTTATCTTTTCTAAATTCAGGAACTTCGCAAAGGCTTGTATTAATCAGCATCAGAGAAGTCAATTCTTTACGTCGGGCAGCCGGATCCATCCGAGCTTCAGGCTGGGCTCTGACAATTTTTTAGACATCACGCCGACGTCGACATTTGATATTGCAGAGAATGTAACACTCAATCAGTCGAATTTTATCACCGTCAAACCGAATGGCAAGCTCACGATCGGGAAGAATACTTACATTACGCGAGCCACCATTTCCTGCCTGGGAGCAGTTACTATTGGCGAAAATTGCATCCTTGGGGAAGGCATGAAGATTTTTGACCACAACCACCATTACACAAAAGAACCGTTCTCCGTTTCGAAAACCAAATTCAGCATTGGAAAAGTGAAGATTGGAAATAATGTTTGGACAGGCGCGAATGTGGTGATTCTAAAAGATGTAACGATTGGAAACAATGTGATTCTTGGAGCTGGATGTGTGATTCACAAAGATGTACCGGACAATTCCATCATTATCAATAAGCAAGACCAAATGAAAAAAATTTTATAGATGATTAATTCCAAAAACTATCACTATCTGCATCGTCTCGCCAAGCGAACTGCTCCAATTTTTCATAAAAAAACCCGTTTTGACGAGGTGATGGATCGTGAAAAAAATGGAGATGCCAATCAGCTGATTGCCAAAATGATTGCAGGCGGTAAACCCTTTATGGTGGGGAGGCTTGGAAGTACAGAAACCCGGTTCCTGGTTAATAACCTGCTTCAGGAAACCATTAATTCTGATCTGTCAGGAATTACTAAAACACTATCCGGTGACATCAACATTCTGTGGAAGCCCGATTCTATATTTCTAGACAATCTCTGCATGCTGTCCGGTTTTTTTCCCAATGACAGCTCGCTTGCAGGAAAATTTACTGACATCTACAACCAGGCCGTCGCCAATCTTGATGTTTTGGGAATTTGGAACGAGATGGAATACCAGTTGAATAATATTGCGCCGGATGTTAAGCTTTGCAAAATCCGTGAGATAGAGCCCTGGTTTTATGACGAACCTTGGTCATACCAACTGAAAGATAAAAAAGTACTTGTGGTTCATCCATTCGAGGATTCCATTAAATATCAATTTGCAAGAAAAAATCTGCTTTACAAAAACCCAAAAATTCTTCCTGATTTTGAACTCACAACCGTAAAAGCTGTACAGACGATTGCCGGACAAAAATCTGAGTTTGAAAATTGGTTTGATGCTTTGGAATCTATGAAAAATCAAATCGCCAAAACGGATTTCGACATCGCCATTATTGGCTGCGGGGCTTATGGACTGCCTCTGGCTTCGTTTGTAAAAGATATTGGGAAACAGGCCATTCACCTGGGCGGCGTTACACAGTTGATGTTCGGCATCAAGGGTAAACGATGGGAAGACTGGCAGCATTATAAAGAGCTGCGGAAAGACAACGGCCAGGATTGGATTTTCACCAATGAAATTCCAAAAAATTACGAAAAAATAGACGACGGCTGCTATTGGTAAAAACACACAAACAAATGATGAAAAATAAAATTGCGATCGTAATTCCCTATTATAAAATTGATTTCTTTGAAAAAACTCTTGAAAGCTTACAACTTCAGACCAACAAAGATTTTAATCTGTACATCGGCAATGACAACAGCCCGAATAATCCTCAGGAAATAATTGAAAAATACAATTCCATCATTACAAGTTATAAGGAATTTGATACCAATATCGGTGGAAAATCTCTATCAAAACAATGGGAAAGATGCATTGATGAGTTGGTTGAAAATGAAGAATGGATCATTGTTCTGGCAGATGACGATACGTTGTCTGAGAATTGTATTCAGGAATTTTATAATCATGTAGAAGAAGCGGAAAAAAAGGGCATTAGTCTTATAAAATATAAATGCCGGGTCATTAATGAGAATGACAAAATTGTTAAAGAATTACCAGATTATCCTCATATTCAGAAAGCACCCATTTTCTTTGGAAATCTATACCTGAACATTGGTTTTTCTACCTTGAGTGAAAATATTTTCCGAATCGAAAAGTATCGAAAATACAAATATCAGGATATAGAATTAGCCTACGGATCAGACGCCATTGCTGTTCTTGAGTTCTCAGAATTTGGAGATATTCTGTTTATCAATAATGCTTTTATGTCTTTCCGTGATTCGGAAGTTAATCTGTCGGGCAAGCGGAATTCAACTGATTTGAGACTTCGGAAGATGAAGGGAAATTCAGAATACATGGGTTATCTTTTGAAAAATTACAGCCAGAAATTTGATTATGATACGAAAGTCAATATGTCTAAAATGATGTACCGAAATTTCCGGATCGTTTACAAAAATGACATTTTGAAAAACATCTATTATTTCCTAATTCTATTAAAAACTATCAAAATAACCGACATCAAAAACATTATAAAAAATGGGGGAAATTAGAAATAAAATAAGTGCTTTTGCAAAATCCAGACTTGGCTTTGTTTATGATAATCTCTATGAATTGAGACATTGGTGGTGGATTAATAGGCAAACGCTTTTTCCTTATCAATTTAATAAAAAAAGATATCCTCATTTCTTTTTAACCAATGATTACGAGCCATTTCCTGATGTAACTTCAAAAGTGGATAAAGTGATTTACTGCTTCTGGACTGGGGACAATGAGATGTCCGAAAACCGAAAAAAAGGATATGAATCACTCGTAAAAAACTCCGGTATCGAAGTTAAATTGATTACACCGAAAAATCTTGGAGAATACATCTTGCCAGAGTATCCATTGCATCCTGCTTATGACAATCTTTCTTTGGTTCATAAATCTGATTATCTGAGATGCTACTTTATGCACTTCCACGGTGGTGGATATTGCGACATAAAGCCCAACTTCAAAAATTGGGTTAACGCCTTCGAATTGATTAATAATAGCAAAGAAACATATATGCTTGGCACTACTGAAGCAGATGGAATAAGCATGGGCTTTGGTCAAGGAATCATAGATAAAGATTTGCAAACCAATTACTTGTCTTGTGTGGGGACATGTGCTTTTATTTGTAGATCCAACACCAGATTTACAACAGAATGGTACACAGAACTTCTGAAAAGAATGGATGGTTTTGCAGATGAATTACAGAAATTCCCAGGCGATGTGAAAGGTAGAAACCCAGGTTACCCAATCACTTTACACGGCGTTCTTTCACAAATTTTTGCACCGCTCTGCTTGAAGTTTCGACATCATATCATCCATCATGACATTTTCCCTACAAGAGATGATTATCAATAAAAGTTTAATGCTCCTCCATCCAAATCCCCAAAACCAAAAGGCTCCAGTGTTTGTAATTATAATTAAGCTGTTTCTGTACGGCATCAAAATCTATTTTGTCAAATATTTTAGATGATCGATTTCTCAGAATATCGTTAGTAAGTGTCTCCATCTCCGGAATTCTCAACCATTGTGCTACAGGTGCTCCAAAACCCTGCTTTTTTTTGGTGAGGATATTTTCGGTGAGCATTTCCCCAAATGCTTTTCGCAATATAATTTTGGTTCTACTGGCATCCACCTTAAATTTTGCAGGAAGCATGGTGCAAAACTCCACCAGATCCTTATCCAGGAAAGGTGTCCGGAGTTCTATGGAATGCATCATGGCGATTCGGTCATCTTTCACCAGATAATCGCCGGCAATCACGTTAGTCAGGTCCATACGCATTGGCGTATTAAGATTGTTTTGGTCCAGCGGAAATGTGTATTGATGCTCATATTTCTGTACCGACTTCATCAGTTCAAAAGTTTCCTCTTCTGAAAAATTGTTATGGACTTTTCCTTTTTGATAGGCCACAATGTCCGGGAATTTCGCTCGTAAAATCCGATTGATAAAATAAGAATTACCCTTTTCAAATTTCAGTTTTTTAGTAATTGCAGAACCTATTTTATAGAACGGGAGTAAGGCCCGGCTGGCATTTCCGTGGTCAAGGATCTGCTTTTCTTCCTGATACCACTTGTAGCCTCCGAAGAGTTCGTCGCCCGCATTTCCCGTTATGACTACCGTCATATTTCTGGCTGCTTCTTTACAGATCGTGTAAGTGGCGAGTATTGCGGTGTCTGCCAGCGGCTCGTCCAGGTTTTTTAAAACTTCTACTAAAGTTTTCGGTATATCGCTGGTTTGCAGCGCAACTTCTTTATGATCCGTATGATATTTCTCCGCAATTGTTCTGGCATCCGGCATCTCATCCCAGTCGCCTTCGTATTGGAATCCCAAGGTCGCAAGATTCTGATTGATGCCGGAAGACAAAGCTACCAGCGTACCGGAATCCAGCCCGCCGCTTAGAAATGCGCCCACTTTTACATCTGCGACCAATTGTTTTTCCACAGATTGATGGACCAGCTGTCTGAACTTTTCTACAGCTTCGTCTTCGGAAATATCCAACTCTTCTTTCGGAAAATTCCAATACTGCGACAGTTCCACTTCGCCGTCCTTATAAATCAGCTGGTGCGCAGGAGGGAGGATTTTGATATTCTTGTAGATACTCTGCTGGCTATCTACGTACATATGGCGGAGATAGTGGTGCATGGCCTCGTCATTCAGCGCAGCATCTACCAATCCCGAAGCCAGAATCGCTTTGATTTCTGATGCGAAAATGAATTCCCCGTTCCTACCCGTCGCATAGTAGAACGGTTTTTCTCCGAATCTGTCTCTGGCACAGAAAAGCGTTTGTTTTTCATCGTCCCATATAGCCAGGGAAAACATGCCATTAAGCTGTTCCGGAAGTCTGTATCCATTTTTCTGATACAGTGCGAGAATCACCTCGGTGTCCGTATTGCTGCGGAAATTATAATCGGGCATCGTCTGCTTTAGGTCCCGGTATCCATAGATTTCGCCGTTGAAAACTATGCATTCATTTTTGGTGTCAGAATACATGGGCTGATGTCCATCCGATGAAAGATCAACAATGGCAAGCCTTCGAAAGCCGAGAAAACAATTTTGAAAATACTCATGACCCTCATCATCCGGACCGCGGTGAATGATGGAATCGGTCATATTTTTAAGCGTTTGTTTGTAGGATTTTTCTTCTTGAATATTTGTCTTAACGATGCCTGCAATTCCGCACATATTGTGTTTTTAAGTCTGCAAATTTAAGATTAAATTACTAATTTTGGACATATTCCCTTCTGATGAAAAAATTCTCCGTTCTAATTGCACATTATAACAATTATGAATATTTCAAAGATTGTTATAATAGTCTTCTGGTGCAGACTTTCCAAGATTTTGAAATCGTAATTGTGGACGATTGTTCTACGGATGATTCCTTTGAAAAAATCACTAAATTCACGGAAAACGACGCTAGAGTCAGACTTTTCAGAAACGATAAAAACAGAGGCGTTGGATTTACCAAAAGAAAATGCATCGAAATGGCAACGGGAGAAATCTGCGGTTTTGTAGATCCGGATGATGCTTTGGTTGAAAAAGCTATCGAAATAAGCTTGACAAACCATAACAATAACAACATCGTAACCTACTCTAATTTCACACTTTGTGATCAAAATCTACAACCACAGCGTACATTTGCACATTCCAGAGCGGTGAAAAATGGAGATAAAAATTTCTTCAATATATTCTTAGAAGCCAATCATTTTTTTACTTTTAAGAAATCTGCGTATGAAAAAACTTCAGGTATTAATCCAGATTTGACTTCTGCTGTAGATCAGGATTTATATCTTAAATTATATGAGATTGGCAATTTTACTTATATAAAGGAACCGCTATATCTTTATAGGCTTCACGCAAACGGTGTTTCCCAGGATTCTTCAAAGAAAATTAAACTTAATGAAAACTGGCAAAAAGTAATTATGGATACAGCCAGAAGAAGAAACATCACAAAACTCTATGGCAAAAACATCAGCGAAATCTCTGATCTTCCTTCTTTTCTGAAAATCAAACAAAACAATTTAGTTACAAAAATTCTAAGGAAATTTTCGTAATTATTTCCAAAAACTAAATCCGTAAAACCAATTGATGTCAACTCAAGAAAAACAGTTTTTCCCAGCACTTACAGGTTATCGGGCAATTGCCGCCTGGATGATTTTTGTATTTCATTTTATGCCTTTTCGCAATCCTAACATTCCAGATTTTGCAAAAAATGCTGTTTCTACTTTTCACATTGGCGTAGAAATGTTTTTTGTCTTGAGCGGATTTCTAATCACTTACCGATACTTTAACGATCGCCCACTCAATTTCAAAAAATATATGATCAATCGCGTAGCGCGCATTTATCCAATGTATTTTCTTTTGACAGCAGGAGTTTTTATCACATGGCTAATTCAGAATCAATATTGGGATACAGAAAAAACCATCGAAGCTGTTTTGTCTTTTACGATGACAAAAGCCTTATTTTCGAATTATTATTTCGCAGGAATCCCGCAAGGATGGACGCTTACGCTGGAAGAAATGTTCTACATCACAGCTCCATTATATTTCATCTTGGTCAGAAAAAGCAAATGGTTTCTAGCAGTATTACCAATTCTGATTTTTGCAATCGGGCTTTTGCTGAAAGATGCTACCAATGTCCCAGAGAACAGATGGGGATTTTTACAATATGACTTTTTCTTCAATATCTTCGAGTTTTTTGCAGGCATCGCATTGGCGATATTAATGCTCAAAAAGAAATTGACATTTTCTAGAAATTGGGCAACTTGGTTTGGATTGTCCATCATTATTCTGTTCGTTTGTGGAAAAGGCTATTGGGATTTCGAAGCTAGATTTTCCCACGTTTTAGAGTTGATTTTTCTTTCCGTTTTGGGGATTGCGCCTTTGCTTTGGGGACTGATCCACGAAAAAACTATTCTGCAAAAAATCTTAGCCAGTCGCATTTTTGTACTGCTTGGGAAAAGTTCTTATGTTTTTTATTTGATTCACAAAGGTTTTATACCAGTGTTAATGAACGATTACATCACGGAAAACAAATTGATTATTTTTATTTTACTCAATTTAATTTCAATTTTACTTTTCACTTATATAGAAGAACCTATGAATCATTTCGTTAGGAGGAAATTCAATTCTAAAAAAGCTTAATTTTTCAACATTTATCTTTAGCCTAAAAAAAATGACTGATATTTTCATCAAATCTTTTAACCGCGCATTTTATTTGGACAGATGCCTCCAATCCATCTACCAAAACGTTTCCGGCGATTTCCGAATCCAGATTTTGGACGATGGAACTCCGAAAAAATATCTTGACAAAATCCGTGAGATATATCCTGAAGTGCAAATCCATCTATCCGAAAGTTATGATAAAAAAGGAAAAGCAATTGAAGAAAATTTGAAATCAGGAAAAGCAATCAACGGTTTTGAAATCCCGACAAAATTTTGGTTCGATAATATCAAAAAAGGTTCAGATTATGTGATCGTGACAGAAGATGATGTTTGGTTTACGCGCCCAATTGACATTAATAATTTAAAAAATCAGGCACAAAAATTCGATACTCATCTTTTGAAATTAGGCTGGCTCGGCAATGAAGGTGAAAGGAAAAATTTGAATCTGAATTCAATTTCAGAAGATTTAGAATCTGCACAACCAAAAGATTTGTTGTTGATGAATAAAACGTTGATGACGGCTTTTTTCCATAATTATTACAAATTTTTTACAATACTTTATAAGCTGAAAATCGTGGATAATCTCACGACTTTAAAATATTGGTCACTGAATTCTATCTTGATGGGTTTTTATAAAAAAGACTATTGGCTGGAAATCTGGAAAGAGATGTACGGAAAAGTGGACGAAAAAAAACAGCTAATCAACGCTTCTGTTTTCTATAAAAAAAACAAGAAAAATCCAAACTTTATTTCCCGTCTAAAAAAAGAAGCGATGAAAACGACTTTCCAATCTTCTGCCACCAATTCTTACCACGAATATGGTTTCGATTTCGATGTCAATCTTTGCAATCACCTCATCAATGAAGCCTGGCTGAACGGTGAATTTGATGCCATGGAAAACTTTCCCAAAGATTTTTCACTGCCTTATTTTAAAAGTTTTTTAAAGGATCGCATGAATTTGTATGAATTTGAAAAATGGGCGGAGCAATTCAAATCGCAATACCGGCAGATGGGCTGCGAGATCGAATAAAGGTCATAAATCTTAGGTATAACGTTTGAAAATACATAATCAATTAAGCTTTCAAACAGCTATAAATTCAATATCAATATTCTTTTATCAAAGATAAATTCTAAACAATAATTAGCTTTAATTATTTATTTTCTATATTTTTAATATTATTTGGCTATTTTTACAAAAATAAATGATTCGAATACATGAAATCATTTATTAACCATAGCCTATATGACTTCGATTTTTATTAAGTCTTTCAATCGCGCTTTCTATCTGGACCGCTGCCTGGCATCCATATATAAAAATGTAAGCGGCAGCTATCATATTATCATTCTTGATGATGGAACACCAGAGCAGTATCTCGAAAAAATAAAAAATAAGTATCCCGACGCCGAAATCCGAAAATCCGAAAATCACAGCATTAAGACAACTCTCGTTGCTGAATATCCGGTATCCAAAAAGGACATCAACGGGCACAAAATCCCCACGGCATTCTGGTACGAAAATGTAAAGAATGCCACGGACTATGTCATTGTAACGGAAGATGATGTCTGGTTCACACAGCCTGTAAACATAGATCAGCTGCGGCAGCACGCCCGCCTGCATCAGATCGGACTGATCAAACTTGGTTGGCTTGGTAATCACAGCGATATGAAAGCCCACCCAAAACAAGAAATTTCCGAAAATCTAGAAGCCATTTCGCCATCCGGACTGCGTCTGCTCCCACGGCCATTGATGGAGGCTTTTTTCACCAACCGTTTTAAATTTTTCAGTATGATGTACAAGCTGCGGCTGGCAGATCATGCTTCACACAGAAAATATTGGGCGCTGAACTCCATCCTCATGGGTTTCTTTGACAAGAATTACTGGCTGGAAATCTGGTCAGGAATGGATGGCAGAGTGGATGAAAAAAAACAGTTGCTCAATGCTGCCATGGCGTACAAAAAAAACAAAAGCAACCCGAACTTCATCGCAAAGCTTAAAACCGAAGCCATGCGAACCACTTTTCAGTCTTCTGCCACCAATTCATACCATTCGTACGGCTATGGTTTTGATGCCAATGTTTTCAATCATCTGATCAATAAAGCCTGGCTCCAAGGCCGTTTTGATGCGATGGAAAATTTTCCGAAGGATTTTTCCAGGCCTTATTTAAATAGTTTTATTGAGGATCACATGGACGTCCGGGAATTTGCGAAATGGGCGGACCATTTTAAAAATCAATATACCACCATGGGCTGCACCATCGATTAATCTTTAAAAATCACTCCGGCATACTTGCCATCAAACTCAATGACGTGTGGCTGCAAATTGTTTTGAGTACAGAAGTCCTTGAAAGCGGCATTATCACCAATATCGTCGCTCATAAACGCACCACCGCTGCGGAGTTTTTCCCAAAGCAACTTGTACGCCCACATGCGGCCGTCGTAGGTTTTATCGCTGTCATAATGTACGACATCAACAGCATGGATCTTTTCGAATATTTTTGGCAACGATTCCTTGTCCGCAAACCTGTACAGGTTCCAGTGGATTCTGTAGGATTTCGGAATCACACAACCCACGTAATCTTCGCTCTGATTCTGCAAAATATAAGGCATGTCCGAACTGTACAGCATACCGTTTCTTTTCACCAGCGAAGCCAGCGCGGCAAACGAGGACCAGCCATAGGCCACACCGGTTTCTACAGAGGTATGTGCATTAACATATTCGGTAAGGTAATAGATGACGTTCAGTGAGCCCGCACCTCCCATTTTCACTTTGGCATTATGCTGCGCATGAAGCGCTGCTCCCAGCTCTACCGGAAATAACTTTTCGAATGGCACAAAGTCTATCTTCAGAACATTCTTAATAAAGTCCTGCTCAGAAGTGGCCACTGCACGGCACCACTGTTCAGCTTCAGCCTTCCCGCGGAGTGCTGATGAACGGTTGAATAGATTTTTCCAGATTTTCCTGCGGAGTTCAGGGTAGAGGTCAGGGCGCTTAAGGTACGCCATTAGAGTCGAAGAGATTTCGGCAATTTTGTTCATACATTCGTGTTTTATTGCACAAAAATACAAAACTATTGGATATACAATGCTTATATTTGCAAAGAAAAAAGGATTTCTTGGATAATAAACGAAAAATAAGCCTTCTTTTCCGGCACCGTTCTATGGAGATGGGTGGCGTGGAGCGCTTGATTGTTGATTTGATCGAAAATTTGCCAAGAGACATTTTTGATATCACGGTATTGCTAACCATTCATCAAGGTGAATTTCGCAATGCATTTCCCAATCATGTGAAGGTCATCAGCATGCAACCCGGCCGCGAGGATATGAGCCATCAGCCCTGGCTGAGATCATTGCAACTGGCCCGGCGAGCACTGACACTCTGGTATTACCGGACCTTCCCGAAAGCACTGTACCGCAGATTCCTGAAAAAAAATTACGATATTGAGATTGCTCCGGGATATACCGATTTTGATGCCGTTCTCAGCAGTCCGATGCCATCCCGGAAAATTGGCTGGTTCCACACTGATGTGGGCTATGATCCTAACCGGAAAAGAGTATTAAAAAGAATTGAGAGTCTGCAAAGATTTGACTGGAGCATCTTCGGCTCGCGGCAGACCCGTGAAGTGATCAAGGAACTTTATGGTATAGAATATCCCAAAAGTTCTGTGATATACAATGCAATCAAAATTGATGAGGTCCGCAAAAAAGCGGATGCTTTTCCTGTAGATTACAACCTGCATCCCGTGTTTTCTTCCATGGGCAGATTGCACAGCCGCAAGAATTACCATACACTGATGAAGGTCCACAAAAGACTTCTGGACGAAGGTTATACGCATTCTGTAGCTGTAATAGGCGGCGGCGGCGAAATGGAAAATCTTAAAAAGCAGGCTCTCGAACTTGGTGTACAGCACACTTTCCTTTTGCTGGACACACAGATCAATCCCTACCCGTACATCAAACATTCGGATTATTTTGTATTGCCCTCCGAATCAGAATCTTACCCTCTAACTATAGGTGAAGTGATGGGCCTTGGCATTCCCGTGCTCAGCACCAATGTAGGCGGCATCCCCGAAATGATTGACCATCTGAAAGATGGCTACCTTGTGAATCCCGATGAGCAGGCCATTTATGAAGGGATGAAAGTATTTCTGACGGATGAAAAACTGGTATCAGACATCAAGGAAAATTCAGAACAATCGATTATTAAATTTGACAATCAAAAAATCTACGATGAGGTGAGTGCTGTCTTCATTAACGAATTTAAAAAGAAATCATGAAGCGTCCTGCAGTTACCATTATCACACCTACATTTAACCGGGCACATACGCTGCCAAGAGTCTTCGAATCTTTGCAGCAGCAGACTTTGAAGGACTTTGAATGGCTGGTTATCGATGACGGTTCCACAGATAACACCGAAATGCTGATTAAAGAGTATCAGAAAATCGCTGACTTCCCTGTCCGTTACTACCATCAGGAAAATCAGCACAAATTTCTGACTTTCTTCCGCGGTATTGATCTTGCCAACGGAGAATACCTGTGTCCTTTGGATTCGGACGATGCCATACCGCATCATGCGCTGGAAACATTGGTGAGCACCTGGCGCAGCATACCTGCCGGCATGAACATCGTTTTTGTGTCTACACATTGCCAGGATCAGTTTGGTAATCTGGTGGGCGATCGCTTTCCCGAAGATCCTTTGATCTGTACGATTTTTGACATGCGCTATAAATATAATGTTAAGGGCGATAAATGGGGCATGGGCAAAACCGAGATCTACAAAAAAATGAAGCTGGACCTGGATCACCTTTCCGGCCGCGGGTTTATTCCAGAAGGTATTTTTCAGTTTCAGTTTGACAGGCTGGGTTTCCATTACTGCATTAACAAAGTGTGCCGGACCTACTTCCGCGATCCTGAAGATGAGCAGTCCCTGGCCAACCAATTTTATGACCCAAAGAATGCGTTTGGACTTGCTGAAAACTATAAAGCATTTCTAAACACCTACGACAGCAAACTGTGGTCTAATCCCAAACCACTCATCAGGAACCTTGGTGGCTATCTCAAATTTTCTGCTCTGGACAAGCGTCCATTGAAAAAAATTGTGACTGAAGTAGAATCCTTACCCTTCAAAATTGCAAGCCTCGTATTTTATCCTATAGCCAAAATGTTAGTCTGACATGAAAAAACGAATCTTGTTCGTCTATTACCAAAATATCAAAGCCGGTGGTGTATCTAAAGTTTTGGCTAATCTTGCGAACGCTCTGGCAGAAGACGGCTATAGCGTGGAGATCTTGTTCCTGATGGGCGAACATCCGGATTTTTACCCTCTCGATGACCGTATCACCAAACATTATCTGGATTCTTTTGCACATTGGTGTTTTAAAATCTGCCGTTTCAACAAACAATATTTCCGTTTCGTTCCCAAACTTGAGAACATCAACAATTATATTTATCTCTTCGGGGTATCCAGATTACTGAATCGGTGGGTCGATCAAAATCATGCAAAATATGATACGATTATCTCCTGCTGGTACAATCTCTCCTGCATGCTGGCGATCAACAAAAAGGTCAGCCATAAAACGATTGCCTGGGAGCACATTAGTCATAAAACAGGTGGCGCATTGTGGAAAAGGTTAAGGCATTTTTATAAAAATCTAAAGGGAGTGGTAGGTACTAATACTCCCGGGGAAAAATATTACAAAAGCCTTAATGAAAACGCAACTACAATCTATAACCTGATGGATGATGACCTGGAAGAACAAGTTTTTATTCCTGCAGAGGAAAAAAGCAACATCATCTCGATGGTTGCGAGATTAGATCCGGAAAAAAACGTGGGAGAATTCATTAAAATCATATCTGAAATTAACCTTCCAAAAGACTGGAAAGTAATTATCATCGGTAGCGGAAGCCAGGAAACCAGATTAAGAGAAGAAGCGAGCCATCAAAATCTCTCCTCCAAAATTGAATGGATGGGAAGCCAAAATATGACCGAAGTCTATCAGTTGCTTAAAAAATCAAAAATAAATTGTCTCACTTCCAAAGTAGAAGCACTGCCCACGATATTGATTCAGTCCATGTTTTTTTCAAATGCTTTGATTGCGTATGATTGTGAATATGGTCCCTCAGATATTATCACTGACAGTAATGGTTTTCTGATTCCATTGGGAGATCGGGCGAAGTTTATAAAAAAACTGGAACTTCTGATCCAAGACAATCTTCTTCTGAACGAACTTCTCCAGTCATCGTTTGAAGAATCTAGGAAGTGGCGGAAAGCAGCTCTTCTCGAAAAATGGAATAGTATGCTATCTCAATAACTTTTTCATGCCTCGATTTATCGCGGCAATCATAAAAAAAACAGCATGGAATTTTTTCTATGCATACCATTGTTTATAAGATTAGTATCTTTGCGCCAAAATACCGAGCCCGTTATATGATCCATCTTGCTGCGATAGAATACTATCTGCCAGAAACTATACTTACCAACGAAGATATTTCAAAAGAATTTCCAGAATGGAGCGCCGAAAAAATCAAAGCCAAAATTGGTGTAGACTCCAGGCATGTTTCCGGACCATCCGAAACGGCGCTGGACCTGGCCTACAAAGCCAGTGAAAAACTTTTTGAAACCTACGATCGCGATACCATTGATTTTATTCTTTTCTGCACTCAGAGTCCCGAATACTTTTTGCCGACCACAGCCTGCATCCTTCAGGATCGGTTAGGTCTCAGAAAATCGATTGGTGCTCTGGACTTCAATTTGGGTTGTTCCGGTTTTGTGTACGGCCTTACGATGGCAAAAGGCCTCATCGCCACCGGCATTGCACAGCGTATCCTGCTGGTGACGGCCGAAACTTACACCAAGTTTATTGACAAAAATGACAAATCCAACCGCACGATCTTTGGTGATGGTGCAGCGGTGACGGTGGTAGAAAAAGACAATTCCAAAAGAGATTTTCAATTCTCAGTAGGAACAGATGGCAGCGGTTTTAATAACCTGATTGTGGAAAATGGTGCGGCGCGGAATAAATCAGAACAGCCGGTACTGTACATGAAAGGACCAAAAATCTTTACCTTTGCTGTAGAAAACATTCCGTCTCTTATTAAGGATACGCTGGCCAAAAATCAAATGACGCTGGATGACATCGATCTTTTCGTGTTCCACCAGGCGAGTTCTTACATGCTGAACTACCTGAAAAATCTGTGCGGGATTCCTGATGATAAATTCTTCGTGGACATGAAAGACATTGGCAACACAGTTTCCGCTAGTATTCCTATCGCTTTGAAGCTTGCTTCGGAACAGGGCAGACTGAAACAAGGCGATAAGGTGATGGTAGTCGGCTTCGGAGTTGGATACTCCTGGGGCGCAGGAATCCTGGAATTTTAAATAAAACCGTGAAAAAGAAGATCCTCATCAGAATAGGTTCTCTGCGGCATGGCGGCGCAGAAAAAGTGCTGGTGACCTTTCTCAAAAACCTTCCTGCTGACCGCTATGACATCGATCTGCTTCTGAATCTCTACTCGGGAAAATATCTGCCCGAAGTGCCAGAATGGATTAATGTGCGCTACCTGAACCGTGGCGAGATGATCACCACCAACCGCATCCAGGATCTTCCGGAAAAAATCTACCGCGTCCTGTATCAGAAACTTCTGAAAACCTTTCCGTCATTGCTGTACCGATTTATCCTTCAAAATAAGAAGTACGACATTGAGTTCGCGGCCATTCATGGTTTCCGCGACGAGATTCTGAACAGTCCGCAAACAAGCTCAAAAAAACTGATGTGGATCCACAATGACCTGACGCAGGTGAAAGGTTATACTCCGGAATCCATCCGCCGATTTTTCGGTTACGATCAGGTGATGGTCATTTCCGAAAAAATCAAAGATACTTTCCTGAGTCTTGCTGCCGGCGAAAAAGAAAAGCAAAAAATCATAAGAATCTATAATCCTCTGGATACGCAGGAAATAATAACCAAAGCTGCAAAACCTGTCCTTGATTATACTTTTGACACGGCGGTTCCAACCTTTATTTCAGTAGGTACGGTTTTTCCCCAGAAAGGATTCGATAGGCTTTTACGAGTTCACAAAAAACTTCTGAATGAAGGTTATCCTCATCGCATTCTGATTGTGGGCGACGGCTATGATTTTGAGAACATTAAGACACTGAAAAGTGAATTGGACATCGATCAATCCGTCACCATGCTGGGCTTTTCGGACAATCCGTATCCTTACATCAATGCTGCAGATTTTTATATCCTGAGCTCCAGGTATGAAGGCTTTCCCACAGTACTTTTCGAAGCCATAACGCTCAAGAAAAACATCATTGCCACAGATGTCTCCGGCGTGCATGAGATGCTGGAAGATGGCAAGCTGGGCCTGATCACAGAAAATTCTGAAGATGGCATTTACGATGGTATGAAACGCGCACTGGAAAACCCCGAATCTTTCCGGTATTACCAGCAAAATCTGGCGCAGTACGAGATGCCATTTGACCTTCAAAATTCGGTTCAGCATATCACGGATATTCTGGATAATTTGTAATTTTAGCACATGGGTTATTCAGTCATTCAGAAAGATTTTTACAGGGAGAGCGGCCGGTATCTGTCTGCATTTCAAATTCTTAAGAAATGTTTCAGCCCGAATCTGCATTACGTATACCTTCTAAGAAAGGCTCAAAAATATTATAAGAAGCCCATCATCGGTGCTTATTACAGATTGCTGCTTCGCCATTATCAGATCAAATATGGTTTCCAGATCTATCCGGAAACAGAAATCGGTGAAGGTTTGTATCTGGGTCATTGGGGCCAACTGGTCATCAACCCTAAGACCAAAATTGGCAAAAATTGCAATATTGCCCAGGGTGTTACCATCGCACAGGCCAACCGTGGTAGAAACCAGGGTGTGCCCACCATTGGCAACGAAGTATGGATTGGTCCCAATGCAGTGATTGTAGGTAACATTAAGATTGGGAATAATGTCCTGATTGCTCCAAATGCGTATGTGAATACGGATGTTCCTGATAATTCGGTAGTGATCGGTAATCCTGCGACATTCACCCCAATTAGCAATGCTACAGCATCTTACATCAATCATAAAGTTTAGAAAGCGATTATGAAACACTGGCCTGTTGGCATTTAATTTGTTCCCGATTCTGAAAATACGAGTTATGGATTTGATTAAAAAAACAGCCTTAGTTGTAGTAACAGCTTTCGGGTTTGCCAGTGCGGCAGCGCAAACGGGAACAAGTTCTCAGAAGGAAAAAAGCATTACCGTAGACGGAATTGCCCAGACTAAAACATTCACGAGTAATGGTGGCAATGCCGATATTGCCGGTGTCAATAACGTTATCACTATCACCGGAACGCTGGGTAAACTGGTAGTTTCCGGAACTGGCAATCAGGTTTACAGTGATAAGGTGAGCACCATCCGTGTCGATGGTTCTGGCAACAGAGTTTTTTACAGAAGCGCACCGACTAAAAGCGGAAAACCTGCGACGGCTATCAACGGCTTTGACAACAGCGTCCAGAAACAGAAATAATTATTCAATTTTCCCAATTGCGATGTCCATTCAGATCTTGAGTGGACATTTTTTTGCCAAAACTTAACATTACAAAACAGTACATTCCAATATATTTGTAATTTTACATTGATTCCATTAAATTAATAACAACTGATTACCAATAACTGATTATGGCAGAGAATTGTAAAAACTGCAACGAAATGATTAACGCCAATTTCTGTGGCAACTGTGGACAGAAAAAATTCAAAAGAATCGACCGGAAATATCTTTGGGATGAGATTCAGTACACTTTTCTGCACACCAATAAAGGATTTCTCTATTCCGTAAAAAATATTCTCAAGAATCCCGGCAGGACCGCGCGAGAATTTATCGATGGTAACCGTGTGAATCATTACAAACCCATTCTGCTGGCATTTGTCCTGAGCGGGATTTCAGCGTTCATTTCATTTAAACTCATCGGCCTCAGTAAGATTATGGCCGGATTCTATGCGGAAAACAAAGTCAGTTCTGAGTTTATGAATGACTACACCACGTTTTTCAGCAGTTACAACTCCGCCATCATGCTCTTGCTGATTCCGCTTTTCGCATTGCTCACCCGGCTTGCCTTCCGAAAATGGGGAGATAATTATTACGAACATGTTGTTGCCAATGCCTACTTCCTCTGTTTTTATACGCTTGTCAGTATCATTCTGGTGTACCCCGTAATGTATCTGTTGAGGGACAATCCGGAACATGTCATGTCACTGACAAGTCTCTACAGCCTTCTCTCGCCGCTACTGCTCTTCTGGTTTTTCAAAGAATTTTATCCGGCAAAACCTACGAAAAACATTCTGATGCGGACTTTACTATTGCTGGTCTACATGATTTTAGGATTTATGCTGCTAATGGTTTTCGTCTTTATCATCGGTATAATCTATGCGAGGATCATTGGGCCGGAAGCTTTGGAATATTTCAAACCAAGGTAGCCGATTCTGGAAACTAATAACTAATTTTGTCTGTTATAACTGCCAAAGCAGCAAAATGTAGATGTATTCAATAATAGACATAGAAAGTAACGGCGCTCCATTCCGGAAAGAAAGTATTATCGAGATTGCGATCTATCGGTTTGATGGTCATGAGATTACAGACCAGTTTATATCGCTTGTGAATCCCGAAGCTGAGATTTCTGCCTTTGTGCAAAAACTGACAGGAATTACCTCAAAAATGGTCATCACGGCTCCAAAATTCCATGAGATTGCCAAACGTGTGGTCGAGATCACCCAGGATTCTGTCTTAGTTGGACACAATATAGATTTTGATTACAGGATGCTTCGCCAGTCCTTTAAACGGCTTGGCTACGAATTCAAAATCAACACTTTAGATACAATTCCTTTAGCTAAAAAGCTGATTCCTGAAGAGAAAAGTTACTCCTTAAGTAAACTTTGCAAATCGATCGGAATTCCGCTGAGCGAGGCGCACCGTGCAAGCGGGGACGCACGTGCCACTTTGGACCTGTTTAAATTATTAATAATCAAAGACAAAGATAATGAAATCATAGAATCGCATCAGGAAGCAAATCCTGCTAAAAATTATATCAGTAAGATCCAGATTCTGACGGAAGACCTTCCGAATGAGCGTGGCATTCTGTATTTCCAGAATTCCGACGGTAAAATTATTTTTTCTGATGTGGTAGATGACCTCTATAAATCTGCAAAAAAAATATTGGAATCTGACAAATCCAGACTGCAGAAAATCCAGGACGATACAGAAAATATTTCTTACGAACTCACAGGTACCGACCTGATTGCCAAGCTGATGATGCAGACCAAAGGCATCCAGAAGCGGCAACTGCTGAACTTCGGATTGTATTACCGCAAGAATAAATTTGTCCTGGAGAAAACAAGAAACAAGGAAGATAAACCGCTGCTGAAATTCAAAAGCTATACGCAAGGTCTCAAGGCACTGAACTATCTCAAAACCAGTCCGGAATTGAACGATTTGGAACAGATCTCTCAAAAAATAAGCCTTAAGCACAGGAATGAGATTTGGACTTCTGCCGGAAGAACGTTGGGCGAGAAAGCATTCCTGATCATTGAAAAAGGTAAGTTAACGGGCTTCGGATTCTACGAACTGTACCATCAGATTCAGTCTTTGGAAAAAATCAAAAAGCTGATGTTGCCTGTGAAATCCTTTACGCAGGATTTGCAGAATGATTTGCAATTGGCCTTGTTGCGAAATGAATTTGAGGTGGCGGAATTGCCGAAGAATTGACTAATTCAACTCGAAGCATTTATAATATTAAAAACTAAAAAACTTACCATGAAAACATTGATTTTAACTTTTGTCTTAATTATTGAGACAATACACGCCCAGACTCATCGCTTTATTTATGAGTTTAAATTCAAACAAAATCCTAAGCAAGCTGAATTTAAAAAAGAAAATATGACACTGGATGTCAATCCTGACAATGTCAAATTTTACAATTACCACTACGTTACGATTGACTCAACCAATATTACAAAGGGACAAAACAGCCAGCTTTGGGACACGTCTACGCCTGTTATTGTGAGAGGTAAAAATTCTAATATCAATAGCAATTATATCTTAATTAACGATGTTTTTGTTTACGATACCGAAAGTAAAATGCATTGGAATCTCGAAAAAGAAACTAAAAAGTTTGAGAATTATACTTTGCAAAAGGCTACTACCAATTTCGGCGGACGCCATTGGACGGCTTGGTTTTGTAAAGAAATCAATATTCCTGAAGGCCCTTATAAATTTCGTGGTTTGCCCGGGATGATCTTTCAAATATATGATGACAAGAATAATTTTGAGTTTACCTTAGTGAAAAGTTTTAAACTCAATTCTACTTATAAAACACCGTTTATTCAAAGTTTTTATGGTCAGAAACCAATCAAAACCACTCAGGAAAATATCGATAAAATGTTGATGAACGAATATAAAGACCCTTATCATGACACTCGTGAAGAATTTAAAAAGAATTCTAATACGACATTTAGCATTAATGGTGTCGATGTAAAAGACATCAGTCAGTTTAAAGAATTGACTGAATCACGACAACGTTACATAAGGGAAAATAATAATCCAATTGAAGTCAATAAGGCATTACAATATCCGGAAAGTTAGCAGAAATTTTCTCCAATACATTATGTGAAATCTAATTCCAATGTCTACCAAAATAAAAATCACCGTAAAACATTGCAGGATTTACAGATAAACTCTAATTTTGCAAAAATTTTTTAACATCGCAATGCAAATATTTACGCAAAATAAAATCGGGAAAAAGGGAGCCGTAAGGTTCTCTAAGGTTTGGAATGTATAAAGAGTTGCGTGCATAAGATATCTATTGCGGCAGACTCTTTCTTGGAAGAATCTGCCTTTTTATTTTAAAAATCTACCTTATGACAAATCAGGATTTGCTGGCTATAGCAAAAGAATTCGGGACTCCCGTTTATGTGTATGACGTTCAATCGATACGCGAACAATATGAAAAACTGACGTCTTCTTTCTCGAAGAACACCCGGTTTTTCTACGCAGCCAAAGCTTTAACCAATATCAACATCCTGAAATATGTCGAAAAGCTGGGCGCTTCTCTGGATTGTGTATCAATTAATGAAGTAAAACTGGGTTTGAAAGCCGGCTTCTCCAATGACAGAATCCTTTTCACACCCAACTGTGTTGACCTTGCAGAAATCGAAGAAGCAATGTCTCTGAATGTTCATATCAACATCGATAATATTTCGATTCTGGAACAATTTGGGAACAAATTCGGTGGTTCTTATCCGATTTTTGTGAGAATCAATCCCCATATTTTTGCGGGTGGCAATTATAAGATCTCAACCGGCCATATCGATTCCAAATTCGGAATTTCCATTCACCAGCTGCGTCACATCGAACGTGTTATGAAATCGACCAACATCAATGTGGAAGGTCTTCATATGCACACCGGGAGCGAGATCAAAGATCCGGATGTTTTCCTTCAGGGTCTTGACATTATGTTTGAACTGGCTGAACATTTTCCGAACTTGAAATATCTGGATATGGGAAGCGGTTTCAAAGTGCCTTATCAGGACGGCGATCTTGAAACAGATGTAAAATCACTTGGAAAAAAGGTGAATGCTGCAATTAAAAATCACGAGGAAACTTCCGGTAAAAAATTGCAGCTCTGGTTTGAGCCTGGAAAATTTCTGGTGAGCAAAAGCGGACATTTTCTGGTGAAATCCAATGTTATCAAGCAAACGACAGCGACGGTTTTTGTAGGCGTCAACTCAGGATTCAATCATCTGATCCGCCCGATGTTCTACGATTCTTATCACATTATAGAGAATCTTTCAAATCCAAAAGGACCGGAAAGAATCTATACCGTTGTTGGAAACATCTGCGAGACAGACACTTTTGCCTGGGATAGAAAAATCAACGAAGTGAGAGAAGGTGACGTCATTGTTTTCAGAAATGCCGGAGCGTATGGTTTTGAAATGAGTTCCAATTTCAACTCCAGATTGAAGCCGGCTGAAGTGATGTTCCTGGATGGCAAAGCGCATCTGATCCGCAGAAGAGATGAGTTTGAAGATTTATTAAAGAATCAGATAGAAGTATTGTAAGCATCAGTGATTTGGCACAGATTTTCTTAATTTTATCTTCGAATCAAAATCAAATTCTATGAAATCAATATTATTCTCATTGAGCTTATTATTAGGCAGTTTCGTCTTTGCTCAAAGCAATAACGATGTAGAAGAGTCGCTGAATATGGACATCCCGATGAATGATGCCTCTACCAGTGCGGTTACTTACAATGTCCGCGGTGTTTATCAGATAGACGACGCCATCTGCGATCGTTCGATCTTCAAAAGCCTGCGCTATCCCGGCGGTTCCGATGCATACCTGAAAGATCTGAAGACGAATCTGCAGAAGAATGTCAACTGGAGCAGCTACGCCGTGAATGGCCTGTTTTTTATCAAACTTTACATCAACAAAGATGGCGTACTTTCTAAAATTGAAGCAGGCCCTAATGTAGCGAACAGCGCGCCGCTTCTTAATGATTTGAAAGATGCAGCCGCAAAAGCTAATAAAACCTGGATTCCTGCCAAATGTAACAATGTTCCCATCGATTCCAAAGCGATCGTCAAAATTGACTTTTCGTCGATGACTTACGACAATGCTTTTAATTAATATCAATAGAAAAACCGCTACATGTAGCGGTTTTTTATTAGTTCTTACCCTCTTCCGAAATCTCTCATTAAAAAAGCATCCAGAATCTGAATGCTTATTTTCTTCATTTGGATCTTTGATCTATCTCTAGATTTCTACAAAAGTAGAATTAAAAATCCACCCGTGAAATGAATCTCGGTTAATAAATGCGGCGCCTGATTCTGCTAAGTGCCTGTGGTGTAATGCCCATGTAAGATGCTATGTGCTTCAGCGGAATCTTCTGAAAAAGGTCCGGCTGCTGCTTCAGCAAGGAGAGATAGCGTTCTTCGGCGGTCTCACTGAGGAATGAGAATTCCCGGTTCAGTTTCTCCACATAGAGGGTTTCCACAGTGAGGCGACCCACCAGATTACCGATTGGAACGGTCTGATAAATATGTTGGAGATCATCATGATGAATCTGCCATACCACCATGTCGGTCAGGGCTTCGATATTGCATCTGGACGGCGTTCTCTGCGTAAACGAATCATAGGCCGTAAGGAATTGATGCTGAAAAACAAACCGTACGGTCAATTCCTTATTTTCCTTGTTGAAAAAAAGGCGTGCAGCACCGGATTCTACAAAGGAAAGATAATTATCTACCTCGCCTCTCTGCAAAATCAGCTCTTTCTTTTTAAATTCCTTTCTTTTATTTTTTTCGACGAAAGGTTTCCAGTTTTCTTCGGTAATCGGAATTCCTTTGGCCAGCAAAAATTGTCTGATAAATTCCATCCATGTGTTATTTATATATAGAATTCAGTTCGTTCATGTATTCGTAGGCGGTAAGGTCAAACTTGACCGGAACAATGCTGATGTAGCCATTGGCCAGTGCCGTTTCGTCCGCATCTTCGGATTCATCCATATTGTTGAAATAGCCGGTGAGCCAGTAATATTTTCTGCCGTGCGGATTGGTTCTTTCGTCAAAACTTTCTTCCCACTTGGCATTCGCCTGTTTGCAGATTTTGACACCTTTGATTTCAGATTTTTCCAGTTTCGGAATGTTGACATTCAGCACAACACCTTTCGGCATTGGGTTTTCCAGCGTTTTCAGAATAATATCTTTGATAAAATCCTCAGCCTGGTCAAAGTCGGCTTCCCATTTCAAATCAGACAATGAAAATCCTATCGCTTGTAGTCCTTCTACTCCGGCTTCCACAGCCGCACTCATTGTCCCGGAATAGATGACATTGATGGAAGAATTGGCACCGTGATTAATTCCCGAAACCACCAAATCCGGTTTTCGTGGAAGGATTTTATCCAAAGCCATTTTTACACAGTCCACAGGTGTTCCGGAGCAGGAGAAATCTTTTTGAGGACCATCAAGATTGAGTTCTTCGAAGCTCAATGTTGAATTAATAGTGATAGCGTGACCTTTGCCGCTTTGGGGAGAGTTGGGAGCCACAACGATAACGTCTCCTATGTCATTGACAATGCTGATGAGTTTTCTGATGCCAGGCGCAGTAATTCCGTCGTCATTGGTTACCAAGATCAATGGTCTGTTCATAAATTTCCAGTTTTATATTTTTAACTTTTTTTGTCAGTTTTCTAAAATTATACCAAAAATAGCCAATTAATAATACTTTAATTAAAATAAGGTGTTAAATTTGGTTTTGTTTTTGAATCGTGAAGTAACATTCAAAGCAAAGAAATTACTAATCCAAGTACAGATTTAAAATTATATGTTCAAGACAATCAAGTTCAAGAAACTGCTGATGTTTGCGCCGCTGATGACGCTGATGTTCTGTTTCAACTCCCCACAAAATGATGATGAAAAAATGCAGACCATCATGGTCAGCGTAAAAAACACACTCTCCTATCTTCATTATAGCCCAAAACCGATTAATGATGCTTATTCACAGGATGTGTATGAGAAATATTTTGAAAGTGTGGATGCCTCAAAGCGTTACTTCCTGCAATCTGACATGGACGAATTCAAAAAGCACTACACAAAGCTGGATGATTATCTTAATCAAGGAAATTTAGTTTTTTATAAATTGACTGTTGACAGACTTTATCAGAGAGTAGATGAAATCGATAAAATGACGCAGGACATTCTTTCTAAACCTATTAATCTGGATGAAAACGATGAATTGATTCTCGAGCCAAAGAAAAGAAGCAATCCTGTGGACGCCAAGCAGCAGCGTGAGGAATGGAAAAAGTATATCAAGTACAATATCCTTCAGGAAATCGAAACGCTGAACAGCAAGGAGGAAGCTCAGAAAAAGAAGAAAGATTCTGTGGTCAATAATAAACTTCCGGACACGATAAAATATGCACCAACCACCGCGGAGCAGAAGCGTATTAAAGCAACATCAGAAGTAAAAGATCTGATTACAGATTCTTTCAGAAGATTCAAGAAAAGAAAAAAAATGGACTGGTTCACGGTTTATATGAATGCTTACACCGAAGTTTTTGACCCGCACACCAATTATTTTTCTCCGAAAAACAAGGAGGAATTTGATATGCAGTTCACGGGAAAAGTGATTGGTATCGGTGCTTTGATTCAGGAAAAGAAAGGTTATCTTTATCTTGGTGAATTGACCATTGGCGCACCGGCATGGAAATCAAAACAATTGACCGCAGGCGATAAAATCCTGAAAGTCAAATCGAAACCTAACGAAGAACCGGTGAATGTTGTCGGAATGTTGTCCGACGAAGCGGTAAGATTGATTCGTGGCGAAAAAGGAACGCCTGTCACCTTAACCGTAGAGAAAAAAGACAAAACCATCAAAGAAGTGACGATGATTCGTGAAGAAGTGGCAATTGAAGACACTTTTGCAAGAAGTGTTGTGGTGAATTCCAAGAATGGTAAAAAATACGGATTTATCTATCTTCCAAGTTTCAACGTCGATTTTGAAGACCCGAAAGGCAGAAATGCGTCGGACGATATCAAAAATGAATTGATTAAACTGAAAAAGGAAAACGTAGAAGGCATCATCCTGGATCTCAGAAGCAACGGCGGCGGTTCCCTTACCGAAGTGGGCGACATTATGGGACTGTTTATGAACGCTGGACCTTACGTTCAGGTGAAAGACAGCAGAGGAAAAATTCAGGTTTTAAGCAATAAAATGAACGAGCCTGTGTGGACTGGTCCGCTGGTGGTGATGCAAAACGAATTATCGGCTTCGGCTTCGGAAATCCTTGCGGGTGCTTTTCAAGATTATGGAAGAGCGGCCATCGTAGGCTCTCCACAGTCTTTCGGAAAAGGAACGGTGCAGACTTTTGTGGAATTGAATAGATTCTTGAACACCAGTGATGACTTTGGAGCATTGAAATTAACCATCCAGAAATTCTACAGAGTTTCCGGAGAGTCGACTCAAAGAAAAGGTGTAGAATCTGACCTTAAAATGAAAGATTTCTTCTCATATGCAGAAGTCGGAGAACGTTTTGACCAGTATGCTTTGCCGTGGGACAAAATCGAGACCACGTCTTATAAGAAACTGACCGGACTGAATATCCCTCAGTTGCAGGCAGAACTCGACAAACAGTTAGCGGATAACCAAAATTACAAGATGTTGCAGGAATCTGCAGAATGGAAGGAAGCGTTGGACAAAGAAGAAACTATTACTCTTAATCAAACCAAATTCAATGAACTGATGAAGGCAAGAAAAGCACAAATCGACAAGTTCAAAGGTTTGGACAAGTTCAATAACGGACTGAAATTTACCATTCATCCGGACGAAGCAGAACGAATGAAAAAAGACGAAGCGTTTGCCAAGAAAACAGAAAACTGGAGAAAAAATCTTGAACGGGATTTCTATCTGGAAGAAACGGTAGATGTACTTTCGAAGATCAAATAACAAAAAAGCGGAACTCAAATTTGGTTCCGCTTTTTTTTGTGCCAAACCTTCAAGGTTTCAAAAACCTTGAAGGTTTAAATCATTACTTCAAGCTCTCAAAACTACGCTTGATAAAATCCGTCAGCTCTTTTCCTTTCAAAAGATTCTGAGACAATTTTGCCAAATCCAAAGCCTGTTTAATCATCTCTTTTTTATCATCAGCATTATCTTTTTTCAATAATTCTCCGGCAAAATCTGAGTTAGCATTCACCACCAGATTATACATCTCCGGGAAACCGCCCATTGCGAACATTCCGCCACCGCCGGTTGCCTGCATATCTTTCATTCTTCGGAAGAATTCCGGCTGAGTCAACGTAAACGGCGCATCCGTAGAATCCAAATCTTCCAGCTGAACGGTGAATTTCTGATCATTAATTGATTCTTCAATCTCCTTCTGCAAAGTCTCTTTATCCGAATCATTGAGTTTAGATATCTTCGGCTCATCTTTTTTGATAAGGTTGTTGATGTGGTCGGCATCCACTCTCGCAAAAGAAACGTTCTCTTTGGAAGCTTCCAGTTTCTGAATCAGGTGCGGAACAATCGGAGAATCCAACAAAAGAACTTCATAACCTTTTTCTTTCGCAGCTTCGATGTAACTGTGCTGTTCATCCGCATTGTTGGCGTATAGAATTACCGTTTTTCCGTCTTTATCCGTCTGAGTTGGTTTGATTTTTTCAATCAGATCGTTCCATAGATAATACGTTCCGTCCGCAGTTGGATAAAGCGCAAACTTATCCGATTTTTCATAGAATTTATCTTCGGAAATCATTCCGTATTCGATCACGATTTTGATATCGTTCCATTTCTTTTCGTAATCTTCACGGTTGTCATTGATGAGCGAAACCATCTTGTCCGCCACTTTTTTCGTGATGTAAGACGAGATTTTCTTCACTGCTCCATCAGCCTGAAGATAGGAACGGGAAACGTTCAGCGGAATATCCGGAGAATCGATCACACCTCTCAGCAACATCAGGAAATCCGGAACAATGCCTTTCACCTCATCCGTCACAAACACCTGATTTTGATACAGTTGTATTTTATCTTTTTCAATGTTCAGATTGTTGCCCAATTTAGGAAAGAACAAAATACCTGTCAGGTTGAACGGATAATCCACATTCAGATGAATATGGAACAACGGGTCTTCAAACTGCATCGGATACAACTCTCTGTAGAATTGGTTGTAATCCTCGTCTTTCAATTCAGACGGCGATTTTGTCCAAGCAGGATTGGTATTATTGATGATATTATCAACTTCAATTGTTTCCGGCTTAGCATCTTCAGCAGCACCTTCCGGCAAAGGCAAAGTTTCCGTTTTTGTCCCAAATTTAATCGGAACCTGATTGAATTTATTATATTTTGTCAGCAATTCACGGATTCTGAATTCCTCCAAAAACTCCGTAGAATCATCTGCGATATGAAGAATAATTTCCGTTCCTCTGTCAGATTTTTCTGTTTCTTCCAGCGTGTATTCCGGACTTCCATCACAAACCCAGCGAACGGCTTTTGCATCCTCCTTGTAAGATTTAGTCAGGATTTCCACTTTCTCCGCCACCATAAACGCCGAATAAAATCCAAGACCAAAATGCCCGATAATTCCGGCATCTTTCGCCGAATCTTTATATTTTTCCAAAAACTCCTCTGCACCGGAAAAAGCCACCTGATTGATATATTTCTCAACCTCTTCACCAGTCATCCCAATCCCCTGGTCCTTGATAGTCAGCGTTTTCGCATCCTTATCAATTTTCACTTCAATCATTGGATTGCCATATTCCACCTTCGCTTCACCAATGGTGGTCAGGTGTTTCAGCTTCGTCGTCGCATCCGTTGCGTTAGAAATCAGCTCACGCAGAAAAATCTCGTGGTCACTATAAAGAAACTTTTTAATCAATGGAAAAATATTCTCCACCGACACATTAATACTTCCTGTTGACATATTGATATTATTTTTTGTTTTAAATTTTGAAAATCAAATCTCAAAAAAAAGACCATCCAAAAATTAATGACAAATTGTCGCTTGATATAAAAAGTCTTCGACTTCGCTCAGACTGACACTCTTAAAATAATGCATATAGTATTAGAGTTGTCACACTGAGCGAAGTCGAAGTGCTTCAATACAAAAACTTATTTGTTCTTAGTATCCATTGAGTTTAAACTTCTTCTAACTTAAGTGTAAAAAAACTTTTATGCCTTTTGTGGTTCATCACATTTTCAAAATTCCTTACATTTACTTTTATCAAGACAAAGCACCAATGCGCCACCAAATAAAAAACCAAAATCCTGATTTTCAAATAATTGAATTCAATTCGAATTCAGAAAATTACATTTTTGAAAAAGACGGTTTGGAGCTGAAATCCAAATACAGCAGCGAAGATGTAAAAAACAAAGCGATTCTGGAAGGCTCCGCCGCAGGCATAGCGCCTTTTCTCCGAGGTCCCTATTCCACGATGTATGTTCAGAAACCTTGGACCATCCGTCAATACGCAGGTTTTTCCACAGCCGAAGAATCCAATGCTTTTTACAGACGAAATCTCCAAGCCGGACAAAAAGGACTTTCAGTAGCTTTTGATTTGGCAACACATAGAGGTTACGATTCTGACCACGCAAGAGTCGTCGGCGATGTTGGAAAAGCTGGCGTTGCAATTGATTCGGTTGAGGATATGAAAATCTTGTTCGACCAGATTCCACTCGATGAGATTTCGGTTTCTATGACAATGAATGGTGCCGTTTTGCCGATTTTATCTTTCTATATTGTCGCTGCCGAGGAGCAAGGTGTTTCTCAGGAAAAACTATCCGGAACAATCCAGAATGACATTCTGAAAGAATTTATGGTTCGGAATACCTACATCTATCCGCCAACGCCATCAATGAAAATCATCGCCGATATTTTCGAATATACTTCTAGGAATATCCCAAAATTCAACTCGATTTCCATTTCCGGTTATCATATGCAGGAAGCTGGCGCTACACCGGTTTTGGAAATGGCCTACACGCTTGCAGACGGTTTGGAATATGTGCGAACAGGAATCAAAGCAGGAATGAACGTCGATGATTTTGCGCCGAGACTGTCATTTTTCTGGGCCATCGGAATGAATCATTTTATGGAAATCGCCAAAATGCGCGCCGCGCGTCATATTTGGGCGAATCTGTTGACACAATTCAATCCTCAAAATCAAAAATCTTTAGCTTTAAGAACGCATTCCCAAACATCCGGATGGTCTTTAACAGAACAAGAACCTTTTAATAATATCACCAGAACCACCATTGAAGCATTGTCATCAGCTTTGGGCGGAACACAATCTTTGCACACGAACGCTTTGGATGAAGCGATTGCTTTACCAACCGATTATTCAGCGAAAATTGCCAGAAACACCCAAATTATTTTACAACAGGAAAGCGGAATTTGCGATGTGGTTGACCCAATGGGTGGAAGTCATTTGATAGAATCGCTGACTCAACAAATGATTGACGAAGCAATGAAATACATCGATGAGGTGGAAAAAGAAGGCGGGATGACAAAAGCCATCGAAGCGGGAATTCCGAAAATGAGAATCGAGGAAGCTGCTGCAAGAAAACAGGCCAAGATCGACAGCGGCGAAGAATTTATTATCGGAGTAAATTCTTTCAAATCAGATTTACAACAAACGGAAATCGAAATCCTCGACATCGATAATTCGGAAGTTCGCAGAAAACAAATCGAACGCCTGGAAAAAATAAAAGCCGAACGAAACACCGCGGCGGTGAGCCACATATTAAATAAAATTCGAAATTGTGCGAAAACAGGCCAAGGAAATCTTTTGGAACTTTGCATAGAAGCGGCAAGAAGAAGAGTAACACTTGGAGAAATGAGCGATGCAATGGAGGAAAGTTTCGGACGGTACAAAGCCAATATCAGAACCATATCAGGAGTTTACGCTATGAATGCAGGGAAAAATGAATACTTTGAGAAAGCCGTTGCTCTCACACAGAAATTTGAAGATGCGGAAGGCAGAAGACCAAGAATTATGGTAGCCAAAATGGGCCAGGACGGTCACGATCGCGGTGCAAAAGTCGTTGCGACAGCCTTTGCCGATATGGGATTTGATGTCGATGTTGCGCCGCTATTCCAAACTCCGGAAGAAGTTGCGAAACAGGCGGTGGAAAATGACATTCATATTTTGGGCGTTTCTTCTTTGGCAGCTGGTCACAAAACTTTGGTTCCTCAGGTTGTTGAAGAACTTCAAAAACTCGGCGCGGACGATATCACCATCGTGGTCGGCGGTGTCATTCCACAACAGGATTATGAATTTCTCTATGCGAATGGCGCCGATTTTATTTTCGGTCCCGGAACCAATTTGCCGAAGTGTGCGGTGGAGATTTTGGAGAAATTTCTTAACGAACAAACATCCATCTAAAACTCAAAAATCAGCCCGAAGTAAGGCAAGGGCGTATTCCTGTCCTGCTTCGCAGTTTCCAAAAGATACGTTTGCTGGTCCTGAGGAGCAGAAGGATTACTGATGATGCTGTTATAGTTTTCGTCCCGCTGAAGATTTACCACAGGCAGATTACTCGGAATGTTGGAACCGTAAATGTTGACAATATCTACATAAGCCGTGAGTTGCCATTTGCTGAAAATCCACTTTTTTTCGGTTCTGATATCCAGCTGATGTGCCACATTTCCTCTTAATGCGTTAAGCAGAGTGAAATTCTGAACGGGTCCATTATTGATATTCCAGATATTCACCAAAGCACTTCGTTGCAAATCGTACGGGGTCTCCGGTAGACCGCTTTGTAAACGGAACCTCGCGCCGATATTCCAGTTTTTGCCGAAATATTTTCCTGTCGTCAAGGTTAGAATATGCCTGCTGTCCCAGGAAGAAGGCAGCAGTTTTTCATTCCCATTACTGAACTTGGAATAGCCAAAAGTGTAAGCTACGATGCCATAGAAGTTATTCAGCGTGCGCTTCTGCGCCAGCAATTCGATGCCGTACGTCTCGCCGGTTCCTCTAGAGTCTAAAGGTTCATTCCCAACGACTCCAAAATCTCCGCCAATGTTCGCGATGCTGATTTGATTTCTCAGCGAGAACGGATAATTCCTGTAGCGTTTGTAGTAACCTTCCAGCGTGATTCTCAGATTATTTTTTCCATTAAACTCAAAACCACCGACAAAATGAGAATTCCGGATGTATTCTAAATTATTTTTATTGCTGAAGTTTCCGTTTTCCGAAAAGCCTAAAGCCGTATAAGCCGGTAGCTGATAAAAAATCCCAGTATTGAAATTAAACGCAAACTGCGGCGCAAAACGGTAACTCAAGGATAATCTTGGTGAAAACTGCTCCAGCGGATTATTGGTTTTATCAGAATAATTACTTGCATCGAAACGCGTTCCCGCAGAGATTTGAACTTTCTCGTCAAAGAGTTTTTTCGCAGCCTGGATGTAGACGCCATATTGTAGCAGATTGAGATTGACATTCAGAATATCAAAATTAACGGCATTTTGAGTCACATTTTTTATCGCGGAATTATTTTTATACGTCGCAAAATTAAGGTTGGTTCCGAAGCTCATCTGCATATCTTTGACACTCAGATTTCGGTCAATTCTCAGTTTGTTTTCGATTTCCTGGGATTTGTAATCGAAAAGCAGATTTTCCGGTGATTCAACATTTCGGTAATATTTGATGGCCTGATTATCCAGCGTATTTCTGCTGATTGTGAATAGCCAGTTCCCGTTTTCTGCCAGATGTCTGTAGCCTGCACCAACGGTATAATTCCATTGTGGCGATTTTGGAAGGCGGTCAATCAAAGTCAAATTGTTCAGCGTTTTTTCTGCATCATTATTAAACTCGAATTGATCAACCGCTCCTAATCCGATGAAATACAATTCGTCACCACTTTTATATTTTTTGGAGACCTTGAATGTTGCATCATAATAAGAAGGTAAAAACGGCAATCCAATCGCCTTGAACAGTAATTGCAGATTTGATTTTCTGACTGAAAAAAGTCCGCTCCAGCTTTGGTCTTTGCTTAGCGGTCCGTCCGCCATCAGCTGAAGATCATCCAGGCCAACGATGGCTTTGTAACCCAACTTATCTTTTCTCGCCTGTTTTAAGTTAAACTCGAAAAGTGAAGACAAAACGCCATTTCGCCTTGCCGGAAAAGCACCGCTGTAAAAATCGACATCTTTGATGAAATCCACGGTGATGATTCCCCGTGGTCCGCCACTTGCGCCCTGCGTCTGAAAATGGTTGATAACGGGAACCTCAATACCGTCAATATAAAATTTATTCTCCGCCGAACTTCCACCCCGAACGAAAAGGTCATTTCTGAAAGTTGCCGTGCTGCCCACACCCGGAAAACTAAGAATGGCTTTGGAAACATCGCGGTTAGAACCTGCATTTTTCTGGATTTCCTCACTCGTAATATTCCTCAGTGAAACCGGACTTTCTGCCGTAGTTTTGTAAACTTTTTTGCTGAGCACCACCTCATCAATTTTCTGCTCCGATTTCTGAAGACCAACGGAGAAGCTTAGATTTTGATTAGGAACTACATTAATATCATTCAGAAAACCAGATGAATAATTCTCTGCAGAAATTTCAAAACTGTAATTTCCAGGCGGCAACGCTGTGATCTGTACAGTTCCTGATCCGGAGAATAATTGTCCCGAGTTCTGAATTTTGATATTAACTTCCAGCGGCTTTTTACTGAATTCGTCATAAACATTGATGTTCAGACTACCAAGTTGCGCAAAAATCCATTGCGACAAGAGTAATAGAAAACCGATAAAACTGCGTTTCATTTCTGAGATTTGTACAAAGATAAGTCAAATGGAAGTCGCAGTATAAACTGATTCTTCAGAAAGTGGGTGCAGAGACGCGCTTCAACTATTTCTTCGCATTCGCGTCCACATACGCCAGAACCCAGTTGGTTTCTTCGGCGGTCAATTTAGCTTTGGGAGCCATTCTTTCCATAATGGGTTTCCACTCAGAACTGGTAAAGGACGATGGCGATGGCAGATCGTGGCAGCGGCCGCAGCGCTGGCTGAAAACCTCTTCCCCTTTCCGGATATGCTCTGCTTTTGCAGCAGTAGCTACAGTGGATGCAGCATCGGAAGTGCTGGTCTTGGTCTGTGTGCTGCAGGAATAGATAACTGCGCCCAGCAATGCCAGACTGTATAAGTATTTTTTCATTATTTTTGATTTTGATTAGATCAAAAATAGTTAATTTGTCTTCAGAAGCCACAGTCAGATTATTATTTGTAACAATTCCAAATTTCCTATGAAATCAAAACTCAGCCTGCAGGATTACATCAACGGAATCAGAGCTTCTGACAAAAGGATTTTGGGAAAAGCCATCACTTTGATTGAAAGCAAAAAGCCGGAACACCGCCAGGTTGCCGATCAATTATTAAAAGAAATCTTGCCGCTCACAGGAAAATCTATCCGAATTGGAATAACGGGTGTTCCCGGCGCTGGAAAATCCACATTTATTGAAAGTTTCGGAAAACTGGCGATCGAGCAAGGAAAGAAAGTGGCTGTTCTGGCCATTGATCCCAGCTCATCCATCAACAAAGGAAGTATTCTGGGTGACAAAACGAGAATGGAAGAGCTGGCAAAGGATCCAAACGCGTTTATCCGTCCAAGTCCGAGTTCCGGATTTTTGGGTGGCATTGCCAATACCACTTTTGAAAGTCTCTTGATTTGTGAAGCTTCAGGTTTTGATTATATTTTGATTGAGACTGTTGGCGTGGGGCAAAGTGAAACTTTGGTGAATGACATTACAGACGTTTTTCTTTTCTTAAAAATCATTGGCGGCGGCGATGAACTACAAGGCATCAAACGCGGCATCATGGAAATGGCGGATTTGATTTTCATCAACAAAGTCAATCCTGAGAATCTGTCTAAAGCGAAAATGACGAAATCGGAATTGACCAGAGCATTACAATTTATCACGCAGAAAGAAAAAGGCTGGAAAGTACCTGTGCTTATAGGTTCTGCTTTGGAAAAGACCGGACTGGACGAGGTTTTCACCAGGATTGAGGATTTTATTTCACTGAAAAAACAAAACGGCACTTTCCTCGCAACGAGAAAAAATCAGGCTCAGAAACGCTTCGAATTTTGGGTACGGGAATTTATTCTGGAGAAGGCCAAGCAAGATCATCAATTAGAAAATTCTTTTCAGCAGCACTTGAAAAATGCTTCGGAACTGCTTTCCAATCCCAGTTCTGAGGCCAGTGAATTTGTGCAGAAATTATTCAGGAAGGAGTAACGCAGATGATTTCATCGTAGAAATTAACCATTCGGTCCAGATTTTTTACCGTTCGGTCGATAATTTTTCATTTTGATGCGCCCGGGCTCTACCTTTGGCTCGTCAAAATACTTAAAACAATGAAAACATCTATCTTCTTTTCACTTTTTCTGGCATTGTTATCCATTTTTTCAAAGGCTCAAATGGACGACAAGTTTTATCAGCCAAAAAAAGAAATGAAACCCCTGGAGTTCAGAAATATCGAAAATATCAGCCTCCCTGTGGAGAAGGACACGATTACAGCCATTGTCCTGAAACCGGAATCTAAAAACATCAAAAAAACGATCATCTTTTTTCACGGAGCCGGCGGCAATATCTCCACCTATCAGTTTATGACAAAACCTTTGGTAGCCGATGGTTTCCAAGTCGTGATGGCCGATATGCGCGGCTATGGAAAGTCTACAGGAAAACCCACACACGTCAACGTGGCTGCCGACGCACAAAAACTTTTTGATTATCTGCTGAGCCGCAAAGATATCAGCGGTACTCAAATTTATCTTTACGGTGCTTCACTGGGATCGCAGGTAGCGACACATCTGGCAAAGGACAATCAGGCCAAGATTTCCGGGCTGATTCTGGATGGCGGCATGTCCTCTTTCACGGACATCGCAATCGCCTTCAAACCGGACATGAAGGAGATGATCGAGAAATTTGTGATATCGCCCTATTCTGCCAAAGAAGATATCAAATCACTGAAAGGCTTACCAAAACTTTTCATCTACAGCAAGGGCGATTCTACGGTTCCTTTTGCCCAGGGACAAACCATTTATGATAATGCGCCGGAGCCTAAACAGTTTCTGGAATTCTCGGGAGAACATCTCGAGGGTATGATAAAAGATCAGGTCAGGATTCTAAAAGCAATTGAGCAGCTGTAATACAAAAAGGGAAGACTCTGAAATCTTCCCTTTCTTTCTAGCTTATCAAAGCATGATATTTTTTTCGATTGTCAATCAGCATCCATAGATTGATGAGAAACAGAACCGCAGCAATTCCTATACCCGGAGCAGCGGGTGCTACTGTACAATTGTGCAGCAGGATTCCGACCATTACAGGCAGAATGACAATCGCACCAAGCGCCCTTGTTTTTGGAAATAAGGATAGCAAGCCGCCAACGATTTCCACCAGGCCTACCAATGGTAAGAGCCAGGGAAGTTTTGACAAAGCTCCAAATGCATCTTTGGCCTCCTGCGGCATATCCTGCGGCATCGGCATGTAATGCAAAAACTTGTCTAGACCTGCGTTGATAAACATTAATCCGAAAAGCAGGCAAAGAATAAATTTAACGTATTTCATAAATGATGTTTTTTAATTTCAATCCGAAATTAAATCTTTTTTACGAATCCAAAATTGACTTAAGAAAAGTTTTCCGAAAAATATCAATATAAAATAAAATCCGCTCAGTTTCCAGAGCGGATTTTAGTCAGAAATATTTTATACATTACAAAGCAATCTTAATCACTTCGCTCATATTATTAACATAATTGACTCTCAGATTCTTGAGATAGTCTTTCTTGATTTCCTCTACATCCTTCCTGTTGGCCTCACAAAGAATAACTTCTTTAATTCCCGCTCTTGTTGCAGCCAAAAGTTTTTCTTTGATTCCTCCTACGGGAAGAACTTTTCCTCTGAGTGTAATTTCGCCCGTCATGGCAAGATGAGGCTTCACCTTTTTATTTTTGAAGCTGGAAACCATCGAGGTCAGCATTGCAATCCCTGCAGATGGTCCGTCCTTCGGCGTTGCACCTTCCGGAACGTGTACGTGGATATTTTTTTTCTCAATATCTTCCTCTGCAATTCCCAGTTCTTCGTAATGCGCTTTGATAAATTCCAGTGCAATCGTCGCAGATTCTTTCATCACATTACCGAGGTTTCCGGTCATTGTCAGGCCGCCTTTTCCTTTGGAGAGAATACTCTCGATGAAAAGAATATCGCCGCCCACGCTGGTCCATGCCAGACCTGTAACTACACCCGGAACATCCGTGATTTCCGACAACGTCTTCGGTCTGGGCACACCCAGAATCTCATCAACTTTGTCTACAGAAATTTTAGGATCATATTCTTTTTCCATCGCGATCTGAAGCGCGACCCAACGGGCAATCCCGGCAATTCTTTTTTCCAGCGTTCTCACGCCACTTTCCGAGGTATGCGCATCAATGATATGCTTCAACTCTGGGTTACCCAACTTCAGAGATTTGGCATCCAGTCCATTTTCCTGAAGCTGTTTTTTCACCAGATGGCGTTTGGCGATCTCGATTTTTTCTTCCAGGGTATAGCCTGCAATGCTGATGATCTCCATCCGGTCCAGCAAAGGCCGCTGAATGGTAGACAGAGAGTTGGCCGTAGCAATAAACATTACTTTGGAAAGGTCATAACCCAATTCCAGGAAATTATCGTAGAAATTGTTATTTTGCTCCGGATCAAGGACTTCCAGCAAAGCCGAGCTGGGATCACCATGAATCCCCTGCCCTATTTTATCGATCTCATCCAGCACGATCACAGGATTGGAGGTGCCCGATTTTTTGATGGACTGCAAAATTCTTCCGGCCATTGCGCCAATGTAAGTCTTTCTGTGACCACGGATCTCACTTTCATCGTGCAAACCGCCCAGCGAAACGCGGACGTATTTTCTGCCGAGCGAGTCTGCAATCGATTTGCCCAACGATGTTTTACCCACACCGGGAGGACCCACGAGGCAGAGAATCGGAGACTTCATATCATTCTTAAGCTTAAGAACAGCCATGTGCTCCAGAATTCTTTTCTTGATATCTTCTAACCCAAAATGTTCCCTGTCCAAAAGCTTCTCTGCTTTTATCAGATCAAAATGGTCTTTGGAATAATGGTCCCAAGGCAAATCGGTAAAAAAGTCCAGATAATTGCGTTGTACGTTGTAATCCGGGGAATTCGGGTGCTGGCGTTGCAGCCGCTGCAGTTCCTTTTGAAAATGCGCTTCTACCTCTGCATTCCATTGGACTTTGGAAGCTTTTTTCTTGATTTCATCCGCATCCGATTCGGCGCCGCCGCCCAGTTCTTCCTGTATCGTCCTTATTTGTTGATTCAAATAATATTCGCGCTGCTGCTTGTCCAGATCTTTGCTGGTTTTCTGATGGATCTGGTTTTTCAGTTCCAGATGACGGTAATCGTCATGCATCATTTCGTACAAGGCTTTGGCACGGCCAATCAAGGTTTTTTCTTCCAGTAGCTGCTGTTTTTTATCCGACGAAAAGTTAGCATTGGCGGAAACAAAATTGAGCAGCTCTTCCTGTCCTTCAAGATTCTTCAGCGCAAACTGGGCAGCATTCGGAATGTTAGGGTCTATGTTGATGATTTTCTCAGCAAGATCCTTGATGTTATCAATCAGTGCATTAAATTCCTCTTTATTCTTCGGCTGGGTGTCTTTCTGCTTGGTGATTTCGGCCATGAAATATGGTTCCTGAGAAACCATTTTCTTCATCTTGAAACGCTGCACACCTCTGGTAATCGCCGTAATGTTGCCTTCCGGCAGTTTGATAATTTTGATGATCTTCGCCAGTGTTCCGATCATGTAAAGATCTTTCTCCGCCGGATTCTCCTCCGTCGGATTTTTCTGGCTGATGATGCCAATGTATTGATTATCTTTCTGGGCATCCTCCAGTAATTTTTTAGATTTTTCCCGCCCTGCTGTAATCGGAATTACAACTTTCGGAAACATGACCATATTTCTTACGGGAAGAATCGGGAAAAGGTTTTGAGACTCATCGGCATCATTAGTTTCGAAATCGGAAAAATGGATTTCTTCCGCCAGGATTCCCAGGCCTTCGTCTATAATCTCTTCAAAATTGATATCTTCAAATTCTGTCATAATATATTGAATGACATATTGTCATTAATCTTAATGGATATAAAAAATTGATTCCTCAAAAGCTGAGAAAACAACACTGTTAAAGCACGTGGTGTAATTTCGCAAGAGATATGCCAATGGAAAAAACAATACAATTTGGCAGTATTACAAGAATTCACATTATTTTTTGATGTGCAGCAGCGCTTCAAAAAAACCTGCGCAGGAATTCTATAACTCCTGCGCAGGTTTGGTCTCATTTGTGCGCAGGAGTTGGTTAAAACCTGCGCAGGTTATTTGATTACACCAGCATTCGCTGTGCCTTCTTTACACCTTCTACCAGAACATCGATCTCTTCTAAAGTGTTATATACGGCAAAACTAGCCCGAACCGTTCCTGCGATATTAAAAAAATCCATAATGGGCTGCGTACAGTGATGGCCTGTTCTTACGGCAATTCCCATTTTGTCAAGGATCATCCCTGTATCGGACGCAATTCCAACGCCATCCAGATTAAAAGAAACAACACCGGTTCTATTGGCTTTCTCGCCATAGATTTTGATGCCGTCCAGCTCCAGAAGTTTTTTCTGAGCGTAGTTCAGCAATTCGTTTTCATGGTTCTGGAGATTGTGGTGACCAATTTGGTTAATGAAATCCACTGCCGAACCCAGAGCAATATTGCCACCAACATTTGGTGTTCCCGCTTCGAATTTGAAAGGCAAACCTGCGTAAGTGGTCTTCTCGAAGCTGCAGACCGCAATCATCTCGCCGCCGCCGTGGAAAGGATGAAGATTTTCCAAAACAGATTCTTTACCGTAAAGGATGCCGGTTCCCATGGGTGCGTACATCTTATGTCCTGAGAAGACGAAGAAATCACAATCCATCTTCTGAACGTCAATTTCGAAATGCGGCGAAGATTGCGCGCCGTCTATCAGGACGTAAGCGCTGGAAAGTTTTCTGGTTTTTTCAATGATCTGCTCCACAGGATTGATGACTCCTAATGCATTAGAAACCTGATTAACAGAAACCACCTTAGTTTTTTCGTTCAGCCATGAATCCAGAACATCGATCTGAAGAATTCCGTTCTCATCCATCGGGATCACGCGGAGAATGGCGCCGGTTCTTTCACAGAGCATCTGCCACGGAACGATGTTGGAATGGTGTTCCAGGTAAGAAATAATGATCTCGTCATCTTTCTTGATTTGATTGGTTAAGGCATACGCCACGAGATTGATGCCTTCGGTGGTACCTTTGGTGAAGATCACTTCGTAATCGTGTTTGGCGTTGACGAATTTCTGGATCTTCCGTCTGGAAAGTTCCATTTCTTCCGTGGCCAATTGGCTCAGTGTATGAATGCCACGGTGCACATTGGCATTGAGGCTTTCGTAATACTTTTCCCAGGTTTCCAGAACTGAAATCGGTTTTTGCGATGTTGCAGCGTTATCCAGATAAACGAGAGGTTTTCCGTTAACCTGCTGATTCAGAATCGGGAATTGCGCTCTGATATGATTGATGTCGAACATTTTATTTTAGATGTTAGAAGCTAGATTTCAGAAGTTTGACTAATTGCAAACTTTAAAATCAATAATTAAACGTTGAATTGTTGCAGCCCGACTTGAGCGGAAATCCTTTTTTGCTTTTACATCGAGTTCTTTTTAGACTGAAATGTTCTTGCACTTCGTCGAACCACTCCGTTAGGTTCGGGAGTCCTTCGACTTCGCTCAGGATAAACTACAGGCGGAAATAGCTGCCCAAATAATTAAATTCAAGATTATAATTATTTAGAATGGTTCAAAGTTACGACAAAATTTATTAAAAATTTCGATGTTAAATATTTATAAAATGCGTGCGATTATTGGTCTAAGGAATAATTATTGACTAATTTTGAGCAAATCATTTATTAACAATAAATCATACGAAACTATGGCATTCGAATTACCAAAATTAGCTTATGCATACGATGCGCTGGAACCTACCATCGATGCGAAAACAATGGAAATACACCACACCAAGCATCACCAGGCTTATGTGGATAATCTTAATAACGCCATCGCAGGAACAGACCTTGAAGGCAAATCTCTTGAAGAAATCCAAAAAACAGGAACAGATAAAGCAGCCGTAAGAAATAATGGCGGCGGACATTATAACCACTCCCTTTTCTGGGAACTTCTGACGCCGGGCGGCAGCAAGGAACCTGTTGGAAATGTGAAAGCTGAAATCGAGAAAATCGGTGGATTTGAAACGTTTAAGGAAGATTTTTCTAACGCGGCGAAAACGAGATTCGGCTCCGGATGGGCTTGGTTAGTAAAAAATACTGACGGTTCTGTGACTGTAACATCTACACCAAACCAGGACAATCCGCTAATGCCTGTGGCTGATGTTCAGGGAACTCCAATCCTTGGGCTTGACGTTTGGGAACATGCTTATTACCTCAACTATCAAAACAGAAGACCGGATTATGTGTCTGCGTTTTTTGATGTGATCAATTGGGATAAAGTGGAAGAGCTTTACAATAAATAATTTTTCATAGATTATATTGAGAAACCCATCAGAATAGATCTGATGGGTTTTTTATGGTTCAACTGGTGTTTCAGCTTTAGTTTCCGGTTTTGCTTCTGTCTTTTCTTCTTTTGCTTTTTTAGCATCCAACTTCGCTTTCTCTTTATCGATTTTTTCCTGCTCAGCTTTTGCAATTGCCGCCAGACTGTCTTTTTCTCGTTTTATAGCCACCGCATTGATTTTTGCCATCACAGCTTCTGAAGTTGCGCCCGGTCCAAAAGAATCGATGGCAGTGGTGTCATAGGTGATAGCAGGCGTCTTGTCAAAATTTTCCTGGCTCACTGTAGAATCATTCTTGGAACAAGAACCGGTAAAAACTAAAATAGCAATACAATAGATGCGTTTCATATCAACAAATATCGAAAATTATTGGATATAAAATTCAGCAATTACCGGGAAATGATCTGAAATCGTGACACTTCGGTCTACCCGATAACTGATGGGCTCGATAGATTCCGATGCGAAGACGTGATCGATTTTCAGGGGAAATTTAAAATCGTGGAAACTGGTTCCGCTGCCTTTACCTACTTTTAGAAATGCGTCCTGCAGATTTGCGGACACAGTATAATACTCGTACGAATTAGGAACCGCATTAAAGTCGCCGGCAACGATCACAGGGTATGGTGAGGCATCTACGAACGCTTTGATCGGCGTTAGCTGGCTCTGGTGCTTCCTGAATGTTGGAACAAGCATATGAAGGACTTTTCTAAATTTTTCCTCATTTTTTTCAAGGCTTTTCTCTGGCTGTACCATCCCTTTTTCAAGATAGAAAGGTTCCATATAAATATTGACAAACCGAATGGTTTTACCATTGACCAGGATATCGGCATAAATACATCTTCCGTTTTTTGCATCAGTCTCCACAATACCACTTTTGAGTACCGGAAATCTGGATTGGATTTTTACAACTGGGAATTCTCTCACAAAATATTCAAAGCCTTTAAGATTTTCTGAACTTGAATACTCCTGAGTAAAAAGAACATCTGCATTCTGCGCATTCAGAAAATCATAAATATTTTCATCTCCATATTTACCAGATTTGGCATTGAGCGAGATCAGTTTAAGATTAGGTTTTTCTTCGGGCGTTGGCGTGTAATTAATCCAGCGTCTTGTGGGAATGATGAAAAAAAGGGATAATAATAAAAACACTACAGCCCGCTTCTTCCAGCTCAAAATCCAGAATAAAAGAAACAGGATATTGATAATCATCAGAACAGGAAAGCCCAATGAAAGTAAGTTAAGGAAACCCAACGTAGCTGGTGACACATACGCATTCATTATCGTTCCGAAAAGCAGGACAATAATCAGCGCATGAGCAGCCGTCAAAATAAATCTGAGGATTCCCATTATTGAATCCTGTCCCTGTTTTTCTTCCAGTTCCAGATGTACAGAAAACCGATCAGCGCGCCGCCGAGATGCGCAAAGTGGGCAATATTATCGCCGCTGAATTGTCTGAACCCCAGGAATAAAGACACTAAGATAATGACTGGTGTCAGATACTTGGCCTTAATCGGAAAGGGAATGAAGAGGAACATCAGCTTGGCATCAGGAAACAAGGTTGAAAAAGCCGCAATAACTCCGAAAATTGCGCCTGATGCGCCGACCATCGGGGTTCTCAGAATATTAAAAAGCTTTTGGGCAGCATCCCGCACAGCTTCTGAGTTCGTAGATATCGGCATATCGCCGGAATAATTGATATCGGCATATTTGTAAATTTCATGAATGTCGTAAGACTGACTATTCAAGAAATTAGTTAATTGACTCACCTCCACATAATTCCAGATATTATACAGGGCAAATCCGCCCAAACCTGCCGCAAAATAAAGAATTAAAAACTTCTTCTGACCCAAGACCTGCTCCAGGACCGGTCCGAAGCTATAGAGCGTCATCATGTTAAAGAGAATGTGTATAAAACTCCCATGCATAAACATATGGGTGATAATCTGCCAGGATCTGAAATTGGGAGACAGCGGAAAGTATCCCGCCAGCATTGCATCAAGATTGATATTCAGATTTTGAAAAAGTATAGTCCCGGCAAAGAAGATCACATTGATAATGATAATATTCTTGGTAACAGGCGTCAGTTGTGGAAACATAGTTTAAAATTTATTTTTAAAGTCATCAAATGGCACTTCCAGCCAGCATTTTTTGCCATTCACCGTATATTGTGGGAAACCAAGCTCCAGAAAATCCTTGACCAGCTGCTCAACTTCAGTTTTATAAATAAAATCGAATTTTGATTTGGTTTTAAGTTTAACCCATTGGTATTCAAAGTATTTGTAAAAATCTTCCTCCGTTCTGTACTCCAGAACTTCAAATATTTTTTCAAGGAACCGGATCACCTGTGATTCTTTCAATGCTTCCGGAACGGCCTCTATCCGGAGGACATTTTCCTGGGCCAGCGTCATCTCGAATCCGAAATCCGGAAGGTATTTTTTGATGGACTTATATTTGTTTTTTTCAATCTCGTTAAGATGATACTCCAGGGAAAACAGGAGACTCTGACCCGCTTTTTTAGTCGGCAGATTTTCCTGATGCGAGGACATCAGCACGCGGTGCATCCTTCCCAGATCCAGCATATAGGTCTGTCCATCCTTGTTCAGCAGCCAGTAGCCGTTGGGCAATCTGAAAAGATCTTCGTCCAGGTCGTCATCTTCAAAAAGGTTAATTTTCGAAGGTGCTGCTGTTGCACTGACATCGTACATCTCTGCCAGATTGATGCTTTGCTCTCCGGAAATCTTTTCCGCCACGAAAGGATTAAAATCGCGATCTACATTGATGGCGGACGGCGTGGGAGCACTGTGATTACTCTTGCTGGGTGTGGGTGCAAAAAATGCTTCCATCTTCGGATCTCTTTCAAAATCGAGACTTGGTGCTACATTGTAAATCCCCAGAGAACGTTTGATTGTGGAGCGCATCAAGGCGAAAATCAACGCTTCGTCCTCGAATTTCACTTCCGTTTTTTGCGGATGAATGTTGACATCAATTTTCTCCGGATCCAGCTCCAGATAAAGAAAGAATGAGGGAATATATCCTGGTTGCAACAGGCCGTCAAAAGCTTCCTGCACGGCTTTGCTGAGGTAGGCACTTTTGAAATAGCGTCCGTTGACAAAGAAAAACTGCTCGCCGCGCACTTTCTTAGCGCCTTCAGGTTTTGCCACATAACCCTGGAGATTCACCCAGCCAAGATCTTCTTTGATGGGAATCAGGATCGGCTGCAGTTTCCGCCCGAAGACATCCACAATGCGCTGCATCTGCCCACCTTTTCTCAATTTGAAAATCGGTTCATCGTTATGGAATAATTCGAACTCAATGCTTTCATGCGCAAGTGCAACACGCTGAAATTCATCAATAATATGGCGAAACTCCACATTGTCATTCTTCAGAAACTTCCGTCTAGCGGGCACATTATAAAAAAGGTTCTTCACAGAAAAATTGGAACCCTCAGCCACCTGGAGCGGCTCCTGAAACTGAAACTGGCCACCTTCGATATAAATGTTAGTCCCAACGGGCAAATCCTTCTGCTTGGTTTTGAGCTCCACCTGTGCTACCGCAGCAATAGAAGCCAGCGCCTCGCCGCGGAAACCTTTGGTTGCAATTTTAAAAATGTCTTCCGTAGA
>DBLQ01000029.1 GCA_002297505.1 Flavobacteriales bacterium UBA720
AATCAGGACTATTGACATGGTCCTGAATAAATTTCATATTACGGTTCATCACCGGGCAGATGGTAGGACATCGGCTGTAGAAAAACTCCACGAGATAGACTTTTCCCTGCATCGATTGGTTACTGATTTTTTGATGGTTCTGATCCATAAGGCTGAACTCCGGCACTTCCATCACGGTGTAAAGGCTTTTTCTGAAGTAACTCATTCCAACGCCGATGACCAGAAATAATATGGCGAAAACGGCGATCGGCACAATGATTTTTCGCTTAGATTCCTGTGCGTTTTTTCGTTTAGTTTTGGACATAGACTGATGGATTTTTCTTGAATTCGGACTTGCAGTGATCACTGCAGAAGCCATAGACTTTATGGTTATAGACAGCGGTGTCTTTCAGAAACTCTGCAGTTTTCATGTGGCAGACGGGATCATCTTCATTCACGACAGATACACCTTTCATATCTGCAGCCGGCTTCATTTTCACATGTTTCACTTTTGGAGATTCCTGCGTACAGGATAGGAAGATTGCCGATAGCATCAGCATCCCAAGAGAGATTTTCATTCTTTTTGATAATGTTAATTGGACTGTAAAATTTGATTACTCGTACGGAAAAAGTTGTAAATCAAATTAAAGGTGGATGAAAAATATCAAAACTGAAATGGTAGCGGTAGTCATTGCGATAGTCCGAAAAGGCCAAACGATATAGATCACCAGAATTTTCAGATCGCTCAGCATCCATGATATCCTTCACAATAAAAATATCCAAACTACTGATTTTGACCGAATGATCCGTGCGTTGCTGCTTTTCAGTTGTGGAAAGTTCTTTAGCCAGATAGCATTTGCCATGGCAGGAAAGTTCCGGCCGGTTACTGTTCTCACACAGATTCTGAACGATGTAATCATAATTCAGGGCAAAATTCATCAGTGGCAATGCAGGACGCATGGCAATGATGAGGAGAATCAATATGGAGACAAAGCTTTTCAGAACCGCAAAATTAACAATAAATCAACATCTTCTTCATGATTTTTGACAGTACGGTGATGTCATTAATTGAAGTTTTTTGCGTTATAATATTTCATCAATTTAAAATCATTCTTAACATCAGATTTTATAACTTTGGTATGATGAAAAAAATGCTCTCTATTCTGCTGATTACATTGTTTTTGGTCTCCACGACCGAACTGTATCAGTTTTTAAAACTGCCAATTCTGGCAGAGCATTATCTGGAACATAAGGCTCTTAATCCTGACATGAATGTTACAGCATTTTTGGTGGCACATTACAGCCATCCTTCCAAGGACAGTGATTATGGTAAGGATCAGAAACTTCCTTTCATTATTCATGCGAAACCGCTTCATCTCGTTTTTACAATTCAGCAGGATTTCCGTCTGACAATTAATCAAAAAACATCAGAGCCTGTGTTTTCGCACAAAATGCCTTGTAAAGATGAAGATCACTGTTATAAAGGTTTCTTAAGTTCCGTCTGGGAGCCACCCAGGTTTGTATTATTCTGAATATGCTTGCGGAATATGATCACCGCGCTTTTATCTTGATAATCAAACATCTTTTGTAATTTATGAAAACTTTTTTATCAGCCATTTTTCTGGCTGTATGTATCACTGGTCTCCATGCGCAAAGCAGAATGGAAGCTGCTAAAAAAACAGCGAAAGACCAGCACGAACTTATTTTACTCAACTTCTCCGGATCCGACTGGTGTGTGCCGTGTATCAAACTGCACAAAAATATTATTGACATGGAAGAATTCAGAAAACTCGAGTCCGAAAATGTGATTGTCTATGTCAATGCAGATTTTCCGCGTAATAAAAAAAATCAGCCGGAAGAATCTATCAAAAAAGAGAATGAACATCTGGCCGACACTTACAATCCTAAAGGTATTTTTCCTTACACCATCCTGCTGGACTCAGAGGGAAAAGTTCTGAAAACGTGGGAAGGATTGCCGACAGAAAATGCATTGGCGTTCGTCGCTGAGATCAAATCCCTGAAAGACTCGCGAAACTAACGGCGTAGCGGATGCTGAAAGAGTATAAAAAACATCACAAGCTGATGGGAAATGCTTTCGAAATCACGGTGGTAGACACTAGTGAGGACAAAGCCTATGCTCACATCGATGCAACCATAGCAGAAATCCAAAGAATTGAAAAACTTCTTACGACCTTCAGCGAGGACAGCCAGACTAACCTTATCAACCGAAATGCCGGCGTCAAGCCTGCCAAGGTGGATATGGAAATCCTTGATCTGATTGCCCGCAGTCTGAAAATCAGTAAGATTACCGACGGTTATTTTGATATCAGCTATGGCGGTATTGATAAGAATCTCTGGAATTTTGACCGTAAGATGACAAGTCTGCCGGATCCGGAACTGATCAAAGCACATCTTCATTTGGTGAATTATCGGAACATTATTCTGGATCGAGAAAATCAAACCGTCTTTCTGACATTGAAAGGTATGCGCATTGGTTTTGGCGGCATCGGGAAAGGTTATGCAGCGGAAATGGCAAAAAGACTTCTCATCGGCCGTGGTGTACAATCTGGTATTGTAAATGCTTCCGGCGATCTTACTGCTTGGGGACAGCAGGCCAACGGAAAACCCTGGACTATTGGCATTGCAGATCCTGACAGTTCCAGACAGCCTTTTTCGTATCTCAATATCAATGACATGGCTGTTGCTACTTCCGGAAATTATGAAAAATTTGTCATCATTGACGGAAAAAAATACTCTCACACCATCAATCCTAGAACGGGAGTTCCAGTATCCGGCGTCAAGAGCGTCACGATATTCTGTCCTAATGCAGAGATTGCCGATGCTATGGCGACACCAGCCGGCATCATGGGCGTAGACGCTGCTTTGGATATGATCAATCAGATTAATCATCTGGAATGCATTATTATCGATGATCAAAACAAGGTCTATACTTCTAATAACATCCATCTGAAATAGAGTACCGCGGTTTACTACCAGTGAAATTTTTATTTTACGCTTTAATATTAATCAACACCTTAAAAATTGACTTTAATGAAAAATATAATTAATAATTGTAAGCCTACAGGCTTAGACTTAATGTGGAAATATAATTTGACAAGCAGCTTTAATCTTAACTGCCTGAAAAATTATAAAACTTTTGGAATGGCAGCAACAATGTTCGTGCTTCTCCTACATTCCTGCACCACTGTGAAAGCCTATGAACAAAATAAACTGGATGATGCCGAAATGGTCTTAGGCAACCGCCCTATAGAAAAAACAGAACTCAGCTTTCAGTCTTACCGGGAAGGATCATCAGGCGCTAATGCAGGTAAAGTAGGCGGCGGCTGTGGCTGCAATTAAATCATCATGACAATTACAACACAATGAAAAAGATTATCCTCAGCATCATTGCACTTTTCGGCATATTGAATACCAAAGGACAGGAAAACACGAACCCTCAGCCGTCCAAAAAGCTGACCTTTGAGGAAGCCAATCTGGTATCAAGCTATTATAGTCAGGACGGAAATAATTCCGCTGTGACCGGCGGAATAGGGACAGAAAAACTCAATGACATCTCCAACGCGATAGATGTTACCATGGTGAAATATGACAGTAAAAACCGCAAGAATAAATTCGGAATCAGTGTAGGAATCGACCATTACACCTCTGCCTCCTCAGATATGATCGACCTCAAGGCGAATTCTTCCGCATCACATGCGGACACGCGTATTTATCCGGCTCTGAGCTGGAGCCGCGAAAACGAGAACAATGGTTTTACTCTGATGGCCGGTCTTTCTACTTCTACCGAGTACGACTATCAATCATACAGCGCCAATATCGGTATCGCGCAGAAAACGCCCAACAAAATGGGAGAATTCACCGCCAAGTTCCAGGCTTACATGGATCAGGTGAAAATGGTGGCGCCGATAGAACTGCGAAACGACCCTTCCGCTCTAAGCTCGGGAACACAAGGAAGGAATACCTATGCCCTTTCGCTGGCTTATTCGCAGATCATTAATCCTAATCTTCAGATTGAGATTCTGGGTGATGCTGTGCAGCAGACGGGCTACTTAAGCCTACCGTTCCACCGCGTTTATTTCAGTGACAGCAGTGTTCACCAGGAAACCTTGCCAGACACGAGGTTTAAAATTCCTCTGGGATTGCGGGCAAATTATTTCCTTGGAGATCATTTTATTTTACGAGCCTATTATCGTTATTACACGGACGACTGGGGCTTGAAATCCAACACACTGAGTCTTGAAACGCCTGTTAAAATTTCTCCGTTTGTATCTGTGAGTCCATTTTACAGGTACTATTCTCAAAGCGCGGCCAAGTATTTTGCACCTTACCAGCAGCATACGGCATTTGACGATTTTTACACCAGCAATTACGATCTTTCCAAATTTGACAGTCATTTTTATGGCGCAGGCGTAAGGCTTAATCCCAAAAATGGCGTATTCGGAATTAGCAGGCTGAATATGTTGGAGCTCCGTTATGGTCATTACACCAAATCGGTCGGGATGAAATCTGATATCATTTCGATGAACTTGCGATTCCGCTAAGAAAAGTTTTATAAATTTGACCTGCTCCAGCTCCGGAAGCAGGTCATTTGTTAGATTGGAAGTTTGGAATTGAGTTTAATGACAACATCCGCAATCTTCTGAAACAGAAATTATTAAAAAACACTGTAAAGTTTATGCATCAACCCTTGGAAAAACATTATGTGAACCGTGTGGGCTGGCTTCGCGCAGCGGTTTTGGGAGCCAATGACGGTCTGCTCTCCACCACCAGCATTGTGATTGGTGTCGCTGCAGCATCGCCGGAGCGCAACACGATCATCCTGGCCGCACTCGCGGGTATGATGGCGGGCGCAATGTCTATGGCTGCAGGCGAATATGTATCTG
>DBLQ01000128.1:0-3059 GCA_002297505.1 Flavobacteriales bacterium UBA720
TAAGAATATGATAAGAAAAAAATTAGTTCACACCGCGGAATTCTACACTGGTGATAGAGATGCCGTCTTTCATATTGTTACCGCCGGTTCTCAATGCAAAATAAACTGTTCCTGTTTTTGTCGCCGTGAAAATACCGTCAGGATTATTGGCATTTTTTGAACCGATAACCGATATTTTACTTTTAGCAAAAGGATCTTTGCCGCTTCCAGCCCAAGTGTTAATACCTCTCAACCATGTGGAATCGTTCCCGTCACCAGTGTAATCGGTATTGGCTGTTGGCTTAGTGTAACCAACGTAAATCTCAAACCAAGAATCTTCGACACCCGATTTAGAGCTTATGAGAGCATCAGCCTGATATTTCTGACCCGCTACAACTTGTACTTCCTGATAAAGAACGTTTCTGTTCCATTTTGTTGCAGTAAATGTAGCTTCTCCAATTCCCCAAGACCACAGTGCATAGCCATCCGTTCCGTTAGGATTGGAAAATGTCATGTTCCATTTTGCTACATCTGCAGCATCTGCGAACTTACCTCCTTGAATCAGATTTCCGGCTTTAGGATCTCTTACAGGGACCGTGATAGTCTGGCTGGCTGTGCCACCAACCATCCCACCCTGCCCGATGATCTGATGCTGGATGTTATAAGTACCTTCATCAGGGAGAAAGATATCGTAAATGTTTGGACCAGAAGCAAAAGTTCCAATACCGATATCCCATTTCGATAATATATAGTTATTATTGGAAGCTGCTAATCTGTAATGGTTTTCTGAAGTTTTTGTGACTGTGAAGGATGCATCAGAGTTGGTTGGTGTGAGTCCGTTGCCATCACCGTCAATAGTGTCTGGTGTACAGGACATTGCTGCGACAGCAACTGACAGAAAAGCAAGTAATTTATTTTTAGATATCATTGTTTTCATAAATTGATTTTATTTAGTAGTTCTGATTTTGCTTTAGAGCTGTATTTAATAACTCTCCATAAGGAATTGGTAACACTTCATTCTTGTTGCTGACAAAACCTTTGGATGACAAAACAGAAGGTGCATCTCCCCATCTAACCAAATCAAACCATCTGTGCCCTTCTCCTGCTAATTCTTTTCTGCGCTCATCTTTAATTGCCTGAAGACTGACTGGCACCGAAGGAAGTCCAACTCTCGATCTCACAGCATCAAGCAATGCTTGTGCTCTTGCGCCAGAGCCTCCCAAGGCCTCTGCCTCCATTAAATAGCTGTCAGCAAGACGAATGACGATATAATTTTGTCTGAAATTAAGCTCCATCGCACCAGGTAGATCAGAAACCCCTTTTCTAAAAGGTGCATATTTTTTCAGAAAATATCCTGTATCCGCGTATGCCGGCGAATAAGATATTTTTCCCTCCGTTTGTAATTTTTTAGCATTTAAGATAGTTGCATCTGCTCTCGGATCATTCTGCATAAAATTAAAAAGATTATCAGACACAGTGTTAAATGCCCAACCAGAAACAATATCTGGAGCATTACTTCCTGTAGTTAAATTATAAGATCTAGGACCCGTCATAATGCAGATTGAATTACCTTCGTCTTTACCCTGTCCCCAGAAGCTCCAGTCTGACATGCCAGCGTTAGTATATACAGCTTCGAGTATAGACTCACTGGTAAATTTATTATATTCATATTTTCCTGGAGATACTTCTGACAGTTCAAACAATTTATTATAGTCATCTACTAGTCTATATCCGAACTGACTGGTTTGTCCCGGCGTTCCATTAACCATCGCTAATTGTGCCGCTGATTCTGTTTTTTTATTATCATAGAGATAAATTTTTCCGAGAATCGCCCTAGCTGCTCCTTGAGTAATACGTCCGTTTTCGGCTCCTCCTACGGTCATTGGTAAATCATTTACAACCTTAACAATATCACTTTCTATCTGATTATAAACCTCTTGTTTCGGAGTCTGCGGTATATTCCAATAATCATCGTTAGAACTAATTCTGTTGAGTATTAGAGGGACATTTCCGAACATTTTGACGAGTTCAAAGTAGTATAGCGATCTAAGTACAGTAACTTCCGCAATTATTCTTTTTTTAAAAGCATCATTAACTGGTGCATCAGGCATTCTCTCCAGCACCCAATTGGCATTAGCTACCCCTTGATAGAAATCTTTCCAGTAACTTGCAGGCATCACTATCGGATTAATAGTATAATTATTGAATCCCTGAATTCCGGCGCCATCTGTTGAACTTCCACCTCCGGAATAAAAATCATCTGATCCTGCATTGAAAAACGTTACCATATTTTCGAATCCGCCTGCATATTTTTTCATTTTGTCGTATACGGAGGCAGTTGCACTTAAACATTGATCTTCCGTCTTAAAATAATTAACATCGTCAAATGTTCCTATATTTTCTACATCTCCTATATAATCTCCAGTACAGTTAATACTTGATAAACTGATCCCGGATAACATTACTACTGATAATGTTTTAGTTATAATTCTATTATTTTTTTTCATTTTACCTTAAAATTGAATGTTTGCACCAAATAAAAATGTTCTTGCCTGCGGATAGTATGCTCTATCAATACCATACTCATTACCACCTGCGATTTCAGGATCATATCCAGTATATTTTGTAAACGTGAAAAGATTTTCGCCTGTTACAAAAATTCTGACTTTACTAGCTCCAAATCTGGATGTAACATCTTTTGGAATAGTATATCCTAAGGAAACTAATTTAATTCTCATATAATCGCCTTTTTGAAGGTAATATTTTGACATTTTAGTGTAATTTCCATTAGGATCATTACGTGTTAGTCTAGGATTATCGTTCGTAGAACCTTCTCCAGTCCATCTGTTAAGAATAGCGGTTTGATAATTGGCATCCAGCATATCCAGTCTTCTAAGTCCCTGAAGTAGCATGTTTCCACCTTGACCTTGAGCAAAGACCATTAAATCAAAGTTTTTGTAATTCATATTCACCGTAAAACCATATGTGAATTTAGGAAGTGAATTCCCAATATCGACCATATCGTCCTGAGTTATTTTTCCATCACCATTATTATCTTGCCATATAAAATCTCCTGGTTT
>DBLQ01000128.1:3124-13196 GCA_002297505.1 Flavobacteriales bacterium UBA720
TTGATTTTGGAATACGCCACTATAAGTATAACCATAGAAGGTACCGACAGGCTTACCAACCTGTAATCTAGATACAGGCCCCATTGAGTGTAAACTGGCAAATTCTCTCCATTCTACATCATCTTCAAGACGCAAAACCTTGTTTTTATTCGCAGAAAAATTCCCATTCAAGGAAAGACTGAAATCCTGCCAGTTTTTCTTGTAGCCTAATTCGAATTCCATACCCTTATTTTCCATATCGCCAATGTTAGCAAATGGGTCTGTAGGTACTCCTACATATCCAGGAATAGCTACACGACGGAGGATATCTTTAGTTTTCTTATAATAGTAATCAAATCCTAAAGTAAAATCATTTAGAAAACGTATATCTGCTCCAATGTCACTCTGTGCAGTTTCTTCCCATTTTAAGTTTGGATTACCTAGAGTATTAGGGCTATAACCGATTATGATGGTAGGATTAATCTCACCATTAGGATAATTACTACCTGCGACCAGCGAACTTCTATACATAAAATCATCTATCGCATCGTTTCCAAGAACACCGTATCCTCCACGTATTTTCAGAGTGTTGATTATATCATTATCCTTCCAGAATCCCTCTTTGTGAACGTTCCATCCTGCTGAAAAAGATGGGAAATTACCCCAATATTTTAAAAACTTGGATGATCCGTCTCTTCTAAATGTACCTGTAAAAAGGTATTTATCCTGATAGTCATAAATAAATCTTCCGAAATACGATGCTCTTCTGGTCTGCGGTGTATCCCAAGCACTAGCTGTAATGCTCTTGGCATCAACCGCGTAGAATGCTGCCTCATACCAGTTTTCTACAGGTAAATTACTGTAGGTAACACTCTCTCCAGATCCGATATTGTATCTATAAACTCCCTGGCCTAACAAAATATTAAAGTTATGGTCACCTAACCTTTTTTGATAGTTTAAGGTATTTTCCATACTCCACTCAAATTTAGTCTGCGTTACTCTATTCAAGTTATTATTAACTAAATTGCTTAAAGTTGGGCTTAAATAAAACTTTGGTGTAAATCCCTGGCTTCCCCAATAGGACTTTTTACCATTTAAGGTCGTTTTAAAAGTGAGTCCATCCATTAGTTTCAACTCTGCAAAAACATTTCCTACAAAATCGTCAGACCACCCGTATCTACCTTGTTGTGTGTATCGGTAGGCCAATGGATTAGACATTTCCTGATTAACCCAAGGTGATATTCCATAAGGATTACCGTTTGGATCTCTGATTATATAAGCATTGATATAATTAGCAGAATTGACTTGAGACCAATCTGTTACTACAGCTGGTGTAGTTGGATCTAGATTAATGGCTGAGCTTAATGGACCACCAAATGTTTCATTAACCCCAATACCTTGGCTTTTCTGATGTGTATATAAAAATGTTTGACCTACAGTTAAAATATCAAGCACTTTATGTGTAGAGTTCAGACGTGCATTGATTCTCTTGTAATTGGATATGTCGCCCATTACAATACCGGTTTGGTCGAAGTAACCGAATGATGCATAATAGGTAGACTTGTCATTTCCGCCATTTATGCTAACCTCGTGCGACTGCCTATCCCCAGTGTTAAATATGGTATCTTGCCAGTCTGTGCCTACACCAAACATATTGGGATTAGTAAACCTAATAGGAGAATTATCGTTTGCAAATCCTTCATTAATAACTGTAGCGTATTGTGTGGCATTAAGTAAATCTAACTTTCTTGCGGCTTGAGATGTTCCAAAGCTTCCATTGTAAGCTAAGCTTAATACTCCTTTTTTCCCCTTTTTCGTCGTCACAAGAACTACCCCTCTAGCAGCACTAACGCCATATATTGCAGAAGATGCACCATCCTTCAGTACTTCAATACTTTCAATATCTGATTGATTCAACCATCCGATACCGTCGACTATAATGCCGTCTACAACCCACATGGGATCGTTACCACCCGCACCAAAACTGGTTAAACCTCGGATTCTGACAGTGGCACCAGAACCTGGTTGTCCAGAGTTAGTTACAACTGAAACCCCAGCCGCTCTACCTTGCAGCACCTGCTCCGGCTTACCTGCGGGTATATCTTCAATATCCGAAGCTTTAATACTGGCAATTGCGCCGGTCACATTGCTTTTCTTTTGAGTTCCGTAACCAATGACGACTACTTCCTCAATGGTTTTCTCACCAGAAGCAGTGTCCCTGGCCTGTTGTGCCGAGAAGTTGGCTGTGAAGTAAAGTACAGCTGCTAACCCAAGACATTTTGAATACTTTAAGTTCATATTTTAATTAATTTTTGTTATTCTCATATTGAGACAATAAAAATATCTTTTTTTTTGATATATCAAAAAAAAAATTAAAAAATTTAAAAATCCTACTGTTTATGAGTGTTTTAACGTGTATTTTATCATCCTAAATTATTATTTTTACTATATTTGAAATCCCCAAAAATACAATCCAATGTTAAAAATACGTTAAGAACCTTGTAATGGATGTTAATAAAAACAGAATGAAATTTCCCTTGATGCTGAGCTTTTTGATCTTTTCCATGCTTCTTAACAGCATGGGCGTGATCATCCTCCAGCTTTCTGAAGAGATTTCTTACAAAGGTTTGGGCTTTCTGGAATCTTTCAAAGATATTCCTATGGCATTGGTGTCTCTGTTATGTGTCAATTTTATCGCCAGAACAGGAAACAAAAATGCGTTAATATTCGCTCTTATTTTCGTAGTGGTGAGCTGCTTTGCACTGCCTTTGGTAGATACCTTTTGGTTTTTCAAGATCTGGCTCAGCATTATTGGAGTCAGTTTTGCGCTGGCCAAGATTGCCGTCTTCAGCATTATCAAAAATAACTTTAGAGATGAGCATCTCGCCAGCACTATGAGCCGTGTAGAAGCGTCCTTTATGATCGGCATTTTCATTGTCAATATTGGATTCGGCAGTTTGCTTTCCAGTCCGTATGCGGCATATTGGAAATACGGCTTCTGGCTCATCGCGCTGCTCAGCATCATCAATCTGATCATGCTAAAACCTGTTCCAATTGAAGAAATGCACGCTAGTTCCGGGAAATCGTCTTCCGGGAAGTTCCGTTTTTTAGCGTCACCGAAGATTATATTTTTCTTTATGATTATCTTCCTGATGGTATTTGTAGAGCAGAGTTTCAATTCCTGGCTGCCAAGTTTTTACAAAAATAATCTGAAAGTCGATTCTTATTTCGCATTACAATCCACAGCCTTTCTAGCCTTGTTTTCATTTTTCGGAAGACTAGTCACGAGTAAATTGATTCTGAGATTTCATTGGTTCCGGCTGGTAGTGATTTGTCTGCTAATCATCTTTATCATATTAGGTGTTTCGCAAATTCTGATCACCAACTTTTATGATAAGGCAAGACTCATTATCATATGCCTGATTCCGCTCACGGGACTGTTCCTCTCACCACTCTATCCGCTGTACAATTCCGAAGTACTCAATAAAATCCCTAAAGAAAAGACGCATTTTTTCCTGTCGATTGTAGTGATTTGTTCATCGCTGGGAAGTTCATTCGGCTCATTGTATATGGCTATGATATTTTATGAAAAGCTTAGTTATTTTTATCCATTATGCATTATTTTGCCATTATTAATTATATTTGGACTCACTTTTTTCCTCAATAAAACTTCTAAAATCAATGATTGAAAACAAAAAAATCAAGCAGAATCTGAAAGAGCTGATTGACACAAAAGACTTTGTAGAACACGTTTCTGTAGACTGTGTGATTTTTGGATTTCATAAAGATGCGCTCAAAGTTCTTTTGCTGAAATACCATGATCTGGATCTTTGGTCCGTTCCCGGCGGATTTATTTACAATGATGAAAATCTGAATGACGCTGCCGCAAGAACCCTTTACGAGCGGACGCATCTTTCCGATGTGTTTCTGGAGCAGTTTTACACCTTCGGCGATATCAAGAGAACGGAAAACAACACGCACCAGAAACTTCTGGAAAATAGAAATATTGAGGTAGATGGAAACCACTGGATTTATCAGCGTTTTATTTCCGTAGGATATTGTGCATTAATTGATTATACACTGACTTATACGTTTCCGGATTCTTTTAACGAAGTGTGCCAGTGGTTCGATGTAGACAAGCTTCCGAATATGGCCTTTGACCATCAGGAGATGATTGAGAAAGGCCTGCTCTATCTGCGTAAAAATATTGATTATCAGGTGATGGGAAGCAATCTGCTTCCGGACAAATTTACAATGAAAGAATTGCAACACTTGTACGAAGCCATCCTGGGTGAGCCGCTGAGACGCAACAACTTTCAGCGTAAGATGCTCAGTCTCAATATCCTGGAGAGATTGGAGAAACATTATACGGGTTCTGCGAATAAAGCCCCGTTTTTGTATAAATTCTTAGAAAATCCGGAAATCAAAAACAATGATTTCTCCTGAATAAAAAAAGCAACTCCAATAGAGTTGCTTTAGTTTTTTTTAGCCGTGGCTTAGCGGGTATTCTTCCCGTCGACAATGATTCTTTCCGGGCGGTTGGCCAGTTCCCACGCTGTGGTGAAAACCAGTTTCGTGCGCTTGGTCAGTAAATCGTAATCGATCTTGTCCGGCGTATCGGTAGGCTTGTGATAATCCTCGTGGATGCCGTCAAAGAAAAATGCAACCGGGATATTGTGCTTCGCAAAATTATAATGGTCGGATCTGTAGTACAGTCTCTGAGGATCTTTTGGATCATCGTACTTGTAATTCAGTTCCAGTTTAACGGTTTTGTCATTCGCAGCCTCGTTGATTTTCTTCAGCTCGGAACTCAGCATTTCGGAGCCAATGACATAGACATATTGCTTACCACGATTTTCAGGATCGTCACGGCCAATCATGTCAATGTTAAGGTCAGCCACGGTATTTGCCAATGGATAAACCGGATGATCCGAATAATATTCTGACCCGAAGAGTCCGTGCTCCTCACCTGTCACATGCAGGAAAAGAATAGAACGTTTCGGTCCGTAACCTTTTTTCTTGGCTTCCTGAAAAGCCTCTGCAATTTCCATCACGGCTACAGTTCCACTGCCATCGTCATCGGCACCATTATAAACTTCTCCGTTCTTCATGCCTACGTGATCGTAATGCGCAGATACAACGATGATTTCATGTGGCTTTTCAGAACCTTCTATGAACGCCATAATATTTTCTGAATCAGGCAAGGTTTCTCCATACTTCTTCATCGCGCTGGACGGCACTTTCTGATAATATGAGCCAAGAGCCGGCGGATAGCTGATTCCCCATTTTTTGTATTGCTCTATCATGTATTCTCCAGCTTTTTTCTGGCCGGCGCTTCCGGTGTCCCTGCCTTCCATCTTGTCATCGGCAATGACATAGAGATTTTCCTTGAGTTCTGCAGCGGTGATGCTGTTATATGCATCCTTGAAACCTTTTCCGTCGTAGGAAAAATTTTTGGTCGAGGCACAACTGTTCAGCAGAGCTACGCCCAGCAGGAAACCGTATAGTTTTACGTTGTTCATAAATTTATTTTAAATATTAAGTCGAGGTTATTCTTCGATTGTTACAAGGTTTTTTCAAATTTTTTGATCGCCGATTCGGTGGTGAAAAATACGAAAGCCACCACTAAAATAACACTCAGAAAAATCATCAGTGCCGACAGATTTTTTTCTATTTCAAATAAGAATTCCATCGCAACAGCCACAAGCATTAAAATGACACCGCCGATAATCAGCATCTTTGCAGCATATTTCTGGGCAAATCTCCAGTTATACAGATTCTTCATCGCTCGCGGCGTCCAGTAGCCGTAGAGGTAGTTGACCTTTTTCGGCGGAAATATCGCCATGATAACGCCTGCCAATATTACGATTAAGGAAAATAGATACGGAAATTCGATTAAATGATCTGGCATCACTTTACATTTTTTCTCCGAAAGTCAGAAGCGTTCCGTCAGGATCGATCAGGGAAAACTCCCTCATATTCCACGGTTTCGTTTCCAGGCTTCCATTAGGATGGATCTTGATGTTCCTGAATTTGATATGCTCATAGAACTTATCAATGTTACTTGAGATTTTAAGATAAAGCATAAAATCCGACTGCTCAGGCTTCAGTTCCTTAAATTCGAAAAAATGAAGTTCAGAATTATTATAAGTCGCTATCAGATAATTATCATAATCGGCAACAAATTCGAATCCCAGATCCGAGTAATAATCTTTGGTTTTCTGCTTCTCTCTAAAAGGCAGCTTTGGAATAATCTGTGAAATCATAACGGTTGAATTTAAGGATTGGTAACGATATGAGCAGAATAAATTATGCCAATTCGTCATTCCATTCACGGATGGTGACTTTGGCAATCAAACCTTCCTGTACAAATGGGTCGCCATTCACAAAATCCTCAGCGGCCTGTTTATCCACAAAAATTGCCATCGCGCCTTCACCCTCATTGGCAAATGCGCCGGTTCCCAGCACTCTGCCTGATTGAATAAAGTCTGCTTCAAATGCCTCGTGTCTCGGAAAAACTGCCATAAACTCATCCATTGATTTTTCTGTGTTGTGCTCGTAAAAAACGACTGCTTTCATATTTGTTTGTTTTAAAGTTAAGTATTATAAAAATATTATAAATACCATCTATCAACCAGCAACCAGCAACCACCAACTATCACCTATCACCTATCATTGATCAATCACAATCAATGCGCTTCCAGCCAATTATCGCCTACGCCCACTTCCACCAGAAGCGGAACGCTGGTTTCAAACGCCGATTCCATTTCTTTCTTAATTAAAGCTTTTGCGGTTTCCACTTCATCGACAGGAACTTCGAAAAGCAATTCGTCATGAACCTGCAAAAGCATTTTGGTCCGGAGATTTTGAGCGTCCAGTTCTTCATCAATTTTGATCATGGCAAGTTTGATAATATCGGCTGCGCTGCCCTGGATGGGCGCATTAACGGCATTTCGCTCAGCATGTGCTTTTACCACAAAATTGCTGGAATTGATATCTTTCAAATGGCGTTTTCTGCCAAGAATTGTTTCCACGTATCCAAAATCCTGCGCTTTTTTGACCTGTTCTGCTATATATTCTTTTAGCCTCGGATAGTTTTCGTAATAAGAATCGATCATCTTTTTGGCTTCCGACCGCGAAAGTCCCGTCTGCTCTGCCAAAGCAAATGCACCCTGACCATAAATAATCCCGAAATTCACAGTTTTAGCCTGGCCGCGCTGTGTTTTCGTAACGTCTTCCAGAGGAATGTTAAACAGTTTTGCAGCCGTGGAAACGTGGATATCTTCGCCGTTCTGGAAGGCTTTGATCATATTTTGCTCGCCGGAAATCTCGGCAATTAAACGCAATTCAATTTGGGAATAATCTGCAGAAATTATTTTTTTGCCTTCATCTGCCACAAAGGCGCCACGGATCTGCTGGCCGCGCAAAGTCCGGATCGGGATGTTTTGTAAATTAGGATTGACCGAAGCGAGCCGTCCTGTGGCTGCGGTTGTCTGGGAAAAATTGGTGTGCACGCGGTCATCCTTTTTATCGATCTGTCCTGGCAACGCATCCACATAAGTAGATTTAAGTTTTTGCAATGTTCTGTATTCCAGGATTTGTGAGATAATTTCATGTTTGGAAGCCAGCTTCTGAAGGACATCTTCGGACGTAGCGTACTGACCGGTTTTTGTCTTTTTGGCTTTGGGATCCAGCTGCATTTTATCAAACAGAATATCGCCCAGTTGCTTCGGCGAATTCATGTTAAACTCTTCGCCTGACAGTTCGAAAATTTTAGATTCCAATATTTTCAGATCATTTTCAAGGTCTTTGCTTTCCTGCGCCAGCCAGTTATTGTCCAGCTTTACGCCGGTGAGTTCGATCTTTGCAAGCACCTTCATCAGGGGCATTTCAACATTGTAGAAGAGCGATTCCAGATTTTCCTTGGCAAGTTGCGGTGCAAACAATTCGTACAGCTGGAACGTTACATCTGCATCTTCCGCGGCATAATCCGTTTGGGTTTTCAGATCCACTTCGCGCAGTGTGAGCTGGTTTTTTCCTTTTTTGCCAATGAGTGATTCGATGGAAACCGGCTTGTAATCCAGATACATCTCGGACAGGTAATCCATGCCGTGTCGGCCGTCGGGATTCAGCAGGTAATGCGCAATCATCGTATCAAAGATTTTTCCTTCTACTTCGATATTATAATTTTTGAGAACCTTGTAATCGTACTTGAGATTGTGAGCAATTTTCAGGACATTTTGGTCTTCGAAAAATGGCCGGAATATCTCAACAGTTTGCTGCGCCTCTTCCCGGTTTTCAGAAATCGGAATGTAATAAGCCAAGCCTTTTTTATAGGAAAAACTCATCCCGATCAGTTCCGCTTCCAATTCGTTGAGCGATGTGGTTTCTGTATCAAAACAGACAGCTTTCTGTTTCAGTAGGTTATCGACAAGGATTCTCTGCGCTTTCGGACTGTCTATGAATTGGTAGAGATGGTCATTTTCTGTAATCGTCGATTTGGTGGTCGTCGCCTGCTCCAGTTGCTCGAAGGTAGCAAAGAGATCCATGGTTCCGTTTTTGTGAACGGTCACTGTGGCATCCACCACTTCGGTGACGGTAATTTTATCATCATCGCCTTCCATCAGTTCTTCCACATATTCTTTATTGGCAAATGCACGGTAAAGATTTTCATAGAGTCTGCGGAATTCCAGTTCATCAAAAACTTCTTTGACTTTGTCAAAATCCGGAACTTCCAGGTCATATTGTTCCTCAATAAATTCAATCGGTGCATCACACAGGATGGTGGCTAATTTTTTGGAAAGCAAACCTCTTTCTGCGCTGGCCTCCACTTTTTCTTTAAGCTTGCCTTTCAGCGTATGCGTATTGGCGAGCAGATTTTCCATCGATCCAAATTCCTGAATGAATTTCTTGGCCGTTTTCTCACCTACACCTTCCAATCCCGGAATGTTATCCACTGCATCCCCCATCATCCCGAGATAGTCGATGATCTGTTTGGGATCGCTGATCTCGTATTTCGCTTTGACTTCTTCAACGCCTAGAATCTCAATGTCGCCGCCTTTGAGTCCGGGCTTGTAGATTTTGATCTTATCGGTCACTAATTGGGCAAAATCTTTGTCCGGTGTGACCATAAAAACATTGTAATCCTGCTTTTCCGCCTTGCAGGCAATGGTTCCGATGACGTCATCGGCTTCGTAACCTTCCACGCCAAGAATCGGGATATGCATCGCTTCGAGAATCCTGTGGATATAAGGAATCGAAAGCAGGATCGGTTCAGGCGTTTCCAGACGGTTAGCTTTATATTCCGTAAAATCGTCATGGCGCACATTGGTTTTTCCTACATCGAAGACAACCGCCAGATGCGTTGGACGGTCTCTCTTTATCAGTTCAATCAAGGAATTTGTGAAACCGAAAATCGCTGAAGTATTAAGACCTTTGGTCGATATTCTCGGATTTTTTATAAATGCAAAATACCCACGGAAAATCATGGCGTAGGCATCTATAAGATATAATCTTTTGTCTGGAGAAGTCATAGAAACAAAAGTAAGAAATTAACAATTGTTCATGGTTAAGTTTGCTGGAAATCTTTTTGTTAAAAAATCTTAAATTTATGTTACCTTAATCAGATTTTGGTCGTATTTTTGCAAAACTAATACGATGAAAAAAGCTCTACCCTCTTTTTACCTGGTTGTCCTTTCAACATTCCTTTTGTCCTGTGCTAATTTCGGGGACAGTTTGCTGTATTTTAATAAGAACGCCAAAATTTCTCATATCAAAACCATTCTGTACTTTAATCCGGAGGTTTTTCCGGACATCCCGGAAATCATAGAACCTACCAATACGGCTTTCTTCACCGCAACCAGCGATCAGATGAAGACTTACAGTAATATGAAATACCTGCAGGTCAATACGCCAATTTCTTTTGATGAAGTGGATGCCAAAACCGTGAGGGACATCTGCAGGAATAATAATGCGGATGTTGCCATAATCCCTAAAGTGAAATATTTTAAAGTTGGTCTCGGAAAGTATGTTTTCTCTAATCAGGTGGTTGTGAGCATGAAGCTTTATAATGCCGATGGCGATTTTGTGATGA
>DBLQ01000128.1:13296-13869 GCA_002297505.1 Flavobacteriales bacterium UBA720
CGATGGCGATTTTGTGATGGAGACTGCTTATGATACGTATAAAGGAAACGGAAGACTGTTGGGAAGCGCAGAGAACTCCGTCATCATTGGGACCAAAGGTGCGATCCGGAAAATTAGCAAAGAGCTCAGAAATCGCCAGATTCTCACCAATCCCACCATCTGATTTCACATAATTTTAATACCGCGAAGTCCGGATATTTCCTGATATTTTAATATTTTTGCACAGCAAAATTCTGACACTATCGAGAATCAAGAATTCATACTGAATCCTGCTGACGTTGCAGAAACTCTGAGCAAATTGCCCGCAGAGGAACGAATCCTGCAATTTCTGAAACTTCCGAAATCTGAAAAGGCGGAAGTATTTTCGCATCTTGACCCGGATTTTCAGGAAGATACGATCAGAAGCATTGCCAGCCATGAGGTTTCCGACATCCTGAACGAAATGTCGCCGGATGACCGGACTCAGCTTTTCGAGGATTTTCCGGATGAACTGATTAAATATTCCATCAACCTGCTCAATCCACAGGAACGCCGCGTTGCATTAAAGCTTCTGGGCTACGAGGCTGATTCTAT
>DBLQ01000020.1:0-13432 GCA_002297505.1 Flavobacteriales bacterium UBA720
ATGATCCTTTCTTCCGTGCATCAAATACCAAGAATTATGAAGGCTATGGCATTGGACTTCCTTTGGCCAGAAATATTATCCGCATGCACAGCGGGGAACTGATTGTCAATTCCAAAATCAATGTAGGAACTACGGTGCAGATCAAATTCCCGATTTACACGCCGCCACAAAGTTGACACAGGAAAGCTTAACATTCAAGATAATGCACTAACTTTATCCAAAATAAACTGACTGATATGAAAAAAATAGTTCTCGCCATAGCCGCTGTCGCATTGCTCCAATCCTGCATTGTTTCCACAGCTGCTAAAGCGGTAAAAGGTGTAGCCAAAGTGGGTTACAGTGCAGTGAAAGGCACCGTAAAAGGTGTGAGCTGGGCTGTGAGCAAGGCCGCCGGAAAAATCGACGAAGACCGCATAGACGGAACCTGGAAAATTGTGGGTGCTTACAATGGTTCTTTCGAGCAGTTCAGCAATGATCCGAATCCGGAGACTTCTTTCAACAGTGATTGTGTGGAAGGCTATGATCAGATCATATTCAATTCGAAACGCTCTAAATTCAAGCCGGTACACTGCAGCACTGATAAAGAAGACTGGCAGAAATACGATTTTGAGTTCGGGAAAAATCCATTGACCAAAGAGAAGGAAAATTACATCGATATCAATGGTAACAATTATCTGTCTGTAATTGACATTAATAACAAAACAATGATCCTGGAAGGAAGCCTGATGCCGAAACTGTCATTTTCAGGAGCCAAGCTGTTTCTCCTGGAAAAAGTGAAATAAAAATGAAAGCGGCCTTAGAGAGACCGCTTTTTACATTTATTCATCCTGCAATTCCCTTGCCTGATATTCCTGAACAATCTCTATCGCGTTGTGAATCACATCACTCAGCGCGGTAATGAAGGTCCCTTCTTCCGCCAGGCTCATCGCATGCTTCAGCGCATCGATTTCCTTCGGAATAATTTCATAGCTGACATTTTTATCAACGCTGTGAATGCCTTCTATGATAAGCCCATTGATCTCCTCTTCGGTTCTGCCGCGCAGGTGTTTTTCGTTCCGGATGATGATGTGATCAAACATTCTTGCGGCTATTTTGCCACACTCACGGATATCATTGTCCCGGCGGTCGCCCACTCCCGAGATGATTCCGATTTTTTTGTTCGAGTCCACGTTTTTAAGATAGTCTTCAATCGCTTCATAGCCGGCAGGATTGTGTGCAAAATCAATCATCACTTTAAAATTCTTGAAGTTGAAGACATTCAGCCTTCCGGGCGTTAGCTGCGCGCTTGGAATAAAAGTGGTTAAAGCCAGAGCAATGTTAGGAATTTCGAAGCCGTAAACATACGCCGCCAGCGATGCCGCCAGAACATTGGCAATCATAAATCTGGCCTTGCCCTCCATCGTTATCGGAATATTTTTGACTTTTTCGATTCTGATTTTCCACTCCCCTTTTTTGATGGTCACGAAACCGTCTTCGTAGACACAAGTCACACGGCCTTCCCTTGCGAATTTTTTAATGTGAGGATTATTTTCGTCAAGGCTGAAAAGAGCCACTTTGGACCGCAAGTCATCCTTGATCCTCATGGAATATTCGTCATCAGCATTCAGAATGCACCAGCCGTCTTTTTTGACGCTGTCCAGCACTACTCTTTTTACGCGCGTCAGATCTTTGAGGTTATGAATATCATTCAGCCCAAGATGATCTTCCTTGATGTTCGTAAGCACGCCGATATCGCAGGTCCCGAAACCTAAGCCCGAGCGCAGAATGCCGCCGCGTGCGGTTTCCAACACTGCAAATTCCACCGTTGGATCCTTCAGGATAAATTCGGCGGACATCGGTCCGGTGGTATCACCTTTTTCCAGTAGCGTATTTTGAATGTAAATACCATCGGAAGTGGTAAATCCTACTCGTTTCCCGTTATTTTTAACGATATGCGCCAGCAGTCTTGTGGTCGTGGTTTTGCCGTTAGTTCCCGTCAAAGCGATAATCGGAATCCTGAATTCCTTGCCCGGCGGATAAAGCATATCCACAACCGGCGCGGCAACGTTTCTTGGCAAACCTTCGCTTGGTGCGAGATGCATTCTGAATCCTGGAGCCGCGTTCACCTCCAGGATAGCGCCGCCACTTTCTTTCAGTGGCTGGGTCAGATTTTCTGCCATAATATCGATACCGCATACGTCCAGTCCAATAATCCTGGAAATCCGTTCTGCCATCTGAATATTTTCCGGATGAATCATATCTGTAACATCGATGGAAGTCCCGCCGGTCGAAAGATTGGCGGTAGATTTCAGGTAAACGATTTCACCTTTTTGCGGAACTGTTTCCAGCGTGTAGTTCAGTTTTTCAAGAAGTTCATTGGTATCTTTATCCACGGCGATTTCCGTCAGAACATTTTCATGCCCATAGCCTCTTCTCGGATCCAGATTTTCTTTATCGATCAGTTGCTGAATATTGAGTTCGCCATCTCCTACAATTTGCGCGGGAACTCGCCTTGCAGCAGCCACCATTTTATGATTAATGACCAATACGCGGAAATCAAAACCGGTAATATATTTTTCTACGATGACTCTTTTAGAGTATTGCTGCGCGTGTTCCAGCCCGATAAGCGCGGCGTCATAATCCTTAACATTGATAGAAGCACCTTTTCCGTGGTTGCCGTCCAAAGGCTTCAGCACCAGCGGATAACCAATTTTTTGGATGACATTCTGCAGGCCGGCCTCATCTGTCACCAGATCGCCCGAAGGAACCGGAATCGCTGCATCTTCCAGCATCTTCTTGGTGAGTTCCTTATTGCAGGCAATATCCACCGCAATGCTGCTGGTATTCCCCGTAATTGTAGCCTGAAAACGCTGCTGGTTTATCCCGTAACCCAATTGAACCAAAGAATTTTTGCCTAATCGGATCCATGGAATTTTTCTGGATGCTGCTTCTTCCACGATGCTTCCAGTGGATGGACCGAGTCTTTCCCGCTCACGGATTTCTTTCAGCGTCTGGATGCAGAGATCCAGGTCGTAGGAGGTTCCGGCAATGAGATGCTCGGCAATCCTAACAGATTCTTCGGCTGCATAAATCCCAGCCTTTTCCTCGATGTAATTGAAAACCACATTGTAGGTTCCGGGTGTTTTGGTTTCGCGCGTGCGGCCAAATCCGACATCCATCCCGGCCAGAGTCTGAATCTCCAGCGCGATGTGTTCGATGACGTGTCCCATCCACGTTCCCATCTCGATGCGCTTGAAAAATCCGCCTTCAGTACCTTCCGAGCAGCGGTGGGAATAGAGCGATGGCAGTAATTCCTCGATTCTCTCGCGGAAACCTTCTATTTTATTCGTAGGCTGATGCTCCACCTCTTGCAGATTAAGCCGCATCTGAATGAGTTTTTTGCGCGTGATGCTCCAGATATTAGGACCACGCAGAACCTGTATTTTTTCGATTTTCATATGTTAATCAGTAGATGTTTTTCAATAAGGATAATTTCGTGTTGCGAATGACGGACTATTGCCAAATCTGATGCCAGAACACATATACCCTAGTAAGTTTTTCCGATCTTGCATGTGCGCCCAACTGTCCGTTTTATCAAAGATAATCTAAAAGCACGAAAATAAAATACAATCTCAATTAATTATTTTGATGCATGAGGAATATTGGAGCGACATGCTAATATTAATGTCAATTCCATAATGAAAAAGACGTTATTTTCCCTGATTTGATGTCCGTTTATTAAAACTTTAAATCACACTAATCGATTTTTACCCGCTTGGGATGTCTGTTATTCTCTTTTGATTTATTATTTTTGTTTACTATGAAATCAAAAGGAAAACTAGTCATTATTGGTGGCGCCGTAAACAAAGGCAGTTTTACGGAGCTCAGTTTTGACCAAAATGTTGAGAAGAACCTCAATTTTTTTGAACGAGGCATCCTCAGAAAGATCATTGACGAATCTAAACATAAAGAAAATTCTGTAATAGAAGTGATCACCACCGCTTCTCAAATCCCGGATATTGTAGGCCCGGAATATAAAAAAGCCTTCGAATATCTCGGTCTTAAAACCTGTAATATTCTGGATATCCAAAATCGCGAGCAGGCCAACAGCGATGCTATTGTGGCGAGAGCCAATGCAGCAGATGTGGTCATGTTTACGGGCGGAGACCAGCTGAGACTGACATCCATTCTTGGCGGAACGCGGTTTCACGATGCCATTTTAAACAAGTATCAGACTGAAGATTTTATCTACGCCGGCACTTCTGCCGGAGCCGCCGCAGCGTCCGAAAATATGATCTATCAAGGTTCCAGTTCCGAAGCGCTGCTGAAAGGCGAAATCAAAACCACTCAAGGTCTTGGCTTTATTGAAAATGTGGTGATTGACACGCATTTTGTACAGCGTGGCAGAATCGGAAGGTTATTCCAGGCCGTGGTAAGCAATCCAAGAACTTTGGGAATAGGCTTAGGTGAAGATACAGGATTATTTATTGAAAATGATACGATGACGGCAATCGGTTCCGGACTGGTGATTATTGTGGATGGCCTCCAGATCAAAGATACCAATCTGACGAATGTAGAGCTGGGTCAGCCTATTTCAATTAAAAACCTGGTAGTAGATGTACTTTCTATGAATGACACTTTTGACCTAAAAAGCAGGGAAATGACCATTATCAATTCCCAATATAATCCAATTCCGCAGGTAAGTTCTGATAACTAAACAATAAAAGACCTCAGCTCTGCTCAGTGTGACAACTTTAATGATTGAGATCTGTCAACCTAAAGTTTATAGAGATTTTTTCAACTGTCTGTCTGACGTTTTTGAAATGTACGTTATGGTCAGTCTGAGGTGCAATGATCCTGAGCTAGTCGAAGGGAAGACCAATAAAAAATAAATTTCCATTATGAAAATAATTATCCACGGCGGATTCTTCTCAGAAAGCAGCCAGAGCAATGAAGTGAAATTGGCAAAACAAAACTCACTGAAAGGTATTGCGAAAAAATCATACGAATTCTTGAAAGACAATTCGGCTTTTGATACAGTTGCTTACGCTGTTTCGCTTTTGGAGGATGATGAGCTGTACAATGCGGGAATCGGTTCTCAGATCCAGAGCGACGGCGTCATCCGGATGAGCGCGGCATTGATGGACGGCGAAACACAGAAAATGAGTGGCGTCATTAATATTCAGGATGTGAAAAATCCGGTATTAGTCGCCAAAGCGCTGATGAAGGAAGATGACCGTGTTCTGGGCGGAAACGGCGCAAAAATCTATGCTACTGAAAATGGTTTCGAAGATTTCTCTACTGAGATTCCTCAACGCCGAAAAGAATACGAAGAGAAACTGAAAACCGGAGGAAAAGGAACCGTGGGTGCTGTTGCCATTGACAAACACGGCAAACTGGCAGTTGCCACTTCAACCGGAGGAAAAGGCTTTGAAATCCCCGGAAGAATCTCTGATTCGGCAACGGTTGCAGGAAATTATGCCAATCAATTTTGTGCCGTGAGCTGTACCGGCGTGGGCGAAGATATCGTGAGCAACGCGACTGCGGCAAAAATCGTGACCAGAGTAACCGACGGATTAACTATAGAAAATGCTTTTGACAAAACCTTTGAAGAGCTGAAAGAAATCGACGGTTTTGCGGGCGCGATTGGGATTGATTCTGAAGGCAACATCTTCCATCAGGATTCTTATCCAACGATGGTTTTTGCAAGTTTTGACGGAGTGGATTTTGAGGTTTTTGGTTAAAATATGAAGATTAGACTAAACCAAATAATCGTTTTGCTGATCTCTACATTTTCGTTTGCACAGCATAAAAACATCGATATTCTTACTGATGAAATGTGTCTAAGCTTCAAAAATAACGAAAGGCTCAGTGACTCTGTTAGAATCACAATTTTAAATGAAAAATTTATAATTCCTTACTTAAATCAATTTTCTGAAGCAGAAAAGCCTTCTATTATAGACCAATTATACTTTAGATTTCAAAAAAACTGCAAAGAATTCGTAGATTATCTGTATCGAATCGATCCTCCAAAAAAAGATGATTGGAAAAAGCTTGACTCTCGTCCGGATATTGTCATTACCGAAAAGGAGTTGGATGATTTTAAGAATCAACACAATTTCTACTACTTCGAATGGGAAGGTGAAAAAACAACTGTGGAAATCTCCAAGAAATACTGGACTGAAACTTTTGCAGACCAAACAAAATCAAAACTTTATTTTAAGTGGGTGAGTCGAAATCAATTTGAATTGGAATTCATTGAGAGCAATAATGCCGGCAGAAAAAATTTCAGCAAAAAAGGAGACAAATATTTTTATGAGATTGTCAGTAAAGAAAACGATTATTATTGGATTCTTGTAACAATTCCAGGGCAGCAACAATTGCTGATGTTTAAACTTTTTTTATAAAACAAATGAAAAACCGCCATCTCCCGATAGCGGTTTTTATCATTTATCATCGATAATTTATCATTTATACTTAATCCAGCCAACCCATTTCTTTCATCCACTCATCGTTGTAGATTTTTCCTACATAACGGGAACCATGGTCGTGAAGCAAAACGACGATGATATCATCTTTCGTGAACTGATCTTTCATCTGAACCAGAGAAGCCATCGCACTTCCCGCAGAATAACCGCAGAAAATCCCTTCTTCTTTGGCCAGTTTTCTGGCATAGATGGCACCGTCTTTATCGGTCACCTTCTCAAAATGGTCGATGACGCTCATATCATAATTCTCGGGAAGAATATCTTCGCCAATACCTTCTGTGATGTAGGTGTAAGCATGATCCAGATGAATCTCGCCTGTTTCATGAATTTCTTTCAAGATCGAGCCATACGTATCTACGCCGATGACTTTGATGTTTGGATTTTTCTCTTTAAAAAACCGTCCGCAGCCGGTAATGGTGCCGCCCGTTCCGGCGCCTACAACAAAATGAGTCAGGTTTCCTTCCGTCTGTTCCCAGATTTCCGGCGCGGTGCTTTCGTAATGTGCTTGTCTGTTGGAGAGATTGTCATACTGATTCACATACCAGGCATTTTCAGTTTCCTGCGTCAGTCTCTTCGCTGTGGAATAATAAGAGCGCGGATCCGTCGGCTTCACGTCTGTAGGGCAGACGATCACTTCGGCACCCACAGCACGAAGAATGTCGCATTTTTCTTTAGACTGTTTGGAGTTGGTCACAAAAATACATTTGTAACCTTTCTGGATCGCCACCAAAGCCAGGCCCATTCCGGTATTACCAGACGTTCCTTCGATGATGGTTCCGCCAGGTTTCAGTCGGCCGTCTTTCTCAGCGTCTTCAATCATTTTGAGCGCCATTCTGTCTTTTACGGAGTTTCCAGGATTGGTGGTCTCTACTTTTGCGAGCACCAAAGCGGGAAAATCCTCGCCCAGGACTTTGTTGATCTTAACCAAAGGCGTGTTGCCAATGGTTTCTACTATATTATTGTAATATTTCATATCTATTATTTTAAATTAAAGACATTATCCTCTTGCACGTTCCAGAAGTACCATCATCAGAAAGCTCAGAACCACGAGAGATTCATCCTCATCATCGATATCAATTAATCTTTCCAGCTGAAATCTCCTTCCCACCAGAGACGGCATTTTTTTCAGCCTGAAATATTCTTTGCCCGCATTATCTTTCACAGTGTAGGAAGGATTCAGAAAATAGCCAGTGAACAATCCTAAAATCGGAATCTCGCCTATCACGCTGTCAAAAACCTTGATCCAGCCGTTATCTTCGTTGATTTGGTATTTGGGCTGATCCTTTTCGTCAATGATATCGTAGCGTGATTTCCAGATGGAGCGGACACCTTTTCTGGCCAATCTGCCAAATTTCTTACCATTTACCAAATCGGTCATTGTGTAAGATGCATTAAAGTCAATCCACTGATTGGCTTTAATATTAAACAACTCTTTCGATTTGCTTTCATCGTTGAAAACGATAACGTCCTCCTTCAGCTTGAACATTTTCTGACGAACATACGCCACGTAGTTTCCGTTTCGGTCTGTGATATTAAAATCGCTGGCCAATGTAGTGATCTTAAATTTGAAATCAAGCGGATAATTAAGGTTTTTCAGTATCATTTAAATCTTATTAAAAGTTCTTTAAATCTACGACGATTCATTAACTGTATTTAATGGCCTTCAGAGGTGAGATCCTGCTGATGAGGTAGCTCGGCAAAATCATAGCAATCCCCGATACGATGAAAATCCCGACCGATACGGCGAGAATGTAAAGCGGATTGAGGTCCACCGGAACCGTACTGATAAAGTAATTCTCCGGATCCAGCTTAATGATGCCCGTGTATTTCTGAATCAGAAGCAGGCCTATGCCGATTATATTTCCGGCCAGCAATCCGGGAATCATAATCATCAAAGTATAATTGATAAAAATGGACCGGATCTGTGCGTTGGTGGCACCAAATGTTTTCAGAAGGCCGATGGAATTGGTTCTCTCGATGATCAGAATCAGAAGCACCATGATGATGTTAATGACCACCACAATCAGCATAATCGTGATAATCAACGATATATTCTGGTTGAAAATATTGACCCAATCCAAAATTTGCGGATATTTCTCCGTTACCTTTTCTGCGTAATTCTTATAACCGATAAATTTTTCGACTTCCGGGAAAGCGTTGTCCATATCATCGGTGTTACTGAGGAAAACATCCAGACCGCCGACTTCTTTATCGCTCATATTCTGCACCTTACGAACGTGATTGATATCGCCGATCATATAGAGATCATCCACCAATTTGATGTCGGTCTTATAGATGCCTTTGATCAGAAATTTTCTGTAAATAGGCTTCTGATCTTCCTTGGAAAATATCGCGACAATGCTGTCATTGGCTTTCAGCGCAAGGTCATTGGCGATTTTCTCGGAGAGGATCACTTCGTTATTATAACCTTCTTCATTGTACTCCGGGACCGAACCGGAAATCATGAAAGACTGAAAACGCTGCCTGTCAAAATCCTTTCCTACGCCTTTTAGAATGACGCCGGCAAAGTTGCTCTCAGTTCTCAGGATGCCACTTACGGTTGCATAGGACTGTAATCCTGCCACGCCGGGAACATTTCTGATTGCACGCTGGTCCAGACCCTTGGTGTCCAGGACCGAGGAATTGTAAGAAGAGTTGGAGCGTGTAGACTTCACCGAAATATCACCGCTGAAGTTGGAAATGCGGTCTTCGATGGCTCTTTTGGAACCGAGTCCTGTAGAGATGGTAATGAGCGAAACAATGATGCCCAAAGCGACAGAAAGCCTACCGATGTAGACGATCACTTTGGAGAGATTATTTTTGTTATCTTTGGAAAACGCTATTTTTTTCGAGAAATATAACGGAAAATTCAAATCAATGATTTTAAGCTTCAAAAATAAAACTTTAGTTTTTATCCTGCTAATTTATTTTGGTTCAATACTCTTTATCAAATCACAAAATCAATCCAGTAGCGATTTTGCTACAGCAGCTGACAGACCGGAATTGTATCTTCCATTGCTGAAAAACAAAAACATCATTGTGGCGGCCAACCAGACGAGTCTTCTGAAGAATAAAAAGCATCTCGTGGATTTTCTGGCAGAGAACAACATCAAAATCCAATCGATTTTTGCGCCGGAACATGGCTTCCGCGGTGCCGCTGATGCCGGTGAACATGTAACAAATGGCATTGACAGTAAAACCGGAATTCCAATCATTTCGCTGTATGGTGATAATAAAAAGCCTAAAGCCGAATACCTGAAAGGTGCAGATGTCATTTTGTTTGACATTCAGGATGTGGGTGTCAGGTTTTACACTTATATCTCTACTTTAACATATATAATGGAAGCAGCGGCTGAGAACAATGTGGAAGTCATTGTGCTGGACAGACCCAATCCACACGACGGTTACACCGATGGTCCGATGATGAAAAACCAATGGAAAAGTTTTATCGGTCTGCATAATGTTCCCGTAGTTTATGGTTTGACCATTGGGGAATATGGCAAAATGGTGAACGGCGAAAAATGGCTTAAAAACGGAATCCAGGCGAAATATACCGTGATCCCGATGCTCAACTATCAAAAACAAAAACGGTACGGCGTCCCCGAAAAACCCTCTCCCAATCTTCCGAATGACAAATCCATCAATCTCTATCCAAGTCTTTGTTTTTTCGAGGGCACTCAGGTCTCCGTGGGCAGAGGAACGGGTTTACCGTTTCAAATCTATGGTTCGCCCTGGACGAAGGACTTCCAATACCAATTCACGCCGAAACCGACGGAAGGCGCCAAAGACCCTTTCCTCAACGGAAAATTGTGCTACGGAGAAAACCTCAGTCAATATCCTGAGGATTTACGAAAACTCAATCTCGACTGGCTTCGCAGGGCTTACAAAGATTATAAAAATCCGGAACAGAATTTCTTCCTCAAAAATCTGTTCTTTGACAAATTAGCAGGCAGCGACGAACTCCGAAAACAAATCGTTGCCGGAAAATCCGAGAAAGAAATCAGAGACAGCTGGAAAAAAGAACTTGACCAATTTGAGAAAATCAGACAGAAATATGTGATTTATCCTAACTAAAAAAACCTCGCAGTTGCGAGGTTTTCTTTATATTATTATCTGAATGTTACTTAAAGAAAAAAGAAAAACCTGCATTGACTCCAAAACTGTTGGTAACATTTTTCACCTCATTTTCTTTATTAGAAGTATTAACATAAGCAAGACCTAAATCTATTCCGATGGATGGTGTCAGAAGAAAGACAATACCACCTTTCGCACCCCACGCAAGACCGTCTGTTGTTACTTTAATTTCTTCATTGCTATCAAAAGGAGATCCGGGAAATTTGGTTGTTGAGGAAAAATATCCGATACCAGCACCCAAATACGGCATTACCTTCGAATCGGATTTAAAATAATAAGAAGCAGTTGGCATAATCACCAAAGTATTTTGCTTACTTTCGAATGTATAGGTCTGATCAAATATATAATCTGTACTTTCGTTTTTGGTAGATTTGAAACCTACGTCGATCCCGACTGCAATTTTATTGGCCACAAAATATCCCGCAGATGGTGTCACACTGAAGGTAGTAGATTTTGGTCCGTCTACAGATTGACCATTATATTTAACTGTGGAGGTAGTACTGTTAAATCCAATGGTCGTAGAGCCGCCAACAACCCAAGATCCTTTCTCTGTCTGAGCGTTCACAGCTCCGAAAATTGCCAGTGCACCAACTAATAATAGTTTTTTCATGTTATTAAATTTGAGAGCGTAAAAATATTAAAATTTTATAAAACTCCAAATTTTCAGCAAATAAACGATTTTATTTTTATTGATTCCGAAAATCAGTTTTCCTCTGCCAGCCACTCGCCGTAGGAATTCTCTGTCTCGTGAAGTTTAAGATAAGCGAGCTGAATTTCCGTTGGTAGTTTTGCCTTGATTTTTGAAGCAATATCATACAGCATATTTTCGCACGTTGGCTGATAGTCGCAGAAAATGACTTTGTGACCCTGGTTTTGCAGACCCTCGCCAAGCGATTGATGCGGCGAGGCACCGTTAACCAAAACAGCATGGTCCCAGACATCCACCACTTCTTCTTTTACGATTTTTTTGATATCACCAAAATCCACTACCATTCCGTTTTTCGGGTGATCCAGGTCATTGATCGGATTCCCCTTGACGGTGACAAACAATTTGTACGAATGGCCGTGCATATTTTTACATTTGCCATCATAATTATAAAGAACGTGCGCTGTTTCGAAAGTGAAAATTTTGGTAATACGTATCATGCTGCAAAGATAATTAAATTCATTTTGAATATTTTGGTCAAAGATTTGCTTGGAATCGCATCAAAGCTTAAATTTGTATCAAACACAGCTTAAAATGAAAAAAGTACTATTCCTTCTCGCCCTCATCTCCTCATTATCCTTTTACGCACAGAACTATGCAGCCCTGGACAAGGCGCTGGACAAGCTGGAAAACAGAACCAAAAAAGGTAAAGAAGCCGGAGATTATGACCTTCGGAACAAAAAATTTGTTCTCGTAGAAGATTTTGATGATCACAGCGAACGTCATATCCTCCAATTTAATAATGACAACAGCCTGATGCTGATTGAGGTTATTGATGATAAGGCGGATGACAAAAGCTTTTCCAATATCTTCAGCGGCGATTATGTAAAGAAGCGCAATGCCGTCTCAGTGCGTGCTGACAAATTGGAAGGCAAGAAGATATCGGTGCCAATCACACATAATCTTTATGTAATGAATGCCAACAATATCTGGTATCTGAAGGACATCAACAGTAATAAACGCTGGATCGAGAACAGCAGCCTTAATAAGAAAAACTAATCTTTTCTTTTTGCGAAAACAGCACTTGCGCGGACTGCTTCCTGTAGATCGTTTGGAAGTTGCGTGCCTTGCCATGGCTCTTTTGCGCCAAAGGTGTGATTGGCATTGTTGATTATAATCAGCTGCGAATCCTGCGTCCAATGGCGTAGATTCTCAGAATGGCTGACGGGAACAGACTCATCGGTGGATCCGTGAATAAACAGCGCCGGAATCCGAAGATTTTCGCAAGCTTTTTCGATATCCAATCTTCCCTTATTCTTTTCAAAATCCTGATAGAACTGGAAATAATGAGGCATTTTTTGTTTCGTTCTGGCATTTTCGACATAGTAAACACCGTCCCTTTTCCAGTTTTCGAAAGCTTCATCTTTTGGAAAACGATCCAGAGTTGAAACGCTTGCTAACGTTATTAATTTTGAAATCGATTGATTTTCTGATGCTTTGATCACAGAGATTCCGCCTCCTCTGCTGTGACCCAATAAAATTACATTTTGAGAATCAACTTCTTTTTGGACTTTGAAATGATTGATTACCACTTCCAAATCATCCAGTTCTTTGGCGTAATTATTTTCTCCAAAAGCCTCCAAGTCAACAAAGTCATTGGGATTTTCGAGCGTCGTTCCGTTATGAGAAAAATTAAATTTAACAAAATAAAATCCGGCTTCGGCAAACTGCTCACCCATCACTTCCCAAGCGCCCCAATCTTTGTATCCTTTGTAACCGTGAACAAAAATGATCAATGGAAGTTTCTCTTGAGAATCCGGGAAAATCGCATCAGCCAAAAATTGTCTGGAACTTTTGAGAATGATGTTTTTTTGTTGGATTAAATTCATTTTCAATCTTATTTAAAATAAAAAAAGAAGTTACTAAAACTTCTTTTAATTCATTATATCGTCATCGAAAAAATCCTGGTTTCAGGTTTGTTTCTCATCATTCTGAGGTCGAAAACCATTGCTACATTTCGCGTAAAAGCTCTTCCTTTTTCAGTGATTTTAATTTGATTGTCGGAGATTTCTACCAAACCGTCCGTTTCCATTTCTTTCAGTTTTTCAATTGCATCTTCGATTTCCGGAAATGAAGTTTGTAAATCCCAGCTCGTTTCTAATTGACACATCAGATTCAGAATATG
>DBLQ01000020.1:13596-13987 GCA_002297505.1 Flavobacteriales bacterium UBA720
ACCGGAATCTCGCCTTCTTCCACGATTTTCTGATACTCTTCCACCGTTTTCGCATTCTGGGCAAATGCGTACCAGGAATCGGAGATCGCCGACATTCCCAGACCAACCATCAGCTGAGTCTTGCTGGAGGTGTAGCCCATAAAATTACGATGCAATTTTTTCTGAGTTAATGATTGGTACAGGTCATCGTGCTCCAGGGCAAAATGGTCCATCCCAATTTCGATGTAGCCCAGTTCTTCCAGCAGTTTTTTACCATCTTCGTACAGTCTTCTTTTTTCGTCACCGCTTGGCAGGTCACTTTCATCAAAACCTCTCTGTCCTACGCCTTTTACCCAAGGGACGTGCGCATAAGAATAAAAAGCCAAACGATCGGGTTTTAGCTCCAGAGTTT
>DBLQ01000020.1:14058-14581 GCA_002297505.1 Flavobacteriales bacterium UBA720
CTGGTGTGGCAATCCGAAAACCAGATCGTGGCTGATGCCTTTGTAGCCAATTTCCCTCGCCCATTCGGTCACGTTTTTCACATTTTCGAAAGGCTGAATTCTGTTAATGGCTTTCTGAACTTTTGGGTCATAATCCTGCACTCCAAAACTCACTCTGTTGAAACCTAAATCAAACAAAGTCTGAAGATGTTCCCGAGTCGTATTATTCGGATGACCTTCAAAACTGAACTCCTGATCACCGGCAATGTCAACGGTGTCAAAAATCCCCTGTAGAAGCGTCTTCAAGTTTTCCGGCGAAAAGAACGTTGGTGTCCCGCCGCCCAGATGAAGTTCTTTCAATTTTGGTTTTTCATCAAACAATTCGAGGTATAATTTCCATTCCTTAAGAACACTTTCCAGATACGGAACCTCTACCGAATGTTGCTTGGTGATCCTCTTGTGACAGGCACAAAACGTACAGAGCGCCTCGCAAAACGGCAGGTGAATATAGATGGAAATGCCTTCTTCGGCATTGCTTTCCGAG
>DBLQ01000020.1:14646-36232 GCA_002297505.1 Flavobacteriales bacterium UBA720
TAGATCCGCCGTAAAATCGGCTTCGTTCCAATAGGGAACCGTGGGATAAGACGTGTATCTGGGACCCGGAATATTGTATTTGTCAACTAACGAATTCATTGAGGCAAAGTTACGAAAACTCTGCTTGGAATGATTTTGAATTGAGGATGATTTTTGATTGGTGACTTCTATTTGTAATATCTAAATCTATCATTAGTGATCACCGCTGATAGTAATGGCATCCTTTTTCCTTTTTTGCGAAAAAAGATATAGTGTATATTGGGAATTGATCCAAATCACTCAACGGAATCAGATGGCTCCTCGAACTGAATCTATTTTTTAATAATTTTTACAGACTGCCTACCTAAATTGGATTGTACAGCCAAGATATACTCGCCGGCAGGATATTTAAAATCTAAGGTATACTTTTTTAGACCTTTGCTGCTTACATCATCTTTCAGAATATTTCCCAGAAATTTTCCTGTCAAATCGTATAATCCAACAATAATATGATCTGAATGAATGTAGTGAACGTTCAGATTCAATTGGTCTTTGATAGGATTGGGCACCACCTCAATTTTCAGATTTTCCACTTTTTCATTGCCCGGCTCATTGGTAGACAATCCTGTTGTCGTCATTTTATAAATCTGATTTCCCGATGCAAAAGCTGTAGTTCCATTGACGAAAAAAATACGATTGAGAGAGCCTCCAAGAATTTTATTAACCCAAGTATTTCCGCCATCGAAGGTTTCCAGAAACCCGGAATTATGGCCACCCATCCAGCCGTGTGTTTCGGAAACGAAGCCGACAGCCTGCACATACGGATCCGGAAAATCCCGCGTCTGCCAGGTCAATCCGCCATCAAAAGTCTTCAGTAATTTCCCTTGGGTTTCAGATTCAATTGAGCCAAAAATCGTTTTTTTATCGGGAAAAATCTGTAGTTTCCAAACGTAATCGCCATAATCTCCCGCACTGTAAATTTTGGTCCAGGTCGTGCCACCGTCGGTTGTTTTGAGAATTACCGCACCCAATTCATCACTTCCTGACACATAACCGGTATTTTCATCAATAAACTGAACTTCTACCAAAGCAGATGCATAAGCCGACATATCGATAAATTTCCAGGTATTTCCTGCGTCCACCGACTTGATCACATAAGCCGGGGAAAACCAGGCACCACAGCCGTAGACCGTAGAAGTTCCAACCGTATCCAGTCCACAGATCGCAGCGGGATAAGGAGAAATATTAGTGACTTTAGTCCAGGTGTTTCCACCGTTTACTGTCTTATAAAAATTATTGTTGAGCGTCCCCAGAAAACCGACATTTTCATTGAGAAATTCTATATTCCGGAAGTATTGCCCGGTTTGCGAACTTACAATCTGTTCAGTCCAAGTCGCTCCTCCGTTGGTTGTTTTAAAAACTGTTCCGTTTCCACCTCTCGCGGCCCAACCTAAAGTTTCGTTCAGAAAAAACACATCATCATAACGTCCGGATGTAGATGGTGGGGCGTTCAAAGCTTTCCAATTGTAAGTCTGTGCAGTAGCCAAACCTGCTATAAATAAAAAAGAAGCCAGTATTTTTTTCACGGTTTTAATTTTCTTTAAAAATAAAAAAATCGGGAGACTTTCCCGATTTTGATTTTATAATTTTATATGAATTATCGCAATTCAGCTTTCAATTCTTTTTCGAAAGATTTAATAAGCGAGTTCATAACTTCAGTAATGTCTTTGTCTTCCAAGGTTTTTTCCTCGTTCAGAAGTTCAAAACTCATCGCGTAAGACTTTTTGCCTTCGGGTAGATTTTTCCCTTCGTAAACATCAAAAAGATTGATGTTTTTCAGGAATGGCGACTTATTTTTTCTTGCCAGCTCATAAAGTTCTGCGTAAGTGATGGTTTTATCAACCAGTAAAGCCAAATCTCGTCTGATCTTATTGAACTTCGGAATATCTACGAATTTCAGATTTTCTTTTGTTCTCAAAGCCTGGCAATTTTCCAGTTCGATCTCCGCATAGAACACTTCCTGACTGATGTCGAAATCTTTCAGTATTTGTGGCGAAACTTTGCCTAATCTTGCCAATGTTGTGTCACCGGATTTGATTTCCAGAGCGTCAGAAAAACGCTCGTCTTCCAATGCAGACTCGTGAAGGTCAAGATTTAGTTTTTCCAAAAGAACTTTAACGTAAGCTTTCAGATAGTAAAAATCTGTGGCGCTTTTCGGCTGTCGCCAGTTTTCAGCCACTTCTCTTCCGGAAGTCAAGATCGCTAATTGCTTTCTTTCTTCGTATTTTTCTTTCTTATGATAAATCTTCCCTAATTCGAAAAACTTGATATCGGAAGATTTTCTGTTGATATTGTAAATGGCATTCTCCAAAAGTCCTTCCAGCAAAGACTTTCTCATAAATGCCAAATCATTACTCAAAGGGTTCAGCAATTTTACAGCATCGGTTTCATCTTTCACGGAACGAAGCGAATTGTTCATTACCTCGTGGAAACCATTGGACTGCAAGGTTCTCGCCCAGGAATTTTCCAAAGCATCCTGATCATCAAAACTCAATTTCACAGGCGTGAAAGAGATTTTTTTTGGCGCATCAATTTTATTATAGCCATAGATTCTCAGTACTTCCTCAATTACATCAATCTCTCTGGTCACATCTGCCCTGTAAACAGGCACAGACAATTCCAGACCATTCTGAATCTCGTTAAGAATTTGAATATCAAGAGATTTCAGAATTTCCTTAACTTTTTCTCTGTGAATTTTAGTTCCTAAAATCTGATCCAACTGAGAATATCGGAAAACAACATAATGGTCTTTGATTTTTTCCGGATAATGTTCCAGAATTTCGCCCACCAATTTTCCGCCAGCCAATTCTTCAATAAGACAAACAGCGTGTGTCAGTGCAGTTCTTGCATTGTTCGGGTCCACGCCTCTTTCGAAACGGAAAGACGCATCGGTGTTTAAGCCGTGCAGTTTAGACGCTTTTCTGATCGCTACCGGATTAAAGTACGCGCTTTCCAGGAAAATCGTTTTGGTTTCAGACGAAACGCCACTTTCGCTCCCACCGAAAACGCCGGCAATGCAAAGTGGATTATTTTTTCCGTCTTTGATGATGATTTCCGAACCGTTTAATGTTCTTTCAACTTGATCCAGAGTTGTGAATTTGGTTCCAGCTTGCACTGTTCCAACCTTCACCGTTTTATCAGCAATTTGATCTGCATCAAAGGCGTGAAGCGGCTGTCCAAGGCCGTGAAGAATATAATTGGTAACATCTACCACATTGTTAATTGGCGAAAGTCCGATGGCTTTCAATCTGTTTTTCAACCACTCCGGAGAATCTTTAACCTCCACATTTTCAATCACTGCACCTAAATATCTAGGTGTCAGTTCAGAATCTTCAACTTCCAATTTGAAATCGTGAGAACCTTCGCTATTTAAAACTTTAGATTCTAATTTCGTGAATTCTGATTTCAGGTTATTGGAGGAAACGAACGCTTGCAAGTCTCTGGCAACGCCGTAATGTGACATTGCATCGGTTCTGTTGGGCGTCAATCCGATTTCGTACACCTCATCATTGGTCAATTCAAAATAATCTGCGAAAGGTTTCCCCACTTCAAATTTCTCTGAATCCAAAACCATAATTCCGGCGTGGTCATCGCTGAGACCTAATTCGTCTTCGGCGCATATCATTCCTTCAGAAACTTCGCCACGGATTTTTGCTTTTTTGATTTCAAAAGAATTGCCGTCTTTAGCATAAATTTTTGTTCCGACCACAGCAACAGGCACTGTTTGTCCCGCAGCAACATTCGGCGCACCACAAACGATTTCCAGAATTTTGCCGTTGCCTACATCAACCGTCGTTTTATTTAATTTATCAGCATTCGGATGTTTTTCGCAAGTCAAAACTTTACCTACGATAATACCTTCCAGACTTCCTTTTACGCTCTCGAATTTCTCAACACCTTCCACTTCCAAACCGATATCGGTAAGATAAGCACTGATTTTCTCAGAGTTAAGGTCTGTTTTGATATAATCTTTAAGCCAATTATTAGAAATTTTCATTCTTTTTTATATTTGAATTTTTTGAACACTAAGTGAACAAATATTTTTTTAACTTATTAAGTTTGTCAAACTTTATCAGGAATATTATTTATCATCATAATGTCCCAAACTGACAACATAAGCACATTTTCTGATTCTACTTCGTAAACCAATCGGTGCTGTTTATTGATTTCTCTGGACCAGGTTTCCACTTTTCTGTGTTTAAGCTGTTCAGGCTTTCCCGTCCCACTTCTTGGATCTTCGAAACACTCGTTAATCAAACGCTCAGTGTTCGCTAGCAATAGTTTGTGTCCGGATTTTTTGTATTCCTCAAATCATCCAGAAAATTATCAGTATACTTAACTGAAAAAGTCATAAAGAATCAAAGAGATTTTTGACATCATCTTTTGATTTTAGCGCTTTATCGCTTTTATTTTTCTTAGATTCATCAAGCATTTGGTCAAATTCTTTGCGAGAGAATTTTACTTTTTCGGTGGACTGAGAATCTTCTTTAACCTTGAGTTTTTTAACACCCAATGCTTTTAGAATGGTGCGGAGTTTCTCAACTTCGGATTGATCCGCTTCAAATGTGAAAGTTGTCATAATCAGTGGTTTTTTAGAGTTAAGAAATTCTTTTTATTAAACTAAAATTTGAGACTTGAATTTCAAATCTCAAATTTTTTATAGGATTAATTTTAAAATTATAAACCAATTACAGGCATAGAAAGCATCAGGATACTTTCATTCTCCTCCAATCCGTCAACAGGTTCAACAATTCCTGGTCTGTTGGGTTGAGACATTTTCATTGTAATATCGTCGGAAGCCAAAACGGATAACATCTCTGTCAGGAATTTTGAGCTGAAGCCGATGTTGATATCATCGCCGTTATAGTCGCAAGGAATCTGCATATCTGCTTTGTTGGCGTATTCCGTATCTTCTGCGTGAAGATGTAGAACATTGCCAGACAATTTGAATCTCACCTGATTCGTAGATTTGTTGGACATAATAGACGCTCTTCTGATTGAGCTCAGCAGCAAGCTTCTGTTGATGGTCAGCACATTTGGATTTTCTTTAGGAATTACCGCATTGTAGTTAGGATATTTCCCATCAATCAAACGACAGATCCAGATGTTATTTCCGAATGTGAATTTCGACATATTATCACTGAATTCAATCACAACATCTTCGTTGGAATTGTTCAGGATATTTTTGAAAATCGCCAAAGGTTTCTTTGGCATAATGAACTCCAAAGTCTCCGGATGTACGATATCTGTCCTTTTGTAAACCACCAATCTGTGAGAATCTGTGGAAACAAAATTAGTCTCGTCTTCTTTGAATTGAAACAAAACACCAGTCATCACAGGACGCAGGGAGTCATTACTTGTCGCGAATAAAGTATTCGCCAATGCTTCTGCCAGAACGCCGCCGCCGATGGTCACTTTCTGAGACGCGTCAAATTCCGGCAATTCCGGATAATCGTCTGCATTGTCCAATGCTACGGCAAAGTTGTCTTTCTCATCCAGAATTTCCAAAACACTGCCATTGCCGTCTTCAGAATCTTTTACGACCAAAGTCAGAGGCTGCTCGCCGTAAGTTTTCAGGAAGTCCTGAAATATCTTTCCCGGAACCGCAATTTTCCCCTGATCATCAGACTTCACTTCCAGAGAAGTGATCAAAGTCGTTTCTCCGTCAGACGCCGTCACTGTTAATGAGTTCTGGTCTAGCTCAAAAAGAAAATTCTCCAAAATAGGTCTGGATTGTGACCCGGAAATCACGCCACTCACCGTCTGTAAAGCTTTCTGCAAATCGCCACTGGCAACAATAAATCTCATAAATTGTATTTATTTCAATTCCACAAATATAATGATTCCGATTCGATTGCAAAAGTTGATTTTAGTTAGTTATTAACAATTTTTGAATTGAAGTAAATTAGTTTGAATAACTTTGTCCACTATTCTAACCATAAAAGTTTCTTAAAACCTCAAAAGTTTAGCATCTTAAAATGAAAAAACCTCCATTTCATAAAAGCGTCCAGTTCACATTCCGAGGAATTATCTGGATCCTGAGAAACGAAAGAAATTTCCAGATTCATATTTTTGGCTTGATCATTAATCTTTTTCTTATCGTTTTTCTTGAGCTTTCGAAAATGGATACGGCTCTGATCCTTTTCTGCTGTTTTTTTGTCCTGGTCACAGAAACGCTTAATACTTGCGTGGAGAAAATCTGCGATTACATCCAGCCTGAATTCGATTTGCGGATCGGAATCATCAAAGATTTGGCTGGCGGAGCGGTAATGTTGGCGACAATCTGCGCCATCTGCGTTGGCGTTTTGGTGTATTGGCCTTATTTGGGTTGGCGAATTGGAGAGTTTTAGAGTTTTTATGTTAATAACTTAAATCACAGTTTTCTAAGACACATATGTTAAAGATTACAAGATTTAATTCCGATCTTTTGTATTAAATTTTTACATTTGTTTTCAATATATTTCTAGAATGAGCAAACAAAATGTAGCCGTGGTAATGGGCGGTTATTCTGATGAATACAAAGTTTCCTTGAAAAGCGGACAACTGATTTTCGATTCACTGGATCGTGAACTTTACAATGTTTATAAAGTTGTTATCCTTACAGATGAATGGTATTATTTGGATGAAAATGAAAATAAACAAAACATCAATAAAGCTGATTTTTCGGCAGATTTAGGAAACGGAGAAAGCTTGAAATTTGATGTTTGCTTCAATATCATCCACGGTACACCTGGCGAAAATGGTATTATGCAGGCTTACTGGGACGCCATTGGCCAAAAATACACAGGATGTGATTTTTACCAAAGCGCGTTAACCTTCAATAAAAAAGATACGTTAGCCGTTCTTTCAAAATACGGCATTCCCTCTGCCAAAAGTATTTATTTGAGAAATGGAGAGGAAATTTCTGATGACGAAATTGTAGATCAATTAGGCCTTCCAGTTTTCGTGAAACCCAATCAAAGCGGTTCTTCTTTGGGAATTTCTAAAGTTAAAGATAAAAGTGAACTAAAACCAGCAATCGAATTTGCTTATAAAGAAGATGATGAAATCCTCATCGAAAGTGCTTTGAATGGAATGGAAGTTTCTGTAGGTGTTTTGGATTATAAAGGCGAAGTGATTGTTTTAGGAATTACAGAAATTGTTCCTGATAAAGAATTCTTTGACTACGAAGCCAAATACGAGGGTGCTTCTCAGGAAATCACCCCTGCAAGAATTGATGATGAAACCAGAAAAAAAGTGGAAGAAATCTCCATCAAGGCTTACAAATCTCTGGGCATGAGCGGATTTTCCCGTTCAGAATTTATTATTGTTGATGGAATTCCGCACTTGCTGGAAATGAATACCAATCCCGGATTTTCACCGGCAAGTATCCTTCCACAGCAGGCCAAAATTTACGGAATCTCCATCAAAGACCTTTGCGGAAACGAAGTAGAGAAAGCACTTAAAAAATAATAATCGGTGATTAGCAAGTTGCTCTGTGCTTTTTGCTTTTTAAAAATCATGACGTTGCAGATCCTTATATTAAATTTTAGATTATTAAGAATCTAAAATTGATAATCTAAAATTTAAAATTTCTATGAAAATTGCTGTATTTCCAGGGTCTTTTGACCCGATTACTCTTGGCCATTATGACATTGTAGAACGAGCCGTTCCGCTGTTTGACAAGATCATCATCGCCATCGGAAGAAACTCACAGAAAAAATACATGTTTTCCCTGGAACAGCGGAAGGAATTCATCAGGAAAACATTTGAAAAATTTCCGAATGTAGAAGTAGATGATTTTGAAGGTTTGACAATCGACTATTGCAAAAGCCGAAACGTGAATTTTATTCTGAGAGGTCTCCGGAATCCCGCGGATTTTGAATTTGAGAAATCTATTGCGCAGACTAATCGTGCACTGACCCGGGAGAATACGGTGGAAACCATCTTCCTTCTTACATCTTCCGGAAAATCCTATATTAGTAGCAGCATTGTGAGGGAAATCATTTCCTATGGCGGCAACTATGAAATTATGGTTCCGAACGCCGTGAGGGTGGAGAAAAAATAATGAAAGCCATCGGTAAAGATGGCTTTTTTTGTTAACTCAATTCGAAGACAGTAATCTCGGGCAAAATGCCAACTCTTCCCGGATATCCTATAACGCCGAAACCTCGGTTAACGTACAGATATTTTCCTTCGCTTTCATAGAGATCCGCCCATTTCGGATATTTGTATTTTACCGGTGACCAGCGGAAATTTTTAAGATCGATCCCGAACTGCATGCCATGCGTATGGCCTGAGAGCGTGAGCTGCACATTTTTAGGATGCTTCTTCACCACCGCATCAAAATGCGAAGGATCGTGGGACATCAGGATTTTAGCAGCTTCAGCAGGAACGCCTGCTGCCGCTTTGTCCAGATCTCCAAATTGCGGAAATGGCGGAATACCCCAGTTTTCGACACCGAGAATGTACAGCTTTTCGCCGTTTCTCTCGATCACGCGATGTTCATTGCGAAGCATTTCAAAACCTGCTTTTTTCTCGTGCTGAATAAGGTTCGGGATATTATTGCGCTGCTCATCGAGGTTTTTCCAAACTCCATATTCGCCGTAATCGTGATTGCCAAGCACGGCAAATTTGCCGTCCTTTCCTCTGATCTGAGAGAACAGATCGATGAAAGGCGCAAACTCATCGGCATAATTATTCACCATGTCGCCGGTAAAAAGTACGAGATCGGCCTGTTGCTCATTAATCAAATCAATGGCATGCTGAAGATTTTTCGGATTCTGAAAACTGCCGCTGTGGACGTCTGAAATCTGTACGATTTTGTAACCCTTGAAACTTTTGGGAAGGTTTTTCAACTTTAATTTAACAATCCTGGCTCTGTGACGGTACTTTCCGAAAAGAATTCCGTCCAGCACAGCTGCAGCCAGAATAGCGCCAGATCCTAAGCCTACAAGACTGATAAATTTTCTTCTGGACGGATAATTGTGGTTTTCCGTCGTCACATAATTGAATCCAAAATTGAGCAATCTCGCCAGATCTTCAATCAGTAAAAATATTGCGACAAGTAATTTTGGCAATACAAAAATCAGTATCACAGAAAATACAACCTGCAGATTGAGATATTTATGCGAACCCCGGTCAAATGTCAGAATCGAATAAAAAAGAAACGCGTAAACCGCTACGGTGGGAACCCAGTAAATCAACTTAGCATTCTGGCTGGTATAAACCGTTTTGAATGCCTGATAGACATAGACTTCAAGAATCAGAAAGATGCCTAGAAGAAAAATAATCGTTTTTTGCATAATATTATAAAAAACAAAAAGGAACAATGACTTATTCCTTTTGCAGTATAAACGTTACAGATTTAATTTTACTTTATGATGGCTAGATTTTTCCTTCGGGAAATTTGTAAACCACACAATTGATGTTCATTCCCGCACCAACCGAGGTGAACAGGATGTGCGAACCTGGTGTGAATGACTGACCTTCCATCTTGCCCTTTCTGATTAAATCAAACAATGTCGGAACAGTAGCCACGGATGAATTTCCGAACTGCTGAATCGTCATAGGTGATATGGCATGGTCGTATTCTTTTTGGCCATAAAGTTTGAAAAGCCGGCCTATCATGGCATAATCCATCTTGGCATTGGCCTGGTGAATCAGGACTTTGCTGATGTCCGCGATGTCCAGATTGGCTTTTTCTATGGTCGCTTTGATGGCATCGGGAACATTTTTCAGAGCATATTCGTAGATTTTACGGCCACGCATCCGGATGAAAAGCTGACTTTGGTCGTGCTCCAAATTGAGTGACGGTCCATTTTCGAGATAACAAAGCTCTTCGCCGTTATCACAAAGCGTGTTATCCGCCAGAACTCCAACAGTGGAATCCTCGGTGGCAGTGACCACTACAGCGCCGGCACCGTCTGCAAAAATCATCTTATTTCTGTCATAAGGATCTGTAACGCGGCTAAGCGTCTCGCCTCCCACTACCAAAATGGTTTTTGCTTTTCCTGCCTTGATCATCGTATCAGCCAGAATCAATGCTTCTACCCAGCCCGGGCATCCGAAAATCATATCGTAATTGATACAATCTCTTCTTTTGATACCCAATTTGCCTTTCAGCCTGGCAGAAAGTGATGGCATAAAATTCGGAATACCGTTCATATCTACTTCGCCAAAATTAGTTGCGTAGATGATATAATCAATTTCCTCTTGGTCAATGCCCGCATCCGCAATAGCTTCCAGAGACGCACGGTAACCCAAATCCGAATTAAAATCCTCTGGACTGGCATAACGTCTTTTTTCAATCTCCGTAATGTCTACAAACTTCTGAATGATTTCCGCTGTCGGTTTTTCAATCAGTTGATTGTTATCGTCATAGAAAACCGCCTCAGTAAAGTGAGAGCCGTCTATTTCGTTTTCCGGAACGTAACTGCCGGAGCCAATGATTAATGTATTAGGCATTGATTTTAAAAAATTTTAAATGCAAAATTAAGCAAAAATTAATTGTTGGAATTTTTTTCTTGCTGATTTTATGTCAAAGTGAATAAAACAATGCAGTTGCCCTAAATTTGAAATTAATGATGGAATCTATATTTTTGTCCGATGTTTGAATTCCAAACCATAAATCAAAGCGTCGAAGATATATTAATAAAGGAAAAAGGCAGCAAATTCATCGGTTTTGCTTATCCTGTTAATTCCGAATCCGACGTTAAAGATCAGCTGAACCAGCTAAAAGAGCGGCACCCGAAAGCTACCCACCACTGCTACGCGTACCGTCTCGGCATCTCTGGCGAGAACTACAGGGCGAATGATGACGGCGAGCCTTCCGGAAGCGCTGGCTTGCCAATTTACAATCAGCTTCTGGCACACGGCATTACAAACATTTTAGTAATTGTGGTTCGATACTACGGTGGCACCAAGCTGGGTGTTGGAGGATTGGTTAAGACTTATAAGGAAACAGCGAAGATGACGTTAGAAGAAGCGGTGATCATCACCAAAGAACTGGAGTCCGATCTTGAGATCAAATTTAAATTTTCTCAGCAAAATACCATTTTCACATTACTCAACAGATATGATGGTAAAATTCTGAACTTTGATGCGCAGGATCTCTGCGCAATCGCAGCACGTATAAAAACCTCACAAAAAGAAAGCATCTCAGGAGAATTGTCTGAGATGCTTTTGGAATATCATTTTTTATAAGGATTAATCCCTGCGGTTTCCGGATAACAGTGATGCGAAATAAATAAGTTGTGCTAAGGATCCTAAAGCTGCCACAACGTAGGTTCTGGCCGCCCACTTCAATGAATCTTCAGCGCCTTCGTATTCTTCTGCCGTGACTGTTCCTGTTGACTTGAGCCATTTGAGAGCTCTGTTGCTGGCGTCGTATTCTACAGGAAGGGTGATGAAAGCAAAAAGTGTTGTAATCGCGAACAAAACCACGCCAACTGCCAAAATCGTTTTGTTACCGCTCATTGCCATTACCAAAATACCGCCCATAAGTACAAACTGTAAAAGTCTGGAACTGATATTGACAACCGGAACCATCGTGGATCGGAATTTCAGCATGCTGTATCCTACGGCGTGCTGCACAGCGTGTCCGCATTCATGTGCTGCAACTGCGGCTGCGGCGGCATTTCTTTGCATATAGACCGCTTCCGAAAGATTGACGGTTTTATTTTCAGGATTGTAATGGTCGGTCAGCTGACCCGGAACAGAAATCACCTGAACATCATTAATTCCATTATCGCGGAGCATTTTTTCGGCTACTTCTTTTCCGGACATGCCATTGCGCAGATGAACGTTGGAATAATATTCGAACTTGGAACGGAGCCTGCTCTGCACAAACATACTGATGAGGAAAATGGCTCCAATAATTAAATAATACATATAAATGAGTTGATTGCGTTTTGCAGAAATAGTTGTAAAAAGTATGCCAAAGCATTGGTATTTTTAGTCTATCACTTATCTTTGCTGTTTGATACGCAAGATTATGGAAAAAGTCATTATAAAGCAAGTCACCACAGACTCGGAACTTACCGATTTCATCAGGTTTCCGATGGATTTGTACCGGAATAATCCGAATTACGTTCCGCCATTGATCAACGAAGAAAAAAATATCTGGAATAAGGATCACAATCCGGCATTGGCATATTCCGACGTCAAACAATTTCTGGCTTATAAAGATCAGAAAATAGCCGGCAGAATTGCGGTGATTATCAATCATAAAGAAGAGAAAGAACTGGGAATCAGCAAGGTGCGTTTTGGCTGGCTGGATTTTATTAATGATGAGGCTGTTTCGAAAGCTTTAATTGATCAGGCCATTACATTTGCCAAGGAACATCGGATTGATAAAATTGAAGGGCCAATGGGATTTACCAATCTTGATAAAGCCGGAATGCTCACGATGGGATTTGACAAGCTGGCGACGATGATCGGACTCTACAATTATGATTATTACCCCAAACACTTAGAGAATCTTGGCTTAGCCAAAGAAAAGGAATGGGTTGAATTTGAAATTAACTTCCCGGAGGTTTTGCCGGAAAAAGTTGTCAAATTCAGCTCGCTGATTGCTGAAAAATATAAGCTGAAGGTTTTGAATTTTAAGTCAAAACAGGAAATTCTTCCACTTGTAGATCCGATGTTTAAATTACTGGACGAAACCTACAAACACCTCTCTACTTACACACCAATCTCCGAGGAACAGATCAAGACTTACAAGGAAAAATACTTTCCGTTCATCGCCAAAAACTACATCATCTGCGTTGTAGATGACAAGGATGAATTAATTTCTTTTGCCATCACAATGCCTTCGTATTCCAAAGCGCTTCAAAAATCAAAAGGCAAACTTTTTCCTTTCGGATGGTGGCATTTCTTGCAGGCCGGAAAGAAAAACGACCGCGCCAACTTTTACCTGATCGGGATTCATCCAGATTATCAGCGAAGAGGCGTTACAGCAATTATTTTCAAGGAGATCTTCGAGCGTTTCCGGAAAATGGGAATCAAATTTGCCGAAACCAATCCGGAACTGGAAGAAAACAAAAGCGTCCAGGTTCTCTGGCAGGATTACAATCCTGTCAATCATAAGCGAAGAAGGACTTACGCTCTGAATCTTGAAGACTAAATTTAAACATTTGTTTAACGGAATTTTTATCCCGTTTTATTCAATTAACAACAAATACCGCGAATTTGAAAAAGCAATTGATCATCTACGGAATCCTCATTGTCATCTTTGTGCTCTACAATTTTCTGAATCCAATTAAAGACGAAAGAACAGACACACTGATCAACATATTGTTTGCCAGTTTATTATTTCTATACATTGCTTATATCGCTTATCTCGTTCTCAGAAAAATTGGCAAGAAGCAGAAATAACCACTTATTTATAATTATTCTAAATTTAGGAAAACAGACTTTTCTCTTCTTTTACCGGGGCCGATAATTTAATATATTAAATCTTTATTTAGTATTTTTGCATAGTTAAATTTAGACTTTATGAATTTACCTGAAAATTACATCCCGATACTCATCCAGGCCGCCGTTGGTCTTGGATTCGTAGCCATCTCCTTGCTGGGCGCTCATTTCCTGGGACCAAAGCAGAAGAAAGGGAATTCTGTCAAAAACTCAAGCTGGGAATGTGGTATTCCTGTAGAAGGAAACGCCAGAACGCCATTCTCCATCAAATACTTTTTAACTGCAGTACTGTTTGTGCTGTTCGATATCGAAATTGTGTTTTTCTATCCTTATGCTGTCAATTTCAGGGAATTTGGGATGCAGGGATTTTTAGCGGTTCTCACATTTGTCGCCATTTTCTTTGTGGCTTTTTTCTATGTTTGGAAAAGAGGTGCACTGGATTGGGACAAATAAGGTGTATCGAAATAATAAATCAAAATTTTAGAGCTTGGTTTTGAATTTGAATAGATTTAAAATCAAACGTTTAATCTAAAATCCAACAAAATGTCAGACAAAAAACCAGTAATAATTACAGATGCGCCGGCTCCGGAAGGTTATGAAGGAGAAGGTTTTTTTGCAACGAAACTCAGCAGCGTCATCGGAATGGCGAGAAAATATTCGCTATGGCCGTTGCCGTTTGCGACCTCCTGCTGCGGCATCGAGTTCATGGCCACACTGAACCCAACTTACGATGCATCCAGATTTGGAATGGAGAGAAACTCTTTCTCCCCGAGACAGGCAGATATGCTGATGGTTTGCGGAACCATTTCAAAAAAATTAGGTCCTGTACTTAAAGAAGTTTATACCCAAATGGCTGAGCCAAAATGGGTAGTAGCTGTTGGAGCATGTGCTTCCAGCGGTGGTATTTTCGATACATATTCGGTTCTTCAGGGCATCGATAAAATCATTCCGGTGGATGTTTACGTTCCCGGATGCCCGCCAAGACCAGAGCAAATCATCGAAGGTGTGATGCAAGTACAGGCGCTTGCGGAAAGCGAAAGCATCAGAAGAAGAGATACACCTGAATATCAGGCACTTTTGGATTCTTACAACATTAGCAATTAAGATTCTGCTCCAGGATTTTTAATTTGAATTTAATTATGACGAACGAATTTGTATTAGAAGCACTTACAAGAGAATTCCCGGATTCTGTACTCCACAGTTCAGAGCCTTACGGGATGCTGACAGTGGAGATCAAAAAAGATGATATCAAAAAGGTGATTCATTATCTCAGAGATTCTTCTTTGGAATTCAATTTCCTGACAGACATCTGTGGCATCCATTATCCCGAGTCGCCAGAAAAAGAAATTGGTGTGATCTACCATTTGCATAATATGATGACGAACTTCAGAATACGTCTGAAAGTTTTTATGACAAGGGAAAATATCGAAGTGGATTCTATGGTAGATCTTTATGCCGGAGCCAACTGGATGGAGAGAGAAACCTACGATTTTTATGGCATCAAATTCAAAGGACATCCGGATCTGAGACCTATCCTTAATATGGAAGACCTTGGCTATCATCCGATGCTTAAAGAATACAAATTGGAAGACGGCACCAGAACCGATAAGGACGACGCAATGTTCGGAAGATAATTTGGCGAATGGCAAATGGCCTTTAGCCAAAAGCCATAAGCAAATAGCTAAAAGCAATTATTATGAAAGATAACTCATTATCGAATATACTTAACCAATACGAAAGCAAGGAACAAATTGACGGACAACTGTACACGTTGAATCTTGGGCCCACGCACCCGGCGACGCACGGGATTTTTCAGAACGTCCTGACAATGGACGGTGAGAGAATCCTGCATTCCGAACAGACGGTTGGTTACATCCACAGGGCATTCGAAAAGATTTCCGAAAGAAGAAACTTTGCTCAAATCACGACATTGACAGACCGTATGAACTACTGTTCTGCACCAATCAACAATATCGGATGGCATATGACTGTCGAAAAACTGATTGGTGTAGAAGTTCCGAAGCGTGTGGATTATATGCGCGTTATCCTGATGGAATTGGCCAGAATCGGTGACCATTTGATTTGTAATGGCGTAACGGGAATGGACTCGGGCGCAATTACAGGTCTTACTTATATGTTCATCGAGAGAGAGCGTATCTATGATATGTATGAGCAGATCTGTGGTGCCAGAATGACAACCAATATGGGAAGAATCGGCGGTTTTGAAAGAGACTTGACCCCGAAATTCCATGAACTGATTAAAGACTTCTTAAAAACTTTCCCGCCAAGATTCCAGGAGTTCTGTAATCTGTTGGAAAGAAACAGAATCTTTATGGACAGAACCATTGGAACCGGTGCGATTTCTGCGGAGCGCGCTTTGAGCTATGGATTTACAGGTCCTAACCTGCGAGCTGCCGGTGTAGATTACGATGTGAGAGTGGCGCAGCCTTATTCTTCTTATCAGGATTTTGACTTTATCATTCCTGTGGGAACTGCCGGTGATACTTACGACCGTTTTATGGTTCGTCAGCAGGAAATCTGGGAATCAATTAAAATTATCAAACAAGCTTACGAAAATCTTCCGGAAGGCCCTTTCCACGCAGATGTTCCGGAATTCTATCTCCCTGAAAAAGCAGATGTTTATCAGAAGATGGAAGCGCTGATTTACCATTTCAAAATTGTAATGGGCGAAACAGATGTTCCGAAAGGTGAAGTTTACCACGCAGTAGAAGGCGGCAACGGCGAACTAGGATTCTATCTTGTTAGCGATGGCGGAAGAAGCCCATACAGACTGCATTTCAGAAGACCTTGTTTTATCTACTATCAGGCATACCCGGAAATGATTACCGGTTCAGTAATCTCCGATGCCATCGTTACGATGTGTAGTATGAACATCATTGCGGGAGAATTAGACGCATAAATGAAATTATAAATTTTAGATTATGAATTATAAATTATAAATTAATCTAAGATTGTTAATAATAAATAATTATAAAATTGATAAGATTTTTAGACAGTGATTTTCATCTAAAATCTAAAATCTAAAATCTAAAATCTAAAATCTCTAAATATGAGCGAAACAATTGCTTTTAAACCTGAAAGCTTAGCACAGGTTCATAAAATTATGGCAAGATATCCGGAAGGCAGACAAAAATCTGCACTGATTCCGGTTTTGCACATAGCACAAAAAGAATTTGACGGTTGGCTATCCGTTCCAGTAATGGATTACGTGGCGGAAATATTAAGTATTACACCAATTGAGGTTTATGAGGTAGCAACATTCTATACAATGTTCAATATGAAACCGGTGGGAAAATATGTTCTCGAAGTTTGCCGCACCGGACCTTGCATGCTGAATGGAAGTGACAATATTCTGAATCACATCCGCACGAAACTGAATATCAAAGACGGCGGAACTTCAGAAGATGGATTATTCACGTTGAAACCTGCTGAATGTTTAGGCGCTTGCGGATATGCACCCATGATGCAGTTGGGCAAATTCTTTCACGAAAATTTAACAATAGAAAAAGTGGACGAAATCCTTGAGCTTTGCAGACAAGGAGCAATCGCTTTAGATTAATATTAAGAAAATGAGTAAAAAACTTTTACTTAAAAATGCACATATAGAAGGAATCCGTTACTTCGAAACTTACCGCAAACACGGTGGTTACGAGGCAGCGGAGAAAGCGCTTAAAATGACGACCGACGAAGTCTTGGAAGAAGTGAAAGTTTCCGGATTGAGAGGACGTGGTGGCGCTGGTTTCCCAACCGGAATGAAGTGGAGTTTCCTTGCAAAACCGGAAGGCGTCCCAAGACACCTGGTTGTCAATGCCGACGAATCTGAACCGGGAACTTTCAAAGACCGTTATCTGATGGAATTTCTTCCGCATCTTTTGATCGAAGGTATGCTGATTTCATCCTACTGTTTAGGATCTAACGTTTCTTATATTTACATCCGTGGCGAATATTCCTGGATTCCGGATATTCTGGAAGAAGCCATTGAAGAAGCGAAAGCAGCCGGATTTCTTGGAAAAAACATTTTAGGAACGGGTTTCGATTTGGAGATTTATGTCCAAAGAGGTGCCGGTGCTTACATCTGTGGTGAAGAAACTGCATTGCTTGAATCTCTTGAAGGGAGAAGAGGTAATCCAAGACTTAAACCGCCTTTCCCGGCTGTGAAAGGACTTTGGGAAAGACCAACAGTGGTGAATAATGTTGAATCGATTGCAGCAGTGGTTCCAATCATTGACATCACCGGTGCTGAATATGCGAAAATCGGTATTGGCCGTTCTACTGGAACTAAATTGATTTCAGCTTGTGGTAATATCAACAAACCGGGCGTTTACGAAATAGATATGACGATTACCGTTGAAGAGTTTATTTACTCCGATGAATATTGTGGTGGAATCCCGAATGGCAAAAAGCTTAAAGCTTGTATTCCGGGAGGAAGTTCTGTTCCGATTGTTCCTGCAAACTTGTTACTGAAAACCATCAACGGAGAACCAAGATATATGAATTATGAATCCCTTGCTGACGGTGGTTTTGCTACCGGAACAATGATGGGTTCAGGCGGATTTATCGTTTTGGATGAAGACCAGTGCGTGGTTAACCATACAATGACTTTAGCAAGATTCTATAATCACGAAAGTTGTGGGCAATGTACACCTTGCCGTGAAGGTACAGGATGGATGTACAAAATCTTGAAAAAAATAGAGAATGGACAGGGAAAAATGGAAGACATCGATTTGCTTTGGGATATCCAGAGAAAAATCGAAGGGAACACCATTTGTCCTTTGGGAGATGCTGCGGCGTGGCCGGTTGCTGCTGCTATCAGACACTTCAGAGATGAGTTCGAATGGCACGTCAACAATCCTGAGCTGTGCCTGACGCAGAATTACGGAATCGCCAATTATGCTGATCCAATACCAGCAGTGGCTAACAATTAAGAAGAGAATTTGATTTTTTCGAATTCAAGATGATAATGAAGAAGTTCTTTGAATTAGTTTTTGTATTTTTTGTAGGAATAACAGCTTTATTCGGACAAAGAATTGACACCGTTAAATTATATGAACAATCACGAAAAGAAGCATTAGAAAGTGCACCTGGATCTTGGAATAAAAACACTGACAACGATTCGGTTAAAGTAGCATATAATAGTCGGAATAAATCATCATTAAAAAAAGCAACAATGTTTATTTTTTGGGGATGGAACCGCGAAGGATTCAGCAAGTCCGATATCCGTTTCAAAGGGAATGGATATGATTTTACTTTGCATAACATTGTAGCGCACGACAGACCTTCGCCTTTAAGTTGGGATTATGTTAACCCTGGAAAATTATCAACACCTGAATTTAATTTCAGGTATGCTTATTTTCTTAAAGATAATCTCGCGCTGGTTGTCGGAACTGATCATATGAAATATGTAATGGATCAGGATCAGACGGCACGATTCACTGGTCAGATTTCTGACCCCACTTATGCAGCGATGATTAAGAACGGGCAAGTCGATTTGACAGATGAGCAATTCTTAACCTTCGAGCATACCGACGGATTGAATTATATCAATGCAGGATTAGAAAAATACAAAAACATTTTATCTAAAAAGAATTTCGACATTTTTTGGGCTTATGGTGGCGGTGTTGGTGCATTAATGCCTAAAAGTAACGTCAAGCTTTTTGGAAACGAGAGAAGTGACAGATACCATTTTGCAGGATTCGGGCTGGACGCAAGAACCAATATCAATTTTGTTTTTTGGGATCACATCATGGCAAGAGTGGAAGGGAAATTTGGATACATCAATATGCCGGATATCAAAACCACGCTGAACAACAAACCTGATAAAGCCAGTCAGGACTTTGTATTCTACCAGGTTAATTTTGGTGTAGGATATGTTTTTAATAGAAAGTTAAATAAAAATTAAGCTAATTGCCAAAAGCAAGCTGCTAAAAGCAATATTATGAGCGAAGAAGTCAAAAAATTTAAAGTGACCATAGACGGACAAACGACCGAAGTGTTGCCTGGAACTTCCATTCTGGAAGCAGCAAGACAGATCGGCGGCAAATCTGTTCCTCCGGCAATGTGCTATTACAGCAAACTGGAAACATCCGGCGGACGATGCAGAACGTGTCTTGTAGAAGTTTCCAAAGGTTCTGAAGCAGATCCGAGACCAATGCCAAAATTGGTAGCGAGCTGCAGAACCGGCGTAATGGACGGAATGGAAGTCAAAAACTTAACTTCTGAAAAAGCACAGGAAGGTAGAAAAGCAGTTACTGAATTCCTTTTGGTCAATCATCCATTGGATTGTCCTGTCTGCGATCAAGCCGGCGAATGTCATCTTCAGGATTTGGGCTACGAGCACGGAAACCTGGAGACCAGAACGGAATTCGAGAGAAATACCTACGATGCAGATGACATCGGCCCTTATATCAAATTGAATATGAACCGTTGCATCCTTTGCGCGAGATGCGTACTGGCAGCGAATCAACTGACGGAAAAAAGAGAGCACGGAATCCTTTATAGAGGAGATCATGCCGAAATTTCAACGATGCTGAATAAAGCATTGGACAATGAATTCATAGGAAATGTGATTGATGTTTGTCCGGTTGGTGCTTTGACTGACAGAACCGCGAGATTTGCAAGCAGAGTATGGTTTACAAAACCTTATAACGCAACCTGCAAATGTGAAAAATGTTCCGGAAAAGCGGTGCTTTGGATGAAGGGTGATGAAGTGGTGAGAGTCACAGCAAGAAAAGACCAATATGGTGAGGTAGAAGAATGGATCTGTAACGAGTGCCGTTTCGAGAGAAAAGATGTGAAATATTGGAACATCGAAGGACCAAGACACATTGATAGACACTCTGTAATTTCTCTGAACCATTACGAGAAAAAAACAGACAGCTATAATGTGCTGGAAAATCCTGAAGCTAAAGAAATCGGTTTCAAAGACGAAAAAGAAATTGAAAAATTGGACAACGAAACAATCTAGAATTGAGTCCGGTTAAATTCAAATAAAATTATGGAATTAATTACTTTCAAATTAATATTGGTACTTGCCCTGTTTTTACTGGCATTGACCATTGCCGCCTACTCCACCTGGGCAGAAAGAAAAGTTGCTGCAGTAATGCAGGACAGAATCGGGCCAAGCAAAGCGGGACCTTTCGGATTGCTCCAACCATTGGCAGATGGCGGAAAGTTTTTCTTTAAAGAAGACTTTACACCGGCGAATGCAGAGAAGTTTCTCTTTATCCTGGGACCGTCATTAGTAATGTTCATTTCACTGATTACCGGGGCTGTAATTCCTTGGGGAAAGAGCCTGAACATCGGCGGAACCTCATTTGATTTACAGGTGGCCAACATCGATGTTGGGGTGCTTTACATCATCGGAATGGCTTCCATAGGCGTTTACGGAATCATGATTGGAGGTTGGGCTTCTAATAATAAATATTCATTGTTAGGCGCCATCAGAGCATCATCCCAAATGATCTCTTACGAATTGGCAATGGGACTGGCACTTCTTTCCATCATTATGATGAACGGCAGCCTTGACCTTAAAATGATTACTGAAACACAGGCCACCGGAAAGCTGTGGGGATTATTCGCCCTGGACGGCATGAATTGGAATATCTTCTACCAGCCATTGGCGTTTTTGATTTTCATCATCGCAGCTTTGGCAGAAACCAACAGACACCCGTTTGACTTACCAGAATGTGAATCCGAATTGGTAACTGGCTACTCTACCGAATATTCATCAATGAAATTAGGATTGTATATGTTCGGGGAATATGTGAACATGTTTATTTCCAATGCATTTATGGTCGCTTTATTTTTCGGAGGTTACAACTATCCGGGAATAGAATGGGTTACTCAAAACTGGGGAGAGAATACAGCCGGTGTATTAAGCATCGTCGCATTCCTTGGGAAAACCATTATCGGTATTCTTATTTTTATGTGGATCCGATGGACCTTGCCAAGATTCCGATACGACCAATTAATGCACCTGGGATGGAAAACATTAATTCCGCTGGCATTGGTAAACTTGATGATTACCGGAGCATTGATTCTGGCATTTGGAAATTAATTAAAATTGAAAATTTGATAATAAGTTGCTGTTAAAATTTGATAATAATCTGTTCTAACATCTGACTTCTAACAT
>DBLQ01000020.1:36383-37782 GCA_002297505.1 Flavobacteriales bacterium UBA720
CTGACTTCTAACATCTAACTGATATTAAATGAAACTTACTAACAGATCAAAAGTTGTTTCGAACAAGGAAATGACCCTTGCAGAGAAGATCTACCTTCCGGCGGTATTCAAAGGAATGGGGATTACCCTGAAGCACGCTGTCAGAAATATCGTAAAAGGCCCACCAATCTACCCTTACCCTGAGGTGGACAAACCGAGAGCCGAAATCTGGAGAGGCCAGCACGTCCTGAAAAGAGACGAGGAAGGCCGTGAAAGATGCACGGCCTGCGGACTGTGCGCCGTAGCTTGCCCTGCAGAAGCCATCACAATGGTGGCGGCTGAAAGAACCAAGGAAGAGAAACATCTTTACCGCGAAGAAAAATATGCGGAAAGCTACGAGATCAACATGCTGAGATGCATCTTCTGCGGAATGTGCGAGGAAGCATGCCCGAAGTCAGCGATCTACCTTACAGATCGTCTCGTAGACGTGGAAACCAACAGAGGTTCCTTTATCTACGGGAAAGAAAAGCTAGTAGAGAAAATCAATGAAAGAATTGATATCACACCTAGGCAAACCGACAAACAAAAAAATGCAGTAAAGTAATGGATCAGATTTTATTTTTCTTTGTAGCATTTTTAGCCATTGCAAGTGCCGTTTATTTTGTCTTTGCGNNGCATTTTTAGCCATCGCCAGCGCAGTATATTTTGTATTTGCAAAAAACCCGCTCTACGCGATCTTATCACTTATCGTCACGATGTTTTCCATCGCGGGAATGTATATCTTGCTGAACGCACAGTTCCTGGGAATTGTTCAGATCATTGTGTATGCCGGTGCTATCATGGTATTATTCCTTTACATCCTGATGATGCTGAATCTTAACAAAGAGGACGAAAGCAAGAAAGCCAACCTGCCGAAATTCATCGGAGTATTTGCGGCAAGTATTCTCTTCATCGGAATGCTGGGCGCATACAAGGGTCTCTCCGGAAGCACCAAGGTTGCTGGCAATGTAGACCAGTCTGTAGGTCTTACGAAGAATCTAGGAAGATTATTGTTTAACGAATATGTATTGCCATTTGAGCTGGCATCCGTCCTCATCCTTGCAGGAATTGTGGGCGCTGTTCTGATTGGTAAAAAAGATTTATAGGATATGAATACATTTATACAAGAAGTTCCTCTGGAATATTTTATCATTCTGAGCACGATTCTTTTCTGCCTGGGCGTTTTAGGCGTTTTGGTGAGGAAAAATGCCATCGTGATTTTGGGCTGTGTAGAGTTGATGCTCAATTCTGTCAATCTTTTGCTGGCTGCATTTTCGGCTTATAAAGGCGACGGCCACGGACAGCTATTAGTATTTTTCATCATGGTAGTGGCAGCCGCAGAAGTTGCAGTAGGCTTGGCAATCATTGCAATGATGTACAG
>DBLQ01000020.1:37860-38100 GCA_002297505.1 Flavobacteriales bacterium UBA720
ATCATTGCAATGATGTACAGAAATACAAGGTCAGTAGATGTCAGTATTTTTAATAAACTAAGAGGATAATAAAGGATGGAGAATTTAATTTACGCAATTGTACTTTTACCATTAGTAGGATTTCTAGTCAACGGACTCTTTGGAAAACATCTTCCGAAAATGCTTGTAGGCGGATTGGCGACTTTGGTGGTTTTCGCTTCGTTTGTTATCACGACAAGTATATTTCTGAATTTTAATAGT
>DBLQ01000020.1:38273-43171 GCA_002297505.1 Flavobacteriales bacterium UBA720
TATTTCTGAATTTTAATAGTGAGAGTGCTCCAGTCATCGTCAAAGCATTTGAATGGTTCAGAGTTGCAGGAATTCAGGTTAATTTTGGTTTCCAGGTAGATCAGTTGTCTTTGATGATGGTGATGATCATTACAGGAATCGGTTCATTGATTCACCTCTATTCGATTGGCTATATGAGCCATGACAAAGGATTTTATAAGTTTTTTACTTACCTGAATCTCTTTATCTTCTCGATGTTGCTCTTGGTTTTAGGAAGCAACTATCTGATTCTGTTTATCGGATGGGAAGGTGTAGGAGTTTGTTCTTATTTATTGATTGGATTCTGGTTCACCAATGAAGAATATGGAAAAGCGGCAAGAAAAGCTTTCATCATGAACCGTATTGGTGACCTTGGTTTATTGATTGGGATCTTCGCCATCGCTGCGAATGTCAACGCGATTGATTACCTTTCCGTAGCTCAAAACGCTTCCATCTTCGAACTGGACGGGACAACGATTATCTTCATCACTTCGGCTCTATTTATTGGCGCAACAGGTAAATCTGCTCAGGTGCCATTATATACGTGGTTGCCTGATGCAATGGCCGGACCAACGCACGTTTCTGCACTGATTCACGCGGCGACGATGGTTACTGCCGGTGTTTATCTGGTAGTGAGAAGTAATTTCTTATTTACTTTGGCTCCAACAGTTCAGGACGGCATTTTATTCATTGGATTCCTGACCGCTGCATTAGCAGGTTTTTACGCTCTCAGACAAAACGATATCAAAAAAGTATTGGCTTACTCTACTGTTTCTCAGCTTGGATTTATGTTCATTGCTTTGGGATTAGGCGCTTACACGACAGCGATGTTCCATGTTATGACACACGCTTTTTTCAAAGCTTTGTTATTCCTGGGTGCAGGTTCTGTGATCCACGCGATGAGCAACGAGCAGGATATGCGTTTTATGGGCGGATTGAAGAAATACATACCGATTACGCACGCCACATTCCTTATTGGAACATTGGCTATCTCGGGATTCCCTTTATTATCAGGGATGATTTCCAAAGACGAAATATTGGTTGCAGCATTTGCTAAAAACCCGATTTATTGGGTAATGCTATTTATTCTGGCTGCTATCACCGCAACATATATGTTCAGACTCTATTATCTGACTTTCCACGGAACATTCAGAGGAACAGAAGAGCAAAAACATCATTTGCACGAGAGTCCTGCGAATATGACTTTACCGTTAATTGTTTTGGCAATTCTTTCCGTCATTGGCGGTTTTATCAATCTGCCACATTTTATCGGTCACGGTCATTACGCTAAACTGATGGAATGGCTGAAACCAGTCCTGACACAGGAAAGTTTCGACCAATTGGAAAACACATTGTCCGGAGTAAACTTTAACACGGAAATGATTCTGTTAGGCGCTACAATTCTGATGTTCTTTACGGTTTGGTTCCTGGTTAGAAACACTTACGTTAAAAAACAGAAGAAAGCTTTGCCGGAAGAACAATATACAGGCTGGGAAAAACTGTCTGCAAAGAAATTGTTTGTGGATGAAATCTACAGCGCCATGATCGTAAGACCTTTTGAAGAAGCCGGAAAAGCGGCAGCCATGTTCGACAAAGCGGTTCTGGACCCTATCGTCAACTTCATCGGGCTGGGCGCCCAGGATTCCGGGAGAGCGGCAAAGCGCCTTCAGAACGGAAACGTGGAAAACTATGTGCTGATTATGTCATTGGCCATAGGAATTGTATTGATTGTTAACTTTTTATTGAAATAGATAATGTCGTATTTACTATTAACATTATTACTATTACCTCTCGCAGGTTCGGGTTTAATCTTTTTCTGGAAGAATGCTTCCAGTAAATATATTGCACTGATTCTTGGAATTGCTCAGCTGCTCATCGCTTTCTATATGTTGGGAGATTTTAATTTCCAGCCAACGGTAGATGCACCTTTGCAGTACGAGATCACCTATCCGTGGTCTAATTACATCAAAAGTAGCCTAAACTTCGGTGTAGATGGGATGAGTATGCTGATGGTGTTGCTCACCAACATCCTGGTTCCGATCATCATCTTGTCTTCATTTAACGACAAAAAAGGATTCCCGAATTCTTTCTATGCCCTGATTTTGCTGATGCAGTTCGGACTGTTAGGTGTTTTCACATCATTGGACGGACTGTTGTTCTACATCTTCTGGGAAGTAACCTTGATTCCAATCTGGTTCATCGCCGGAATCTGGGGACAGGAAGACAAAAGAATCAAATTCACAACGAAGTTCTTCGTATATACATTCGTGGGATCTTTATTCATGCTGATTGGACTGATCTACGTCTATAACCATTCGGCATCATTTGCACTCACAGATCTTTACAACGCACAGCTCAGCATCAATGAGCAGAACGTGATTTTCTGGTTCATCTTCTTTGCATTCGCAGTGAAGTTACCTGTGTTTCCGTTCCATACCTGGCAGCCGGATACTTACACGTATTCGCCCACTCAAGGGTCGATGCTGCTTTCAGGGATTATGCTGAAGATGGCAGTTTATGGTGTGATGCGTTATCTGTTGCCAATTACACCTCAGGCTATTGGTGGCATCTCCGGAGAGATTGTGATCATCCTTTCAGTAATCGGAATTATCTATGGTGCTTTGATCGCCATGATCTCTACGGACAGCAAAAGATTAATTGCTTACTCTTCTCTTTCTCACGTTGGACTGATTGTAGCCGGGATATTCTCTTCTGCTGTGGTGACGATGAGAACCGGACTGACTTTTGAAGGCGGACAAGGTGCAATGATCCAGAGTTTTGCGCACGGTATTAATGTCGTTGGACTATTCTATTGTGCCGATATTCTTTACAAGAGATTCAAGACCAGAGACATCCGTCAGATGGGCGGATTGGCAAAAGTAGCGCCTAAGTTTGCGATACTTTTTATGATTATCCTTCTGGGTGCTACAGGTGTTCCATTGACCAACGGTTTCATCGGTGAATTTATCTTATTGAAATCCGTTTACAGCTACAACTTCATCATGACCGTGATGGCCGGATTGACATTGATCCTTGCCGCGGCATACATGCTGAGATTCTATGGCAAGACCATGTTCGGCAAAGGTGACGATGCCGTGTTGGCTACCACCAGGGACATCAGCACTGTCGAGTTTTCCGTATTGGCGAGTTTATCGGTCTTCGTCATTGTGCTGGGCGTCTATCCGCAGCCAGTGATTGAGATGGTGACCAGCTCGGTGAGTTTCATCTATTCGTCAATGATCAATTAATTTAAAATTAAAAATTAGAAAGAGACCCTGAAATCTGAGCCCTTCACATTTCTGATCTCCAATCTCAAACCTATATTATGAGTGTTTTTATAATTTTATTCCTCACGGCAGTGCTTGTACTTTTCTCCGGTGTTCTGGAGAAGGGAAAATATGCAAGATACATTGGGATTTTAGGATTAATCATCGGTCTGTACGTCAGCTTTCTTCCGGAGAGCGACTTCTTCGAGCAGTACAGAGCCATGTATGAGTACAGCAGCAATGCAGCACTCTTTACCAAGATTTCTTTGATCATCACACTTCTGCTGTTCTTTTTAGGAGGATTCGCATTCAGCAATCACAGAAGCCATCAGTCCGAGCTATACGCCCTGATGCTATTCGCATTAAGCGGCGGTTTGGTACTTTTCGGATTCCAGAACCTGGTGACGCTGTTCATCGGCATCGAGATATTGTCTATCCCGCTTTACGTAATGGCCGGTTCCAATAAAACCGATCTGCGCTCTACCGAAGCATCCATGAAGTATTTCCTGATGGGCGCCTTCGCTACAGGATTCCTGATGTTCGGAGTCGCTTTAGTCTACGGCAGTGTGGGCAGCTTTGATATGTACGCCATCCACGATTTTGCCATTAACAATCCGAAAAACCTGATGCTCATCATGGGTTCTATCCTGATGCTGTCTGCCCTGGCATTCAAAGTATCACTGGCACCCTTCCACATGTGGAGTCCCGATGTGTACCAGGGTTCGCCCTCGCTCATCACCGGCTTTATGGCATCCGTGGTCAAGATTTCCGGATTCTTCGCATTATTCAAATTAATGACACTCGGCTTCGGCGGTATTGCCGGAGACTGGATCAACATCCTTGGCGTCTTTGTCATTATCACTTTACTCCTTGCCAACGTGATGGGTCTGGTGCAAACCAATGCCAAGAGAATGCTGGCCTACTCCTCCGTTTCGCACGCCGGATACATCTCATTGATATTCTTCGGACTTAATAATTTCTCTACATACATCCTGGGGTTCTACCTGCTGGCTTACTCACTGGCCACGGTGGGAGTTTTCATCAGTTTGATATATGTAGAGAAAATCAAGAAAGAAACTTCTTTTGCAGCCTTCAACGGATTGGGAAGAAAAGAGCCGCTTCTGGCCATTGTTTCTACCGTGTCCATGCTGTCCATGGCAGGAATTCCTTTAACGGCCGGTTTTATCGGGAAGTTAGGCATCTTTAATCAGGCCATTGCCGGCGGTTCCAGCTTTCTGGTTCTGGTAGCAGTGCTGGGTTCAGCCCTGAGTATTGCTTATTATCTGAGGCTGATTATCGCGATGTTTTTCTACAAGGAAGATCATTTTCAGAATACGGAGCGAGCCAGCATCACCTACAACCTGGTATCCGTTGTGATCCTTGTGGCATTGGTCGCCATGGGAATCATCCCGGATCTCTTTGCCAAGATCTTAGGACTGTAAACCTCTGCTTACCATACATCATATAACCCGATTCTTCCGAGTCGGGTTTTTATTTTTTTAAGGCTCAGCAGATGCCCTATCCATGGTACATACAGAGGCTACCCGATCTGTCCGCCCCCGTGTCCTCACCGATCCGCCCCCGTCTCTCCTCCGAACCGCCCCCGTCTCTCCT
>DBLQ01000026.1:0-53671 GCA_002297505.1 Flavobacteriales bacterium UBA720
GCAAAGTTTATTCTAAGGTGACGAAGAATCGACTGATCGATTGATTAAGCTGATGCCTCAAAAAAATCAATTCATTGATGCTTTGGAATCTTTGTTCTTAAATCATCTTTGCGTAAAATTTTCCTCAAAGGCAATTGAGAGCAAAGTTTATTCTAAGGTGCTTAAAAATCAAAAGTTCGATTGATTAAGCTACTGCTTCAAAAGATCAATTCATTGATGCTTTGGAATCTTTGTTCTTAAATCAATCTTTGCGTAAAATTAATTCTACTATATTTTTTTTGAACGAATGATGTAATTAGGTCTCTGCTTCACTTCTTTGAAAATTTTACCTAAATAAATTCCGATTATTCCCAAGATAATCAACTGCAGGCCGCCAAAGAATACGATGGTCATAATCAACGATGCCCAGCCCGAGATTTCCGTCTTTTCGATGAAAGAATAAAGCACGTAAATACCATAACCTACCACAGAAAATCCGGAAAACAAAAATCCAAGATACGCCGCAATAGAAAGAGGTTTGACACTGAAAGATGTGATGCCGGTGAAGGCAAACGTCACCATTTTTTTCAGATTATAACTGCTTTCGCCAGAGTGTCTTTCGCAAGCCGTAAATTCGATTCCGGTTTGTTTGAAGCCCATCCAGCTGGTCAATCCGCGGAGAAACAAATCATCCTCGTTGAAATTCCGCATCACTTCTACAGCGCTGGCATCCATCAGACGAAAATCCGAACCGCCACCTTTTGTGAGGTTGACATCAGAAAGACTGGATAATACTTGGTAGAAAAAATCGGAAGTTTTGCGTTTGAACCACGGAATTTCTTTGGGATAAGTTCTGATGGTGAACACGATATCGTTGCCTTCTTCCCATTTTTTTATCAGTTCCGGAATCAGTTCCGCCGGATGTTGCAAATCACCATCCATCGAAATCACGGCATTTCCATCAGCATTGTCGATTCCTGCTTTCACGGCTGGCTGATGCCCGAAGTTACGGGAAAACTCTATAAATTTGACTTCGGAGAATTTTTGGGAAAGTTCTTCAAGTTTCTGCTGTGTGTTGTCCCGGCTTCCGTCATTCACAAAGATGATTTCAAAATCGTAATGCGGCAAAGCATCAAAAACATGTTTGATTTTCTGATGCATCAGGGCAACATTTTCCTGTTCGTTGTGTGCGGGAATGACGATGGAAATCTTTTTCATCCGTTTAATTCATTAATCCAATTGATAATCTTTCTCAAAATCCTTCGTCAGTAATTCGTAAATCACTCGGAACCAGATTATTATACAAGGAATAGCCTTGGTAGAATATTTGATAAAAACATTTTCTTTAATTGACTTTGGGAACAGATCCGAAAATGCAAAACAAGTGAAAATCATCACAAAAATCAACAATACAATATCAATTTTCGATAATTGTTTCTGCATCAGAAACCAGATCATAACGCCCGCAACAGCAATAATGTAGGTCGGACTCTCTGAACCTGAACTGAAAAGCACGACAAACAAAAGTGTTGAAGCCAAAATCATCATTTGAAATGGCAGAAACTTAAACTGTTTTGTTCTGATGTAAGGCAACATAAATACAATAAATCCGGGAATCAAAAAGATCAGGTTCGAGATATTGGCGTCGCCCAAAATCCTTCTTATAACGCCCATCAAAGAATAATCCTGGCGGGTACCCAAAGCCTGATTCTCCAGGTTTTTTCCTGATAGTGATGTGTACCAATCGAAGTAGGATTGAACTCCGAATTTCGGACTGGAAATCAACATCGGCAAAACAAAAAACAGAATTGAAATGACGACTAATGAAACGATAAATTTGGTTTTATTTTTAACAAAGAAAAAAGCGGAAAGTCCCACAACGCCGTAGATTTTCACAAAAACGCCGACGAGAATCGCGAATGCCGATTGCGTTTCTTTTCTCTCATAAATGTAAATGGCTGACAACATCAGCAGGCCTGTCAGGATAATATTGAACTGAAAATATGTTGCAGCGGTGATGAATTCCTGAAGACAAAGCCACGCAAAAAACGATTTCTTTCTGTCCGAAAAAGGAAGTTTGTAAACCGCAAAAAGGAAAACTAATGTGCTGCTGACATTCCATAAAACGGCTCCAAAACCGTCCGGCATCATCGCAAAAGGCGCAATCAGAAGACTGAAAAATATGCCGTAATGATTGCTGTCAAAAAACAGATCCGGATACTGCGAGAAGATGTTCCGCTCCTGCAAGGTATTATAAAATACGCCTTTGAAAATCAGATAATTGTTGTAACCGCCTGTTCCTCTTTTGTACTTGCTGTAAGCCGTTACGGCAGAAACAAGAATATAAATTACAAAAATGATCCGGTAATCTGAGATGAATTTCAGGAACTTCTGCTTCACAAGTATTCGTAGGTTTAGTTTAAAAAAAATGCCATTCTAACAAGAAGTTTGCGGTCTCATTAGAATGACAAATATAAGTTTTAATACGATAATTGGCGAATCGCGCATTGCTTTTTGCAGTTAGCCGCTAGCTATTGGCGATTTGTTATGAGCAATCAGCCTTAAACGGCTACATTATTTTCTCTCAAAGCATCATTAAGAGAGGTTTTTTTGTCGGTAGATTCTTTTCTTTTTCCAATGATCAATGCGCAAGGAACCTGATATTCTCCAGCTGGAAAATTCTTTGTGTAACTTCCGGGAATGACAACAGAACGTTCCGGCACATAACCTTTCATTTCAACAGGCTCTGGTCCCGTAACATCGATGATTTTGGTAGACATTGTCAGACAGACATTGGCTCCAAGAACTGCTTCTTTGCCAACGCGAACCCCTTCTACGACGATACATCTTGAACCGATAAAGGCATCATCCTCGATGATCACCGGTGCGGCCTGCAGAGGCTCCAAAACACCACCGATTCCTACGCCTCCACTCAGGTGCACGTTTTTACCAATCTGAGCACAACTTCCAACCGTTGCCCAAGTATCCACCATCGTTCCTGAATCTACATAAGCACCGATATTCACATAAGATGGCATCATAATCACACCGCTTGCCACGAAACTTCCGTGTCTTGCAATGGCGTGAGGCACTACTCTAACGCCTTTCTCCGCATAGTTTTTCTTCAAAGGAATCTTATCGTGAAACTCGAAAGGACCAACTTCTATGGTTTCCATCGTCTGGATCGGGAAATACATCACGACGCCTTTCTTCACCCATTCGTTGATTTGCCAGCCGTTTTCGTTTGGTTCTGCAGTCCGCAACTCGCCTGCGTCCAGTTTTGCAACAACTTCTCTTACGGCGTTCTGGTATTCTTCTTCTTTCAAAAGTTCGCGGTTATCCCAAGCTTTTTCGATTTTTTCCTGTAAAGACATATGATTTATAAATGATAATTGATTAATGATAAATTGCTTCTGGCTATTGGCTTTTTTCTAGCCTTAAAATTTTTGGTCCCAAAAATAAAAAAACTAAAGCACACTTCTGGCAAAAAGGAAAGCTTTGTTCCAGTAAGCCTCATTCAGCGAAGAAATGATAACACCTTTGGATGTGGATGAATGGATGAAGGTGATCTCACCACTATTTTTGATATCATGGATGATGCCAACGTGCGTGACCGCTGTGCCACCGGAGGTTGCAAAAAACAGAAGATCACCAGGCCGCGCTTCCGAAATGCTGATGCTCCTACCCTGCTTGGCCTGGTCCGAAGAACGTCTTGGCATCTGGATTTTTTCTTCATCAAATACCTTACAGACCAGACCAGAGCAGTCGAAACCTGCAGATGTGTTACCTGCATACTTGTAAGGCGTTCCCAAGTAATTTTCCGCATTGTCCAGCACCAGAGCTCTTGTCCCGGACACGTTCCCGGAATGGGATGAACTCAGCTTTTTAATGTTCGCAGGTTTACTGCTGGAAGGTTTTTTCTTGTAGGTATATTTTCTTGCCGAACTGGAAGAACCGCAAGACGCCAGAAATAGAGATAGGAACAGGAGTAGGACAATTTTTTTCATTGAATAAGTTAAAAAAATAGTTGTTCTCCGATAGTTCTGATTTTTGATGACCTAACAAAAGTAACACAGATTATCAACTTAAACAAATAATTAACAAAAAAATCCCTGCTGACAGGGATTTCCTTACAAAGAAACTATTTATGTTCCTTCATTTTTCCGTTTCTGTAACGGACACTGGCGGTCTGATAAAAAGCAATTGTTTCGGATACCAATGCGTTATTTTTTGTTTTGACTTCTCTGAGAGATTGTTCATCTGCAGACACTTGGAACTGCTTGATCTTTTTCCGGTCATCAATCTGGGTGAATTGATTATTTTTCAGCAATCCGAGAGTCCGGTAATTACCCAGGAACGCGCGCTCATCACCAATCTTGGTTTGATTAATATCTTTGCCGTAGAGACTAGAATCGTAGTTCCAGCCCAGATAGCCGAACAATGTTGGCATCACATCAATCTGTGAGGTGAGGCGGTCTATTTTTTCTATTTTACCCAGATTGTAAATCACGGCAGGAATATGATGTTTCTCTATGTTGATTTCCCATTTTCCGGCGCTGCTAGCGCAATGATCTGCCACAATGACGAAAACTGTATTTCTGAACCAAGGCTTTTGCCGCGCTTCCGCGAGGTATTTGCCAAGGGCATAATCGGTGTACTTCACGGCAGCATTGCGGTCGCCTTGTGGAAGATCGATTTTTCCTGCAGGAAAGGTGTAAGGCTTATGATTGGACGTCGTCATAATAAACTGGAAAAAAGGCTGATTCTGCCGGCTGCTTTGATCTGCATATTTCAGAGATTGCCTGTAGATGTCCTCATCACAGATTCCCCAAGCATTTTCAAAGGTGACTTCATGATCCTCAATAGCAAAACGTTTGGTTTTAATTTCATCCGATAATGGATTGCCGCGATCCCGATCTACAATGTCGAAGCCCTGGCCGCCGAAGAAATTATTCATATTATCAAAATATCCATCGCCGCCGTAAATAAAATAAGGATGATAATTTTTTGCACGTAAAACTGAAGCGATGGAAAACAGATTGGCATTATCCGGACGTCTCACGATACTGTTGCCGGGTGTTGGCGGAACAGAGAGTGTCAGGGCTTCCATACCGCGCACAGTCCTGGTTCCTGTAGCATAAAGTTGGGTGAAAAATATACCTTCTGTAGCCAGCTTATCATAATTTGGCGTGATATTGTCCTGATTGCCAAAAGCCTTCAGAAATTCACCGCTGAAACTTTCGATCGTCACCAGAACAATGTTCGGGCGTTTTTCCGCATTTCCCACAGTGGATCTCATGATATCGTCCCATTGGTTGCTTTTATAAGTCTGGTTGTTCTGGAGAAGATTTTTTTTGAGAATAGCATAAGCATTTTTCTCAGGAAGCGTTGGATAAAACCTCATGTAATCCAGTTCATTGGCCTGAAATGCTGCGATGAAGGAGAATGCGCCATTTTTGCCCAATTCATTAACTACCTTATTATTGCTGAAATCTGCAAATTTATTTTTCATCGTCAGTCCAAGAATCACTGTCAGAAAAAGCATCGGCAAAATATATACTGCACGCTTTTTAAATGAAACCTGATCTGAAAATGTTGATTTAAATTTTTTAGTTTTCGTGAGCAGAACAAAGGTTCCCACAATTAAGGCAACCAGTAATCCGATGATCAGTGGCAACGGATAAGATTGGTTGATGTTCTCCACCACTTCATAAGTATAAATCAGATAATCTACCGCAATGAAATTAAAGCGGATCCCAAACTCATCCCAGAATGGAATCTCTGCCAGTAAGCTAAAATAAATGATTATGAAAATTATGGCCAGGTAACCGTATGTAAAAATCTTGTCGAGCGAAGAGCCTATCCATTTTTTGGGAAGTATCAGCAGATAGAGCTGGTAAAGCAGCAGAAACATCAGTCCCATTGTGACATCGTACAGAAATCCGGTTCCGAAGGCACGCAGAATCGCCAGCACCTTGAAATCGATATTAGATGATGACCAGATCAAAAAAATCACCCGAATCAGCGATGAGAGAATGATGTAAAGACAAAGAACCGAGAAGAAGACGGCGAAACGCCCGGAAAAAAGTCGGCTAAAATTCGTATTTAAAGCCTTTTTGGAATTCATAGCTTAAGGTTAATAAATTGGTGAAAAATACTAACAAATTCCAATTAGTTTTCTGCGGCTGCGTGATTTTTATTTAGAATAAGAATAATCTGAGGAATTAAGGAGAATTATTTTTGACAAGCTCAAAAAGATAAGAGGGCAACTAGTGCCCCCTTTAATCAATAATCGGGTTTTCTATGAACTCGATTACCGTACTTTATTGAGTACAATTTTTTTGCCAAAAAAAATCAACCTCCTGAAGTCCAGAAGATTGATATTAAAAAGTGGAGAATACCGGATTCGAACCGGTCACCTCTTGCCTGCCAGGCAAGCGCTCTAGCCAAATGAGCTAATCCCCCGTTTTGTTTTGCAATGATAAGGATTTTTTTTAACACGCAAAAAAAATCGGACTCAAAAATGAATCCGATTTCTGTAAAACGTAAAATTTAAAAATATGAAATCAATTTTGGTTTGATTTTAAATATTCGTCGATAATCTCGAAAGCCTTTTTTTCGTCTTTCAAGTCCACTTTTACAAAAGTGTTGGTTGCAGTGGGAGTCGAGAGAAAACTCAGGTAAGAATTCTCAACATCGCATTTGATTCCTGCATCTTCCAGCTTGGATTTCACCAGCTGAATCTCCTGTGGGCTGCTGCTCTCATAGACAGCCACTCGTGTTGTTGCATCCATAAATTCAGATTTTGATTTTTGTTAAGCATAGCAATTTACGAAAAAAATATCATAATCTAAAATTCTTTAATTTAAATGATCGAATATCGCATTAAGTTTATCTAAAATAATTTGGATTTCAGCTTTCGTTACGTTAAGATGTGGCCGGAAGCGGATGGACTTTTCACCACAGGTCAGTACAATCACACCTTCCTCGTAAAGTCTTTTGTAGAGCCAGTTTCTGGCGTTATGATCCTTCAGGTCAAACGCGCACATCAGACCTTTTCCTCTTGCAGCAAAAATCTGCTCCGGAAATTTCTGTTCTAATTTCGATAATCCATCCAGTAGAAATTCTCCCACCAATCTGGAGTTTTCTACCAGATTCTCTTTTTCAATGACTTCTAAAATCAGCTGAAAACGCAGCATATCCATAAAATTGCCTCCAAAGGTAGAATTGATCCTGGAACTCTCCCGGAAAACGTGGTTCTCTACTTCATCCAGCTTTTCTTTGTTCGCCAATATGCCGCAAACCTGTGTTTTCTTGCCGAAGGTAATCACATCCGGAATGATGTCCAGATGCTCATAAGCCCACATTTTACCCGTCATTCCGATGCCTGTCTGCACTTCGTCCAGAATCAGAAGCACTTCGTTCTCATCACAGATTCTTCTCAATTCTGTGAAAAATTCTTTACGGAAATGATTATCACCACCTTCTGCCTGAATAGGCTCGATGATGACGCACGCAACCTCATCAGGATTTGCTAAAATAGCTTCCTGGATGTGCAGCAGAGCCAACTGTTCGTGCTTGATCGTCTCTTCCAAATTATCTTCGGTGATGGGAAAGTTCAGCTTAGGATTTGTAATTCTCGGCCAGTTGAATTTTGGGAAATACTGGTATTTCCTTGGGTCGGCAGTGTTGGTCATGGACAATGTATAGCCGCTTCTGCCGTGGAAAGCCTGCTTAAAATGTATGGCAATGGAACCTTCCTTTTCCACATCTTTCTTCCAGTTCTTTCTGGTTTTCCAGTCAAATGCTGTTTTCAGCGCATTTTCCACAGCCAGAGCGCCACCTTCGATAAAGAAACAGTACGGCAACTCTTTCGGAATGGCCACCCGTGAAAAAACCTCCATGAAATCTGCATATTCCTGGAGATAGACGTCACTGAGCGTGGGCTTGTAAATCGCCATTTTTCCCAGCCAAGCAGATTTTTCCAGAAGATACGGATGGTTGTAACCAATGGATGCCGAGGCAAACATGGAAAACATGTCAAGATATTCCTTGCCTGTCAAACGGTCTACAATATAAGAACCGTGCGACTTTTCAAAATCCATGACGAAATCGAAACCGTCAGCTAGAATGTGTTTCCCGAGAGTTTCTTTAACTTTATTTTGATTGATAATTGTGCTCATTTTGATAAGTGATATGATGATTGATAAATGATTATTGGCTGATGGAAATCGGCTTATTTATTATAAGTTTTAAAAATTCAATTTTCAAAACTTCCAACATCCATCTTCCAGCAATTCTAATCCAAATCGAATTTAATTCCTTGCGCCAGAGGTAAGCTGGTAGTATAATTGATTGTATTCGTCTGCCTTCTCATGTAATATTTCCAGACATCGGAACCAGATTCTCTTCCGCCTCCCGTTTCTTTTTCACCACCGAAAGCGCCACCAATTTCGGCACCAGACGTTCCGATATTCACGTTCGCAATACCACAGTCAGAACCCGCATTCGAAAGGAATAATTCTGCTTCACGCAGATTCTGAGTCATGATCGCAGAGCTCAAACCTTGCGGAACATCATTCTGAATTGCGATGGCTTCTTCCAGCGTTTTATATTTGATCAGATAAAGAATCGGTGCGAAGGTCTCATGCTGAACGATCGTGTAACTGTTTTCCACCTCGGCGATACAAGGCTTCACATAACAGCCGGACGTGTAATCATCGCCCTCCAACACACCACCTTCTACAACGAACTGTCCGCCTTCTGCCTTGCATTTCTCTATCGATTCCAGGTACTGTGTCACGGCATCTTTGTCGATCAACGGACCAACATGGTTACTTTCGTCCAGAGGATTTCCGATTTTCAATTGACCATAAGCCTTAATCAAACGATTTTTCACCTCGTCATAAACAGATTCGTGGATGATCAAACGTCTGGTGGACGTACATCTTTGCCCGGCCGTGCCCACTGCGCCGAAAACTGCGCCTATTATGGACATATTAAGATCAGCATTTTCAGTAATGATAATGGCATTATTTCCGCCTAATTCCAGAATTGATTTTCCGAAACGTTTGGCTACATTTTGTCCAACGATTCTTCCGACTCTGGTAGAACCTGTGAAAGACACTAACGCTACTCTTTTGTCATTCACTAATTTATCTCCAATTTCGTGATCAGCAATCACAAGGTTGGAAATCCCTTCCGGCAGTCCATTTTCTATTGCCACTTCTGTAAAGATATTCTGGCAGGCAATTGCGCAAAGTGGTGTCTTCTCAGAAGGTTTCCAGATGACCACATTGCCACAAATCCAGGCCAGCGCCGCATTCCAGCTCCACACCGCTACAGGAAAATTGAAGGCGGAAATTACTCCGACGATACCCAGAGGATGATACTGCTCGTACATCCTGTGGCCCGGCCTCTCGGAATGCATTGTAAAACCATGTAACTGGCGGGATAATCCCACAGCAAAATCGCAGATATCAATCATCTCCTGCACTTCGCCAAGGCCTTCCTGCAATGATTTGCCCATCTCGTAGGACACCAACTTGCCAAGATCTTCTTTGTAAGTTCTAAGTTTATTTCCGAATTGACGCACCAAATCACCTCTCTTTGGCGAAGGAATCTGGCGGAACTCCAAATAGGCTTCCTGCGCCCTGGCCAGAACGCTGTCATAATCCTGATGATCTGCTGCTGATACGGATGCGATATGCTTGCCATCTACCGGCGAGTAACTTTCTATTTTGGATCCTGAAGAAAAGAAATCTGCTCCGGTAGAGGTACCGTGATTATCTGTTGCAATTCCCAGTCTTTTTAGGCTTTCTGATATTGAAGTGGTGGACATATATTTTTTTATTTTTTAGAGTCCCTAAGATAAAATTATTTTCTGACCAGCAAAATCCGAATCCAATAATCGCCGGCAAATTGGATCAAGCCTTGATGCTTGCAATCCGCAAAAAAGATAATTCATTTGAAAAATAGAGGCTTATCAATAAATTTAATTTGGCATCAAGCCAACCTGCATTGATAAATTAAGGACAATTTATAATTTTGAATGAGTCTAAATTGCAGAAGTTTCATTACTTTTGAAAAAAATAAAAATGGAAGACCAACTGCAAAAACCGGAAGATAAAAAGTTGCCGAAGTGGAAAAGTCTGCTGAAAAAATTTGGAATTGGCGGAATTATTTTTTTTACCGTGAAAGGAATCATTACCTCCACTTTGATTTATTTCTTGGGCAAAAACTTCTGGGTGGTAATCCGGGATTATGTTGCACAATGGTTTGATTAATACAATGCCTCTTTCCTGGCCATTAAATAATCAAGCGAAAACTTACCGGAACCTAATATCAGAAGGCTTAAATAAAGGAAGAAGTAAACCAGACTCAGTTCCTTATCCGCGTAAGCATCCGCACCGTGAACTACAAAAAATGCGATGAGCATCGTCACCATAAGCGGGACAACAGCAAATCTGCTCAGCAATCCTAAAATAATAAGAACCGAACAGAAGAACTCTGCAAAAACGACGATTACCAAAGTGAGAGCAGAGCCCAATCCCATAAAATTCATAAACTCAATCTGATCATTGGCGATGAGTTTCTGAAGCTTGGGAAAACCGTGGGTAAGCATGGAAAAACCTACAAAAAGGCGTATTATCAGAATCAAGGTGTCCAGAAGCGGCTCGGCAGGTTTGGTGGAATTAAAATTTCTCATTTCTGAATCAATTTAACTCAAAGCTACAAAAAAATCCTTTACAGGAAAGGATTTCAATGTTTTATTAGCGGTAGCCGAAGTTTTTCAGGTCGCGGTCATTTTTGCGCCAGTCTTTCTTGACCTTGACAAAAAGATTAAGATGCATTTTCTTATTGAAGAATTTTTCCAGATCCACACGCGCCTCAGTCCCGACTTTTTTAATCGCCTCACCTTTATGGCCGATAATGATGCCTTTCTGCGTATCGCGCTCCACATAGATGATGGAATCTACGAAGATGATACCTTCTTTTTCCTTGAACATCTCGGTCACCACTTCTACAGAATATGGAATTTCTTTTTCGTAATTGAGCAGGATTTTCTCGCGAATGGTCTCATTCACAAAAAAACGCTCCGACTTATCCGTAAACTGATCCTTGTCATAATAAGGTGGATTCTCCGGCAGCATCGATTTCAGCTTCGGAAGAATGACTTCTGTGTTGAAATTGTTCAGTGCCGAAATGGGAAGAATCTCTGCTTTCGGAATGCGCTCGTGCCATTCTGTTGCTATTTTTTCCAGATCCTCCTGATTCGTCTGGTCGATTTTATTCAATAACAATAGTACCGGAACAGGAATTTTGTTCAACTTATCAATGAGAAATTCTGAAGGTTCCGCTTTGTCCGTGACATCTACAATGAATAGAAAAACATCAGCATCCTGCAAAGAATCCTTCACGAATTCCATCATTTTTTCCTGAAGGCCATATTTCGGATCCAGGACACCTGGCGTATCCGAAAAAACGATCTGTAAATCCTCTTCATTATAAATACCGAAAATACGGTGTCGCGTAGTCTGCGCCTTTTGGGTGACAATGGCCAGCTTCTCTCCCATCAGTTGATTGAGAAGTGTCGATTTTCCCGCGTTAGGTTTCCCTACGATATTGACAAATCCTGCTTTGTGCATTTTAGATAAAAAATTAATAGGAGGCAAAGTTACGGTTTTTTTCCAAGGCAAGCTTTCGAGACATCGACAGTAATATTAATATAAATTTCAATTTTTCATAAAAATGCTTTATCTTTATTGCTGAACAAAAAATTAATAATTCTATGAAAAAACTTTATCTACTACTTCTCTTCGCGAGTGCATTAATCTCTGCTCAGAAGGCTGAACTTTTTAATACCACCTGGAAAGTGACTAAAATCACGGGAGAAACTTTCCCGGAAATGGTGCCGCCAGTGGTACCTTTTAACCATGGAACCTGGTTTACCGAAAATCCGTCAAACCTTGTGGTGAGCTTTTTTAACAGCGTTTCTGCTGATATTTCTTTTATTGACGATAGTAAATTTACAGTCAACAGTTCAGGTTGTACCATGATGGTTTATATGAATGACAATGGAGAGGTAAATCAATTTTTTTATAAACTCTGCAATTTCTTTAACTCAGGAACATTCATTTACAGCATTCAAAATAATGGTTCTGAAAAAACACTTATCATATCGAATGCAATTTTTGAACAAATTACTTTCACCGAGCAAAAGCTGGCTGTAGATGATGCAGATATAAACAAAATCAGTGTCTATCCCAATCCTGCTACGGAATTTATCAAAGTGGGAAATTTGAAGACAGGTTCTGTTCTAGAGTTGTCTGACGCCTCCGGAAAACAGCTCAAGAACATTGTCGTAAAGTCCAATAAGGAAGAGATTGACATTCGAAATTTGAAAACAGGAATTTACTACCTGAGTTCTGGCGGGAAGATGATTCAGAAAATTATCAAAAAGTAATTACTAACAATATTACAAATCGGTTCCGCACGGAGCCGGTTTTTTTATTTTAAAGTTTTACCTTTGGAGCTTCATCCTTTCAAATCAATTTTATGTTTACAGACCAAGAAATTTCAGAGATCAATCATCTTCTAGTGCCGGAAAATAACATCGTGATCGTGACGCATCATAATCCGGACGGAGACGCCATTGGATCCTCTCTTGGACTGAAACATTATCTGAAAACAAAAGGCATTAACGCTACCGTCATCACGCCCAACGACTTCCCGAAATTCCTGAAATGGATGCCGGAAGTAAAGCAGATCATCATTGGCGAATACAAAAGAAAGGTAGCCGGCGAAGCCATTTACAACGCAGATGTCATCTTCTGTCTCGATTTTAATTCGCCCACGCGAATTGGACTATTAGGCGATTGGGTGACCAAATCCAGAGCCAAAAAAATCCTGATTGACCACCATCAGATGCCTGAAAAGTTTGATTACGTGTACTCGGACACCACAGTTCCGGCAACTTGCCAGATGGTTTATCATTTCATCCAGGCCAACAATGATGAAAAACTGGTCAATCTTGATATTGCACAATGTCTTTACACTGGAATAATGACTGACACCGGCGGTTTCCGCTTCCGTTCGACAAGTGCAACAACGCACAGAATTGTGGCGGATTTGATTGAGAAAGGTGCAGATCCGGCCATCATCACATCCAACACTTGGGACACCAATACGATTTCACGTTTGCGTTTGCTTTCTTTGGTTCTCAGTAGAATTGAAATGACGAAAGAAGGAAAAGTCGCCATTCTCTGGCTGAAACGTTCGGAGTTGAAGGAATATGGCTTCGATAAAGGTGATACGGAAGGTTTTGTGAATTATGGATTGAGTGTTTTGGGAACCAAAATGGCGGTTTTCTTTATGGAAGATCTTTATGAAGATTTTATCAAGATCTCTTTCCGCTCCAAAGATTCTGTGGACACGAATCAGTTTGCACGGAAATACTTCAACGGTGGTGGACACATCAATGCCTCGGGTGGAAAATATTTCAAATCGATGGAAGACACGATTGAGGACTTTAAAGAAAAGGTGGAAGCGGAAGATTTCTGACAAGACTCGAGATAAAAGGCAAAGAGCCAAAACATGACGTATCGGAAAATTGATCCTGTAAAGTGGATTGCACGCCAAATCCCCTAGCCCCGATGGGAACGGCATCCTTTTTTGTCTCTCTTGACATTTGCTTTTTAATGGCAAAGCCTCTGAGACAAAAAAGATACAGTGGACAGCGGGAAATAGCTCCTGAAAATTTATCTTAACAGAACGACAATCAGCGCTATAATGGCCGGAACTGCCTGAACAAAAAATATTTTCTTCGAAGCGGTTAGTGCGCCGAAAACTCCTGCAACAATTACGCAGCCGAGGAAAAAAATGGCGATATTTCCTGACCAAATCTGGTCGCTGACAAAAAAGCTCCAGATGAGCCCGGCGGCGAGAAATCCATTATAAAGGCCTTGGTTGGCAGCCAAACCCTTTGTAGGTCTGAACAGTTCCGATGGTAAGGTTCTGAAGGTTTTCCTGCCCAATGTTTCCCAGGCGAACATTTCCATATAAAGAATGTAAAGATGCTCCAGAGCAACGAGGGCGATGAGGATTTTTGAAATGATTTCCATTACGGTATTTTTTGTTTAAATTTAATAAAATAACTTTCAAAATACTTATAGGACCAATGTGAAGCCAGCAACGTGATTGCTACTGTTAATAGATTGAAAAGGATGATCAGTATTGCAGCATTGTATTCCGAATCCCAGGCAAAAATCTTGAGAAACAAGAATCCGACAGCCTGCATCACAATAGAATGCAGCATGTAAATGCCGTAAGATATTTTGCCAAAATATTTTAAAATTCTGCTTTCCAAGATGACAGTAGATCTCTGGATCATAACAAAAATAAACAACGGAAATAATATGGTACTGAGCAGCTGATAACCAATCTCGGAAAGATGAGATGCAAAAAAATCGGTAAAGAAATAGATTACTACAGCGGCTATCACAGTAGTCCGGACCAAAACGCCAAATTTGAGATCAGGTCTTGAAACTGCCAAGATCGCCATCAGTCCGCTTGCTGAGAAATAGTAAAAGTACATCCTGTAATAGCTGATGATCTCCAGTAACTCCGTATGGAACAGAACAAAATAGATCATCGTAAACATTACCAGAAACAAAACCATCCGGCGCAATGGTAGTAGCAGGAATAGCGGAGCAATGAGAAGGTAAAACTGCTCCTCTATACCAATAGACCATAGAATCTCGAGAATTCCTCCCGGATTCTGCTTTGCCATAATATTGGAAAAAAAGGTACCGCCTAAAACAATAATTTCAGTGAGATTATGCCCATGATTCTCCATCGGATAGCCAAGTGCGGGAAGAATCCAGTTATAGTACAGTAAGCCAAAAATAAGAACGGCATAGTATAACGGAAATATCCGAAGAATTCTCCTTTTGTAAAAAGTTTTGAGCGCAATTGTTCCTGTAGACTTTTTCTCTACATAAAGATTCCTGATGATTAGAAAACCACTGAGTGCAAAGAAAAAATAAACCGCTTCCGTACCTCTGTTGAAGATGGGCAAAGCGTTGTAGGATGGAAAGCCTCTATTGGACATAAATTGAGGAACATGATACAGCACCACCAGTAAAGCCATAAAAAATCTCAGAGCGGTGATGTTGGGCAAGTTATTCCGCATCTAAATAAGAATTTTTTTAGGCAGGCGATGCAACAATTCTGTATTAATAATCGATGCACAAATCGCCGGTTTTTCCCAATGTCCGTTGTGCCCGCAATCCAGCATATAAGATTTAATATTGGTCCTGTCCGGGAGATTTTTGATCGTTTTTTCGGAATTGACCGCCGAGTCGTGCTTGCCCGCGAGAACCAATATCTTACCTTCGAAGTTTTCTAACACCGATTTTCTGTCCGGGCGCTCAATCATTCCTTTCTGAGCAGCCAAAACACCTTCCACAGACGATGTATAAGCTGTTTCTTTGGCAAGTTTGATTTTAGGTTCCAGAACGTCGTGTTCATTGGGATTGAAAAGATTCGGAACACCTGCGTTCACGAAGGCTCTGAGATTTTCCCTGATGATTCTCAGACCTTTTCTTCTGGTTTCTTTTTTGGCGTCTTCATCGGCAAAATAAGTCGAGAAAAATAACGTGAAGGATTTCAGAAGCTCAGGATACTGTTCGGCAAAAGCGAGAGCAATATAGCCACCCATCGAATGTCCCAGCAGATGAAATTGTTTTAAACCTAATTCATCGGTCACTTTCTTGACTTCATCCGCCATTATTTCCGAGGTTTGAACTTCCGCAACCACTTTCGATTTTCCGAATCCCGGCAGATCGATTTTGATTAACCGGAATTGATCTGATAGAAACGGAATCATATCGTCCCAAATGGATAGATTTTCCATAAAGCCGTGAAGCAATACCAAATCTTCCGTTCCTTTGCCTTCTATTTCGTAATGTAGCACTTTTTTAGAATTTGATGATTATTTTATCCGCAAAACCAGCGTTGTTAACCGACTCATAGAGCCTGAAAGTTTTTCCGCCATCTTTTGTCGAGAAGTTTCTTTTTCCGTTTCTCACATCCACTTTGCCATTGTTATAATCCAAAATACTTTGTGTAATCGTTCCGTCAAATTTTAGATTTTTGGGTGAAGTCATTCTGGCGTTTCCTTCGATTTTCACAAAGTTACTTCCCGATTTATTTTCGCCTGAGACTTTATATTCGTCTTGTCCGGTTTTAGTAAAAGTAATTTTTCCTGAGCCGTTAATTTGGTCGTGCGTCAAAGAATGTGTTCCTGACCAATCCTTATAACCCTGTTTAGCCCTGATACTGTCATTCATTTTTGTACGAGCTGTATTGATCGAATCGATGATTTTTACGCTATCCACTTTCGGTGATGTGATCTCTTCCGGCTTTTTGCAGGAAATAACAGACAACAGAAAAAGTACAGGAATCAGTTTTCTCATAGTTTTAATTTTCATCACGAAAATAACTAAATTAAATTAAAAAACCTTTCTAAATTGAATTTGGAAAGGTTATAAGTGTCTCCTACGGAGCTACTGCAATTTATTGAGAATATTCTAAAAACATTTTCGCTCCTACGGAGCTTTAAAGTTACTGTACTCTTTTTTCGTACAGTTCCTTTTCTTTATCGTTCATTTCTGAAATGCCGTAGCGTTCCGACTTAGTGATTGCCAGCTCATCCAGCATATCCACCATTGTCTTGTACTGGGAATCGTCGGCAGGCTTGATGATTACTGTAAAAATATCCTTTTTGGGAGCCTGAGCTTTTGCAGCTTCGATTGTTTTTGCAACCTGAGCTTTATCGAAGGAAACTTCCGTAAGACTGCTCTCGTTCACATCTTTCTTCTCTGCCTGATAGTAAAACACCTTCCCATCTTTCCCGAGGATAAAAGTGATCTGATTCTTATAATCTATTTCCGTAGCTTTGACCGGACCTTTGGCCGGAAAACCGACATCCATCACATTGGGTTTCGAGAAATTGGTGGTAAACATAAAAAAGGTGATCAGCAAAAATCCCAAATCCACCATTGGCGTCATATCTACCCTGATTAATTTGGTGCGCGTTTTCTTCCCGCCAGCTGGTTCTTTAACTTGTACTTCGGCCATAATAATTAGTTTTATGAGTTAACATTAAAAATAAAAAATCCATAACGATTTGTCATCATTATGGATTTTTGAATGCAATATTTATTCCTAAAATAAAATTTATTTAGTAATTTACCAATTAAATTATTCTAAATATATCAATTGTTATTTTTAAAATATTCAATCCCACATTTCAGGAACTTTTTGAAATCCTCTTTCGGCATATATCCGGAAACCGGCGAATTGATCACCTTCTGGTCCGGAGTTACCAGAACATAGTGAGGCTGGGAATTATTATTAAAATTAACCTGCTGAAACAAGCTCCATTTATCACCAATTGTTTTCACTTTCTTCATTTGTCCTTCTCCCATATCAATCTTGATCTGCTCGTTTTCCGGCAACTCTTCCTTGTCATCCACATAAACCGAAGCAATAATTACATCGTTCTGAAGAATCGGCAAAACATCGTCCTGGCTCCAGACAAACTCCTCCATTTTCCGGCAATTTTCGCAACCATATCCTGTAAAATCTATCAGAACAGGCTTATTCTCCTGCTTCGCCACTTCGATCGCTTCAAAATAATTGTGATAAGGTTTGAGTCCCAAAATTCCGTCTTCTTCTTTATGAAAGTAACTGACATTTAGCGGTGGCAAAATCCCGCTCAGCATCTGTAATTTTGGCTTTTCGGACGGAATCAAACCCTGAATGAGATACGCCACAAACACAATTCCGAACACGCCCAGAATTCTTCTGCCTAAACTGATTTTCGGATGTTTATCATCGTGCGGAAATCTGATTTTCCCGAATAGATAAACCACCAATCCAATAGCTATAATGATCCAAAGGACGATGAACAATTCTCTCTTCAGCAAGAATGTTTTGGAAACCAAATCGGCTTTGGACAAGAATTTTAGGGCTAAAGCCAACTCAATAAATCCAAGAACCACTTTCACCGTGTTCATCCAACCGCCGGATTTCGGTAAACTTTGAAGTGCTTGCGGAAACAAAGCCAACAGTCCGAAAACCAATGCCCAAGCCAGTCCGAAACCTGCTAAAGCAAATGTCAATAACGTCGGAACATTCGTGGCGCCTGCTACAACGCCACCGAGTAAACTTCCTAAAATGGGACCTGTACACGAGAATGAAACAATGACTAAAGTCAAAGCCATAAAGAAAATTCCGATGATTCCTCCTGCTTCTTCCGCTTTGGAAGATTTGTTGGCAATTGAACTTGGCAACGTGATTTCGTAATAGCCGAAAAAGCTCAATGCAAAAAATAAAAATATGCCGAAGAAGAATAAATTCAGCCAGATATTGGTCGAAATCTGATTGAAAATATTCCCAGAAATCCCATCAATAATATGAAACGGAATACTCAATAAAACAAAAATCAACAAGATGAAAAATCCGTAAATGAAGGCATCCCTTTTTCCTTTTGACTGATCTTTATTACCTTTTGTGAAGAATGAAACTGTCAAAGGAATCATTGGAAAAACGCAAGGCGTGAGCAATGCGATCAATCCGCCTAAAAATCCCAATCCAAGAACCAGCCAATTATCGTCGTTAGGTTTTTGCTGAGCCGTTCCGCAATTGGTCAACGGATTTTTGAAATCCAGAGAATTGATCTTTAATCCATCTTGTTTCGCAGCCGTGGACGTTTGAATAGCGGCAGGTTTCAAAACCGTTCCAACTTGTCCTGCGGGAGCGACTTCATAAACCGTATCCTTTGTTTTTTCAACAGTCTCTTCGGAAGTTGCTGCAGCCTTAATACCTTCGATGGTTTTCTCAAACTCCAAAGTCTCCGGAGCCAGGCAGACGCGATCGTTACACGTCTGATACATTATTTCGGCTGTGATGGTCGCTGGTTTTGTGGCATCTTTCGGCTTAAATTTCTGTTTGAAAACCACCTGATTAGAATAATAAACAATCTGAGCCCCAAAAGCTTCCGAAAACTCGTCGTGCTTCTTCCCGATTTCCTGAACTTTCCCGATCAGCTGAATGCCTTGTTTTGAAGTGATCTTAAACTCAGTCGGGATTCCGGAATCGGGCGGCAGATCTTTGGAATAGATATGCCAGCTGTCTTTGATAGCACCTGTCAAAACCGCTTCATACTCATCTTTTCCAACAGGATTAACCTCAAACTTGAACTTAACCGGATTTTTGATCTGCGCATTGAAAACGGTAGTTATCAATAGGAATAGTGTGGATAGCACTAGTTTTAAATCTTTCATTTTATTTTAATTTTAACCACATAGACACAATAGATTTACTTTTTAAAATATTAATAATAAAAGGTAAAATAGATACCCTGAAATCTTATTTGTGTATATGGTCCATTGCTTTAATTTAATTGTTCGTAATATTTATTTACAAATGTCTGCTGTCCTTCCTTAAAAATATTGGTCACGTTAAAATTCACCAGAATTCCTTTCGGAAGTTTGAGAAGATTCATATAATTAAGAATTTGCGCTTTATGGATATCGTGAAATTCTTTAACTGATTTAATTTCTAAGACGATTGAATCTTCAATGATAAAGTCACATTGAAAACCACAACTCAAATCAGCACCTTTATATTTTACGGGAATCATAAATTCTGATTTGAAATTCATATTCTGAATCCGAAATTCTTCTTTAAGTGCTTGATGATAGACCATTTCCAACAAACCAGGACCTAAAGTTTTATGAACCTCGATACAAGCTCCTAAAATATTATAAGTTAATGCCGTTATTTGTTTTTGTGTCATACTATTTAATCTTTTTTTAACCACACTGACAAATAAAGCATATTAAACTATGTGTCTATGTGGTTAAATTCTCACTATCAGATGATCAAAGCTTTCACAACTGAATCTTCCATCTTGACGAAATGGCAAAACGCCTAAAACTCTGTCATCCGCATCGCAAAGAAGCCAGATTTTTTGCTTGGCTAAAATAGACAATTTTTTATCCTTAAAAAACTTGGAAACTTTCTTTTTCCCAATCATCCCGATAGGAAAAAACAAATCGCCTTCCTGCTTTTTTCTCAACTTCAAAGGTTGCTGAATTTTCTCCTTATCAATTTTCCAAAAGCAGTTCCCAAATTCCTGAATTTCAGCTTTGATATTTTCCGGAATTACAATCTCACTTTCAATAATTTGAAGCGATATTTCATCCAACTTTTCACTTCTCGGGTCTAATATCTCACTAAAAATCAACTCATTTCGATTAATTACCAAATGAAACTTAGTATTAAAAAAGGAACTTCCGGTTTGCGCGGTAAGAACTTTCTGCATTTCATTGTCATCATCGAAACCAAATCTTTTCAAAATTTCATAGCGAATCAATTCGGATTCTTCTGAGAATTTTTGTTTATCAATAATGGTTGGAGTGTCGGAAGAATTTAATGTAAGAACCTTAATTTTTTCGTTCACCGATTCATTAATAAAATCTTTGGCTTGATTAATATGATGGATACTCTTTGAAAAATTGACAAGGAAATGCGAGTCAATTTTTTCCAGCTCCGGAACGATGTTGTGTCTGATTTTATTCCTCAGATAATCCGTTTTCTGATTGGATTGATCCTCCCGAAATTCGATTTGATTCTGTTTTGCAAAATCATAAATATCATCCTTAGAAAAATCGAGAAGCGGACGGATGATTCCGTTTTCATTTTTCGGAATTCCACTCAGACCTCGGATTCCTGACGCTTTGGAAAGATTAATGATAAAAGTTTCCAATTGGTCATTCAGATGATGTGCGGTGACTAAAAAATCAAGATTTTGCTTCTGCTGAATTTCTCTAAAAAACCGGTATCGCACTTCTCTTGCCCAATTTTGAATGGAATTTTCTGGTTGCTCATCAACATCAGAAACTTCATATAAATGAAAAGGAATTTTATGTTTTTTACAAAAGTCGGAAACCAGCTTTTGGTCCAGGTTTGCGTCTTCATCACGGAGATGATAATTGATATGTGCCACCTCGAATTTCAGGTCAGATACCCGGAATAAATCAGCCAGAACCATCGAGTCTACACCTCCACTCACAGCCAAAAGGTATGTTTTTTGATGCGCATCAGGCAGCAATTGGTTCAGAATATTCTGAAATTTTAAGAGAGTTAACACAATTTTATAACGTCATAATGGGTTATAGCAACAAAGGTACAGCAATAATCCTTACTTTTGAGACGATTTTGAATCTACACTTTTCAAAGCGATAAAGAACAATTAAATATTTTACTATGAGATTATTTAAAATTTTAACAATGGCCGCCGTGGGACTTTCCCTCGCCTCGTGTGTCAGCAAAAAGCAATTCGACGCCCTTAATCTGAACTACAAGCAATGTGTGGAAGATGCTGGTGAAAGAATGCGCCAAATTCAGGATTTGAAAGGTGAAAATTCTTCTCTAAAAGGTCAGAACGATCTGCTTTTAGGACAAAACAATGCACTGAAATCCAGTCTGGATGCGTGTCTTTCCAATGCAGGAAAAGGTTCTGCTAACATCGATAAGCTTGTGGGCGAGATCAATGCTTCCAATGCTTACATCAAGCAATTGATTTCCGGAAAAAGCAGAAACGACAGTTTGAATTTGGCTTTATCCAACAAGCTGAAACGTTCACTGGACAATGTTGCAGACCAGGATGTGGATGTGAAAGTTCTGAAAGGTGTGGTTTTGATTTCACTATCAGACAAGATGCTGTACCAAGTGGGGAAATATGACATCCAGCCGGCTGCCGCAGATGTTCTGGCTAAAGTAGCTAAAGTAATCAACGATTATGATACTTACAGCGTCCTGATCGAAGGTAATACCGACAATACACCATTAAGCAGCGCTAATGCTCCAAGAGATAACTGGGATCTTTCTGCTTTAAGAGCAACAGCGGTGGCCAAAGTGCTTCAGAATCAATTCGGTGTCAATCCTAACAGAATTACCGCCGGTGGTAGAGGTGAGTACAATCCTAAAACTACCAATGCTTCGGTCTCCGGACGTAGCGAAAACCGTAGAACGGAAATCATCATCATGCCGAAACTGGATGAGTTCATGAAACTGATGGACATTGCTCCGGTAAAAAAATAAATTTAGCTGATAGCTTTTAGTTTTTAGCTTTTAGAGAATAACTTAAACCTTTAAGGATTCAGAATCCTTGAAGGTTTTTTTTGTCTTTGAAAATTTATGCAGATGATTGCGTCGCATTGCATTTTAATATTGTTAATTATGGCAGCAATTTCCGCCTTCCGCTATTATCTTTTTTGCTCGGCATAGCCTCTCGCAAAAAGGATAACCGCTCAAGTCGGGCTGCGGATTGGTCATAGAAACCAGATTCGGTTATCAATTCAAATTACATTAACTTTGAATATTGAATTTTAAATCTTGAATCTTAAATCTTAAATCCTGAACTCCCAATGAGTTATTTTGAAGAATTAGATAAAGCAATGGACAGATATTTGGAAGAAACTGCTTCCGAGGAACCTGCCATTCTTAGAAAATTAAGAAAAGAAACCTACCAGAAAACCACGCAGCCGCATATGATTTCCGGTTATTTGCAAGGTCGGCTCTTGAGTATTTTGTCACATATCGTTCAGCCAAAAAATGTCTTGGAAATCGGAACGTTTACTGGTTACGCTGCTTTGAGTATGGCGGAAGGCTTGCCAAAAGACGGGAAAATTTTCACCATTGATAAGAATGAAGATTTGGCTTACATTCCGCAAAAATATTTTGCTGAAAGTGATTATAGAGACCAAATAAAATTCATTATTGGCGATGCGAAAGAAGAAATCAAAAAACTGGATAAAATCTGGGATTTGATTTTCATTGATGCAGACAAGGAAAGTTATCTGGAATATTTGAAATTGATCAAACCTAATCTTCGTTCCGGAAGTATCATTTTGATTGATAATGTTCTTTGGTACGGAAAAGTGCTTGAAGACAACCCCAAAGACAAGCAAACGGAACAGATCAAACTCGTGAACAAAATCATCGCCGAAGATCCGGATTTCGAAAATCTAATCTTACCTTTGCGGGACGGCTTACACCTCATCAGAAAGAAATAATCCGTATTTTTAAATTCATAATTGATTAGAATGAATAAAGGCATTTGCAACGTTTCCATCGCTCCGCTGAGAGCGGACAGTTCCGACAAAAGCGAAATCGTATCACAGCTTCTTTACGGCGAATCTGCGGATATCATTGAGGTCAGGGATAACTGGACCAAAATCATAACGCATTACGACAATTACGAAGCATGGATGGACACCAAGCAAATTGCGCCTGTTTCCGACGAATTTTTAACTTCAAGAAAAACCAATCTGGTGAAGGAAACCTTCCAATCCACCATGACGGAAAGCGGAAAAGTACTGCTCTCCATGGGTTCCGAAGTTCCATTTGAAACCACTTCGCCAACGCGTGGCCAAGACCTCAGCGAAAGCATCGTGAACTGTGCCAGGGAATTCCTGAATGTTCCTTATCTCTGGGGCGGCAAAAGTTTTTTTGGCATAGATTGCAGTGGTTTTACGCAGATCATTTATAAAATCCATGGCATCAAAATCCCACGCGACACCTATCAGCAGGCAGAATTGGGAGAAGCTCTCACCTTTATCGAAGAAGCAAAACCGGGTGACCTTGCGTTTTTTGAAAATGCTGATGGCAGAATTATTCATGTCGGTTTTATTCTGGCAGACCAGAAAATCATCCATGCACATGGCAAAGTGAGAATCGACAGTCTGGATTCTTCGGGCATCTTTAACAAAGATCAAAACAGACATACGCATAAACTCAGATTTATCCGCTCTTATTTTTAACAAAAAAACTTCCGGCCGGAAGTTTTTTTTATGTTGTTAAATTAATTTTCTGGATTTGGCTTCTTCTTTCACCTTGCCAAAACTCATGATATTCGCAATCAATATCGGGATAAAACAGATCGGCAGCATGGTAAAGACGCTGAAGCCATTAACATAAGTCAGATAAAGGCAGGCAGCCAGCATTATGATGAATATCACAAAAAATACGACGTAAATCACCTTAGCCATTTTAAGTTTCTTCAGCAGTTCTTCGTTGCTGAGATCGGAAAGTTTTTCTGTATTTTTCATTATATTTTAAAGTTTGAAGCCCAGGGTAACATTAAAGAATCTGCCCGTCAGCCTTACCGGTACAGGATAATAAACGCTTGGCGAAGAATTGACATCGCTGATCCACTGGTTGGCAATCGTATTATTAATATTGAAGGCATTAAAAATCTGGACACCTAAAGTCAGTTCTTTAAAGTTCTTCCAGAATGTGCCGCTGGCTCTGTTATCTTTTTGATCGATGAATACTTTCGTAAGTCCTATATCCACACGCTTGTAAGAAGGGAGTGTTTTCTGATAACGGTAAGCTGCGTAATAATCCGGCAAGCCCGCGCTGTCAAACGAAACCGGCGTCCCGGAGTTGATGCCGCTGGCGAAGGTCAACGTCAGGTTAACACGCATGCTTGGGAATTTCGGCATATAATCCTGGTAGAACATGGAGAAGCGGAAACGCTGGTCTGTAGGTCTCGGGATATAGCCGCGGCCATCAATATTTTCATAAACTCTGGCGTAGCTGGCAGACACCCAGGAATCTACACCGGGAACAAACTGGCCGAATAATCTGGCATCCAATCCGTAAGCGTAGCCTTCCGCATTATTCTTTCCTGCATAGCGGATTCTTACATTGTCCAGATAATACGGAATCAGGTTATCCATTTTTTTGTAATAAGCTTCAGTCGTGAGCTTGAAGGGCTTTCTGTCCTTGCTGCTGCCGATCTGGAATTCATAATCATTGGCGATGATGATCTGATAAGATCTCTGTGCTTCGATATTTGGATTGAAAGCTCCTGTCAGATCTTTGATCTCTTTGTAAAAAGGAGCCTGATAATAAACACCTCCGGAAATCCTGAATAGCATATCCATATCCCAGTTGGGCTTGATCGCAATCTGCGCTCTGGGGCTGAAAAGCGTCTGGCTGTTGAAGCTCCAGTTCTGGATCCTTGCTCCACCATTAACAAAGATCCTGTTGTTGCCCCAATAAAACTTTTTGGAAAATTGGGCATAGGCAGAAATTCTTGTTGGTGTAATGTTGTTTTGTCCTGCAATATGATATTTAAGGTTGAGATCAGAAGTATCCAGCTGACCCGGGATTACAAAATCACGAGGATTGCTGTAACCGATAGAATCTACAAACTGCCATTCATTGGTAAAATCCTTGATGGTCTCTCTTTCAAATTTGGCACCGACTTCAATATCGGTATTGACATCCGGCGAGAATTTGGTTCTGAACTGCGAACCCACTACTCTAACTAATAAGTCATTTCTGGCGTGGTCTATCTGGCCGCCGGCATCATAACCTGCAACCGGATTGCCTTCCTCATCAAAAGATTCCAGGATATAGCCTGAAGCCAGGGAATAATATTCTCTCTCACGGTTTTGATATGCAAAGTTATCCAGCGTAAACTGCCACTTCTTACTAGGTTTGAAGTTGACGCTCACCGTACCCATCATATTCTTATATTCGTCATCTTCCTGGCCGTTGTAAAAGACGGTGAGTCTCATAGGTCGCAGAAGACTTCCGAAATCTACTTCCTTCTGCTTCGGGACCATTTGGTAATCGTTCTTGGCAAAGTAACCTAAGAAGGACAGAGACCATTTGTCATTAAACTGATAATTGAGGTAAGACTGCAGATCGTAGTACTGCGGATTGAAGTCCGTATCTTCATTCAGGGTGTTGAGCACCAAGTTCGTATTTCTGTAACGGCCGGAAATCAGGCCGGTGAATTTTTTATCCTTTGAAGCCCAACCAGTAGTTAATCTTCCGCCAATCAAACTGGCCTCACCGGAAAGTTCGAATTTCTCGGGCTGTCTGTAATAAATATTAAGTGCAGAGGACATCTTGTCGCCATACCTCGGCTCAAAACCTCCTGCGGAAAAATTGATGGTAGACACCATATCGGGATTAATGATACTCATCCCTTCCTGAAGCGAGTTACGGACCAGAAAAGGTCTGTACAGCTCGATGTCATTAATGTAAATCAAATTCTCATCATAATTTCCGCCGCGTACCATATATTGCGAGCTGAGCTCTGCATTGGAATTGACGGAAGGTAAACTCTTGATCAAACTTTCCACACCGCCGCCCAGTGATATCACCGTCTGGGCTTCCTTTGCGGAGATTTCTACAGACGTAAGGTCATTAGTCGTCTGCTTTGCTCTTTTCTGGAATACCACTTCCTGGATTTCGTTTTCCTTGGCTACAGGCAGAAATAAAACGTTGATGGACTGAGACCGCGGAGAAGTTTTAATAACTTTTGAAAAGCCTTTGAAATTTTCTTTTTGAACTTTGAGTTCCTGTTCTGTCGCAGCCAGCGGGATTCTCACGGCACCATTGTTATCGGTCTGATACGTCTGGTCATTATATCGCACTTCGGCATTGGCAACAGACTTGCCGTCTTCGTCCAGGACTTTGAGGTTGATTTGTGAAAATGCCAAAACCGGCAAAACGAAAAGAATGAAAAGAATAAAATTTTTCAAAGCTGTAGTTTTTTATCTGATGGTGATGTATCTGCTTGTCTTCAGTCGACAAAAATAACAATTAATACAAAGAACGAAAGAATAATTGAAAATCTTGTACGAAAAACTGAAATAAATAAAAAGTCCGGCAATTCCGGACCTTGGTTCTTATAATATCGCTTCCCTGATGCGGGTGAGCTTGCCGAGGAGGCCCTCCAGCAGATCGAGTTTCAGCATATTGGCTCCATCAGATTTGGCTACCGACGGGTCCGGATGCGTCTCGATGAACAATCCGTCTGCACCCACGGCGATGCCTGCTTTGGCAATGGGTTCTATCAGTTCCGGTCTGCCGCCAGTGACACCGGAATTCTGATTCGGCTGTTGCAAAGAATGCGTTACATCCAGAATCACCGGTGCATAAGTTCTCATCGTCGGAATACCGCGGAAGTCTACTACCAAATCCGTGTAGCCAAAGGAATTGCCTCGTTCGATGATCGCTGTTTTGTCATTGCCCGAATCTTTCACTTTCTGAACGGCAAATTTCATGGCTTCCGGCGATAGAAACTGTCCCTTTTTCAGGCTCACGGCTTTTCCGGTTTCTGCCGCCGCCACCAGCAAGTCGGTTTGTCTTACCAAAAATGCCGGGATCTGAAGCACATCCACGTACTCTGCAGCCATTGCTGCGTGCGCATTCTCGTGGATATCTGTCGTCGTCGGAATGTTGAAGGTCTCTCCTACTTTCCGGAGGATCTTCAGAGCTTTCTCGTCGCCGATGCCACTGAAGGAATCGATGCGGCTCCGGTTGGCTTTCTTGAAGCTGCCTTTGAAGATGTAAGGAATATTGTATTGATCCGAAAGTTTGACAATATGTTCTGCAATCTGCAGCGCCATGCTTTCGTCTTCTATAGCGCACGGTCCCGCGATGAGGAAAAAGTTTCTGGAATCCTTATGATGGATGTTATCGAGGTATTGTATCATTGTTTTGATTTCAAATTATAATTTCAGATGATCAATTGCCTGAAATTCGAATACAAATATACGGAATTAATACAGGAAAACCTTTTCCAGTCCATCTATCGAGAAAGGTTGAAATCAACTATTTTTCTGACTTTAATTGAGATTCTATATGATCCACATGAGCTTTGTATTGATCTTCCCCGATTTCCGTTTTATAAATTTTAATCCATTTTTCCGTATTGATTTTATCTTTTTGATTATTAAAAGTAATAATCTGATTCAATATACTTTCACTTTGATACTGTTTGGATTTAAAATTCTTAAAATTAGCCTGAAGATAATCCGCTGCTGCAAGAAGCTTATTCTGGTGCAACAATGCATAATGCATCTCTTTGATCAAATATTCATCCTTAAAATTATTTTTTTCAGCCTCTTTGATCACTTCTTCGGCCTTAGCAGATTGATCTAACGCGTTATAAGCAAATGCCAATTCAAAATAGAATTTCTGAGATCGATAATTTTCTTGTCTTAATTTTTCAAGTGTTGGTAAAGCAAGATTAGAATAACCTGCACCATTCTGAAAACTCGCAATTTCGACAGAATAATCTCTGTCCAGCATATCGGTCTGATAATTTTTCAGAAACTCAGGGAAATCTTTCAACTTCAATTCTTTGATTCTATCAAGTGGCAATACTGCAACTTTCAAATCTAAGTTTTGCCATCTCGAAGTTATACTAGAGTTTTCATCGGAAGGTGAAAAAACAAGCTTGTCTTTTTCTATGCTGATATTACCAAAAAAACGATAACTATATCCAGCAGAAGGATCTATATAAGGCACTCCTAGCATTAGCTGCCTATCCTCTGGCTTTGGGGAAAACACAACATAATGATTGACAGCCTCGTAAAAAGGAGTTGTAAATTTAAAATCTGCAGGCACTTTGATTTGAGAAAAAAGCGAAAGAGAACAGATAAACAGAAAAAAATTGAGAAGCTTTTTCATGTTAGTTTTTTTCAAAAATAACAATAATATTCAATAAAGCCTTATCATCCAAATTTCTTAATAATCCTCTCAAACGTATTCACATTCCGGCTTGTCATTTTATCTTTCAGACTTTTCTTTCCCAGGATTTTCCCGAAGCTGGAATCCAGGGTCTGGCCTTTTGGAACTTGCCAATAGAATATATCATGGACGATTTTACCTTTTTCACCTTCCGCTTTGCTTGATTTCCCGAATTCTTCCGATAACGTTTCTTCTACCTTTTCATAGCCGATGAAAATATAATTGTGGAAATTTTCGATTGCCGGGAAGGGATTATTCTTTAACATGGACTGAATCTCTTTTTCATTTCTGATGAAGAGAAAGGCTTCGTAATTGAAATGCTCTGACATTGCTTTTTCAAGAATCTTCTTAAGCTCCGCAGAATCTTGATCTGACTGGAACAGAATATTCCCGCTTGCTAATACTGAAGACACTTTTTCCATTCCTGCCTCTGAAAAGACCTTGCAAACCTCGGCCATTTTCATATTGGTTCCTTTGACATTAACGCCGCGGAGAAAAGCACAGAATTTGGTCATGGTGATAGGTTTTGGGTTTTAGGGTGCAGGGTGCAGGGTGCATGGTCAAGTTACTGCTTAATGAATGCAAGTTAAAAATTTTGACGGAAAGTTGAATTTTAAATTCTTAAATCTTGAATCTTGAATCTCAAATCTTAAATCTTGAATCTTAAATCTTGAATTTAAAAACTTGCACCAAAGTCCTCGCATCCTGCACCCTGCACCCTAAAACCCAAAACCTACCACCTTTCCCCTCCCACCGCATAAAAAACGCGCTTCAGAATCTGAAACGCGTTGGGGTTTATTGTGTGACCTTCATCAGCTGCTTGGTGATATTGTCCATCTTTTCAGCTTCGTAAGTGGTGTCATAATCTTTCATAATATCAAACAGATAGGAGTAAAAAGATGTCACCTTCTGAACATCATCTGCCTTTTTGAAAGCTTTCTCCTTGCCCATTTCCTGAAGGTCCTTGATGAACTGGTTGAAACGCTTGTCTATCACATTCAATGAATTGACAAGATATTCGTAGCCCTTTTCCTTTTGTCCGATCTTGTTATAGGCATCGGACACGGCACCTACCACCAGAGAGTATTCCATTGGCTTAGTCTTCATCTGGCGAGCTGCGTAGACCTGGAACTTAGGCGACAGTCTGGTGTAATAATCGTATTCTTGAAAGATTCCTTTTTTCAGTTCCTCGGCCAACTTCAGACCTTTCTGCTCCTGTCCTGCCACAATGTAGGCATACACAATGGAACTCAGTGAGCGCGGGTCGTTGTATTTGGAAACCGGGATCTCCCTGCTTGCCAGATCCAGAACCTCGATGGCTTTCTGCTTTTCGCCTTTCAGTGCCAGAGCTTCTGCGGCACGGCTGGCGGATGATCTGTAGCCGATGATGTTCTGCGTGCAGGTTTCATCAAAGTGAACATTCAGATCTTTGAAATTGCCCCATCTGAAATTTTTCACCGTCTTGTAAAGTTCGTCGGCATTCACCATTCCGAGTTCACCATCCGGAGATTCTTCAGTTTTGATAGGTACCAGTCGGTAGCTGAAGCCGTCAAACTTAAGATAATTGGACAGGAAGAAAAGGTTGCTGGAGTCATAGATCCCACCACTTGAGAAGCTGATAGGACGCTTCCAATCAAAATTGGCCAGGATGTCCAGCATCATCATATTATTTTTGAACATGCTGCTGCCTTTATAATTGATGACAATCTGCTTTTCGGCTTTCTGCGCTTCAGCCGGGGTGATGGTACCTGATTTTACGGCATTGTTCACATTCACCGGAAGCACAAATTTGGAAACCGGCAGGAAGTTGAACTTCTGGTAGCGCTCTTCGCCAAAGATCATTTTAACGATCTCATCTTTTTCCGGAGACTTCATCTTAAGGAAATTTACGGCATCCTTCATGGTCATGGAATCCTGCGTGAGATATTTTCTGAATGCAGCAAATTCCGTATCCGGAGCGCCCTGGTCTTTCAGATTCGCAAAAATATTGGACCAATCGTCCTTACTCATCATATAAACCTGATCATTGGAACCTTCGCGGTAATCTTCGTGGGTTAAGGTGGAAGGTACAGGCATGGAGTTATAGGTTCTCCTCTTCACCTGGTCGATATTCCAAGGTGTGGAAAGCAGTGTAAAGTTGACCACCTTCACATCCGGACGGAATTCCTCAGTCTCCTGAATGGCCCACACCGGATAAGTGTCATTATCTCCGTACACGAACATGATGCCGTCTTTCGGGAGTGATTTTAAGCTGGAATAAGCGTAATCATAAGCCGTATACCGGCCGCTTCTGTCATGGACATTGTAGTTCTGGAAGCCCATCATCAGCGGAATACCTAAAAGCACTACACCTGTAATCATCTGAACGGACTTTGTCTTCACCTTTTTCTGAAGCAGCCAATAGACCGCCGCCACGCCGAGTCCGATCCAAATCGCAAAAGCATAGAACGAACCAACCATTGCATAATCCCTTTCACGCGGCTCAAATGGCTTGACACCCGTGTAAAAGACGATGCCGACGCTGGTCAAAATAAACAGGGACAAGATCGCGTAAAAACGTCCAAAATCTTTATTCAGTTGAAAAAAGAAACCGATAAGACCCAGAATCAGCGGAAGCAGAAAAAGCTTCACAGTGCTGGTATTCTGGAACTTGGCAGGCATCTCGCCCTGGTCTCCCCAAAGGTTATTATCGATGAACGGAATCCCGGTAATGAAGTTACCATTGGTATTTTCCATGTGTCCTTCCAGGTCATTCTGTCTTCCAGAATAGTTCCACAGAAGGTATCTTGCAAAGTAAAAATAGTTCTGAAACGTGATAAAGTAATCCAGATTCTGCGCCAGCGTAGGCTTGTGAACATTGATAATTCCGAATTGCTTAGCCTTCAGATAATCATCCATCTTGATGGTTCCGTTCTCGTATTTCTGTCGAAGCTCATCAAAAAACTGTTTGGCTTCGGGACTTTCAGAGATTTGTTCATTACCATAATTGAAAGTGAAATCCGGCGCACCGTACATTGAGATGTAATTTGGCATCACGGATTTGTCCTCGCTGAACATTCTTGGGAAAAAGCCTACATGCTCCTTACTGTAAACGTAATTAAATTTTTCGCCCACCACGCGGTACCTGCCGGTCTGAGGATCACGCTCGTAAGTATCGCCGGTCTTTTCTGTTTTATAGCTGCCATCTTCGTTTTTCTCGATACCGTTGGGATCCAGGTACGCAGTATAATTCTGTCCGTAGAATGTTGGCCAGTCGCCATACTGCTCTCGGTTATAGTAATCCAGCATACCAATGGCATTGTCCGGATCGTTCAGGTTCATTGGTGGATTGGCGTTCGCCCGGATCGGAATCACAAGCCAGCAGGAAAACCCGATAATCATATAAACCACAGACAGCGCAATAGTCTGATACAGTGACTTGCCTGTTCTTCTGGTATAAGTAATAAAAAGATAACACAACGTGGTAAATAAAACAAAGGCAATGATAGTCCCCGAGTGGAACGGCAAGCCGATGCCATTGACAAAAATCAATTCGCATTTGAAGAAAAACCACATGACCAGCGGGAATATGAACTTAAAGACTATGGCCAGGATCACCAATGTGATGGCATTAGCCCAAAGAAAAGACTTCCAGGTAAAGGTATATATTCTGGTGTAATAGATGAGGCAAACCGCAGGAAGCGCCAGCATGCACATCATATGCACACCCACGGAAAGCCCAATGACAAAGAACAGGAGAATAATCCAGCGTTCATTGTCTTTCTCAAGATATTCATTTTCCCACTTGGTGATGAGCCAGACAATCAGTGCGATGAACATGCTCGCCATGGCATACACTTCGCCCTCCACTGCCGAAAACCAAAAGGTATCGGAAAAGGTGAAACATAAGGCGCCGACAGCGCCGGCAAAAAAAGTAGCAATCTCCTCGCCCACCGTGATATTTTCGAATTCCTTATTGAGTAATCGCCTCACCAGATGGGTGATGGTCCAGAACAGGAAGAGAATCGTAAATGCACTGAACAGTGCAGACATTGCGTTGATCACCAACGAATAATGTTGTCCGTCGCCAAAGGCAAAAAGTGCCACCACGGCACCCACCAGCTGGAATAATGCGGCTCCCGGTGCGTGCGTCACTTCCAGCTTTACAGCAGAAGATATATACTCGCCGCAATCCCAGAAACTGAAGTTAGGCTCGATGGTAGAAAGATAAGTGATAAGGGCAATAACGAAAACAACCCATCCCAGGACGGTGTTCCATTGTTTAAAAGTCCAATTCTTCATAAGGAAAATGAAATATCGGCGAAATTAATGTTTTTGATTCATTTACCGATGCTTTTAACATAAATTAAGTGTGGTATATATTTTGAAAATAGCAGCAAATCTGCTGAATTATTAACAGAAAAATTAAAGTCAAAATCATATTCGGGCAGCAAAAGTAAAAACATTGCAATTTTTTTTTTATTTTTGCAGACAGTTTTTGAGAGAAAAATGATTATAAAATGATGAATGTACACGATAATATTCTTGGTTTGATTGGCAATTCACCGTTAGTCAAGCTAAACCAAGTGACCAAGGACATTCCTGCAACAGTATATGCTAAGCTGGAGTCTTATAATCCGGGACATTCTACGAAAGACAGAATCGCGCTGCACATCATAGAAAATGCAGAAAAACAGGGCATCCTGAAGCCGGATTCTGTGATTGTAGAAACCACTTCTGGCAACACAGGATTTTCCATCGCGATGGTATGCATCGTGAAGGGTTATAAGTGCATCCTGGCCGTGAGTGACAAGACAAAAGCTGAGAAAATCGCTTACCTGAAAGCGCTTGGTGCCACAGTCTACGTTTGCCCGGCTTCGGTACCGGCAGATGACCCAAGATCCTATTACGAGGTAGCGAAAAGAATTGCTAAAGAAACACCCAATTCCGTTTATATCAACCAGTACTTCAACGCTCTGAATATCGACGCGCACTACCAGACCACAGGCCCTGAAATCTGGAAGCAGACTGAAGGCAAGATCACCCATTTATTTGCCTGCACAGGAACCGGAGGAACACTTTCCGGCTCTGCCAAATATCTGAAAGAGCAGAATCCTGATATCAAAATCATCGGCGTAGATGCAGACGGATCTATCCTGAAAACCTTTCACGAGACAGGAAAAATCAACAAAACCGAAATCCATCCCTATCAGATCGAAGGTCTCGGGAAAAATCTGATTCCGGGCGCACTACTTTTTGACATTATTGATGAATATGTAAGGGTTAATGATGAAATGTCAGCTTACAGAACCCGCGAAATCGCTTTGAAAGAAGCCATCATGGGCGGCTATACCACAGGCGCCGTAACTCAGGCCTTGATACAATATGCTAATTCCCACGAGTTCAAAGCCGATGATTTGGTGGTTTTGATCTATCCCGATCACGGCTCCAGGTACATTACCAAAGTGTACAGCGACCAATGGATGGAAGAGCAAGGTTTCATCAACAATTGTTTTCATAATTACGATGAAGTTTTCAAAACAGAGATCATTGAATAAATTTTTATCCTAATATTTATAAGCCTTTTGTAAATACAAAAGGTTTTTTTAATACAATCAAAAAATATCAGTTAGAAAAATGGACATTTTTGAAAGAATAAAACAGAATCCGGGTCCTCTGGGCCAGTTTGCAGACTATGGCGAAGGCTACTATATTTTCCCAAGACTAGAAGGACCAATTGGTCCCAGAATGAAATTCCAGGGAAAAGATGTTATATTTTGGAGTGCCAATGATTACTTGGGAATGTGTAACCATCCCGAAGTGTTGGAAGCCGATGCCAAGGCCGCTGCGGAATACGGCATGTTTTATCCGATGGGAGCCAGAGCCATGTCCGGGGAGACTGAACAGCATCTGCAGCTGGAAAAGGAATTGGCAGAGTTTGTTCAGAAAGATTCTGCGTACCTTCTCAATTTCGGCTACCAGGGAATGGTATCTTGCATTGATGCATTGGTTTCCCGAAATGACGTCATCGTTTATGATGTAGATTCCCACGCCTGTATCGTAGATGGTGTTAGGCTCCACGCCGGCAAACGTTTTACTTATAAGCATAACGATATCGAGAGCTTTGAAAAAAACTTAATTAGAGCTCAGAAAGTAACCGAAGAAACCGGCGGCGGAATTTTAGTCATTACCGAAGGCGTTTTCGGGATGAGAGGACAACAAGGTAAATTGAAAGAGATCTGCGCTCTGAAAGACAAATATAAATTCAGAATCCTGGTGGACGATGCCCACGGATTCGGCACACTAGGGAAGACTGGTGCCGGCGCTGGCGAAGAGCAAGGCTGTCAGGATCAGATCGATGTTTACTTTTCTACGTTTGCCAAGTCCATGGCAGGCTTCGGTGCATTTCTGGCAGGAGATAAAGAAATCATCCGTTACCTGAAGTTCAACCTGAGATCTCAGATTTTTGCCAAATCTCTGACAATGCCTATGGTAATCGGCGGTTTGAAGCGATTAGAACTGTTGAGAACAAGACCAGAAATCAAAGCTAAGCTTTGGGAAAATGTTGAAAAACTTCAGGGAGGACTGAGAAAAATCGGGTATAATCTAGGTGATACCAATACCTGCGTAACGCCGGTTTTCATTCAGGGAACGCCCGTCGAAGCCACTTTGTTAGTTAAGGAATTGAGAGAAGACTATGGTATTTTTACCTCCGTAGTCGTTTATCCGGTGATTCCGAAAGGGATGATTTTGCTAAGGTTGATCCCAACAGCGTCACACACGGACGCCGAAATCGACGAAACGCTTGCCGCGTTTGAATCCATTTACAATAAACTGTCGAGCGGTTATTACAAAGAGGCTGAGGCTAAGCTTCTGAAAGAACAAAATCTGGAATTCAAGCCGATTTAATCTGAAAATAGAAATCATATTATAAACTCCTCAGTTATTCTGGGGAGTTTTTTATTAGTTATGTAATATTTTAAGTGAGCTCAATCAAAATAAATGTTTTGACATTAAAATATAGAAACAATTTAACAATTTTAACATTAAGCTGATATTGCATAAAGCTTTGATTGAGCGAACAATATGTCCAAAAGTCTAAAATCACACCAATATTTTTTGTTAAAATTAAATTTAAGGCAATTTTTACGAATTCCGTAATCTACTTCTTAGAAGGCGATAAGGAAAGATCACTCCATTAGCAATGTTAAAATTTTTAACATTTGACCAAAATTTACTTCCTTTTTTAAATTATCTAAATCATTTAAATCATTGATTTATAATAATATAATCAATTTTTACTCTTAAACGTTAAAGAATTTTAACATAATTTTGAGTTAAAAGTAGCTTAGGATACTACAAGGCAGTTAATTAATACTAATTTTTTGACAGCGTGGAGATTAACCTATAGTTTTGCGTCAAATTTAATATTTATGAAACATTTTAAGTCTTTAAAATTGGCCGTCATAAGTGTAGTTTTGATTTTAATTTCTGCCAATTTAAATGCGCAAAAAAGCTATATTTCGCAAAATAAACAAATTGCAGACCACCTGTCAAAAGAATACGGAATCCCAAGTTCTATTATCCTTGCCGTAGCGGTGGTAGAATCGGGTGCCGGAACCAGCAAAAACAGCAAGACACTTAATAACCATTTCGGAATCGTCGGAAAAAATCCGGTAAGCTCTTCCAAATACAAATACTTCGAATCCGTCCAGGCCAGCTACAGAGCATTCTGCGAACTGCTCTCATCCAAAAAATACTATCTCAAGCTCAAAGGCAGCGAAAATCACACAGACTGGATCTCTGCCATCGCCAAAGCAGGCTATTCTACCCAGCCTAAAGAGTGGATGCGGAGAATCAATCTTATCATTAATAAATTTAATCTCTAATCGTTTTTTGTAATATCTTTGCGGAATAAACGCACAAATAGATATCAGCCTTGGAGAATAAGAATAAAAGGGTGTTTTTACTTACCCTTTTTTGCTTCCTACTGTATTTTTTTACGAGTATCATATTTCAGGTTTTCGGCTTCAGCTGGAAACCTTTTGACCGTATCAACCTGATTGCGGACATCTTCCCGCGCCATGAGCCTTCAGAAGATGCTGCGCGGAAAACGCTTGTCGTAAAGGTAAAGCCTCAACAGGATTTTGAGCTTTACAAGCAAGGCAACCTCATCACCAACTTTTATAAAAATGATTCGGCTGTGCTTCCCAATTTTCTGGAGAAACTCCAAAAATTGAAGAACGGCGAAAAAATTAAAATCAGAATCGCTTACTTTGGCGATAGTATGATCGAAGGTGACTTGCTGACGCAAACACTGAGAAAGGCGCTTCAGAACGAGTACGGAGGTTCGGGTGTGGGATATATTCCGATTTATTCCAATGTATCATCTTTCCGCCAGACTGCCAGCTGCAAAGCTTCGGGTTGGGATGATGTCAACTTCAAAACCAAAGATGCTAGGAACCTGTACTTCTCCGGTCATAAATTCTTTGGTAAAGGCTCTGGAACCTACACCGATAAAACTATCAAAGACTCTGTGGCACAAATACAGAAATCGATCATTTACGGAAAATGTGACCACAGTAACCTCTACTTTAACGGTGAAAATCTAAATCTGACAGGTGAAGACCTTGTCAATAGAAAAGTTCTCTCCAATGACAATTCCCATTCTGTAAGCATCAAATCTACTGGAGTTTCCGGAGCACTTTACGGCCTCAGTTTCGAAAGCGAAAGCGGCATTTTTGTCGATAATTTTTCTTTCCGCGGCATTACCGGCGTTGAACTCAAAAAGCTGGACGAAGATTTTATTAAATCCATACAGAAAGCCAATCATTATGATTTGATCGTGTTCCAATATGGTGTTAATCTTCTTTTCCGACCTAATGACACCGATTATAGTCATTATGTCAAAATGATGTCGCCCGTTCTCAAAAAATTCAAACAAAGCCTTCCTGACGCCGAATTCCTGATTGTAAGCTCAGCCGACCGCGCTTTCCGCTATAATGATGAGTACAAATCTGCCATAGGTCTTCCCAATCTTCTTGAATCCCAGGCGAAGCTGGCTCTGGACAATGGTTGTGCGTTTTATAACCAGTTCGCGACGATGGGTGGCACCAACTCTATTGTAAAATGGGCCACAGAAAATCCGCCGCTAGCCAATAAGGATTACGTCCATCCCAACGCCAAAGGCGCAGACATATTGGGCGAAAAGCTCTTTGAGGCGATCCAGAAAGAATACAAGAAATATAACAATAGGAAACATTAACGATGTTGCAACAATTTTTTTCAAGTTTTGATTGGAGCAGTTTCTTGCAACAATTTTTGTATGACAGCAAAAATCCTTTGCTGTTTAACAATGGATTCTTTGTCTATTTTTTCTTTCTCTTTATCGTCTTGTTCTACCTGCTTCGCAACAGGCCGGCTGCCAGACGCTATATGTTCTGCCTGTTTTCACTTTACTTTTTTTATAAGGCCAGCGGTGCGTTTGTTTTGCTTGTGATTGCCGCAGCCGTCATTGACTTTGTGATCTCCAATGCCATCTACAGAACACCAAAGTCTCTGAACAAAAAAATACTTCTGATTTTCAGTATCGTCTTTAATCTTGGCATTTTGATCTTTTTCAAGTACACCAATTTTTTCATTTCGGTGTCCAATGATTTGTTTGCGACGCATTTTAATCCGCTCAATATTCTTTTGCCGGTCGGGATTTCATTTTTTACATTTGAAAATCTGAGCTATACGATTGATGTGTATCGAGGTGACTTTAAACCGGCCACCAAATTTTCCGACTACCTTTTGTTCCTTTCATTTTTCCCAAAATTGGTAATGGGACCCATCGTCAGGGCGCACGATTTTGTACCGCAAATTAATCAGCCTTACGTCATTACCAATCAGGACTTTGCCAAAGGATTTTACCTGATCATTTCCGGACTGATCAAGAAACTGGTGATTTCTGATTATATTACGCTGAACCTCGTCAATTACATTTTTGACAATCCATCGCTTCACGTCGGAGTTGAAAACCTGATGGCCATCTATGGCTACGCTATGGTGATTTATTGCGATTTCAGTGGTTATAGTGATGTCACCATTGGGATCGCATTGTGGTTGGGCTTCAAGATTCCCACCAACTTCCTGTCGCCGTATCAGAGTAACAGCATCACGATGTTCTGGAGACGCTGGCACATTTCCCTCTCCTCGTGGCTCCGGGATTACCTGTATATCCCTCTCGGTGGTAACAGGAATGCAACGGTGGCGTCTTATATTTTCGTGATTCTTTTTCTGGCAGGTGTTTTCTTTTCTTCGCATCAGCTGTTTCAGTTGTCCTATCTCTGGTCAGGCATTGTGACCGCTACAATTCTGCTGATTTTTCTTCTGCCTTCAATCATCACCAAAAATTCCAAAGGCGTTGCTGCTAACTTTAACCTGCTCACCACGATGCTACTGGGCGGTTTCTGGCACGGTGCCAGCTGGAATTTCATCATATGGGGCGCTATGCACGGCGTGGCCCTAGGAATCCATAAAATCTGGACAATGCTCACAGGAAAAGCATTGGCAGGGTTTAACAATTCTAAGATTTATAACGGATTAATGGTCTTGGTCACCTTCCATTTTGTCTGTTTTGCGTGGATTTTCTTCAAAGCGCAGGATTTTGAAACTGCAATGGCGATGATCCATCAGATTGCCTATAACTTTGACGCCAATGCCTGGCTTCCGTTTTATGACAACTACAAAGAAGTGATTTGGATGATCGCTTTTGCAATGGTCATTCACTTCATTCCGGATGATTTTGCAGATAAAGTGGTGAGCCGCTTCGGGAACGTTTCTATGGTTTATTACATCCTGATTTTCTTCGGATTTTTAATTCTCTACGGCTTCTTCAAATCTTCCGAACAGGTGATGCCTATCTATCTACAATTTTAGAATTCTGAAGTGCTTTCCAGATGAGTTCGCCCTGTTCTACATAGCCATCTTTCTGAAAATGTACGCCATCGCCACTGGCAACTTTTCTTTTCAGAGCTTTCTGGAAATAACCTCGTCCTCCGGTGGCATCATACTGATTGAGAAATGCAACATTGTTCAGTTTTGCTGCTTCCTGAATCCAGCCGACAATGGTTTTGGTCTTATCCGGTTTTAGGTTATTATCCGTTGGTGCAATCAGTAAAACCGGTAACTGCGGATTGGCATTTCGGAAGGCATCAATCAGATTCCTGATATTAGCTTGAAAAGTTTCCTTGGTGATGGTACTCAGCGCTTCATTCGTTCCCAATGAGATAATCAACACATCTGGATTGGTATTCTTAAGTTCTTTGACCTGAATCGGATATTTTAAATAATCCGCATAGGTAGCACCGTTGATGCCCACGCTATTCAGCACCACGCCACTTTTTGCCTGACTGTTCAGAAACTGGAATCCGTAGAGGATGTTTCCTTTTGCGGCATTGGTTTTCAGAATGAATTGTCTGGTTGGTTTCGGAAAATCAAAAACAGTTTCGTCTCCGGTGTAACGGCCTTCGCCAATTAATTGCAGCTGCGATTCAAAATCGGGATTATATTCCGGCGTCACCCGCTCTGCTCTGATTTTCATTCCGGCTTTGGGATTTTTCACAGATTCGCCATTCAATTGTAATAATCTTGTGGTAATGGTATTGAATTTGGCCGCCAGTTCCGGATAGGTTTCGCCTTCCTCTACTACGTAATTGACGATTTCTTTCTTCTTTTTTACAAATTGACTGAGCGGTTTTGAAGATTGGAAAATGCTGAATGATTCACCATTCATTGCAGCACTTCCGTAAATTTTAACCTGATTGAACGCTGCCGAATCCTCATTAAAATCAACCTCTACAAAAGAATCTTTCTGATTACCCATCACAAAGCCCAGTGCACCCATTTCCGGAAACACATCCTGGTCATAAACCGACCGGAAAGTCACCCAAGCCTGGTTCGAGACTGAAGTATAATCTACCTCTCCGTTGGAATTGGCAATGGCGTACGGAAAAACCAAGCCTCGGCCCGCATTGCCATATCGAGTTTGAAATTTCTTTCTCAAAACATCTGTCAACCATCCAGACTGGATATGCGAGTCGCCAAGAAATAAAATATTGGTCACCGATTCATTGGATTTCAATTTTTCGGTCAGTGGTTTTAGGCTTTCTGCGTTTTCAATGCTTTGAGAAAAGGCCGAAACAGCTATTGCACAAGCTAAGATTACGGAGATATTTTTAATTGAACTCCTCATATATCAATTTCATTTACTTATTTAGAGTGAAAAATCTTATTGATGATTGCAAATCCTTTGTCGGAGATTTCGGTTTTATGTTGTTCTAAAAGCATCATTAATTCACCTTCTTCAAATCCAAATCCTCAAAATCAAAACTAAAATCCGTCACATCCGATATCGGCTTCATCGTCGCAGAAATGGCTTTTCCGTTTTCATCAAAATTCAAGGTAAAAAATACGTCGGCATCATAACTTCTGTCGTCCCATTTCACCACAAAAGAATTCGCGGAATATGGGATCAATTCGCCCTTGAGCCTTGGAGAAGATTTGCAGGCAATGCGGTAAGTTTTCCCCACCTTTGTCACTTCCACAATTCCGAACCAGGCATCCTTGTACCAGCCGATGAATTGCTCATCCTTCAGGTCCAGTTTATATCTCGCTGCTTTATCATATACTTCTTTCTTTTGTTTGGCGAAGGTTTCTTCATTCTTTTTATTTCTGTCGCCATAAAGCTTCAGCCAGTCACGGTTTTCAATGTTCAGGTAAGCATCTTTCACGGTATTGGTAATCGTCGAGAAAGCTGCGCCGGATTGTTGGTTCGTCAGAACCACGATGCCCAGTTTCATATCCGGAATCAATGTAAAATGCGTCACTGTTCCAATCAAACCACCCGAATGCTGAACCTGCAAATGGCCTTTTACATCGCTCAAAAACCAGCCTAAACCGTAACCATAAAAATGCGTGTCGTACGGCGAAGTCAGCCCAACTTTGTCCGGAATCTGAAGGCTCCACAGCTCGTGGGCATTTTTCTCAGAAACCAGACGTTTGCCGTCTTTGGTCACAAATCCGTTCAGAAGGAAGTTCGCCCAGGTTGTCATATCCTGGATGTTACTCATAATGCCGCCTGCGGCGTTCGCAGTTTCATTCCAATCGTGCGGAACAGCTATTGCCTTGCCATCCACCGGAGCGTGTGCATCGATGATATTTTGTGAATTTTTTGCTCTATTATAAGACCCAAAACTCGCCGTCATCCCGACAGGTTTCATAATTCTTTGCTCTATAAAATCGGCCCATTGCAAACCGGAAACTCTATGAATCACCTCGCCAGCCACGATAAACATGATGTTGTTATAATCCAAAGTCGTACGGAACGGATTTTCTGGTTTAAGGTATCTCACATTGTGAACAATATCATTCACCGTCAAGTTTCCGCCTTCCGGGAAAAACATCAGATCGCCTTGACCCAATCCCAATCCTGCTCTGTGCGTAATTAAATCTTTAATCGTCACATTCTGAGAAACATAGGCATCTGCCATTTGGAATTCCGGAATATATTTAGTCACTTTATCGTCCCAGTTGATCTTGCCCTCATCTGCCAGCATCGCGAGTGCAGTACAGGTAAAACCTTTGCTGTTAGAAGCGATTCCCACCAGGGTATTGGCATCCATCGGCTGGTTATTTTTAAGTGAACGGACACCGAAACCCTTCGCATACACTACCTTTCCATCTTTGACAATGCCTACCGACATCCCGGGAACATCAAAGGTTTTAAGCGAATTCTGAATCAGTTCGTCGAGTTTTTTTTCCTCGATCTGAGCATTGATAAAGATTAAAGAAAAAAGGACTAGGAAAAAAGAAATTGGTTTATACATTTTGAAAAAGCTTTGCACGAAGATAAGCAATTGTAATTTCTCATCGTTAATCCTGCTCATAGTGTGTCCAACAATATTTAAAATCCCACCAGCATTGTCAGTTTCCAAAACTTTGACTGTCTACTTCACTCCTTTGATTATCTACTTCACATCTTTGGCAGTCTACTTCACTCCTTTGATTGTCTACTTCACTCATTTGATTGTCTACTTCACTCCTTTGATTGTCTACTTCAGTCCTTTGACTGTCTACTTCAGTCCTTTGATTGTCTACTTCACATCTTTGACAGTCTACTTCACTCCTTTGACTGTCTACTTCACTCCTTTGATTGTCTACTTCACTCATTTGATTGTCTACTTCACTCATTTGACAATCTACTTCACTCATTTGACAATGTAATTCACTCCTTTGACAGTTTACCTAAAACCTCCAACTAACTACCTCTAACCTACCTCTCACTTCTTACCGAAAACCTCTCACTACAATGAAAATTAAATTATCTTTACATTCAAATACAAAAACAAACGATGTCATACTGCCAGGCTATTGAAACAATGCAACCCGAAGAACGGAAAACATTGCACAAAAATTACCACGACAACCACTACGGTTTCCCCATTCATAACGATGACGAATTGTTTGGAAGGTTGATAATGGAAATCAACCAGGCGGGTCTCAGCTGGGAAACCATCCTCAAAAAAGAAGCGTCTTTCCGGAAAGCTTACAGTAATTTCAGTATCGAAAAAATTGCAGCTTACACCGAAAAGGATCGGGAAAGACTGCTGGCAGACCCGGGAATCATCAGAAATAAACTCAAAGTCAACGCTGCCATTGAGAACGCAAAAACCATATTGGAACTGAAAAAAGAGTTCGGTTCATTCGAAAAATGGCTGGAGCATCATCATCCAAAAACCAAGGAAGAATGGGTGAAGCTCTTCAAAAAAACCTTCCGTTTCACGGGCGGAGAAATCGTCGGCGAGTTTTTGATGAGCATCGGATACCTCAAAGGTGCCCATTCTGACAATTGTAAAATCAATGAAAAAATTGCACTTACGCATCCAAAGTGGATGCAGGATTAAATCACAAAATTTCTAAGAAGTTTTTTTCACACAGTTTGTCATTCCGGAGGAGTCTAAGCAACCATCTAGAAACTCGTACGGAATGACAAAATTACGTCTTCTACTTTCGAAACTTTTGTGACTTTTGTGGTTAATAAAAATTAGCCCTAAATTTGTAAGTATCTAATAAAAATCAATGGAAAGTAAAAAAGAATTCTTCCTGGAGTGTTACAAACTCGGGATTATCAAGTTTGGGCGTTTCACACTGAAAAGCGGGATAGAAAGTCCCTTTTATGTAGACCTTCGGCCACTCGCTTCTGACCCTAAAATCCTGAAAAAACTCGCCAATTACCTGTTGGAAATGCTGCCGCTGGACAATTTCGACATCATCTGTGGCGTTCCTTACGCCGCGCTTCCGATGGCTACGGCGATGTCTCTGGAAAGTTATCTTCCGTTGATCATCAAAAGAAAAGAAGCCAAAGCTTACGGCACCAAAAAACTCATTGAAGGCATCTACGAGAAAGGTCAAAACTGTCTTTTGGTAGAGGATGTTATCACTTCCGGCAAATCCTTGGTAGAAACGATTGATGAAGTGGAAAATGAAGGCATCAAGGTTTCAGACATCGTTGTCGTTCTGGATAGGCAGCAAGGTGGAAAGGAGAAACTGGAAGCCAAAGGTTACAAAGTTCATTCGCTGTTCAAAATTTCGGAAGTGGTAGAAATTCTGCGCGAAGTCAATTATATTGATGATGCCGAGGTCGCCAGAATCCAGGATTTTGTGAATGGAAATCAAGTCGTTTTTGAAGAAAAAAAACGTCTGTCCTACGAACAGAAACTTGAAGCGGCAGAAAATTCATTTGCTAAGAAAATCCTGGAAATTGCGATTGAGAAAAAATCCAACCTGATTGCATCGGCAGATTTCATCACCACCAAAGAATTGCTGGCTTTCGCTGATTTTGTGGGTCCGCACATTGTGGCTCTTAAAACACACATCGATATTCTGAACGATTTTGATGCTGATGAAACCATTCTACCTTTGAAAGATTTGGCAACAAAACATAATTTCCTGTTGATGGAAGACCGGAAATTTGCCGACATCGGGAATACGCAGGAATTGCAGTTCTCGTACGGCACATATAAGATTTCCAACTGGGCAGATTTGGTAACGTCTCACGTCATCGGCGGTAGTAAAAGCCTGGATTGCTTTATGAATGTCGGTGTAGTCGCCATTCTCGGCATGTCTTCTGAAGGCACATTGACAGATGCGCATTACCGTGAAGAGGCTCTGAAAATTATAGAAACCCATCCCAGCATTATCGGTTGCGTAGCCCAGAATGCTGTGTCTGACCAGCTTTTATTGTTCACTCCTGGTGTCAATCTGGCAACCGAAGGCGATGATAAAGGCCAGCAATACAACACTCCCGAACACGTCATACACCATTACGGCACCGACTTCATCATCGTAGGCCGCGGCATCTACAAAGCCGATGATCCGGAATTGGAAGCATTGCGCTATAAAACAGAAGGCTGGAAGGCATATCAAAGTATGCTGTAAATTGTAATTAGTATAAAATATTTTTGGAAACCCTTTCTGAGTTTTGAACTCAGAAAGGGTTTCTATCTTCCTGTCAGTCTGAGGCTCTCGAAGACTAATAAAAAAATCAAAAATCGACAGATTTTTTCCTTATCCAATTAACGATTCGGGAACTTTCTTTTCGCCAGATTCGGCAACTTTTCCCACTCACCATTAATTATCGCTTCTTTTTTCGCTCTGCTCCACCCTTTGAGTTGTTTTTCAAATGCAATCGCTTGATTGATATCGTTAAACTCTGTGTAAAAAACAATTTCAACCGGACGTTTGTTGTACGTGTAAGAATTCGGGTTTTGACCATTCTGGTAGTAGAGAAAACGGGTATCGAGATCGTCGGTTACTCCAGTGTAGTATGTATTGTCGGTACAAAGCAAAATGTAAACGTAGTATTTTTTCATTATCTTGTTTTTGTTAAAGTTAATAAAAAAGGAAAAAGCAGAGCTTTTGAGTTTATATTGGTCTTCGAGAGCCTTAGACTGACATTGACACTGCTCTCACTGAAACTCAAGTTGTAATCGCGTATGGAAACCTTTAATCAGAAATAAACTTTAACAACCATCGATCATCAATCATCAGAAAAAAAGTAGTAGTTTTAAATATTGATTAATTTTTGATGAAGCGATTTTCTCTGTCTCTGGCTTTTTTCCTATTTTATCTCTGCGCAAACGCCCAGCAGGACAGCATTACCTTGAATGTCAAACTGAATGATGACCAAAAATCCCTTGCCGTGGAGCAGACTTTGATCTACCACAATACTCATCAGCAACCGATTACTCAAATCAAACTTCTCAATTGGGTTTCTGCTTATCAGAAGCGGAAAACGCCACTTTTAAAAAGAAAAATCGAAGACCGCAAGAAGGATTTGTATTTTGCCAAGGACAACCAACTCGGGAAGCTGGAAAGTCTGCAGTATTCTTACAACAATATTTCTGCGGAGATTCTTAATAAAAACCAGGAAAATATTCTGATTCCACTTTCCGAACCTTTGGAGCCTGGCAAAAGCATTCAGCTCAATCTCAAATACCAGATTCAGCTTCCGGACGCCCGTTTCACCGGTTATGGTGTGGATGTAAATCATATTTTATTGAAATACTTTTTTCTGGTACCGGAAACTTATGAAAATGCAGATCGAATCAATACGCCATACAGGGACACGGAGGAGACGGCTAATGCCAACTCTTACTGGAAGGTTAATTTTACGATTCCGGAGCACTGGAAAATCTACTCTAATTTGGTTGAGAATAACACAAAAAGCTTTGAAGGAATTTCGGTCAACGATCCGGAATTTCAGATTTCAAAAGAGCTGTACCCGGAATTTAATGTTAATGTCGATGGGCAGGCTATCCTGGTCCAGTTGGGCTATCAGGTGACGGAATATCAACGTCAGATTTTGGGCAGCGTGCTGGAGAATCAGCTGAAATTCATCAAATCCAGAACAGGGAAACTGCCGGACAAGCTATTTATCAGCCAAAAATTCTTTAACAAAGAAGAGTTTATCGGCATTGATGACATCAAATTCTGGAAGTTCAGATACCAGCTCTTCAGCGATTATGAAAAAACGGACCTGGATTACTTCAGCGTGATTTCTAAAAAAGTAATCGACGAGAGTCTGGTTACAGACAAAACCGAAGATCATTGGCTGAAAAACGGATTAAAATCCTACCTGGAGATTCAGTATCTCAAAACCAACTATGCTAACCACCGACTTCTGGGTGCGCTTCCGGATAATGCGAAGCTGTTTGGCATCAAGCCGCTTAAACTTTTTCACGCTTCCAAGTTGAAGCTGACGGAACGCTATGGACTGGCCTATCATTACATTTATACGCAAAATCTGGATCAGAAGATCAAGACGCCATACTATCAGCTCAGTAATTTCAATACGACAGCCATCAGCCAGTTCGAGACAGGAAGTTTGCTGAACTATCTTTCCGAATATCTGGGTCAGCAGCCATTTGACAATTTTATAAGAGCGTACATCACGAGCCACTACCAGGAAAAAACCAGCGGACAGGATTTTCTTAAAAATCTGGAAACTTACAGCAATGGCAAGTCTCTTTTTCTCGGCAAAATGATGGATGAAAAACACCGCGTCAACTTCAATCTTAAAAATATAAAAGATCAGCGAAACCATTATACCGTAAAAATTAAGAATAAGAATGCCGAAAACATCCCTCTAAAAGTGGAAACCGAGACAAGACAACTTGCAAAGGCTACATACTGGAAAGACGGCAGTACCGCACCAAAAGATACTTTTTCTCTCCCTGACCAGAGCACGGAAAAGATTGTCCTGAATGATGACTACATCTTCCCGGAAACCAATTACAGGGACAACTACATCTACACCAAAGGGCTTTTTTCCAATGCTAAAAAAATCCGTTTCAAGCTCGTAAAAGATATTCAGAATGCCGAGTACAATGAGATTTTTCTCACGCCGCGGCTCACCTTCAACGCCTATGACAAGGTATTATTGGGACTTAATTTCAAGAATCAGGGTATTTTTGATCAGAAGTTCGACTATTCTGTCACGCCTTATTACAGTACGGGAACAGGAAAGATTACAGGATCTGGTGCAGTGGGTTACTCCATTCTGCCGCCCAACAGCTTTTTCAGGAGCTGGAATTTTGGCTTGTCTGGTTCCTATTTCCATTATGACAATGATCTGGCTTATAAGAGATTTGGCGCCTCCACATCTTTCAATTTCCAGAAAAATCCGCGTAGTGCCATCGGCCGAAGCCTCTATTTTTCTTACAATTATTATGAACGTGAACTGACACCGGAAATGATCCTGAACAATCAATATTCCAAATACAATCTCTGGAATGTGGGTTATTCTTACTCAGACAATCAGCTGATTCACGAAAAATACATCGGCACCAATTTCCAGTGGATGGAAGATTTTCAGAAAATTTCCGCAGAAGCATTTTACCGTTGGGAATATGCCAAGGATAAAAAAATCAGTTTCCGCTGGTTTGCCGGCTATTTTGTGAAGAATGACACAAAAAATGCGCTTTTTAACTATGGGATTTCACGGGTTTCCAATTACTCGTTTTCCTATGGTTTGCTGGGTCAGAGTGCCACTTCTGGGATTCTCTCGCAGCAGTTTATATTGGCAGAGGGTGGTTTTAAATCATACTTCAATACCAGTGTCAATCAGTTCATCAGCAGTGTAAATGTAGATTCACACATCTGGAAATGGTTTAATATCTATGCCGATGCCGGCGTTTACAAAAATAAAAACCGTGCGACGCAGTTCATCTGGGATTCCGGCATCAAGGTGAAGGTCATTCCTGATTTTCTGGAGGTTTATTTTCCCGTAGCATCAACATTAGGCTTTGAACCAGGCTTTAAGGATTATGGCTACAGGATCCGCTACACGCTGGTGCTGAACCTGGGCGCAATGATCAATAATCTGAGACGCGGAATATTCTAACAAAAAAAAGCTTCCAAAATTATGGAAGCTTCTATTTTAACAAAAACTGGAATTAGTTTTTAACGATTTTTTGAGAAACTTTCTCACCGTTTACAGTACCAGTTACGATGTACATTCCTTTTGCAAGAGAAGAAACGTTCAAAGTAGAACCTTCAGTAACTTTAGCAGATTTAACAATCTGACCTGCAGCATTGATGATTTGGATATCAGCGTTTTTAGCGAAAGAAATAGCTTCACCTACCGTAGTATTTTTCACAAGAATATTATTTGCTTTAGAGAAATCAGCTACCGCTAAATTATCTGAATAAGTAATATCCATAGAAACAACTCGGATTTGAGCTGTAGTAGCACCAGTTTGTCCATTTTTTACAGTAATGTTTGAAGCTGGCGTAGCTGCATTAATCAAGTAAGTTGAATTAGTGGCATCAGCAGGATCATAAACAGTTGGAACTACTGTTCCATCAACTGTAATTACAGCGCTAGACGGTCCGTAGTTATCACTACCAACAAGTCCAGACGTTTTTACTTTTACTGAATTAATTTTGGTACCAGCAACAGCTAAAATCGCCAGTGAATTACCATTTCCATCAGCTGTGTTAGAATACATTCTTAAAGTTCCACCACCGGCAGTATAAAACTTTGGACTTGTAGAAGATCCATTTTGCTGAACATTGTAAGTCAATTTCCCAGCTACAATTGTACCTGTAGTTACTTCCTGTGCGTTAGCAAAACCCTGATTGTTCCAGACAAAACTGAAAGTTGTTTGAGCTTGAGCAGCATAAGAAACTGCAGCAATACTTAAAATTGTAAAGATTTTTTTCATAATATTAAAGTTTAAAAAATTGTATTTATTAATTTAATGTAAAGGGTTGCTAAGTTAATAAAAAAATAGATTTGACAAAGTTTTATTTATTTTTTAACATTTCTATGAGAGGTGACAGCAATTGACTTTCATTTCAAAACATTTATTCACCAACTCTAAATCAACCAATTCATTAACATGGCAAAGATAATCATCATGCTTCAATGTCATGTTAAATCTGTTTTAAATCATATTGAACTGATTGGTTGATTGCCTTTTTAACATCACAAAAATGAGAACAAAAAAAAACGCCACCAAAAGGCAGCGTTTTATAACTAAAAAGAATGTAAAATTACTTCTTGATGATTTTTTGAGAAACAGCTTGTCCGTTTACAACACCTGTTACCACGTAAGTTCCCTTAACCAAACCAGAAACATCCAATTTTGAGTTTTCAGAAACTTCAGCTGTTTTCACAACCTGACCAGCCATGTTATAAACTGATACTTTTGCAGCAGCCCCAAAAATCAGTTCGTTGGAAACCACAGTATTCTTCACCAAGTTTACTTTTGCTTTAGAAGCATCGACTACAGCCATAGTTTCTGCAACTTTATAAGTAACAGTGATGGCTGGAATTCTCAATTGAAGGTTACTCGTTCCGCCGGTATGAGCATTGGTAAAAGTTAAAATCCCCGGAGTTTCAGCTGTGTTGGTCAAAGTGTATGTAGAGCCTGTTCTAGCCGCTGTCTGTGTAGCACCATCAGCCACTTTATAAGTTACGTTTGGTGTATCTGTTAAAGATGTGAAGCTTACCGAAGTAATTACAAAACCTACTGCCGGAGTAATGGTAAAAGTGTTACCTTCGCCGGTCGCTCTTACGGAGTATAATCTCAAATGTGCCGGTACTGTACCTGAGGCAGGGAAAAATGCCGGAGCATTTGCAGTCCCGGATCCTGCACTTGCAATGTAAGTCAAGTTATTGTCTGCAGGAGAATTAGTTGTTGAAACTACACCACCGCTGAATCCTGTAATTGTCGATTCTACGGTAGTTTGCGCGTTTACAGATGCACTTAAAGCTACAACTGCTAGTAGAGAATAAAATTTGTTCATTATATAAAATTTTTAAATGTTTATTTTAATTTTAAAGCGGCAAAGATAAATTATTATTATTGACTACAATTTTCAAGGGGTCTTTTCCGTTTTAAATAATTGTTAATTCGTCTTAGGGCCTTTTTTTTTCAACTGGGCTTTGCAATATCATAAATGGTGCCAAAGAAAAAACAGATTTTTCCGTTTCTACTGCTTTTTTTTGCCTTAATTTCTGTTAATGCACAGGTTTTCAGTTGGAAAAATCCAAATCTTCCGAAAGATTCCATTAAGAAGGACAGCGTTATTATTTCAAAAATTAATAAAGATTTCTTTACTAAGGACACCCTGGACTTTATCCGCAAACAAAACCGAATTGTCTATGATGAAGAAGTTCTGGTCAAAAATGACCGCAAAAGAATCCTCGGGGAGCTCAATTCCAAAGGTTCCATCATCCGCGGAATTACCTTTGGGAACAATCAGGGCTCGTCTGTGCAGAGTTCGATGGACATGCAGATTTCGGGCAAGCTCAGTCCGGATGTTTCGATTCTGGCCTCCATATCGGACCACAATCTTCCGGTTCAGGCCGATGGCTACACCCAGACTTTGCAGGAATTCGACAAAATCTACCTTCAGCTTAATATCAAAAATCATAGCATCATCCGCGCCGGACATCTCGATCTGAATGACGAAACCACTTATTTCGGCCGCTACCAGAGGCGCAGCATGGGATTGCAGTTCCTCACCAATTGGGAGAAGAATGGTAACAAGACTTCTGTAGATGTGTCGGGAGGTGTTGCCCGAAGTGAATTTTTCCGAATGCGTTTTCAGGGCATCGAGGGTAACCAAGGACCTTACCGGCTGACGGGAAGGAACGGCGAATTGTTCATCACCATCATTTCCGGTTCAGAGCAGGTTTACATTGATGGGATTTTGATGAAGCGCGGCGAAAATCAGGATTACACCATCAATTATAACACCGGAGAAATCACCTTCACCAGTTTCCGCCCGATTTATAAGCAGAATTTCATCAATGTTTCTTACAATTACACCAATCGGAATTACACCCGTTTTCTTGTCACAGGAAGCATCCGCCATCAGCGGGAGAAGCTGCGCGCCGGCTTCAGCTGGTTTATGGAAAATGACAATAAAAACGCACCTTTGTCTCTGAACCTCAGTGACGAAGATAAACAGACATTGGTAAACGCCGGCAATGATCCGAATGCCATGTTCGCACCTTCTGGCGTGGAAACCGAGTACGATGTAAATAAAATCCTCTACAGAAAAGTCTTCTTAGGCGACGCGTTTCACTATGAATTTTCCACCGACCAGACCCAAGTTCTTTACCAGGTTGCATTTACCTATTTCGGAAGCGGTAGAGGCGATTATCAATTGCAACAATCTACCAATAACGGTCGTGTTTTTCAATATGTAGGTACTGGTCTGGGCGACTATATGGCTGTACGAAAATTACCTGCGCCGGAGAAATCACAGGTTTTTTCTGCCAATGTGGAATATGCCCTGAATGAAGGCGTTATCGGCACCGATGTGTCAATGAGCAATTATGATGTCAATCTTTATTCGTCCAAAGACAACCAGCAGAATATTGGTTATGCAGCGAGAATCTATGCCAATAAAACCTTCCGGAAAAATACCTGGACAGGAACGCCGATGGTAGAATACCAAGTCATTCAGAAAAACTTTCACATCCTGGACAGGATCAATAATGTTGATTTTTGGCGGGACTTTAACCTGGTAAATGAATTCAGCCAGATCACACAGAACCGCTTTATCTTCTCATTCCTTAATGACTTTAATAAAACTTCGAAAATCAATTACAAACTCAATTACCTCGAAGAAGCAGACACGTACAAGGGCATCAAAAATGATTTGGACGCCGTCTGGAAAATTGGAAAACTTAGCAATCTTGGCGCTATTTCTTACCTGGATACCAAATCCCTGGATATTAACACCACTTTCATCCGTGGTGCGGTTTCCACGGAACTGACTGGCAAAAAGGGAAGCTGGATGGCAGGAGGCTCGATGGAGCATAACGAAAAAACTTATAATGCGACGCAGACTCTGGATCTTACCAGTTTCAGCTGGCGCGAAGTATTCATACAGAAAAAAATCGCAGATTCGGCAAGAACCAAGCTGATGACCAAACTTTATTTCAGAAGCAACGATTCCGTGCAGGACAACCGCCTGACAAAGATGAACAATATCCTCGGAATCATGGCGGAAAGCCAGATCATCAAAACTGAAAAAACGCAGCTTTCTACGTTGATGCATTATCGTAAATTCTTTTATGAGAATCCCACTTTTGCCAATGACCAGAATCAGGATTTTGTAGTAGGAAATATCCTTTACAATCAGCAATTATTCCGGAACGGAATGCGTTTGCAACTTTTCTACGAATTGGGGAACGGTCAGGAAGCCCAGCGCGAATTTCAGTACATCAAGGTAACGGATGGACAAGGTGTTTACAAATGGACAGACTACAACAATGACGGTGTGCAGCAGCTGGATGAATTTGAAGTGGCGGAATACGCAGATCTGGCGCAATACATCAGAGTCTACACCAATAGTGTCAATTACCTGGCATCCAACAAAAACAAACTTCAGCTGGCTTTATTTGTGAATCCGTCCGTGATCATCAGTTCAGAAAATGCTTTTTTGAAACGCTGGAATTTCAACTTGTCCCTACTTTCCCAAAATTCTTATCTTAAGGGCAGCAAAGTGTTGGTATGGAATCCTTTCGACCGCCAGAGCGATCAGTTGCTGCGGACTCAGAACATCCTGGCTTCGGCATTATTTAATTCCAATGACAGATCCGGCTGGAACGGCAGCTACCGATATACCGACAATGATAATCTGGTGAATGCCAACTTCAGTAACGAGGAGCATTCTCAGAAATCGCATTTCGTGAATCTGGGCTACTCCTTCACTAAAGCTTTCCGTGCAGATTGGGAAAATACACTGCAAAATATCGCGAACAGTTCGCAGATTTACACCTCAAGAAATTATCTGCTCCAGAATTGGGAAACAAAACCCAAGGCGACCTACAAACTGACTGAAAGCCTGCAAACGGAATTATTTGGCGCATGGCGTCAGAAAAAAAGAACGGACGGTGAAGAGCTTTTGAAAACCTATGAGATCTCGGGGACGCTCCAATGGGAAAAAGCGAAAACTTCCGTGCGTGCCAATTTTTCCTTCATCAACAATGATTTTACCGGCAACAGCT
>DBLQ01000026.1:53796-65136 GCA_002297505.1 Flavobacteriales bacterium UBA720
TTACCGGCAACAGCTACAGCATTGTGGGGAATCAGATGCTGGAAGGCCTGAAAGCTGGCAAAAACCAGGTGTGGACCTTGTACATCCAGCAAGCCATCAACTCCTTTATCCAACTGAACGTGAACTACGAAGGCCGAAACTCCGGAGACCGAACCATCCACATCGGAAGCATGCAGGTGAGAGCGAGTTTTTGAGTCGGAGGGTCTTTTGAGTTGGAGAGTTATAGAGTTGTAGAGTTTGAGCGCTCGAGCACTTTTACTTTTGTGCGTTTTTCGAATTTTTGATGATTGTAAAATTATGGTATAACTTGAGTTTAGTTACAAAAACACGAGTTAACATATCTCCCAAAATTACGTAATAAACCAACTCCCGACCTTTCCATCCCTCCAACTCTACAACTCTCAAACACTCAAACTCCCCAACTCAAAAAATACTACAACTCATTCCTGCTCCACTCGCTCCAGCTGCCGACATAGAGATTTGGAATTTCGAAGCCGGCGTAATCCAAAGCCAGAAGCGAATGGCAGGCCGTAACGCCGCTGCCGCAATGGAACGTGATTTTTTCTTTCGGATGATTCTCAAATAATACCGCGTACAGAGTTCGGAGCTCTTCCGGCGAGCGGAAAAAACCTTTAATGTCAAGATTATTGCTGAAGGGCAAATTCTGAGCATTCGGAATGTGGCCTGCAACCAAATCGATAGGTTCGGAAATGCCTTCGTACCGCTGCGATTCGCGGACATCAACAATTACAGCATCGGAATTTTGAGATGCTTTCCTGATATCCTCTATCCAGATTTGGGGCAGCTGCCAATCCTCATACTCCGAAGCATATGCGGTTTCAGGATAAGAATCGTTACCGGAACTTAAAGGATAATTCTGACTTTCTGCCGCCTGCAGTCCACCGTTCAGAACCTGGACCTTGCTGTGCCCTACTGCGCGAAGCATCCACCAGAATCGAGCGGCCGCATTGGCTCCATTCTTATCGTCATAAATGACAACATGAGAATCACGCTCAATGCCTAATCTGCCGAGCGTATTAAGAAAATCAAGAAATTTTGGGAGCGGATGCCTGCCGCCAAATTTAGGATTATCAATTGCAGCCAAATCGGAATTCAGATCTACAAACGCAGCGTTTTTCAGATGCTTTTGCAGATAATTCTTCTTAGCATCAGGACCTGTTCTGGCGTCGAATAGTCTGAGATTGGGATCATCGGAAATGCTCAACAGTTCATTGACTCGGATAATGGGCGTAATATTTGGCATAATATGATATTTTTAAAAAATTTCCTGGAATTCTTTTTGATTCTCAATCCCAAATTTAATTAGATTTGCGAATCAGTATAAGTAAAAATGAAACTATGACAGAAAAAATCCTCATCACCGGCGCATTAGGCCAAATCGGAACGGAGCTTACCGCCAGATTATCAGAAATGTATGGCAAGGAAAATGTAATTGCGTCCGGTCTTGACAAATGGAAAGAAGGCATCACCGAAGCCGGCTATTACGAAAGGCTGGATGTGACTAATTTTCAGGCGGTTACCGATGTCATCAAGGAGCATAATATCACCACGGTCTATCATCTCGCGTCACTTCTGTCAGGAACTTCTGAAAAACAACCGCTTTTCGCATGGAAACTGAATCTGGATCCATTAATTCATCTGTGTGAACTGGCGAAAGAAGGCTTATTGAAAAAGATTTTCTGGCCAAGTTCCATAGCTGTTTTCGGAAAAGGAATTCCAAAGGAAAACGTCGGCCAGGAAGTGGTTCTCAACCCTACGACCGTTTATGGGATTTCCAAAATGGCAGGCGAAAAATGGTGTGAATATTACTTTGAAAAATACGGTGTCGATATCCGCAGCATCCGTTATCCCGGTTTGATTTCCTGGAAAGCTCCGGCAGGCGGCGGCACTACGGACTATGCGGTGGAGATTTTCTATGAAGCCGTAGAAAATGGAAAATATACCAGTTTCATCAGCGAAAATACAGCGATGCCTATGCTCTATATGGATGATGCCATCGATGCTACCATCAAACTGATGACGGCACCAAAAGAAGACGTAAAAATCCGCTACTCTTACAACCTGGGTGGCATGAGTTTTACGCCAAAGGAACTCGCTGCTGAGATCCGTAAAACCATCCCGGATTTTGAAATACGTTACGAGCCGGATTTCCGCCAGGCTATCGCAGATTCCTGGCCGGCAAGCATTGATGACAGTGCTGCGAAAAAAGATTGGGGACTGGACTATCAATTTGATATCGCATCCATGTCGGTCGATATGATTCAGAACCTTAAAAGGAAGTTGGGTCATTCCTAAGTAACTGGCGTGATACTGCTGACCTTCAATATTGCATGCTCTGACCAGCCTTTTCTAGCGCAGAAAAGCACCACCGAAACGGAGTGGCTGCCGGCGTTGGAAGATAAGGCGGAAAGCATTATGCTTCTGCTGGAAATGCATGAGTATAAGGCCACTTTTTTTATAGAGGTCGGCATAGCAGACCAGCTCCATAAGCTGATTAGAAATATCGCGTTTGCAGGTCATGAAATTGCACTTTACAACGTCAATTCTACCGCGGCGGCGATTGAGCTAACAAAGAGAAACCTGGAGCAACTGCTGGAAAAACCCATTCGCGGCATACGGCAGAAGCTCCACAGGCTTCCTTACCCTGATATTAAAAACCTGGAGTTCAGCTATGTGTCCAACATTGAAAGTTCCAAAATCAATTTCCTGTGGCGCAAACTGACAACCAAAACACACATCTATGAGCAGAATAACCTCACCATAGTTCCGGAGAGTCAGTCGCCATATTCTCAGCTGCCATTTAATGATTATGTTTTACAGGTTACACCTATGAAATATTACGAAAATATGCTGCTGGAAAGCCTAAAGAATAATGAGTATGTTATGATCTATGCCAACAGCTGGCAGCTTTTTGGCAATGACGAATCGCCATTTGATTTGCCGTTTTACAAGAAAATCAACACGGGAAGGAAGTTTGAAGACCGACTGGAGCAGCTGTTACAATTCATCGATAAGAATGAACTGGCCGTGTCGCGGATGAAGGATTATTTATTTTAGGCTTTAAACAAGCATTGTCACTACAAAAAATTCAGTGATAATGATTTCCGGATAACTTTCCGCACACAATATTTCCATAACTTTACTGGTTTCTAACTCATCAGCCGGTTTTGTTTTGAAATTAATATTATTTCTCTTCCTAATTTTCTTCAGCGTTATTTCTGCACAGAACAGCCGGGATACGGAAGCGCTTTTCCTGGAAGCCCGGAATCTGCTCTACCAAAAACCTTCGGAATCGGCGGTGATATCGGAATTTCTGGCTAAAAACAGTACGGACCGCAATGACCAGGTCAAAGCGCTGCTGCTGCTTGCGGAAAGCACTCTGATCCGAGGCGATTATAACCATGCCGGTGATCAACTGTTCGAATGGCTGAAAATGGCTGAACAATCTTTAAGTCCCGATAACGAACGTCAAATCAACTTTCTGCTGGCAAGGCTCTGCGACGAACTGGGAATTCGATTGTCCCAACTCTATCTTATCAAAGATGAAAAGGATATCAGCCAAAACTATTATGAAAAAGCGATCAGCGCCTATTCTCAAAACCAATGGAGAACAAGCATCCGGAATCTCAAGTTATCCGAACATCAAACCAGTCCTTATTTTCCTGATTTAAGGAATTTTTATTACGCACTCGCATACTCTCATCTTGGCAAGCCGGATTCAGCACGTTACTACTCGAAGAAAATTCAGCTTCATACACCGTATGAACTTTATGCAAAAGCAAAAATCCAATCATCTCAAAAAGATCCGGATAAAAGTATTGATCATCTGGAACTTCTGAAACCGGTTGAAAATAACGTTCAGGATGTGTGGCTGAGAGATATGATTTATCAACTGGGATTGAATAACGCCGAATCAAAAAGTAAAGAGAAGTACCGTGAATTTTACCAGCTTCATACTGCTCTGCAAGATTCTCTGAGTACGGTGAAGGAAAATGCCCGAATCGCATTTCTAACCAAGATCGGACAGAAGCAGGACGAAATTCTGGAAGCCAGATCTCAGCAACAGAAAAGAATGCTTTACTACATCGTGACTGCCATCTTTATGGTTTTGATAATCGGATCTGTCATCAATCGGAAATTAAATCAGAGACAACACGCATGCGAAAAAGCAGCAAAAGAGGCGGAAGAACGGGAAAAATTCATCATCGAAAATAAGGCTCCGGAAAGTGCAGGGAAAATCGTCATTCCGGACAAGACGATTGGATCTCTGTTGAAAAAGTTAGAAACATTTGAGACCAATAATGGCTATCTCGATCCTGCTATTTCGCTCAATCTTCTGGCCGAGAACCTGAACACCAATACTAAATACCTGTCCGAAATCATTAACACCTATAAGCATAAAAATTTTCACAGTTATATTAATGAGCTCAGGATCAACTACACCATCCGGAAAATCAGAGCCAATCCTGTCTATTTGAAATATAAAGTCAGCCACCTGGCGGAGGAAGCTGGCTTTTCCTCGCACAGTCTGTTCTCAACGGTTTTTAAACAAGTCACGGGTGACTCGCCGGCAACCTTCATCAAAAACATCAAAAATCAATAAGATGAAACGGTTCAGAATTATTTTTATGATGCTCTTCTCCTTTAGCTTGTGTTGGCTTAATGGCCAGGAAACCAATAAGGAAATTGACAGTATGATAGCTTCTGCCAATCAATACCTGTTCAAAAGTCCGGAAAAATCTATCGAGATTGGCAATGCCATTTTGCAGAGAAAATCTGTCTCTGATGCTTATCAGATTTCGTCCTATATCCTGATTTCCAACGGTTATTCGGCACTGGGCAATTATCAGAAAGCCATTGCGTTTGCTCTGAAAGCCAATGAACGCGCCGGACAGACCAAGGACGTTGCCAGCCAGATCAGAACGTTGGGCTTGATCGGCAATCTGTACATCCGAATCGAGATGCGCGACGAAGCCTGGCATTACCTGGATAAAGCCGATAAGCTTTCGCAGACTGTTTCCCTGCCCGATTCGAAAAAATATCTGATTGGGAATATCAATCTGCTCAAAGGATTCCTTTACAAGCGAAGCCTGGACTGCGCTTACGCGATCAAACATTTTAACAAAGCGATCGCCGAATTCCGGAAAGACCAGAATAACGGATTTGCCAAGGCGAATCTTGGGCAGGCATACAACCAAAAAGCACTTTGCTACCTCAACATCAATAAGGATTCCGCGCAGGTCAGTTTCGAAAAAGGCCTTGCAGATGCCCGGAAAAACGGTGCAAAATCGCTGGAATGCAATGCGCTGATCGGCCTTTCTGAAATCCAAAACTCTAAAAATGATTTTAAGGCTTCCAACCAGATTCTGCTTTCGGCGCTTCCGCTGTCCGAGGAGGTTAATCAGCTGGAGATGCAGAGCCGTATCTACAGGCTCCTGGCTGAAAATTTCATTGCGCTGCAAGAATTTGACGAGCATCTAAAATACCAGAACCTGTTCAACGCGCTGCAGTCCCGGCTTTCTGAAGAACAGAGCAAGACCATCAATGAGCTGATCCAAAAAAGAAATGAGTTCAAACAAAAAAGTTTTGAATCATCTCAGAAAAATCTGAAGATTACCATTTGGATCCTCGCCCTGTCGTTAGTCGCTATCAGTATCTTAACCGTTTACTTTTTGATTTTGAAGTCCAAAAAGATCAAAAATAAAGAGAGAATCACGGCTCAGCATTAAAAAAATAAACAACTGGAAAACAGTGTTTTAAACGACTAAAATTTTCATTTACTTGAAATTTTCGACTATCTAATAGCCAACCGTGATCCATTTCCGATTATAGCATCTAATTTTACTCAAAATAAAAAAATATATGAAGAGTAAATTTATTCTCGCAGCACTGTTGGCTTCTTTTTTAGAAATCAGTGCGCAGCAGACGCCGGTCTTTAAAATGGTGAAAGATATCAATCCTACCGGAGACTCATTCCCGGAAAATCTTCTCAAAGTGGGCTCGAAAATTTATTTTATTGCGGATGACGGAACGCACGGCAAAGAGCTGTGGGTCACCGATGGTACCGAGACCAAGTTGGTGAAGGATATCAATCCGGGCAGCAACGGATCGGAAATCTATAACCTGCAGAGCCTGAATGGCAAATTGATCTTTACAGCAACGGACGATACCAATGGCAATGAGCTCTGGACATCGGACGGAACGGAAGCCGGAACGGTTCTCGTCAAGGATATGTATCCCGGCAGCGGCGGCTCTTACGCCTTCGAATTTGTGGAGTTCAACAACGCTTTGTATTTCCGCTCCGAGGACGGCGTACACGGTTCCGAACTTTGGAAAACAGACGGAACTACGGACGGAACAATGATGGTAACCGACCTGCGTCAGGGCGAATTTGGTAGCAACCCCTCTTTCCTTACCGTTATGGATGGCAAGCTTTACTTCAACGCAGTAGACGGTTTTGATTTTGACAATGGCGACCACGGCTTCGAGCTGTGGGTTACGGACGGTACAGCTGTCGGAACAAAAATGGTGAAGGACATCAGCGCAGACAGTGGTTATCCTTCTAATATCAAGGCATTTGGCAATAAAATTTATTTCAATGCCGATGACGGCATCAACGGCATCGAGCTGTGGGCCTCTGATGGAACCAGTGCCGGAACATACCTTGTGAAAAACATCAATACCGGTGGCAATGGCAATTCGATTCCCGCTGACTTTATCGACCTGAACGGCAAGCTTCTTTTCACGGCATACAGCAGCGAGACCGGAAGGGAAATATGGACCACGGATGGTACAGAAGCCGGAACACAGATCCTGAAGGACGTTTTCGAAGGACCTGATAACGGGGTGATCCCGCAGTATAAAAACATCATTTATAACAATAAATTATACATGACGCTGAAGGATGCAGATCACGGCGGAGAAATCTGGGTGACAGACGGCACACCGGAAGGGACTCAACTCTTTGTGGATATATTCCCTGGCCCGCCGGATTCCATGGGCGTTACAATTTCCCCGATGTTTTTCCAGGTGATGGGTGACCATCTCTATTTCCGGGCGCTGAACAGCGACGAATATTACCAGCTCTGGAAGTCAGACGGCACTGCGGACGGTACTTACAAAATCACCGCAGATCCTCTTAATCCGGCTCAGGATGCAGTAGGCTACACGCCATACTTCACGACGATGGATGACAAATTATATTTCACGGCCAAGTATAATGACAGTGGTTATGAACTTTGGACCGTGGCTGCGGATGACGCCATGGCGGTTACGGATGTTCATAAAAATCATTTTGCCGTGTATCCCAATCCGGTTGCAGATGTGCTGCATATCTCCGGAGATGCTGAAATTTCCAATGTTCAGATTTACGATTACTCCGGGAAATTATGGCGCTCAGAATCTGTACGGTCCAGGAAAGCTGAAGTGAATCTGTCCTCTTTACCAAAAGGCAGCTATGTCGTTTCGGTTACCTCGAATCAGAAAAAGAGCAGCTACAAAATCATCAAAAAGTAATTTTTAATTGTTTCCAGAATCCGGATGCTCAGGCCTCCGGGTTTTTATTTTAAAAAAAAAATTATACCAATTGGTATATAAATTGCTTATCTTTGCCAAGTCAATTCAGATCAACAATGTCGAAAGCAGAAAAAACCAGACAGTTCATTATCGAGCAAACCGCAGAAATCTTCAACAAGAAAGGTTATGCCGGGACGTCTTTGTCAGACATCACTGCCGCAACGGGATTGACAAAAGGCAGCATCTACGGAAATTTTGAAAACAAAGATGAAGTCGCCAGAGAAGTTTACCGCTACAATGCCAAAAGATTGCAGTCCAATTTCATGGGTAAGCTTAATGATGCGATGACAACCAGAGAAAAACTTTTCGCCATCGTCGATGTTTACCGAAAAACCTGGCAGACCAACATGTCACGTGGCGGCTGTCCGCACCTCAATACCGCTGTGGAAGCGGATGATACCATGCCGATTCTTACAGCTGAGGTGAATAAGAATTTTCAAAATTGGGCCAGGCAGTTTATTCAGATTCTGGAGGATGGAAAAATAAAGAACGAAATCATCGAATCTATTGATTCTTCGCAGTATGCCTTCCAGTTTATTGCACTGATCGAAGGCGGAATCCTGCTTTCAAAAACGATGAATAACAAAACGCACCTCATCCACGCATTGCAAAGAATCGAAACCATCATCGATACAGAACTTATCAAATAAAATTTTTTAATCAAAAATATACCGACTGGTATAATAACACGTCAAAATTATGAATACAACCAACAACACCATACTCATTACCGGCGGTTCAGCCGGAATCGGATTGGAAATTGCTAAATTATTATCAGAAAAAGGCAACAAGGTGATCATCACCGGCAGAAATGAAACCCGACTACAGCAAGCCGCTTCCCAACTGAAAAACGCCAGCGCTATCGTTTCGGACATCAGCAGCGCAGAAGATGTGGAGAATCTTGTCAAACAGATCAGAATCGAATTTCCGGAACTGAATATGGTTATCAACAACGCCGGCCGGGCCCTGGTGTACGACATCACCGAAGAAAATGTCAATGCCTTTGAAAAAGCGGAAGACGAGATGCAAACCAACTATCTTTCCGTCATCCGTCTGAACGAAAAACTGCTTCCAATCCTGAAGACCAATGACAACCCAACCATTGTGAATGTATCGTCCGTCGTCGCTTTCGTTCCAGGATTTTTGGCGACTTACTCCGCGAGCAAAGCAGCTTTGCATTCTTACACCAGATATTTACGTTTGGCTTTGAAACCTGCTAACATCAATGTTTTTGAGTTGATGCCACCTTTGGTCAACACCGAGTTTTCTGCACCCATTGGTGGTAAAAATGGCGTTCCCGCTTCCTTCGTTGCCGAGCAGCTGTTGGCAGGTTTGGAGAACGACAATTACGAAATCCGTGTTGGACAGACGGAGGACATTTACAGACTTTATCTTTCTTCGCCAGAAAATGCATTGCTGGCAATGAATCAAGCAAGAAAACAGGAAGCTGGCAAGTAAGTCAATATTAAGATTTGGGGCAGCTTAATCCGCCTTCCGCTCCCCCCTTTTTTATTTGCTGCCTTGGCGCAACCTTCGGCCTAAATATCAACTGATTACCAAAATATAAATTATGGACAGATTATCACAATTGCAATCATTAATAGGACAGGAATTCAAAGATTCGCCCTCGCCGTTTATGCGCTGGCTGAAGCCTATTGTTGTCTCCGCAGAAAAAGGACATCTGGAATTCCAGTATACCATTCGACCTGAATGGCTGAATCCCATTGGGAACCTTCATGGCGGTGTGACAGCTGCAATTATTGATGATGTTTTGGGCGCTACAATGTTTTCTTTGAACGAGCCAACTTTTTACACAACCATCAACAATGTCATCGATTACTTTTCCATTGGGAAAGAGGGCGAAGCTATCATTGCCGAAACGCACATCACCAAACTCGGCAAACAATTCATCAATGCCACTTGCGAAATCTGGAATGCCGACAAAACCAGGCTTATTGCAAAAGGCACATCCAACTTATTCAAAACACAAATCTCAAGATAATGAAACGAGTAGTCATCACAGGAATGGGCGCAGTAACGCCATTGGGAAATGACGTCGACACTTTTTGGAACAACATTCTGAAGGGCGAAAGCGGTGCGGATACCATCACGCATTTCAACCCGGAAAAATTCAAAGTGCAGTTTGCGGCAGAGGTCAAGAACTTCACGCCGGAAAAATATCTGGACAGAAACGAAATCAAACGCAGTGACCTTTTCACACAATACGCCATCTACGCAGCCGCACAGGCGATGGAAGATTCCGGATTGAATTTTAAGGACTTCGACCCTTTTGATATCGGCGTTATCTGGGGAACCGGACAAGGCGGAATGGAAACTTTTGAAAATGAAGTCACAGACTATGTTTCCGGCGATGGCACCCCGAGGTTCAGCCCGTTTTTTGTCCCAAAACTCATTGCCAATATGGCCTCGGGAATGATCTCGATGAAATACGATCTGCGCGGAATCAATTATACTACCGTATCTGCCTGCGCCACAGCGAATACAGCTTTTATGGATGCTTTTAATTATATCCGCTGGGGAAAGGCAAAGGTGATTGTCAGCGGAGGTTCCGAAGCGCCAATTACACCGGCTTCCGTGGGCGGTTTTTCATCGATGAAAGCAATGTCCACCAGAAATGATAATCCTAAAGCTGCAAGCCGGCCTTACGATGTGGAACGTGACGGTTTCATCATGGGAGAAGGCGCAGGTGCATTAATTCTCGAAGAATATGAACACGCCAAAGCCAGAGGTACAAAGATCTATGCAGAGATGATTGGTGCCGCAATGACTGCCGATGCTTATCATATGACTGCACCTCATCCGGAAGGAATAGGCGCTGCAAAAGCGATGGAATTGGCTTTACAAGATGCAGAAATACTACCAGAACAGGTCGATTATCTGAATCCGCACGCCACTTCTACTCCACTTGGAGATTTAGCAGAACTTAACGCCATCACCAAAGTTTTCAAGGGAAGTCCAAATTTGGATATCAGTGCGACGAAATCGATGACAGGACATCTGTTGGGAGCTGCGGGCGCTGTTGAAGCCATTATATGCATCAAGACGATTCAGGAGCATGTGATTCCTGCCACCATCAACATTTCTAAATTGGATCAGAATATTCCGGAGGGCATCAACATTATGACTGAAAATAAGAAGAAAAACGTCAATATCGCGATGAGCAATGCTTTCGGTTTCGGTGGCCATAACTCGACGGTAATTTTTAGAAAGATTTAATATCACATTTTAACTTAATTAATATTTTTAACTATTTAATAATTTTTATACAAAATCAATCAATCAGCTACAATAACAAAAGTTTAGAGCTACCTTAGAGAAATGAAGGACTCTGTCCATGTGAAAATTTTTAACCAGACAACAAATTTTATTGGACTCCTGATGGCTCATTCTCTCGGCTGACCTAATTTTTACGGATTTTCATTTTAGATTAACTGTTTTTGTTTCTTAATTATATGTTGTATTTTTGCACTTTGATTTTAAAATATCATCAGTATTAATATGAGTACAACAACACAATACGTTCCTTATAAAGTTAAGGACATTTCCTTAGCAGAATGGGGAAGAAAAGAAATCACTTTAGCAGAAGCCGAAATGCCTGGTTTGATGGCCATCCGTGAAGAGTATGGACCATCTCAACCCTTGAAAGGCGCCAGAATCGCAGGATGTCTACATATGACCATCCAGACTGCAGTTTTGATTGAAACTTTGGTGGCACTTGGCGCT
>DBLQ01000004.1:0-927 GCA_002297505.1 Flavobacteriales bacterium UBA720
TTGATCTCCAATAGTCTCTTCAGACGGTTGTTTCTGATAATAACTCTTCTGTAAAGGTCATTCAAGTCAGAAGTTGCGAAACGTCCTCCATCCAATGGAACCAATGGTCTCAGTTCTGGTGGTATGATCGGAAGAACTCTCATGATCATCCATTCCGGACGGTTGATCATTCTGGTGTTGGCCGCTCTAAGCGCTTCTACCACGTTCAGTCTCTTAAGAGCCTCTGTTCTTCTTTGTTTAGAAGACTCGTTGTGAGCTTTGTGTCTCAAGTCGAATGACAAAGAATCCAGGTCGATTCTCTTCAACAATTCTTCAACCGCTTCCGCACCCATTTTGGCCACGAATTTATTCGGGTCAGAATCATCCAGATATTGGTTTTCAATTGGAAGGGTTTCCAAGACATCCAGATATTCTTCCTCAGTCAGGAATTCTTTGTCATCGAAATCAGATCCGTCTGCTTTCTTGGCAATACCTTGCTGGATCACAACATATCTTTCGTAGTAGATGATCATATCCAATTTTTTGGACGGGATACCTAATAGATAACCAATTTTGTTCGGTAAAGAACGGAAGTACCAGATGTGAGCGACAGGCACAACAAGGTTGATGTGTCCGATTCTCTCTCTACGTACTTTTTTCTCTGTAACTTCTACCCCACATCTGTCACAAACGATTCCCTTATATCGGATTCTTTTGTATTTTCCACAAGCACATTCGTAGTCTTTTACAGGACCAAAGATCTTCTCGCAGAACAATCCGTCTCTTTCCGGCTTGTGCGTACGATAGTTGATCGTTTCCGGTTTAAGAACTTCTCCTCTCGATTCCTGAAGAATAGATTCCGGTGAAGCCAAACCAATAGTGATTTTATTAAATCGACTTGTTTTATTTTTATTTGACATTTTTTGATCAGATTTTAGATTTTAGATT
>DBLQ01000004.1:1124-3343 GCA_002297505.1 Flavobacteriales bacterium UBA720
TTAGATTTTAGATTTTAGATCAAATGCTAATGCACAGAAACTAAGACCATCTAAAATTCATCATTTAAAATTTAAAATTACTCTTCAAGTCTTACATCAAGTCCAAGACCTTGCAGCTCGTGAAGTAATACATTGAAAGATTCCGGAATACCAGGTTCTGGCATCGCTTCGCCTTTTGCAATGGCTTCATAAGTTTTCGCTCTACCAATCACGTCATCCGACTTCACAGTCAAAATCTCTCTAAGGATATTAGATGCTCCAAATGCTTCAAGAGCCCAAACCTCCATCTCTCCAAAACGCTGGCCTCCGAATTGTGCTTTACCACCTAACGGCTGCTGCGTAATCAATGAGTAAGGTCCGATAGAACGTGCGTGCATCTTATCATCTACCATGTGTCCTAACTTCAACATATAGATCACACCAACTGTAGCCGGCTGCGTAAATCTCTCACCAGTTCCACCATCATAAAGGTGCGTGTTTCCAAATTTAGGAAGTGCTGCCTGCTCGGTGTACTCGGTAATCTGGTCTAAGCTTGCTCCGTCGAAGATCGGCGTTGCGAACTTCAGTCCAAGTTGCTTACCTGCCCATCCAAGAACAGTTTCGTAGATCTGACCGATGTTCATACGAGATGGTACCCCCAATGGATTCAATACGATATCTACCGGTGTTCCATCTTCTAAGAATGGCATATCCTCTTCACGAACGATTCTTGAAACGATACCTTTGTTACCGTGACGTCCTGCCATCTTATCACCCACATTCAGTTTACGTTTTTTAGCGATGTAAACTTTAGCTAATTTGATGATACCTGCAGGTAACTCGTCTCCGATTGACAATGCAAATTTCTCACGGTTTTTAACACCCGAAAGATCGTTGTACTTGATTTTATAGTTGTGAATCAACTGCTTGATCCACTCATTCTTGTCAGCATCCACGGTCCAGTCTGCACCGCTGATGTTTACGTAGTCTTCTACAGACTGAAGCAATTTCAGAGTGAACTTGGTTCCTTTGGTGATTACTTCTTCATCCAGGTCATTTTTCACACCCTGGGAAGTTTTACCGGAAACAAGCGTGTTCAATTTGTCAATCAAAGTGTTTCTCAAGTCATCGAACTTAGCTTTGTAAGTATTTTCGATTTCTTCCAATTTGATTTTCTCCTCGCTTCTTTTCTTTTTGTCCTTGATGTTTCTGGAGAACAATTTTTTGTTGATGACCACACCTCGCAGAGAAGAATCTGCTTTCAGTGAAGCATCTTTTACATCACCAGCTTTGTCCCCGAAGATCGCTCTAAGCAATTTCTCTTCCGGCGTAGGATCAGATTCACCTTTTGGCGTGATTTTACCAATCAAGATATCACCAGGCTTCACCTCTGCACCGATACGGATCATACCGTTCTCATCAAGGTCTTTGGTCGCTTCTTCAGAAACGTTAGGAATATCCGCTGTCAATTCTTCCATACCTAATTTGGTATCACGAACTTCTAATGAATATTCATCTACGTGAATTGAAGTAAACCAGTCCTCGCGAACCACTTTTTCGTTGATCACGATCGCATCCTCGAAGTTGTAACCTTTCCAAGGCATGAACGCTACCACCAAGTTTCTACCCAAAGCCAATTCTCCGTTTTCAGTCGCATAACCGTCACATAGAACCTGACCTTTTTCCACCGTATCACCAACTCTTACGTTTGGTCTCAACGTGATTGTTGTACTCTGGTTGGTTTTTCTGAACTTCGTCAGTTTATAAGTTTTAGTCGCAGAATCGAAGTTAACTAGATCGTCTTCCTCGCTTCTTTCGTACTTAATCACAATTCTTTCAGCATCCACATATTCTACCACACCATTTCCTTCAGCATTGATCAATACTCTGGAATCCCTAGCCACCTGTTTCTCCAAGCCAGTACCAACAATCGGAGCCTGAGGCTTCAACAATGGAACGGCCTGACGCATCATGTTAGATCCCATCAATGCACGGTTCGCATCATCATGCTCCAGGAATGGAATCAATGAAGCGGAAATACCGGAAATCTGGTTCGGCGCAACGTCAATCAAATCTACCTGCTGAGGCTCTACGACAGGATAATCACCATCCAAACGGGCAATGATTCTGTCTGTCTCGAAGTTACCATCATCACTCAAAGCTACGTTAGCCTGAGCAATTACGCGGTTTTCTTCGTCTTCTGCATTCAGGTAGATCGGCTTAGCCTGAAGATCTACTTT
>DBLQ01000004.1:3525-5986 GCA_002297505.1 Flavobacteriales bacterium UBA720
CCAAGAGAAGAGATCAAACCGATGTTTGGTCCTTCCGGCGTTTCAATCGGACAGATACGTCCGTAGTGTGTATGGTGAACGTCACGTACCTCGAAACCTGCTCTTTCTCTGGATAGACCACCAGGCCCTAGTGCAGACAATCTACGCTTGTGCGTGATCTCTGACAATGGATTGGTCTGGTCCATAAACTGTGAAAGCTGGTTGGTCCCAAAGAATGAGTTAATAACAGACGTCAATGTTTTGGCATTCACCAAATCTACCGGTGTAAAGATCTCGTTATCTCTAACGTTCATTCTTTCCTTGATAGTTCTTGCAATTCTGGAAAGACCTACACCAAACTGACCGGACAATTGCTCGCCTACGGTTTTGATACGTCTGTTAGAAAGGTGGTCAATATCATCTACCTCCGCTTTAGAATTCACCAACTCAATCAGGTGTTTTACAATCGCGATGATATCTTCCTTGGTCAATACTTCCGTAGTTTCCGGAATGTTAAGACCTAATTTTTTATTCAATCTGTAACGACCAACTTCACCTAATGAATAACGCTGCTCGGAGAAGAATAATTTCTCAATGATTCCTCTTGCAGTTTCCTCATCCGGCGCATCAGCGTTTCTCAGCTGACGGTAGATGTATTCTACCGCTTCTTTTTCTGAGTTGGTAGGGTCTTTTTGTAATGTATTCTGGATAATAGAGAATTCGTTAGAATTTTCTTTGTGAATCAAAATCGACTTAACGCCTGAATCCAAAATAATATCAAGGTGTTCTTTTTCAAGAACAGTTTCTCTGTCCAGGATGATCTCATTTCTTTCGATAGAAACTACTTCACCGGTATCCTCGTCCACGAAATCCTCGAACCAAGTGTTCAAAACTCTCGCAGCCAAAGTTCTGCCTTCAACTTTTTTAAGAGCCGCTTTGGAAACTTTTACTTCCTCTGCAAGGTCGAAGATCTGAAGAATCTCTTTATCAGACTCATAACCGATCGCTCTTAACAACGTCGTTAAAGGTAATTTTTTCTTACGGTCGATATACGCGTACATTACGCTGTTGATATCCGTCGTAAATTCCATCCAAGATCCTTTGAAAGGAATAATTCTTGAATAGTACAGTTTAGTTCCGTTGGCGTGATACGTCTGTCCGAAGAACACACCCGGAGATCTGTGCAGCTGTGTTACGATAACACGCTCGGCACCATTGATAATGAATGAACCAGAAGGCGTCATGTAAGGAACCGGCCCCAGGTAAACGTCCTGTACCACAGTCTGGAAATCTTCGTGTTCCGGATCGGTACAATACAATTTAAGTCTGGCTTTTAGAGGAACTGAATAAGTCAATCCTCTTTCCACACACTCATCAATAGAGTAACGTGGTGAATCTACAAGATAATCCAAGAACTCCAGTACGAACTGGTTTCTGGAATCTGTGATTGGAAAATTCTCCTGGAACGTTTTGTACAACGATTCGTTCAAACGTTGCTCAGGAAGCGTGTCTAACTGGAAAAAATCCTTGAAAGACTGGATTTGGATGTCCAAAAAGTCTGGTGTTTCGATTCTACCTTTCGCAGAAGAAAAGTTGATTCTCTCATTACCTCGCAATTTTGGAGCGGCCTGTGTTTTACTCATAAAATTATAAGAAAAAAGGGTTAAAAAATATTTTGATTAAAAATATCAGAGGATTAAGAAGCAAGAAAAAAGTAAAAAGATTAAAGGAATAAATAACTTTGGCGCCGTTATGTATGCTTCTTTTGACCGGTTTCTTTGTCTTTTATCATCTAACTGCAACACCGGTATATCTTTTCACGGCGTAGTGCAAAATATTTTCATATTCCCCTGGCAGACAATGACTTATATAAACAGAAAATTCCCTTCATGAAACATGAAGAGTTCAAAATTTTTCAGAGTATATAAATTAATTGCGCCAAAGGAAGTGCAAATGTACGTGAAATTATTTTTATTTGCAAACATAAAAACATTTGCAACAAAAAAATCCCAATCTTTCGATTGGGATTTTTCTAATATATCATTGAAAATTATTTCAATTCTACTTCAGCACCAGCTTCTTCTAGTTGCTTCTTAAGCGCTTCAGCTTCGTCTTTAGATACACCTTCCTTGATTGGAGCAGGAGCACCGTCTACGATGTCTTTAGCTTCTTTAAGACCAGCACCAGTTAAATCTTTTACCAATTTAACGATAGCCAATTTAGAAGCACCTGCAGACTTAAGAATTACGTCGAATTCAGTTTTTTCTTCAGCAGCTTCGGCAGCACCTCCACCTGCAACTACTACAGCAGCAGCTGCTGGCTCAATTCCGTACTCATCCTTAAGGATAGCAGCTAATTCGTTTACGTCTTTTACTGTTAAGTTTACTAGCGTTTCAGCTAAATTTTTTAAATCTGACATTGTTGTAATGTTTTTTTGTTGATTATTTATCTATTTTTTTGAGTGTAATTATTCAGCAGCTGG
>DBLQ01000004.1:6130-7489 GCA_002297505.1 Flavobacteriales bacterium UBA720
TGGATTGGAGACTGAAGCAATCCGATGATTTCACCGATCATTTCTTCTCTAGACTTGATATTAACTAAAGTATCAAGGTTGTTATCACCAACGTAGAAAGTCTCCTGAACGAAAGCGGACTTAAGCGCCGGCTTTTCTTCTTTCTTTCTGAAATCCTTGATTAATTTTGCTGGCGCGTTAGCCGTTTCAGCAATCATAATCGCAGAGTTACCTTTGAAAGACTGGAACATCTCAGAGTAATCTACACCTTCAATTTGTTCCATTGCTTTTTGCAAAAGTGTATTTTTTACCACTTTTACTTTGATGTTTTGCTTGAAAGCCTGTCTTCTGAAATCAGATGATTTTCCAGCGTTCAAACCTTCCAGATCTGCTACGTAAACTACTTTTGCATCCTGAAGCAAATCTTTGATCTCTTGTATCGCTACAACTTTTTGGTCTTTTGTCATTGTCTTTAGGATTAAAATTAGTTAACAGATTTAGTATCGATTGCAATTCCAGGGCTCATGGTAGAAGACAAATAGATAGACTTCACATAAGTTCCTTTAGCAGCAGTCGGCTTCAATTTAATCAATGTAGAAATTAATTCCTGAGCATTTTCTTTAATCTTAGCAGCATCAAAAGATACTTTACCGATACCGGCGTGGATGATACCATATTTATCTACTTTGAAATCAATTTTACCTGACTTCACTTCAGAAACTGCCTTCCCGATTTCCATCGTTACAGTACCTGATTTAGGGTTTGGCATAAGACCTCTTGGTCCTAAGATTCTACCCAATGGTCCTAATTTACCCATTACAGCTGGCATCGTCACGATAACGTCTACATCAGTCCAGCCTTCTTTGATTTTTTGCAAATATTCATCAAGACCTACATAATCAGCACCAGCTTCTTTAGCTTCTGCTTCTTTATCTGGTGTTACTAAAGCCAAAACTTTAACATCTTTACCAGTACCGTGAGGAAGAGATACTACACCTCTTACCATTTGGTTGGCTTTTCTTGGATCTACACCTAGTCTAACAGCGATATCTACCGATGCGTCAAACTTTGCGAAATTCACTTCCTTTACCAAAGCAGAAGCTTCGTCAAGATTGTAAATTTTATTTTTCTCTACTTTGCTTAAAGCTTCTTTTTGCTTCTTCGTTAATTTTGCCATTTCTCTAAGTTTTAAGCGTTAGTTGGTTTAGTTCCTGTTACTCTCAATCCCATAGATCTAGCAGTACCTGCAACCATAGAAAGTGCTGAATCCAAAGTGAAGCAGTTAAGGTCTGCCATCTTATCTTCAGCGATCTTCTGAACCTGAGCCCAAGTTACAGCACCTACTTTGTTTCTGTTTGGTTCTCCGGAACCTCCTTTGAT
>DBLQ01000004.1:7558-13630 GCA_002297505.1 Flavobacteriales bacterium UBA720
CTACTGGCAAAACTTGCCCAGGCTTATCCTGAGTTCTTCCGTTAAATTGCTTACAAAACTCCATGATGTTCACACCTGCAGAACCCAAAGCTGGACCTACTGGTGGAGAAGGGTTGGCAGCGCCACCTTTCACCTGAAGTTTTACCATTTTAAAGACTTTTTTAGCCATTTTTTGTTTTTTAAATTTGAATAATGAATGAGTTTGGAAGCATTATTATTCAGCGGGTTATCATTCTCACATTAGATAGTCCCACTTTTCAGGTTGCAAAAATATTAATAATTTTTGAATCTGCAAGCAGAAAGTATTGATTTTTAATAAAAAACAAATGCCGCATCCAATTCTGCGGCACTTAATAAGAATAGTTAATATCCAGGATTTTGTTTCATCCCCGGAATAGCATTGAGTGCTTCCAGCGGAATCGGGAAAATCATGACATGCCTGTCACTCACAGTAGATCTTCCCTGGACAGGATTAAGGAAAGTTCCGAAACGGATCATGTCTGTCCGTCTATGTCCTTGCCAATACAGTTCTCTGCCTCTTTCGTCCAAAATACCATTTAATGTTATGGATGATAGGGCTGTAGTACCTCTGGCTGTCCTCAGCTCATTAACCAAACTCAAAGCTGTTGTAAGATCTCCTTTTCTGGCAAAGGCTTCTGCCTTCATCAGCAGACAATCGGAGTAGCTTAGAAATACGAAATCATTATTGGAAGTACCCGGCGATGTATAAGTACCATCTGCATTAAGCCTGTAGTCCGGCAGATACTTGATAACCCTTAATCCCTGAGCTTCCGTAGCAGCGGTAAGACTAAAGTCAGACGTAAAGATCAGCGGCGTATGTTGTCTGGTTTCAAGGGCTTTACCTGTCTGATCGTACTGCTTACCCGATAAAATCCCGGCCTTCAGTCCGGATGCTCTTGTCAAATAGGGCAAACTGCTGGAGAGTCTCGGATCGTTTGGATCCGTGCTGGTAAACAGATTGTACAGATTGGTGGTGGTACAGGCGCCATTCCATCCCGATGGATTCTGATTGTAATGCAGTGTCATATTCCCGAAAGCATACATATTGGGAGAATTGGTGGTTGTATTCTCGTGGGTAAAGATAATCTCTGTGGACACTTGTCCGTTATCCGGTGCAAAGTTCTGGAAATAATTCTCTCCAGGTGTCTGACCTGCTATTGATGTAAATTTTCTGCTGTTCATTGCAAGATCAGAATATTGGATGACCTTGTCCATATCAGCACTGGTAAATGCTGAAGGTGATACCACCTGCGGATTTCCATCTGCGTCTGTAGCTTTGTAAACTGCTTTATTCAGATACAATTTCGCCAAAAGAGCATACCCTGCATTTTTGGTGGCTCGGCCGGCATTAACCTGGGAGAAAGCAGGAAGATCATTAATAACAGCTTCCAGCATGGCGATTTCTTTATCTATCGCTTCCGCCCGGCTCCAGATCATTGAAGGAACAGTCTGCGCTTCGTTGGGCTCCCGCAGGATCGTTTGCCCGAACAGATCGGTCATATACCAGAGATAAAAAACCTGCATGAAAACTGCCTGTGCTTTTTGTTCAGGAGAAGGATTAAGTCCTAAAACCTGTGTAGAATAGGCGATACCCTTGTTCGTTGCATTATAAACATCAAACACTACAGGATGTGCCACATCCCATGTATGCAGATGCAGCTGCTGCCATTTACCACCATCGTACCAGTCGGAACCTCTGGTTGGTTTTGCTTCCTCATCCGAGGTGTCTTCATTCAGGGCCCACATATTCCACGGATTTCCTGGTGTTTCCGTAAGAGTTTGATAAATGTATTCCAAGGTCTGCGAAGGCGTCTGAAGTCCGTTGTTGAGGGAAAATTCCTGAGATCTTGAATCATTGAGGGTCTCATCAATATTACAGCTGTTGAAAAGCGTGGCGGTGAGACTGATTGCGATTATGATTTTTTTATTCATCTTGATTTTTTTTCGTCGTTAGAAATTAACATTTAATCCCATGGAGAAGGTTCTTGCCTTTGGATAAGCAGCGTAATCGATTCCGTAAGAAGGTATCCCGTTAAACATTTTATTAACGTTAACTTCCGGGTCGAAGCCTTTGTAGCCGGTGATTACGAAGAGATTTTGAGCAGTAACATTTAATCGAATGGAAGTAATATGCTCAAAAATTCCGCCCTGCCCCTTGATCGTATAGCCTAAGCTGGCATTGGACAGCCTGAAGAAATCCCCGGAATGTAAAAATCTGGTAGAGGCCGCGTTGGAGTTAGCAGCTGATTCTCCATTTCCAATAATATCCGTGGTTACATTGCCGCCATTCTGCAGTGCCGCGGCATAGAAAAGGGCATTGGCTGTGTTGTCATAGATTTTTCCGCCGTACTGCCCGTATCCGTTGACAAAGAGATCAAATGACTTGTAACTCATCTTGAGGTTAAGTCCTACATTCCATTTTGGCAGAGCAGAGCCTGATAATCTTTTGACCGCCTGCCCCACATCGGTAGTGGTGCTTCCATCGGCTTTTTCGTACAGTGATAATCCATTGGCATCAAATCCGCGGAATTGGTAGAGGTTAAACTGATACAGCTCCTGGCCATCAAAATGTCCCTGTGCACGAACATCGGAAAGTCCCTGGCCGGATATGGTACCGGTGATGATTCCATTAACCTGGTTATAGCCATCAGCAGTAACTCCGGTAGCCTTCGATTTATTGTACGTTCCGTTTCCACCGATTTCTAATTCGAAATCATCCGTCTTTACAATTTTATAATTGACAGACATTTCTACACCTTTGTTGGTAATCCTGGTATTCTTGAGATTTGTCCAGCTGTAAGGATTATCGGAAGGGCGCTGCACCTGGTATTGCTGCATCAGAATATCTTTAGATTCTTTGCTGTAAAAGTCAAAACTGCCGGAAACGCGATTGTTGAATATCGCGAAATCCAATCCTCCATCCAACTGTCTGGTCTGCTCCCATCTCAGGTCGGGATTTCCATAATTGTAGGTCCGCCACACCCCTGAAAGTGGCTGCAGGTATGTGAGCGCTGCGCCGGAAGGAAAATCGGAGTTACCCGTAATGCCCCAACCTCCGCGTAATTTCAGTTCGTTGAAAAATTCCGGCGTGAAGTCCTCCTTACCAACATTCCATGCTACAGATACAGACGGAAAGGCACCATAGCGGTTATTTTCTCCAAATTTACTGGATCCGTCATATCTCAGGATGCCGTTGATGATATACTTATCATAAAAATTCAGGATCGCTCTTCCGAAAAATGACTGCATCTTGACCGTAGGCATCATGTATGAAGATTGCCGGAATGCGCCAACGCCCGACGTATTCTGTGTGGTACCGGCAAAAATATTATCCAGGTAATAATTCTGATCGGTCATATTGCCAAATCCTGAAACCACACTTACCATACCACGATCTGCAAACTGCTGGTAGGAATAACCTAATAAACCATCGATCTTCAATCCATCGAAAGCCCTTCCGGAATAGTTCAAGGTATGCTCCGACACATAATTAAATTTATTCTGTGTTCCGATAGAAGCCACACCCACACCATTTATCTGATAAGGCGTCTTAAGCCAGATGAGCGTAGACATCGCAATCCCTTTTTGAGAATCTGAATAATCGATCCCAAAATTAGACTTATAATTCAAATTTTTATTGATCTTAACGGTGGCTGAAATATTACCGACCATTCTTAGCGTGTTAGACTTATCGGTGTAGTGCTGCAGAAGGTCCAGAGGGTTTCTCTGATTATCATTACCATAATGAAAAAGTCCGCCGGGCACACTGCTGTCATAGAAACTTCTGGTAGGATTCCATTTCAGGGCGCTGATCATCAGATCACCTTCTGCACCAATACTTTCGGACATTGGCGGATTTTCAGTTCTTACAAAGGACGCAGACAGGGACGATTCGATGGTAAGATAGTCATCAAAGAACTTCTGGCTCATATTGTAGGAAGCATTAGTCTTATTCAGCCCCGAGTTTTTGATAATTCCATTCTGTTCCAGATAACTTAATGAAACCCTGTAAGTTCCTTTTTCACTGGCGCCGCCATAAGCGAGATTGTACTGATTCGAATTGCCTGCCCTCAAAATTTCTTTCATGGCATTCACATTACTGCCATAATTATTGGCGGGATTGGTATTGGCAGCAAACTGCTCTGCGTTCAGAAGCTTGTATTGATGTGCTATTTCGCTGGTTCCGGCATTTGCCGAGAGAGACAGCATGCCCTTTCCTCTCTTGCCTTTTTTGGTGGTGATCAGAATCACGCCGTTGGCAGCCCTGGAACCGTAGATTGCGGTAGCTGCGGCATCTTTTAGAATGTCAATGCTTTCTATGTCATTGGGGTCCAGGAAATTCATTGGATTGGCTGCTGCCGATGATCCGTAACCCAGAGCATCAGATCTGCCGGAACTGGTATCGCCGGAGCTTAGCGGAACGCCGTCCACGACGTAAAGGGGATCGCCTCCCGAACGGAGCGTACCAAAACCTCTCACGCGAATGGTGCTCTGGGCATTGGGATCTCCGCTGGCAGAGGTAATCTGAACGCCGGCAGTCTTCCCTTGGATGAGTTGCTCCGGTGAGGTAGTGGTGCCCTTATTAAAATCTTCCGCTTTCAATGATGAAATGGCACCGGTCGCATCTTTTTTCTTAGTAGTGCCATATCCAATGAGAACGACCTCATCGATATTATTCTCTTTTTCCTGTGCTGCCGCGGTACCGCCTAACATTACAGCTGCAAGAAACAATGGTATTTTTAACTTTCTCATATTAAGGTTAAATAAAAATTAGTTAAGGTTTTTTATTTCGATTGTTTTATGATCTCTTCCAATTCCTATAATTTTCAGTGATTTCCATTTCTTGGGTAATAAGCCTTTGTTGTACGATAAGCCACCATCGGTCATTTCGACACCACCGAACCCGAAGATCACCGCCTGCAACATGGCCCCGGCGCCAGTAGCGAAATATGGATTATTGCTGGCAGCAGACTCAGAAAAAACATTAAAAGGAGGCCTGCTATTAGGCAGGTAAGATTTTACAAAATGCTCGTAAGCCTTACTCTCGGATCCCATTCTTGCATACAGGACAGAAAGAATTCCATGCGCCATGGCGGGGCCGTCCCTCTTGTCAATTTTCTCTGCATAGTAATCCAGATCACGCTCTATCTGGGCTTTATCTGTAATCACATGCAAAGGGTACGCAAGTAAATTGACATCCGTCTGCTTGATCATTTCTCCGGCATAGCCATCGTATTCCATAGTGATTCCGTTTTTTGAAATGATCCTCAGACCGTCTGCCACCAGCTTCCAATTTGGATTTACAGGCATTCCCAAGATACCTGCAGCCTTTATTGTCTTTCTTAAAGTCTCGATAGCAGATCCATTGGTAAATGCATTATCATTGATATGCTGAGCATATTCATCAGCGCCAACTACATTATTGATGGAATAGCTCCCGTCTGCATTCTTAGCCGCCCTGCTTACCCAGAAGTCGGCGGTTTCTCTCAGGAGATCCCAGCTTTTTTTCAAGAAATTTTTGTCCTGAGACATGGTATAATAATTCCAGAATGCAATGGGAACATCGGCAGTGATGTGCTGTTCGAAAACTCCGGTGAGTGCCCAGGTTGGTGTGGCCTCTTCACCTGTATCGTCCGATTCCCAGGGAAACATGGCACCTTTGTAGCCATAGACCTGGGCTTTCTTTTGAGCTGGTTGAAGTCGGTCCAAGCGGTAATCCAGACAAGATTTTGCCAATTCCGGCTGGAGTGCCAGAAAAACAGGATACATCCACAGTTCCGAGTCCCAGAATACGTGGCCATTGTAGCCTTGAGAGGAAAGGCCCATTGGAGAAATGCTCTGTCTGGATTCTGACCTGATAAATGAATATAAATTATAGAGTGCAAATCGCACGCGCTGCTGAGCATCCAGGTCGCCTTCTATCTGTATGTCACCTTGACACCAGAGCGCCTTCCAAGCGTCGGTATGTTTTTTCAGCAAAGCATCTGTGCCTTCCTGTAGGGCAAAAATGGCTTGTCTCTGTGCTTCACTCTCCGGATCCGAGAAGTCTTA
>DBLQ01000004.1:13710-16683 GCA_002297505.1 Flavobacteriales bacterium UBA720
CGCAAATCTGTAGTCTTTACCAGCCTTCAATTTTAATTCGAAGCCCACGCCGTCATCAGAGGCTTTAAGCGGTTCCTTGACTTGGTCAAATAAAAATGCAGTAGAGGACGCAACAGTATATCTTCCGAATTTTGTTTTTGCGACTGTGCTGTAAAGAGGCATCAGGAACTGATTGTCCTTCAGTATCTCGTATTTCTTGGATCCATCTTTTAACTCATCCGGGATGGTCGCATAATTTTCTGCGGAAATTGTAATATCCGCCATGGGATTGATTTCTACAACAGCCATTGCCGCATAGGGCAAAGCCTGATTGGCAAGAATAGAATACCGGATTTTTGCGAGGTTTTTAAAATTAAAGGAAATCACAGAAATTCCTCTGTCCATATGAATCTGCTGTGACCAGTCTTTGATATTATTGCCACCGACTGCTTCTCCATTGATTTTCAACCGAAGATTCAGAAATTCTATACCCCGGACGATTCTGCTCACGTGATCATCACCTCTGTCATATACACCGCCAAGAATAATGTCTTTCGTGACAAAAGGGGTGTCACTGGTCACAATGCCGAATTGACCATTGGCCATAGACACCCCATTGTAGGACGTTCTGTCTGTTGCAGATAGCGTCCAGCCATCATCTTGTGAGAAAATAAGATTGATTGAAAATAAAGAATATATGATGATTAATTTTTTCATAAGGAAATTATTTTGGTAGGTGTAATTTGATACGTAAACGAATGGTTGATAAGAAAGGAGTTAATTCTGATTTCAGGTTAATCAATCGGTACATTACTGCAATTGAGTGCATAATAAACTCCATTGGTCCATCCGAAGCCATCCTGGTTGGGATACTCGCCGCCGCCCGCTAGAGTTTCAACATCTACGGCATTATATTTCTCCATCAGTTTGCCCGTATTTTTATAGACTCTTTCCACATTTTTGCTCCAATAGGTTTTTATTTGATCTGCCAGATTTTCGTAGCCATAATTCTTCATTGCGATATAGCCGATCCACTGATTGGGCGCCCAGGCGTTTGGAAAATCCCATTGCTGTCCACTTTTTTGGGTTGTGGTCATCAATCCGCCGGGATATAAAAACTTCTCCTGAATTACTTTGCTTATTTCCTGAGCCTGCTTATTATTCGAGAGTTTTAGAAACATGGGATACAAGGATGCAATATGTTCCGAGTGCGTGACTTTGTTTTTGATGAAATTAAAATCTCTGTAAATTTTTGAATCCGGATCCCAAAAATATGTATCAATATGAGTCTGCCGTCGAGCTGCTAATAATTGATATTTGTTTCCGAGATCGGCATCACCATTAATTGTGGCAGCTTTTGCCAAGGTTTTTTCGAGGTGATGAAGCAGGCAGTTCAGGTCCACCGGCGCAAGATCCAGAGTATTGATGGTCTCAATATGTTTTCCATCCTCAAACCATCTGCTGGAGAAATCCCAACCCGATTCGCAGGCCGCCCGGATGCATCTGAAAAATTCAGGATTTTCCGATCTCTGAGAATCTTTTACATCGATCGCGTAGCTTTCCGGACGCGGTAGGTTTTCAGCATCATAATAGCGGTTTAGGATGGCTCCATCACTGGTTTTCAGCACCCGGAAAATAGCATTCCCATTTTCTAATTCCTCCTGACCGGACATCCAGAATTCATATTCTTTCTCTAATGTGTGGAAATAAGTGACGTATATTTTTTCATCATTTGCGCTTTTGTAAATCAAGTCTAACATCAGAGAAAAATAAGGTGGCTGCGACCTGGTTAGGAAATAACTTCTGGAAGCATTAGGAACAAAACCATAATTATTAATCAGGTATGAGCAATTCTCAACAACATTTTTCATCATCGCAATATTTCCCACAGCTTGTAAACCGAGCATAATGAAATAGCTGTCCCAATAAAAAAATTCGGTGAAGCGACCGCCCGGAACAATGTAAGGATTCGGAAGTTGCAGTAATGAACCTTCGGAATTAGAAGCAGTTCTTTCCAGCAGAGACCAAAGATTCTCAATGTGTTCGTGAATTGCGAGCTTGCCAGAGTGTGCAATTTCGCTTCTCTCATATGTCTTCTCGATTTTAAAATTTTGCAATACAAATTCTCTCAGATTGAAGTCGTCCTGACCTTTCTGTTCATTAAAATTCTTTTGAATTTCTTGCACCGGAAACAACGGAACAGCATCAGCCATTGTTTTCTGATCATCGAAAATACCAGCCTCCTGCACAGCCCTGAATACATCGTAAAAATCTTTTATGTCTAAGTATGCTCTCATGGCGTAATTACTTCTTTGTATTTTGATTGAGTTGTCTGTTCATCAGCAGTAAGAAAATAAGCATCAATGAAAGCGGAATCAATGAAAGGTAAAACGCCTCCTGACCACCTGTTTTTTGGAATACAAATCCTGTGATCATGGATCCGAGTGTACCTCCGATGGCAGAGAAAACTACAATCAGTCCAGACATAGAACTTTGAAGATATTTTGGAATGGATGCGAGAATGACTGAATTGATACTGGGATAGATAGGAGCCAGGAATATACCCATCAACGGAAATATGTAAACAGCCAAAGGCGCATTGAACCAAGTAACATTTTCGGTAAGATAAATATTATGGGTGAGCGGCAACACCAAAAAAATGCTGATGGCAAAGCATATGAGACAGAATGAAACGACATAGACCCACTTAAATTTTCTGGAGAAAAATCCGGATAGAAAACGCCCTAAAGCAAAAGCACCCGCCAACACTGCGCCGGCCTGAACTGCCATGCTTGTGGGAATATGCAAAATATCTTTGTAAAACGTGGGCGTCCAGGTCTGAAAACTCTGCTCCACCAGAACAAAAAGAAATGCGCACAAAATGAAAAATAAAACTTCTGCTCTACGGAACAGACTAATGCTGTTTTTAATATCTTCGGAAAAAGAACTATGATGAAGCCGGGCCTCGCTTTCATCCAGCTTTGAAAATAATAG
>DBLQ01000005.1:0-11324 GCA_002297505.1 Flavobacteriales bacterium UBA720
TGTAATGTAGATGAAAACTCTATTAAAAACGGAAATGACTGGATCTCGAAAATCGAGGAAATGGCAAAAAATGAAGGAGCGGAAGTTGTAGTTCTGGCAGCTCAGATTGAGGCGGACATCAACGAACTTGAAACTTTCGAGGAAAGAGAAATGTTCCTGGATGAGCTTGGTCTGGACGAGCCTGGCGTTAATCGATTGATTAGAAAGGCTTATGATTTATTAAAATTGCAGACTTATTTCACAGCGGGTGTTAAGGAAGTGCGTGCCTGGACCATTGACCAGGGTGCGACAGCGCCACAAGCTGCTGGTGTAATTCATACCGATTTTGAAAAAGGCTTTATCCGTGCTGAGGTGATTGCTTATGATGATTTTGTGAATTATGGTTCGGAAGCCAAAGTGAAAGAAGCGGGGAAAATGCGTGTAGAAGGAAAGGAATACATCGTTAAAGATGGTGATGTGATGCATTTCCGTTTTAATGTTTAAAGAAAAATAAACTTGAAAATACAAGATGCTCTCAGAAATGAGGGCGTTTTTTTTATTTGTAAATTAGCAAAAATTAACAATAATTGATTATGATTAAAAAATTACTATTTGCTTCTGCAATTGTTAGCTTGTTTTTTTACCAATGCACAAACTACTGTTTTTAAAGAAGATTTTGAGGATGAAGCATCCGTAGCCCAATGGAAGATCTTTGACAGGGATGGCGACGGGGAAAGTTGGGAGTTTTTGAATGCGGAACTTAACGAATTGCCAAACTTTTCTGGTAATCTTGCCGTCTCGTTTTCCTGGTATCTGGAAGCCTTTACGCCGGATAATCTTTTGGAAAGTCCGTCTATTGCGCTTCCAAATTCTAATACTCTAAGTCTGAGTTTTAAGGCCGCTGCCGGAGATGATGAACTGTTTGAAGAGCACTATGCGCTGTACATCATTCCCGCCACATCCACTTTTACAGGATCGGAAAATCCAGTTTTCGAAGAAACTTTTGACGCCGGATATCTTGATGTTGCTAAAATTGTGAGTGTAGATATTTCGTCCTACAAAGGTCAGAATGTAAAGCTTGTTTTTAGGCATTATGCTTGTGAAGATATTTTTTATATGGGAATTGATGATGTTGAAATCACGGATAATGCTGGAATGGCCGTGTCTGAGTCTATTGTAGATGCAGTTCAGGTATATCCTAATCCAGCCGTTAATATTATAAAAATCAAAGGCCTGGAAGCAATTCAGCGCTTAAAAATATTCGACATGAACGGCAGATTGGTACTGGAAAATGCAGGTCCGGAAGCCGATGTCAGCAACCTGCCCAAAGGACAATACATTCTTAATGTCCATACCTCTTCTCAAATCGTATCTAAAAAGTTAATTAAACAATAAATATGGACTCCAATTCAAAGAAAAGTCAGGCTTTTGGTCTGACTTTTTTCGTTGGTATAAAAAATTAATTCCCAAAACTTTGAAATCAAAAACCATTTCGCTAAATTTGTGAGTTACCGATTATTAAAGCTTTCAACACTTTTTAGAGATTCAAATATGAGCGAAATCAATCCTGTCAATTATTCCGAAGATAACATCCGCACCCTCGACTGGCAAGAGCATATCCGGCTGCGTCCGGGGATGTACATCGGGAAGCTGGGTGATGGTTCTTCTGCAGACGACGGGATCTATATCCTCCTCAAGGAAATCATCGATAACTCTATTGATGAGTTTGTGATGAAGGCAGGAAAAAGGATCGAAATCAAGATGGATGACGGCAAAGTTTCCATTCGCGATTTTGGCCGTGGAATTCCGCTCGGGAAAGTGGTGGACGCCGTTTCCAAGATGAACACCGGTGGAAAATATGACAGCAAAGCCTTTAAAAAATCGGTAGGACTTAATGGTGTTGGAACCAAAGCGGTTAATGCCCTTTCCGAATTTTTCAGAGTTAAGTCTGTTAGAGAAGGCCGGTTGAAAATGGCCGAGTTTTCGCGCGGCGTGATCAAAGAGAATTACCCTGAGACCGATTCGTCCGACAGAAATGGTACGGAAATAAGCTTTATTCCCGATGGCGAGATCTTCGTCAATTTCAAATTCAGGAAAGAGTATGTGGAGCGTATGCTTCGTAATTATGCTTATCTGAATCCGGGCTTGACTATTGTTTTCAATGGTGAAAAGTTCTTTTCGGAAAACGGTCTGCGCGACCTTCTGGAGGAAGAGTTGGAAAGCGACATCCTCTATCCGATTATTCACCTGAAGGATGAGGATATCGAAGTGGCCATCACCCATTCGGATAAATCGCAGACGGAAACCTATTTTTCTTTTGTTAATGGTCAGAATACCACGCAGGGCGGCACGCATCTCAATGCATTTCGCGAAGCGTTTGTAAAAACCGTCCGCGAATTTTATAATAAAAGTTTTGATGCTGCTGATATCCGTAAATCTATTATCGCGGCGGTCTCTGTAAAGGTCATCGAACCGGTGTTTGAATCGCAGACCAAAACCAAACTTGGTTCCAATGAGATAGAGCCGGGCGGCGTTACGGTAAGGACATTCATTATCGATTTTCTTAAAAATAAACTGGATAATTTCCTTCACAAAAATCCGGAAACCGCCGAAGCTATTCTTCGCAAGATCATGATTTCCGAGCGTGAAAGAAAGGAACTGTCCGGAATTCAGAAATTGGCAAGAGAACGGGCCAAAAAAGTGTCGCTTCACAATAAAAAATTGCGCGACTGCCGTCAGCATTACAATGATCAGAAAGCCGCAAGGAAATCTGAGACGATGATATTCATCACCGAAGGAGATTCCGCATCGGGATCCATAACAAAATCAAGAGATGTAGAAACGCAGGCCGTTTTTTCCCTTAAAGGAAAACCACTGAACTGCTATGGACTCACCAAAAAAGTAGTTTATGAGAATGAGGAGTTTAATCTGCTGCAGGCTGCGCTCAACATCGAAGAAAGCCTGGAAGATCTTCGGTACAATCACGTGGTCATCGCCACGGATGCTGATGTAGACGGGATGCACATCCGTCTGCTGATGATCACTTTCTTCCTTCAGTTTTTCCCCGATCTGATTAAGAATGGGCACCTGTATATTCTGCAGACGCCGCTCTTCCGCGTCAGAAACAAAAAGGAAACGCGCTATTGCTATTCCGATGCCGAAAGATTAAAAGCCTTGAATGAGCTCGGCAAAAATCCAGAAATCACCCGATTCAAAGGTTTAGGTGAAATATCTCCAGATGAGTTCAAACATTTCATCGGAAAAGATATCCGGCTGGAGCCCGTGGTGGTGGGGAAAGATCAGACCATTGAGCAACTGCTGGAGTTTTATATGGGCAAAAATACGCCGGACCGGCAATTGTTCATCCTCGATAATCTGGTGGTAGAAGAGCCTGATATTGATAAAAAAGAAGCCATAGTTTCTATGGACGCTTAAAAAAATAAAAAACTAATTAACGACACAACACACAATTTGATGAGATTAAGTAACAGGAACAAAACACCTTTGTATAGCTTTATCTATTCTCTGGCGGGTATTATTTTTATTCTGGGAGTCATTGCCTTCATTCTGGAAGCCAATAATTACGATATATTCGGTAAGATGGCTTGGGTGCTGATTGTGGGACCGCTGATGCTTTTTGCATTTTTATACCTCCTTGGCAAACCCATTTTTGAGTACGACAGTGATGGTGAGGCGCTCAACTTCCGGAATAATCATATTCTGTATGTCTTCTCCCGGAAGAATGCCAAGGATGAGTTCCCCAAGTACAAACTGCTGAAGTATAACGTTGTCAGTATTTTGTTTTTCAAGAAATTGTATATCTATGTTTCCAGTAAGAAAAATCACACCGTGATTCTGAAATATGATATCAGTTATCTTGCTAAAAAAGAAATCAAAGATTTGAAATTCTCACTGAACAAAGTGGTGAAAGCCAATCAGGAATTGCGCAGCGAGGATAATTTGTTAATAGATTAATGGAAGAAAATACGCATCACGAAGAAAGTTTAAAAAAAGTCTCCGGACTGTACAAAGATTGGTTTCTGGACTACGCATCCTATGTGATTCTGGACAGAGCCATTCCTTCAATTTACGACGGATTCAAGCCGGTGCAGCGCCGGATTATGCACTCTATGCGGGAGCTGGAAGATGGCCGTTATAACAAGGTGGCCAACATTGTGGGAAATACAATGAAATACCACCCGCACGGCGACGCTTCCATTACCGATGCCATGGTGCAGATCGGGCAGAAGGAATTGCTGATAGATACTCAGGGAAACTGGGGAAATATCTACACCGGAGATTCCGCTGCCGCAGCCAGATACATTGAAGCCAGGCTAACACCATTTGCCCTGGACGTTGTCTTTAATCCTAAAACCACCCATTGGTCCAAATCCTACGATGGCAGAAATAACGAGCCTATTGACCTTCCGGTCAAGTTTCCTTTGCTTCTCGCGCAGGGTGTAGAGGGGATCGGAGTAGGGCTTTCCACTAAGATCATGCCTCATAATTTCAACGAGCTGATTAATGCATCTATTCTGCATCTTAAAGGAAAAAGATTTGAGATATTTCCAGATTTTCTTACGGCAGGGATGCTGGACGTTTCCGGTTACAACGATGGAAAACGTGGCGGGAAAATCCGAGCGCGCGCCAGGATTTCCCAAAAAGACAAACATACTTTAACGATCACCGAACTTCCTTTCTCCAAAAATACCGGCGATCTGATCGACAGTATTCTCAAGGCCAACGAACGAGGGAAAATCAAAATCAAAAAAATTGAAGACAACACTTCCGATGCTGTAGAAATCAACATTCTTCTGCATCCGGACGTGTCGCCGGACAAAACCATTGATGCGCTCTACGCTTTCACGGACTGCGAGGTGCCTATCTCTCCGAATGCCTGTGTCATCGTTGGCGACAAGCCGATGTTCCTCTCTGTGTCGGATATTCTGAAACACAATACGGATCATACAGTTTCCTTGCTGAAAAGAGAGCTGGAAATCGAGCTGCACGAATTGCAGGAAAGCTGGCATTTTTCATCCTTGGAAAGAATCTTTATCGAGAACAGGATTTATCATGACATCGAGGAAGTCAAGTCCTGGGAAGATGTCATCAAAACCATTGACGAAGGCCTGAAACCGCACACCAAGCATCTGCTAAGAGCCGTGACGGAGGAAGATATCGTAAGGCTCACCGAAATTCGGATCAAGAGAATCTCACGCTTCGACCTGGATAAATTCAAAGAAAATATCCTCGCACTGGAAGGTAAGATTGAGCAGGTGAAACACCATCTGGAAAACCTGATTGCCTATGCGATTGATTATTACACCAACATCCAGAAAAAATACGGAAAAGGTAAAGAAAGAAAAACGGAACTGAGGATTTTTGATACAATTGATGCCAGCAAAGTGGCGGTGGCCAATGAAAAATTCTACGTCAACAGGGAAGAAGGCTTCATCGGAACCTCGCTCAAAAAAGACGAATATCTATTCGACTGTTCCGACATCGATGACATCATTACCTTCCAGAAAGACGGAACCATGAAAGTGGTAAAAGTGGAAGCCAAAACGTTCATCGGAAAAAATATTGTCCACGTCGCAGTATGGAAAAAGAACGATAAGCGGACCGTCTACAACTCCATTTACCGCGAAGGGCGTGAAGGCCCGTACTACATGAAGCGGTTTTCCGTGACCGGCGTTACCAGAAATACAGATTATAAGCTGGCGTCTGACAAAAAAGGATCCGAAATGCTTTATTTCTCCGCCAATCCCAATGGCGAAGCAGAAGTGGTTTCCGTAATTCTGAAACCCAACGCGCGCGTCAGAAAAAATAAAATTGACATCGATTTTTCGGAACTCGCCATCAAAGGCCGGGATTCCAGAGGAAATCTGGTGACGAAATATGCCGTGAAAAAAGTTGACCTCAAGGAAGAAGGTGTTTCTACACTGGCACCGCGGAAAATCTGGTTCGATGATTCCGTAAGGCGTCTCAACGCAGATGGTCGCGGGACCTTGCTGGGCAGTTTTAAAGGCGATGATAAAATCCTTACCATCAATTCCCATGGCGAGGCCAAATTGGTTTCGTTCGACCTGATGAACCGTTTCGATGACGATTATCTGATTCTCGAAAAATGGAAACCGGAACAGCCGATCACCTGCATCTACTTCGATGGCGACAAGGACAAATATTTTGTCAAACGTTTCCTTTTGGAATCTACGCCGAACATTCAGTCATTCTTTGCCAATGAACATCCGAAGTCTTTTATCGAGTTTGTAACGACAGAAGTTGGTGCAACAGCAGAAATTATTTTCCCGAAAATCAAGGACAAGCAAAAAGAGCCGGAAACGGTGGATTTGGACGAGTTTATTGCAGTCAAGGGTATCAAAGCAATTGGTAATCAACTCACCAAAGACAAAGTCAAAAATATTAATATTACCATTCCCGAACCACCGGAAATTGTAGAGGAGGAGCCTGAATTGGAAGAAAAACCATCCGGAGATTTTGACGATGAAGGCGGAACGATCGGAAGTCTTTTCGATGAAAACGCCGAATCGTAATTTTAAAACAGCTCAATAAAAATCAATATAATGAACATCGTTCTCATCATAATCATCGCCATTACGTGCGTCATCAGCTACATTGGATTTCAGAATGTAGAAGTATTTCAGAAGTACAAATTCGAGGTAGGCGCCATCCAGCGCCGTAAGGAATACATCAGGCTTTTGTCCGCCGGATTTCTGCACGGAGACTGGCTGCATCTCATCCTCAATATGTATGTGCTTTACATGTTTGGCCCTCTGGTGATGCAGGTTTTCGGAATAGCAGGCTTTCTGATTATCTACTTGGGATCCATTCTTTTAGGAAATCTTTTCTGTCTCTATCATTACAGAAATGTTCCGTTTTATTCTGCAATCGGAGCGAGTGGTGGCGTTTCCGGGCTCATTTTTGCGGCGGTGATTTTGGACCCTGTCAACATCAAGCTGGGAATTTTGTTTCTGCCGATTGCCATTCCGGGCTACATTTTTGGTGCGCTGTACTTCGGCTATTCCGTTTATATGATGCTGAATCCAAGGATGAATGACAACATCGGACACGCGGCGCATCTTGGCGGCGCATTTTTCGGATTGGTGTACGGCGTCATCATCTTCCCCGATTTGGCCCTGCAAAATGCGCTCTTCATCGGCATAATGGCGTTGCCACTTCTTTACCTTGCCTACGAAATTCTTGTCAACAAAAAGATTGGCTAGAAACCACGGATTGTTGATCAACTTCAGGAGCATTGCGTTTCAGGGATTAAGTACGTTGCAGCCCGCTGTCCGCTGTATCTTTATTTCTGGCGGAAGATGTTACATTTTTTAAAGAACTTTGAGGATGCTGCCAGAAATAAAGGATGCCGCTCCCATCGGGGCTATGTTGAGGTTTTTCCGTGCCTTTTCACGATTAGAGATTTTACTGGAAAAGCAAAAAAAATTCCCTTCCTTAAACAGCTGGCAAATTTTGTAAAAATGTTGAATAGGTAATTTATTTCCGCACAAAGATCATCCGGTCATTTCCGGAAATGTCTTTTAATAAAACAGATTCAGAAAAGTCCCGGAATAATTCCAAAGTTTCTTTTCCCAATTTCTGGTTGATTTCCAGGAATAGCATTCCGTTTTCCGAAAGATGATTTTTAGAATCTTTTGCTATTTTTCTATAGAAAATTAATGCGTCGGCAGTGGGAGAGAAGAGTGCCATGCTGGGCTCAAATCCTTTCACCGACTCTTCAATCTCAATATTTTCCTCAATGCCAATGTAAGGCGGATTGCTAATGATGATGTCATAAACGTTGTCCAGATTCTCATTCAGATAATCTTTTTGAATCAAGTTAATCTCTGCCTGATGAAATTCTGAGTTTCTCCGAGCGATCTTCAAAGCTTCGTTGGAAATATCTATGGCATCAATCTCAGCCTGAGGAAAATGTTTCTTTAAAACAATCGGAATAATCCCGCTGCCGGTACCTATATCTAGTATTTTGAATTTGAGAGTTTGACTTGAGTCAGTCTGAGCGGAGTCCAAAACTTGATTCTTTGTACTTTTTTCTTGAATCTTATTGATCGCTAATTCCAGCAGTTCTTCCGTTTCCGGCCTGGGAATCAGAACATGCTCATCCACAAAAAATTTCATTCCAAAAAATTCAGTCTCGCCGAGAACTTGCTGGAAGGGCTTTCCTGTTTTCAATGCTGCTATCGACTCAAGAAACTGCTGATACTGATTTGCAGATAAGTCCCTTTCAGGTTGCATTCTCGCCGCTGCTTTGTTTAATCTCAGAAAATGCTCACAAAAAATAGAGAACAGTTCCTCGGCTTCAGACCTGGAATAGAGGGCAGTAAGTTCGGTCTGGAAGCGGATTTTGATGTCGGAAATTGTCATATTCAAATAAGAAATCAGTCCGTTGCGATTCTCAAAATTATCTTGTAAACACCAAATTATTTTCAGTGGAAAGCTTCTCATCGAGACGGTAGTTTTCCAGATTGAAAGCCTTCAGCGCATCCAAATTTTGGACATTGTTTTCGGCACAGTAACGGAGCATCAGTCCGCGCGCGTGCTTGGTGTAAACCACAATCGTTTTTAATTTTCCATCAGGCTGAATCTGTTTAAATTCAAAATCAATGACGTTCGCTTTTAATTTTTTGCGGTTCACTACTTTTCCGTACTCGTTGCTTGCAAGATTGATCAGCAATTCTCCTTTTTTAAGTTCAGAATTCAGTTGATCCGTCACTTTTTCAGTCCAGAATTCATAGAGATTTTTATAATTGTCAAAGCTGAAGGGCCGTCCCATTTCCAATCGATAGAGCATTACTTTGTCAGAAGGCTTCAGAAGACCGTAAAGCCCTGAGAGGATTCTGAAATTTTTTTCCAGATAACTAACTGCTTTTTCGTCCAGAGTTTTGGCGTCCAGACCACGGTAAACTTCGCCGGTAAAGGCAAACATGGCGGGCGCAGACTCCTTTTTAGTTGGCTTGGCTTTCCATTTCTGATTTCTGTCCCAGTTTTCATCGGCCAGTTTTGCGGAGATTTCCATCAGCTCGGATAAGAATTTTGGTGACTTCTCTTTCAGATGCGATTGGATAAGCTCCGAATCCTTGATGAATTTAGGAGTCGTCGGTTTCAGAAATTCTGTAGAATTTTCAATGTTCATCAGCTTGGCCGGAGAGGATATGAATTTCATATATTGGTTGTCAGTTGTCGGTTGTGAGTTGTCAGTTGTTTGTTTTCGCGTATTGATTTTTAGAGTTTTGTTGATCAGTTTCAAACATTCTTGATTCTTCAAACTTTAATCTTTAATCTTTACAGAATTCCTTTTCCCTGGCGGATAATCTCCGGTTCGCCGGAAGTCAGATCTACAATGGTGGAGGCCACATTATCGCCGTAACCCGAATCGATCACGATGTCCACCAATTTGTCGTACTTCTCGGCAATCAGTTCCGGGTCTGTGGAATATTCCAGGATTTCATCATCATCGTGGATGGACGTGGAAACAATCGGATGTCCTAGTTTTTCTACAATCATCTGAGGCACAATGTGATCCGGCACACGGATGCCGACGGTTTTGTGGCCTTTGTAAGAGGTCGGAAGATTTCTGTTGGCCTCCAGAATGAAGGTGAATGCTCCAGGAAGATGTGTTTTCAGAAAACGGAAAGTGGAGGTTTCGATCGGTTTTGTAAATTCTGACAGATGACTGAGATCGTTACAGATGATGGAAAATTTCTGTTTGTCGATCTTGATACCTTTGATCTGAGCAAGCCTTTCCATTGCCTTGTGATTGTAAATATCACAGCCGATGGTGTAAATGGTATCCGAAGGGTAGATGATAACGCCGCCATTCTGAAGAACTTTTACAGCTTCATCTATCAGATTCTCCTGGGGATTCTGCGGATATATTTTTAAAATTTTTGCCATTATTCAGTGCTTTTGAAATTAGAAACTCTGGTGATCACTTAAAGCTTATCAAAAATTGTGAAAAAGTAAATAACATAAAAAAGAGAATCAAAAATTTGATTCTCTTACCTTGGTTGCGAGGACACGACTCGAACGTGCGACCTCCGGGTTATGAGCCCGACGAGCTACCTACTGCTCTACCTCGCGATATTGTTCTGCAAAGATAAGGCTTTTTTAATACAAGTCAAGTTTTCGGGAATTTAATTTTGAATTAAATTATTATCCGAAACTTATGGCATTGAATTTAACTTTAAATTTTCTTGAAAGTAAAATTTTTGTCAAATTATAAAATGGAGAGAAGTAGAATAAAAAAGAGAATCAAAAAATTGATTCTCTTACCTTGGTTGCGAGGACACGACTCGAACGTGCGTCCGCCAATGCGGATATGAGCCTATTCATTTTTTGATAAGAGAATGGATGAATAGGCGTCCTACTCCGGTTTTCAAGAATTTTTCTCTGCCCATAGCACTTTTTTTGTCATGGAAGAATTCAACATGAATAACGGTCCAGGGTCTAAACTTTATCGTATAGCCTTTGGTTCCCAATTGATTGTGTGACTTAAATCTTTCTAACAGATTGGACGTAAATCCGACGTAAGTCTTATCAAATTTCTCAGAATATAAAATATAAACTACAAATTCTTCCATAATAAAAAAGAGAATCAAAAAAATTGATTGTCTTACTTCGGTTGCGAGGACACGACTCGAACGTGCGTCCGCCAATGGCGGATATGAGCCTATTCATTTTTTGATAAGAGAATGGATGAATAGACGACCTACTCCGGTTTTCAAGAATTTTTCTCTGACCACAGCACTTTTTTTGTCCTGGAAGAATTCAACATGAATAACGGTCCAGGGTCTAAACTTTATCGTATAGCCTTTGGTTCCAGTTTATTGTGTGACTTAAATCTTTCTAACAGATTGGACGTAAATCCGGCGTAAGTCTTATCAAATTTTTCAGAATATAAAATATAAACTACAAATTCTTCCATAATAAAAAAGAGAATCAAAAAATTGATTCTCTTACTTTGGTTGCGAGGACACGACTCGAACGTGCGTCCGCCAATGGCGGATATGAGCCTATTCATTTTTTGATAAGAGAATGGATTAATCGCCGTCCTACTCCGGTTTTCAAGAATTTTTCTCTGACCACAGCACTTTTTTTGTCCTGGAAGAATTCAACATGAATAACGGTCCAGGGTCTAAACTTTATCGTATAGCTTTTGGTTCCCAATTTATTGTGTGACTTAAATCTTTCTAAAAGATTGGACGTAAATCCGACGTAAGTCTTAGAAAATTTCTCAGAATATAAAATATAAACTACAAATTCTTCCATAATAAAAAAGAGAATCAAAAAATTGATTCTCTTAC
>DBLQ01000005.1:11520-11855 GCA_002297505.1 Flavobacteriales bacterium UBA720
GGACACGACTCGAACGTGCGTCCGCCAATGGCGGATATGAGCCTATTCATTTTTTGATAAGAGAATGGATGAATAGCCGTCCTACTCCGGTTTTCAAGAATTTTTCTCTGTCCATAGCACTTTTTTTGTCATGAAAGAATTCAACATGAATAACGGTCCAGGGTCTAAACTTTATCGTATAGCCTTTGGTTCCCAATTTATTGTGTGACTTAAATCTTTCTAACAGATTGGACGTAAATCCGACGTAAGTCTTATTAAATTTCTCAGAATATAAAATATAAACTACAAATTCTTCCATAATAAAAAAGAGAATCAAAAAAATTGATTCTCTTACT
>DBLQ01000005.1:12052-26629 GCA_002297505.1 Flavobacteriales bacterium UBA720
GGACACGACTCGAACGTGCGACCTCCGGGTTATGAGCCCGACGAGCTACCTACTGCTCTACCTCGCGATATTGTTCTGCAAATATACGACTTATCCGAAAGAAGTCAAGCCCAAATTAAAAATTTTCAGAAAACTTCCATAATTGTAAATATTTGACTCTGAAAATCAGCAGGATAAAATTTTTAACTTCATTTAACTAAAAAAATAGTTGTACGAATGGAAATTTAATCTACATTTGTATTACTAAGTTTTTAGTGATATAAGATTGATTGTTTTTAAAGAAAAGAATATGAATAAGTTGACCAAAGCAGAAGAACAGGTGATGCAGTACCTTTGGCAGATCGAAAAAGGATTTCTGAAAGATATTCTGGAACTTTTTCCCGAGCCAAAGCCGCATACCAACACTATTTCTACAATTCTGAAAATATTGATGGAAAAGGGTTTTGTCAGCCATAAGACCTTTGGAAGGCAGCACGAGTATTTTCCCGTAGTGACCAAGGAAAGTTACAGTGGACGCTCTATCAGAAGTCTGGTCAAGAATTATTTTGAAGGATCTTACACCAATGCGGTTTCTTTCCTGGTAGAAGAGAATGAAATCAGTGTTAAGGATCTGGAGCTGCTTTTAAATGAATTAAAAAATAAGGAATAATGGAACCCGTATTACTTTATTTTGGCAAGATGATTCTCTGCTCAGCGGTGATGTTTGCCTATTACCTTTTGTTCCTGAAGGATAAGACTTTTCACCATTACAACCGGTTTTACCTTCTGGTTTCGGTTCTGGTGAGCATGATACTGCCATGGATTAAAGTAACTTATTTCACGATTGAAACTAATAAAAATCTCTATCTGCTTCTGAGCGGATTCAGTCAAAGTCCTTCTCAAAATACCAACTATGATATCACTATTTATTCAGTTTTTTATGCAATTACTGGACTGGTTTCAGTCGCTCTTTTAGTTCGCCTGATAAGAGGAATCCTGAAAATCAATGCCATCAAACAAAAGTTTCCCAGCGAAACTATAGAAGGGATTCAGTTTTACCAGACGAATCTAAATAATGCACCTTTTTCTTTCTTCAGAAGTCTGTTCTGGAAAAAATCCATAGAGATCAACTCTCCGGTGGGTCAGCAGATTCTGAAACACGAGATGGTGCACATAGAACAGAAACACAGCTGGGACAAGCTGCTGATGCAGATCACCAAGTCAGTGTTCTGGTTCAATCCTGTGTTTTATTTTATCAACAAAGAAATCAATCTTATTCACGAATACTTGGCGGACAAGAAAGCAGTCAAAAAATCCGACACCAAAGCATTTGCGCAGATGCTTCTCGAGAGTCACTTCTCAGGTGCCGTTTTGCCTGTCACAAGTCCATTTTTATCATCCAACCTCAAAAAAAGATTAACAATGATCACAAAAAACAAGACCAAGTACAGCTATGCACGCAAACTTTTTGCGCTACCTATTCTATTTTTAATGGTGTTTGCCTACATGGTGAATGCCAAAAACAGAGAAATTGAAGAAACGAACAGAGCGATAGAGATCGCCGTAAAAGATCTGAAGACCGACACTATTCCGCCGAAGTCGGAGTTCGACAGTATTGCATCTGATCACCAGAACCGCAGCAAGGCGTACTCCGATGCTTTGCAGGAAGACCATCTGAAAATGGCGGCCATCAGCAAAAAAATGGCAGAGAAAGGAAAGGCGTTGTCCTCGCTGAAAAAAGCTAAAAAAGAAGATTCTCCAGAATATCTGGCACTCGAAAAAGAGATGGAACAACTGGGCAATCAAATGGAGCAAATTGTCAATTCTGATAATTACAAACAGAATATCAAGGGACTAGAGGATCAGAGTTCAGCGCTGGCTAAGATGTACGATTCTCCTGCTTTTAAGAAAAAAATCGCGGATGCAGAGAAGACGGCGAAGAATGCCGATGCAATAGTGAATTCTCCAGAATTCAAGAAAAGGATTGCAGACGCAGAAAAACGTGCGGCCGCAGCAGATAAAATGGTGAATTCTCCGGCATTCAAAAAAAGAATCGCTGAGGCAGAAAAACGGGCAGAAGAAGCTGCTGCTAAAGTCAATTCGCCGGAATTTCAGAAGATGCTGCAAGATGCACAGAAAAAAGCGCAGGAAGCTTCTGAAAAATATGGCATGGTCTATTCGGATGCGGAGTTCCAGAAAATGATCAAAGACCAATTCGGGAAAGATGCTTTCACGGACGGAACTCTAGCATTCGGCATCGATGCCAATGATTTGCCGGAATTCAAAGATTTGACAACTCATTTTAATTTCAATTTTTCGGATGATCCATTTTTCAGTGAAGCCAAAAGCAAATTGTCTCCAAAGGAATTGAGAAAACTGGAAAAGAAGCGTAAAGAACTCAAAGATGAGCAGAAAAAGCTTCAGGAGCAGCAAAGAAAAATTCTGGAAAAGCAACAGCAGCTGAATAAAGAAGTGCTAAAAAATTCTTCATTCAATATGGGTATGAATTCTGACAGCCAGCCCAAGATGATTGTTTTGCAAAAGCAAATAACTACGGGAAATATTCCAACTCTGAGAACATTTAAAGCAAATAAAATCAGAATTGCAGACACTTCTGTGACTGGTAAAGATTTGGTTTACTACATTAACGGAAAAGTTTCCAGTGCATCGGAATTTGAAAAATTAAATCCAAATGTGATAGCATCGGTTAATGTATTAAAGAATAATGGCACAGGGAAGATCGAAATTATCACCAAATAATATATTTTATTTTCATACACTTTAGCCGGTCCGCCGGCTTTTTTTATCTTTATCTTTATGAAAAAACTAATTTTACTTTTTTTGTAAATTTGTTCAATGGGGATTGCACAAAACAAGCGCTTTATTTACGAGTACAAATTTGTCCCCGATTCTGCTAATGCACAAGATGTTAAGACCGAAATGATGTTCCTGGACACCAACTCAAAAGGCTCCAAATATTATAGCTACACCGTTTTCAATTCGGATTCTCTCATGAAAATTGATCTGGAAAAACAGCTTGCTGCTACCGGCTCCATCAACATCCGTTCGGATATGCAGAAGGGTAGCGTGCGCTATTCCGTAACCAAAACGTATCCCGATTATAAAGTCAACCTTCACAGGAAACTGTCTATGGATGCCTATAATATTTCCGATGACCGGAAAATCAGCTGGAAAATTTCACAGAACAAGGAAAAAATTGGCGAGTGGAACGCCCAGAAAGCGGAAGCCGATTTTGCCGGAAGACATTGGATTGCCTGGTTTTCTTCAGAAATTCCGATTCAGGATGGCCCTTATAAATTCCATGGCTTGCCCGGGCTAATCGTCAAAATCGAGGATAAGACCGGCTCGCATAAGATGGAGCTGAAAGGGATCAAGAATATCCAGGGAGACCTGAATATCAATGTTTGGGATGCCAAAGAAATCGCCATTAATAATAAGCAGTTTAAAAAAGTGATCAGCGAGTACGAAAGCGATCCTACCAAAGGGATCAAGCAGATGCAAATGGGCGGCGCCACGATCGTATTGACCGGAAAAGACGGCAGTTCTGCAAAGGTAGCCAAAGACCAGGAAGAACGTCTGAAAAATCAGATCAGAAAAGATAACAACAGAATTGAGCTGGATATTGTAAATTGATTATATTTGATCAAATAGCACAATGATGAAAAAACTAGTATTCTTAAACCTTATTTTTATAAGTTTAGCGGCGTTTTCCCAAACGCAAAGATTCTACTATGAGTATAATTTCCAGACAGATTCTACAGATGTGGAAACCAAAATGTCTGAATTGATGGTCTTGGATGTTGACAAAAAGGGTTCCAAATACTACAGCGAATATGTTTTCCAAAACGATTCTATTATGGATGCCCAGTTCAAGAAAAATATGGCCGCTCACAGTGATGATTCTGCGCTGTTGTCCGCAAAACAAGGTGTTGTGGCATACAAAATTCTGAAAAGTTATCCATCTTTTAAAATCAATCAGATTATCACTTTGGATATGACACTTTACAATGTGAATCAGCAAATTAAATGGGATTGGAAGATTTTGCCAGATCAAGAAATAATAGGCGAGTGGAATGTCCAAAAAGCCGAAACTGACTTTGCTGGTAGAAAGTGGATCGCTTGGTTTTCAACGGAAATACCACTTCAGGATGGACCATATAAGTTTTATGGTTTGCCGGGTCTGATTATCAAGATTGAAGACCAAGCAGGTTTTCATAAAATGGAACTCAAGGGAATTAGAAATAACGTTGTGGAAAGAGATATTCTCTCTTTTGAATTTGAAAAACCAATAGACTTAAATTATAAAAAATATCAGACTGCTTATAAAAATTACAGAAAAGATCCGATGGCTAATTTGAAAAAGAAAGCGCAGGACGGACAATTTTATGTAACGGACGATGCCGGAAATAGATTGGATAATGCAGACTATTTGAAATCCCAGGAAAAAGCGATGATGGAAAGAATGAAGAAAAATAATAACATTCTGGAACTTGACTTACTGAAATAAAAAATGCCACTGAAAAGTGGCATTTTGCTTATTCTAAAGTGCTTGTTTTTTCTTTAATTCATCACGGATCTCAGCTAGCAAAATGTCTGTAGATGATGGTCCGGCAGGAGCAGCTTCTTCTTTTTTGTTAAACCTGTTGGCCAGTTTAATCAGCCAGAATAGCACCATGGCGATCACCAAAAAGCTGATGACGGATGAGAGAAAATTACCATAAGTGACGCCGTTCCAGGCCAGCTGCTTGATGTTTTCTGCTCCGGCGGCTTCCAGAGCGGGCGTCAGCAATAATGGTGTAATCACATCATCCACCAAAGATTTAACAATGGCACCGAATGCGCCTCCAATGATCACACCCACGGCGAGGTCTACCACATTGCCTTTAAATGCAAATTCCTTAAATTCTTTTACAAATCCCATAGCTGTATTTTTTTAGTTATATAACAAAAATATAATTTTTTTGATAATTGTGTTTATTATTTCGATTTAAATAAAAAAATTATTAATTAAATTTGAGCTTGATTTTTAAAAGACAAAATGAAAATTTTCACTGCTGCTCAGCTTAAAGCCTGTGATCAGGCGACCATTCAGTCCGGTACCACCTCAATCCATCTTATGAGACGTGCATCCTCTTCATGCGCAGGATGGATTAAAAATGAATTCCGCTATATCAGCCGCTTTTATGTTTTCTGTGGTACAGGTAATAACGGTGGTGATGGCTTCGCTATTGCAAGGATGCTTCATGATGACGGTTTCGATGTCGAAGTTTTTGTTGATAAAAAAAATCAGGATTTTTCGGAAGATGCACAGGTTAACTTTAAAAGACTTAAAAAAATCAATAGCATCCGTATCAGGGATTTTTATGAAGTTAATCATTTGAATTGGGACAATGCCGCAGTGATTGATGCAGTGTTTGGATATGGACTAAACAGGCCTGTAGAAGGTAGAATCGAAACGCTTATCAACCGCATTAATCAGCTCAACGTCCCTAAAATTGCGATTGATCTCCCTTCCGGTTTGTTTGCAGATCAAATTCCGGAAGACGAGCAGTCCATTTTAAATGCAGATGTAACTTTGACTTTCCAGTTTTACAAACGCAGTTTTCTTCATCCCGAGACGGGCGCGCATTGCGGAAGGATCGTTGTGCTGGACATTGGTCTTGATGAAAAATTTATTCAGAATACAGAGACTAATTATAACACAATTGATGAGGACTTAATTCACAAGATTTACAGGCCGCGAAAAGCGTTTAGCCACAAAGGAACTTACGGAAAAAGTATCTTGGTGGGCGGAAGTTATGGTAAAGCGGGTGCTGTGATGATGGCTACCGAGGCAGCCCTGCGTACAGGAAGCGGACTTACGTTCACGATGGCGCCTAACTGTGCCAACTTTGTTTTGCAAACGCGCATCCCCGAAGCCATGTTCATCCAGTCCGGCGATCAATACATTGATAAGATCAAGATCCAGGACAAAGCTGTTTATGGCATTGGTCCGGGTCTGGGTAAAGAGGAATCTACCGTGACGGCATTTCTTGACTTTCTGAAAAACTCCAGACATCCAACTGTTTTGGATGCAGATGCGCTTAACATCCTGGCGGAACATCAGCAACTGAATCTGATTCCCGAGTTTTCCGTGATCACGCCACATCCGCTGGAGTTTGAAAGACTTTTCGGGAAGACAAAAAATTCATTTGAACGTTTGGAACTTGCCCGGCAAAAATCAGCGGAGATGCAAATTTATATTGTGCTCAAAGATCACCATACTGCAGTGATCACACCTGCGGGAGCCGTTTTCTACAATATCACGGGGAATGCTGGCATGGCAAAAGGTGGCAGTGGCGATGCACTCACCGGAATCATCACATCACTGATGGCACAGCAATATGAAACTGAAGACGCCTGTATTTTCGGTGTTTGGCTTCATGGCAAAGCAGGCGATCTGGCTGCTTCAGAAAATTCCGAAGAAGCCATGCTTCCCACCGACTTGATTGCCAATATTGGAAATGTATTTCATTATCTTAAAGCTTAATTTAATTTGGATTTAAGCATATAGAGGACTCCAACTTCAGTTTCGGAGAGATTTTCATTTTTCCTGATCAGTTTCTTAATCTCTTTTCTGAAGTATTGGATGGTCTGACCATTTTTATAATGTTCAAAAATTCTTGGGTCAATGTAAGAATCCCGCGCTACAGAGGGCGTGTTGCCTAGCTTTTCGGACACTGCAACAATGGCATTTCTGATGCGTTTCTTCATCTCTTTTTGTTGTTTTTCTTCGCAGATGCCCAGTTCGTCCAGGATGCCTGCTGCAATCATAGTGCCGGCCCAGGTTCGGAAATCTTTGGCAGAAAATTCTTCGCCCATCACCTCCTTGATATAGTGGTTCAGATCCTGACTTTCAACCTGCACCAACTCGCCATGTTCATTGTAATATTTGAATAGTCTGTAACCTGGCAACTCCTCCAGTTCTGAAATTACTTTTGTAAGTTTGGAATTTACTACATGCTTTTCCTGAAACTTCCCGGATTTGCCTTTATAAGAAAAAATCATTTCGTCGCCTTCAATGTTAAGATGTTTTTTCCGGATCGTCGTCAGTCCGTAACTTTGGTTTTGCTGCGTATACTTAGGACTTCCCGGGCGGAAATAAGCCGAGTCGAGTAGTCTTACCATTGCAGCCATCACTTTTTCACGGGACATTTTTTTCTTCCGCAGATGCTGGCCGGTTACTCTTCTCATGTGCTCCAGGTTCTCTGCAAAGTGAAGGATTCTGTCAAATTTGTCAGCATCTTTCTTTGCACGGAATTTAGGATTGTAAATGTACTGTTTACGGCCTTTCTGATCGCGTCCCACAGCCAGGATCTTGGCTCTTTTGTTGGTTGTGATTTCCACATCTGTCCATGCCGGCGGAATGACAAGAGATTTGACGTACTCAATTTTTTCTTTATCCATAACCTTTTCTTTATCGGGCGTTGTGTAGAAGAAGTTCTTTCCAGTAGATTGTCGAAGAAGTTTCATATTAATTTTCAGTTTGATAATCTCTTATTAACAATAAAAATGCCGATTTTCATTGTTTCAGGATTGCGCCGTCCCTCTGCATTAACAGGTTGTTTTATGATTTTATTAACAATGAAAAATGAGCAATTCTGCGTATAAATTTCTATTTTAGCAAAAATTTTTTTGATGCCAAAGACCGTTGACGACTTTAATAAAAGCAGATTAAGATCCAGTAATATCACTGTAGTCATCAGTATTTCGCTGGTTTTGTTCCTGGTAGGATTGTTTGGACTGATTTTGATCAATGCTCAAAAGTATTCCGATTATATCAAGGAACAGCTTGTGGTAGAAGCTTACTTTGACGAATATCTGGATCCACGTGATTCAGCAAAAACGCTCAAATTTCAGGAAGAAACTTTCAATACCATCAAGCAGCAGAATTATGTGAAGCAGGCGCGCTATATTTCCAAGCAGGAAGCCTCGGTGCTGGCGAAAAAACAGTTGGGAATAGATTCTGATGCGCTGTTTGAAGAAGATATTTTCCCGGCTTCGGTGGAGGTTACGTTGAAACCGGAATTTGTAGATCCTGCTAAGATTGACGGTGTCGTCACGCAGCTCAAGGCCATTAAAGGTGTTAAAGATGTGGCTAATGACAACCAGCTCACCATAGATGTTTACAATAATCTGAACAGGATTCTTACCTGGATCTTGGCATTCTCGATTCTATTTCTTGTGGTAGCCATTGTATTGATTAATAATTCCATTCGTTTAAAAATATTTTCCAAACGTTTCATCATCAAGACAATGCAGCTGGTAGGCGCCAAGCGCAGATTTATTCTGACGCCGTTTATCAGGGAAGCTTTGGTGCTAGGATTGATTGGCGCATTTATCGGGCTCCTGGCTTTAGGTGGTGTGTGGTATTACTTCACCAATCAGATTGGGACACCTTTTGTGCAGGATACCAACCAGTACGTTTTTCTGGTGATCATCATTTTACTGGTAGGTGTGTTTATAACGATTGCAAGTACTATCTTTGCAACATGGAGATTCCTCAGAAGTAATGTGGATGATCTTTATTATTCTTAAATCATGGCAAAAAAAGCAAACAATAAATTTTCCGCTGATCAGTTTGGTAAGGCTAATGAAGTGGAGCAAAAGAGCTTCTACTTCGGCAATAAAAATTTTAAACTGATGCTGATAGGCCTTGGGATGATCCTACTGGGATTTGTTCTGATGCTGGGCGCGGATGCCAATACCACGCCTGATGGCAAGTTTGACCCCAATTACTGGAACGAGGGGATTTTTTCTTTCAGGAGAATCAGATTAGCGCCTTTATTGGTAATTGGAGGATTCGTACTTCAGGTTGTTTCAATTCTGAAACGCAACAAATAAATAATTCAACATTCAGAATATACTTTGTCAAGGTTTTGTACTTTGACAAAGTTTTTTTTAAATATCATCAATTTATGGATTTAGTCAAAGCGATCATCATTGCCATCATCGAAGGTTTAACAGAATATCTTCCTATTTCTTCCACTGCACATATGGGCTTCACGGCAAGTCTTATGGGTCTGGAGGAAACAGAATTTCTGAAGATGTTTCAGGTTTCCATACAGTTCGGAGCCATCCTGGCCGTGGTGGTAGCGTATTGGAAAAAATTCTTTGATTTCAGCAATCTCCAGTTTTACTACAAATTGGCTTTTGCAGTGATGCCCGCTTTGGTGCTTGGATTTTTTCTGGATGATGCCATAGAAGCTGTTTTGGGCAATCAGATCGCTATTTCCACAGTCTTGGTACTAGGAGGTGTGGTGTTGCTCTTCGCAGACAGTTGGTTCAAAAATCCTGTAATCCATAATGAGAAGGATCTCACGATTAAAAAAGCAGTAACCATCGGTTTCTGGCAATGTCTGGCGATGATGCCCGGCACCAGCAGAAGTGCAGCGTCCATCATCGGAGGAATGGCGCAAGGCCTTTCCCGCAAAGCGGCTGCCGAATTTTCTTTTTTCCTTGCTGTGCCCACAATGCTGGCGGTAACAGTCTATTCTATTTTTGTAAAAACCTGGGGCAAGGAAACGGCTATGCCGATGAAAGGTTATGAGATGATTATGGAATCGCAGGAACATATTTTGGTTTTTGTAGTGGGAAATATTGTTGCGTTCATTGTTGCTTTGATTGCTATAAAATCATTTATCAGTTTGCTTAACAAATATGGATTCAGACCTTGGGGATGGTACCGGATTTTTGTCGGAGTCGCGCTGCTGATTTATTTTTATTGTTTCCAATAATTGTAATTATCTAAAAATTAACTCAACCCTGAAAATTTTAAGATGACAGCAGAAGAATTGCAAGCGGGACAGATTTTTTTACTGGACAAACCTCTCGACTGGACCAGTTTTCAGGCCGTCAACAAACTAAAATATAAGCTAAAGCGGCAGTTCAAGGAATTGCCAAAGAAATTTAAGATCGGTCATGCCGGGACGCTGGATCCGCGCGCTACAGGTTTGCTAATCGTGTGTACAGGGAAATTCACCAAAAAAATTCCGGAAATACAGGATGCGCCGAAGGAATATTGGGCAGAAATCAAACTCGGCGTGCAAACTGAATCTTATGACACCGAGAAGCCAGAGATTTTTCCGGTGGATTACAGCCATATTACCGAAGAGGATGTTCACAGAGCATTAGGAAAATTCGTGGGCGAGATCGATCAAACGCCTCCCATCTTTTCTGCCATTAAAATAGACGGAAATCGTGCCTATGATTTAGCCAGGAAAGGTGAAGAAGTTGCCATGAAATCAAGGAAAACTACAATCCACTATATCCATCAGATTGAAATCAATTTCCCACACGTCTCCTTCACAGTAGGCTGCAGTAAAGGGACATACATCCGCAGTCTGGCACATGATATTGGCCAGGAATTATCTGTTGGAGCTTACCTAACTCAATTAAGACGAACTAAGATAGGAGATTATACGGTGGAGAATGCATCGGCAAGTTATTTGGACGATGATATTTTTATATAGAAGTATTAGAATACCCATAAGATTAATTAAGCAATCCTCAATATTTCTGATTAAGAATTATATTTATTTTTGGATTTGAAATTTAATTGTACTATTTTAGCATCCCTTTCTTAAAACGGATGTTTAATTTTTAATTTATAATATGAGAAAACTTCTATTATCTCTTGCTGCTAGTTCAGCAATTTTTTATTCAATCAATGCACAAACCAAGATATCTTTCGAAAGTACCGAAGGGTATAACACAGGTGCACTAAGTGGTCAGAAAACCTGGACAGCATGGGGTGGTGCGCCAGCAAATTTTACGACAGTATCAACTGCCAAGGCTTCTGATGGAGTAAGATCTGTAAAAATCAGCAGTGATGAATCTGTGATGGATAATTATGGCATCGAGTCTACTGTACAGGGCTACCAGAAGGCTGTAATTTCTTACTCCATTAATGTTGAAGGACTCGGTGGATCCGACAATTTTTTTGTGGTGTATAACGATGCTTACGATGTGGTAGCTGCGGTAGATTTTGATTACACAGGAACTGTGCAAGTTAACGACGCAGAGAGTGGATTATTGGAAACGTCGAAGACATATTCTGCCAACCAATGGTATAATGTTAAAATTGAGATTGATTTTACAAATTCGTTAGTCAACTATTATGTAAATTCTGATTTGGTTGGGACAGGTGCTATCAATCCTGAAGTGTCAGAATTTAACATTGTAGATCTGATGACTGATGATTACGGTACAGGTTTCTATGTGGACAACATTCAAGTAGTTGATGCAACATTAGCAGTTGCAGAAAATGCTGCAGACAAAGCGTTCCGTGTATATCCAAATCCTGCTGTAGATGTTATTAATTTCGAACTGAATTCTAAGGTGATTTCTACTGAAGTTTATGATGCTGCCGGCAAATCTGTTAAAGCGATTAGCGGTGATGTAAAATCTGTAGACGTTTCTTCACTCCCGAAAGGTGTTTATGTGGTAAAAGTAAAAACTGCCGCTGAAACTTTCAGCAAGAAAGTAATCAAAAAATAATTACTTTCAATTAATATCTTAACCGTCATTTGATTCAGATGACGGTTTTTTTATTATACCGATTCCAGTTTTCCCTTCGCACATAAAGTGAAGTATATTTAAAAGGCGGAATATTTACGATTATAGCACTCATTCCCGCCATTGACGGGATATTGTTTTTGATTTAAAGCCACCAAGGTTTATTTTCGCCAGATTAATAAAAACTTAATTTAATCTTAAATTTTACAATGCGAAAATTTTTACTATCTCTCGTGGCGTTATCAGCCTTTGTTATTTCGGTTTCAGCTCAGACGGTTATTTCCTTTGAAGCTTCCGAAGGATTTACTGCAGGTGATATTACAGGTCAGAAAGCCAATATCAATACTTTCAGAAATACCACGGTTTCTACACCAAACACTGCTGTGGTGACTGCGGAAAGAGCTTCTTCCGGAACTAACTCGCTTAAATTACTGAATAATTTTGGTGGGCAGAACAGCGGAATCTTCATCTACGATTTTCCTTCCTACAGCAAGACTTCGGTTTCTTATGATGTATATGCGCCTCAACTCAATGGCTCCAATGCCCTTTTCATTGCTTTTACTCCGAGCGGTCAGCTAGTAAATATCAACTTTACATACCAAGGTGAGATCAGGATCGCAGATTTGATCTTGGGAGTTTACCAGACTGTTGGTACATATAATGCCGGCACCTGGTATAAGGTAAGAGTTGAAATCGATTTTAGCGTACGCGAAATCAATTATTATATCAATAATCAACTGGTAATGACTGGCCCGGCAGTAGGTTCCGGTACCACGCTGGATGAGATTGACTTTAGAATTGACAACTTCGGTACGGATGCTTACTTTGATAATCTTCAGATCAAGGATGCTGCTTTGGCAGTAGCTGAAACTGCGGCGGAAAAGGCTTTCCGTGTATATCCAAATCCTACTGCAGATGTGGTGAATTTTGAATTGAATGCTAAAATCATTTCCACAGCAGTTTACGACGCAGCCGGAAAATTGGTAAAAACGATGGATGGCGATGTAAAATCCATAGATTTAGCGATACTTTCGGAAGGTGTCTATTTGGTAAAGGTGAAAACTGCCCGCGAAATTTTAACTAAGAAAGTGATCAGAAAATAACTACTGATCAATCATAATTGCAGCCGCCAATTGATTTCAATTGGCGGTTTCATATTTCTTCCGAAACCAGTAGCTTTGTCAAAAGATTTTTAAATCAGCATGTCACTAAAAAAACTAATTACCATTGTCATGATCCTCATTTCAGTTTCGGGGTGGGCACAGGAAACTGCCAGCAATAGAATGGGCTTCTATTTCAGTCCAACTTTGCAGGTAGGCTATAACCTTGGGAATTCCATAAAAAATGATCAGAATCGGGATTCGCCTTATTATCAGGAGTATGTAAGGCCATATCTGCCTAATGATTTTACGTATGGCATTGGTGCAGCTCTTGGCTATCAGGTGTTTTCATTTTTTGGTCTCGGAACTGGAATTCAGTACAATTATATTGCAGACAGCCTTCATCTGCTCAGCTGGACATTACAGCCCAAATTTTTTATTGGCAAAGATAACGGAGGGAAAACAATTATTGAGCTGGAGTATGGCCGTCAGCTCAATCAGGCAAAAGTTAATGATTCCGAACATTATGGCCTCAAGCTTGGCTATCAGGATTCATTTTCTAAAAGGCTGAATCAGGAATTCGGATTGTTTCTGAGATCTGATCAATTTAAATATACCAATGCTATGTTTATTGGCGCTTATTTTAGCGCCAGCATATTCAGCAATAAAAAATACACGGTTTACGGAAAAGATTAATGGAAAAAATCAGAATTAATAAATACCTTTCAGAAGTCGGCTACTGTTCCAGAAGAGCTGCAGACAAGCTTCTGGAAGAGGGCAGGATTACCATCAACGGAGTTGTTCCCGAAATGGGAACCAAAGTGTCTGAAGAAGATGAAATCTACGTGGACGGAAAGTCCATCAGAAAGAATGAAGAAGAAGAATTTGTCTATATTGCTTTCAATAAACCTGTAGGAATCGTATGCACCACAGACACGAAACGCGAAAAAAACAATATCGTAGATTACATCAATCATCCGAAGAGAATTTTCCCCATCGGACGACTGGACAAGCCCAGTGAAGGTTTGATCTTACTGACATCAGATGGCGATATTGTCAATAAAATTCTGAGAGCCAGAAACAATCATGAGAAAGAATATCTGGTCCGGGTAGATAAACCCATCACCGAAAAATTCCTGGAAAAGATGCGGAATGGCGTCCCTATTCTGGACACCATCACCAAAAAATGTGAAGTCGAGAAGATTGATACCATGAACTTCCGTATTGTTCTCACTCAGGGTTTGAACCGCCAGATCAGGAGGATGTGCGAGCATCTCGGTTATGAGGTGAAAAAACTGAAGCGCATCCGGATTATGAATATTAAACTGGATCTTCCCGTTGGCCAATGGCGCGACCTGAAGCCGGAAGAGTTGCAAACACTGAATCAACTTCTGCAAGATTCCAGCAAAACCTATGACTGAAAAACAGAAAAGACCTGACAATTTTTGCCGGGCCTTTTCATTTAATTAAAGTGAATGTTAGTTCGTTATGGTAGTAAAACTTGATCAATAACATGTACTACACCGTTGGTAGCCAGCATGTCAGTCATGGTAATATTGGAAGCTGTGGCATTGCTTTTCCCTTTCACCTTAGCACCACTGGAAAGTGTAATGGTTACTTTCTCTCCGTTTACAGTCGTCGGCATAGCGCCTTCAGAAAGGTCGGAAGAAAAAACTCTCGCCGGAATAACGTGGTAAGTCAGAATACCCGCCAGAGTATTAGGATCTGCAGCCATGATTGCAGCAGTAGTTGTAAAACCTGCATTGATGAACGCTTGGTTGGTCGGTGCAAACACAGTCATCGCAGTATTAGCTGATAATGCAGCTGCCACATTGGTGTTTCCCTGGCTCGCTCTGGTTACGGCAGCTACGAGAAAGGATAAGTTAGTATTACTTTGTGCCATTTGCACGATATTTTGGGA
>DBLQ01000106.1 GCA_002297505.1 Flavobacteriales bacterium UBA720
AGACAATCTTAAAGTGGGCAGCATTGTCCGGATGAATGTCTGGGTAGATGATGAGATGTTCCCTTTCCAGCTGAAAGTGACGGGAACGGAAAATCTCTCTACTAAATTTGGTAAGATCAATTGTCTTAAAATCATCCCTTCCGTAATGAGCGGCAGGGTTTTCAAACAGAAGGAAGGTGTCACCATGTGGGTTTCCAATGATCAGAACCGGGTTCCGATTCTCATCAAGGCAGAGCTCGCGGTTGGATCGCTGAAGGCAAGCATAGATAGTTATAGCAATGTCAAATATCCTCTAGGCTTTAAAAAATAAATCAATGAAAATCACTCTTTTAAGAGTGATTTTTTATTTGCGAATTAAAATATTGCCTTAGGACAAGTCCCGGATATCAGAATAAATTTAACTTTGATTCAAAAGAAATTCAAATGGAACCATTGACAATATCAGCAGAAATCAAAAAGCCTGTAGAGCAGGTGTGGGATACCTTTAATGACCCTCAACATATCACCAAATGGAACTTGGCGCATGAAAGCTGGGAATGTCCCTCGGCTGCCAATGATCTGAGAGTCGGAGGAAGGCTGGAAGCCAGAATGCAGGCCAGGGATGGCAGCTTCGGTTTTGATTTTATTGGGATCTATGATGAGATTAAGGACAATGAACACATCCGGTACCACCTGGAAGACGGACGTAAGGTAGAAGTTATTTTTGAAAAGCTTGCTGAGGACAGGACCAGAGTGACGGAACATTTTGATCCGGAAAGTCAGAATCCTTTGGAAATGCAGCAGCAAGGCTGGCAGGCTATTCTGGACAATTTCAAGAGATATTCAGAAACGATCTGACCACTATTGTTAACATCAAAAAAATAAAGCACCATTATGAATACCAACATATTTCCCTGCTATTGGTTCAATCAGAACGGAGCCGAAGCTGCGAGGTTTTACGCCTCCATTTTCAGAAACTCAAAAGTATCTTGTGAGACACCCATGGTCAATAACATTGAGATTGAAGGCCAGACCCTGATGTTTCTCAATGGCGGACCGATGTTTCAGCCCAACCTTACACTGTCGCTGATGATGATGTGCGCATCGAAAGACGAAGCAGAAAGTTATTATCAAAAGCTTTCTGAAAACGGAAAAATAATGATGCCGCTGGACTCGTATCCATGGAGCGACTGCTACGCCTGGGTAGAAGACCAATATGGTATTTCCTGGCAGATCTATTACAGCAGTGAGGCCTATCAGCAGAAATTTTCTCCCGTGATGATGTTCACAGGAGAGAACAACGGGAAGTGCAAAGAGGCATTGGAGTATTACACCTCCATTTTTCCGAATTCCAAGATTGAAGGCATTATGGAATACGAGAAAGGACAGGGCGACACGGCAGGTAATGTGGCACACGCGCAATTCATCATGAATGATTATGTGATGATGGCAATGGACAGCTCGCATGATCATAAAGTCAACTTTACAGAAGGGACATCTATGACGGTGATGACCCGCGACCAGGAAGAAACAGACTATTATTGGGATCATCTCTCGAAAGACGGGCAGGAAAGCCGGTGCGGATGGCTAAAGGATAAGTACGGATTCAGTTGGCAGATTGTCCCGCACCGGCTGATAGAACTGACCAACACGCACGAGGTGGAAAAAGGATATCGAAGATGCTTACAACTCATGAAATTATCAGGCTATGGAAACACTGAAATATCAGATCGAGGTCAATGCCTCGGCAGAAAAGATTTGGGATGTCCTTTGGAATGAGAAAACGTATGCCCAGTGGACGCATTATTTCAGTCCCGGTTCCAGGATGTCTACGGATTGGCAAGTGGGAGGAAAAACCTATTTTACCGATGCCGACGGACAGAACGGGATGGTGAGCACCATTGACAGCTTTCACGCGCCTTACGAAATCATATTCAAACACCTTGGGGAGCTACGCGACGGAGTGGAGGATTTGGAAAGCGAAAAAGTCCGCGAATGGACTGGCAGTCTGGAGGCTTATCATCTGGAGGAGAATGCCGGCAAAACCCGGCTTACGGTGTCTGTGGACGTGGACAGTTCCTATAAACCGATGATGGACCAAGGCTTCAATAAAGGGCTTGAGGTCGTCAAGAAACTAAGTGAGAATCATTAATCCATTAAAAAAATACAAAATGCCAAAACTAAATCCATACCTCAACTTTGATGGTAAAGCAGAAGAAGCCTTCACTTTTTACAGGTCCGTTTTCGGGGGAGACTTTGTGGGCGGTGTCATGAAAATGGGCAACGCGCCAGGAACAGAACACCTTTCCGATGATGAGAAAAACAGGGTCATGCACATTGCCCTGCCCATTGGGAAAGATCTTCTCATGGCTTCGGATATTGTGCCGTCTATGGGACAGAAGCTCAACCAGGGAAACGGCAATTATATCTCTATCTTCCCGGAGAGCAGGGAAGAGGCAGACCGCATCTTCAATGCGCTGTCCGTGGGCGGTGAGATAGAAATGCCAATGGAAGATCAGTTCTGGGGCGACTATTTCGGGAGCTTCAGAGATCGATACGGCGTCTACTGGATGATCAATTACAGCAAAGATGCCGGCTACGAAAGCTAAATTATTTTTAAAACTCCGATGATTGTCGGAGTTTTTTATTTGTTCAATATGCCACGGATCTTATTGGCATTGACAATAAGTTCTTCCAGATATTCAAAATTCTCCTTTTCCAACGCGGATTTGAATTTTCTGAGCTGAGCAATGTGCTCGTTTAGCACGTCCAGCACGTTATCGCGGTTCTGGCGGAAAATCGGTACCCACA
>DBLQ01000037.1 GCA_002297505.1 Flavobacteriales bacterium UBA720
CGATAAAAACTGTGAAAAGAAAGGATGCTGTTCAAAAAAATAATCTAAGTAAAATTTAATTAAAAATGAATTTCATAAAAAATATAATAGGTAACGGAGCCGAACATAAAAATGGCAAAGCTGTTACTGAAGAAAAACTATTACTTGAAATTTCGGGCATGACCTGCGACCATTGTGCAACAGGCATTGAAAAAATGCTTTTAAAAAATGAAGGTGTAACAGAAGCCAAAGTAAGTTATCAAAGTGGCAGTTGCGAATGTTCGTTTGATCCTTCAAAAACAAGTAAAGAAGAAATTGTAAATACAATCAACGAAACAAAAAACTACAAAGTAAAAAGCGAAATCAAAAAAGAGGATTGTTGCGCTACACAAAAAGATAGTTCTTTACAAAATAGCAGCCATTTTGATTTAATCATTATTGGTGGTGGTTCGGCTGCATTTTCAGCAGCTATCAAAGCCGAAAGTTTAGGACTATCAACCTTGATGGTAAACGGCGGATTAGATTTCGGAGGAACTTGCGTAAATGTAGGTTGTGTACCATCTAAAAATTTAATCCGTGCTGGAGAAACTGCTTATCACTCCACACATTCCAACTTTACAGGTATTAAACCAAAAGGAGTTGATATTGATTTTGCACAGGTTATCAAAGACAAGAAAAAATTGGTTGCCACACTTCAAGAAAAAAAATATATGGATGTGGTAAGCGATTTTGAAAACCTGAAAATGGTAACAGGTTGGGCAGAGTTTAAAGACAACAAAACAATTGTTGTGGATAGTAAAACAGAATATACAGCTTTGAAATTCATCATTGCCACTGGTGCGACTACCAATATCCCAAACATTGAAGGATTGAATGAAATTGGCTACCTGACCAATGTCTCGCTTTTTGATTTAGAAGAAAAACCCGAAAGCATCACTATTATGGGAGCAGGGTACATCGGTTTGGAATTAGCTATGGCATATAATCGTTTGGGTGTAAAAGTGCGTATTATCGAATTTACAGATAGAGTTTTAAGAACACAAACTCCTGACATCAGCGAAGCCTTGGAAACACAAATGCGTAACGAAGGTATAGAAATCCTGCCAAATTTTAGAGCAGTAAAATTTGATAAAAAAGGAAATGAAACTATTATCCATTGTAAATGCCCTGACGGTTCTTTTACACAAATTATAGAAAAAGGAAAAATTGTAGTGGCATCTGGCACAACACCCAATATACAAAAATTAGGATTGCAAAATATTGGTTTGGAACTTGATAAAACAGGACACATTTTGGTAAACGAAAAAATGGAAACAAATTTACCTAATATTTATGCTGTGGGCGATGTTACCAACACACCCGCTTTTGTTTACACAGCCGCTTTTGAAGGAAAAATTGCCGTAGAAAATGCTTTTTCAGGAAGTGAAAATAAAGCAGATTACTCTTCTTTACCTTGGGTAGTATTTACTGACCCGCAAGTAGCAGGTGCAGGCTTGGACGAAGCACAAGCTGAACTGCAAAATATTCCGTTTGAAGTTTCTAAAATAGAATTGAAAGACGTGCCGAGAGCCATTGCAGCAAATGACACAAGAGGTTTTATAAAGCTTATTCGCAACACCGAGACCGACAAACTAATCGGAGCAAGAATAGTAGCACCCGAAGGCGGAGAACTTATTCAACAATTGAGTATGGCAATCAAATATGGAATAACCGTAAAAGAATTAGCAGAAAGCTTTTATCCTTATTTGACTTTAGGGGAAGGCATCAAATTGGCTGCAATTACTTTTGGGAAAGATGTGGCAAAACTGAGCTGTTGTGCCACTTGATAAAGCCAAAAAGGATCTTTGTTATTATTTTGCGAAAATATTTTAAAAAATTGAAGTATTTGAAATGGAAAAATTTGATGTAATAGTGATAGGCACAGGTTCGGGAAGTAACGTAGCCAAGCGTTGTGCAGCAGCAGATAAAAAAACTGCTATCATTGATTACCAACCCTATGGAGGCACTTGCGCTTTGAGAGGGTGTGACCCTGAAAAAGTTTTGGTCGGCCTAGTGCATGTATTGACGCTCAATAAACAATTGGAGGGAAAAGGCATCACAACTTCTACCACATCTTCATTGAAAGATTTGATGCGGTTTAAAAAGAGTTTTACAGAACCAAAAATATCTGAAACTGAAGTCGGATTAAAAAGAGCAGACGTTGGAATGTATCACGGCAAAGCAAAATTCGTTTCTAAAAATACCATTCAAATAAACGAAAATATTTTACAAGCAAAAAAGTTTGTTATTGCAAACGGAGCCAAACCACGGAGTATCAATATACCTAGAGAAAATTTCCTCATCGATAGCACCGCTTTTTTAGAACTGAAAGAATTACTAGAAGACATTTTGTTTATCGGGGGTGGTTATATAACTTTTGAATTTGCACATATTGTTTCGCGTTTTGGGGTGAAAGTAGTTATTCTTCACAGGGGGGAGATGCCCTTGGGAAAATTTGATGCTGACATGGTTAAACTAGTCATTCAGATTAAATTAAACACTGAGGCAATAAGCATAGTCAAAGAAAATAATCACTTTGTAGTTCATGCTGTGCAGGGAGGAAATGAATTAAACTTCGCTACTTCTCTTGTGGTACATGCTGCTGGAAGAACCGCAGATATAGATGATATGGGTTTAGAAAAGGTGAATGTTTCTTTTAAAAATAATGGAATAGCCGTGAATGAGTATATGCAGAGTATATCCAACCCGAATGTATATTCTTGCGGTGACGGTGCAAGGTACTATCATGAATTTCAAAATGAAGCGTATGGATAAATTTTACAATGAGACATATCGTAAATTGGAAACTGCAATTCAGGAACAGGAGATTGAGATTGACAACCCTATAAAAAGGATTGAAGCGATTATACAGCTTATCATTAAAAGCCTTTCAGATTTAAAGGAGTTTGTACTAAAAAACGACTTTAAAGATATGGAGGCAGAAATCTATTTTTTCAAATATCAGAAACCTGTTATAGTTTCAAAACTCATCTACTACAACGCCATTTATAAAATCGAAACGAGAAAACCCTATGGAGCCAAGCGCATCAGGAAATATTTTACCAAAGAACTGAAAAAGCTAAAAAGGTTCTTTGACAACAATCTTGATTTTTACAAGTATTACCGTAGCAATAATTCTTTCGTTGATGAGAAGTTTTTTGTACGTGGTAAGCATGATATAAGGCTATGGTTGGACTCCTTTTATTTTGAGGCAGACCATCGTTTTTCTACTTCACACGATTATAAGGTTGCCAAGATAATTGCCAATGACCTGATACAGGTTTATTTGGAAGATAGGTTGAATAACCTTAATCTGAAAAAAGTTTCAGAAAATTCGTTGAAATGGACGGCAAGCAAAACAGCACTTACGGAACTCATATATGCACTGTACTCCCACGGTGTATTTAACAATGGGAATACAGATATAAAATTGATTGCTAAAGCATTTGAAGATGCCTTTAATATTGAGTTAGGTGATTTTTACCACACGTTTATGGAACTCAAAGCCCGTAAGATAAACCGAACAAAATTCCTTGACAGCCTGTGTGAAGCCCTAATAAAAAAAATGGACGAAAAGGACGAAAAGTAACGACTATTATAATACGCCACGAGGTGAATGAACGCCTTTTGTCCGTATAATGCTTTCCTGCACCTTTGGGGCTTCATTCTGCTTTTCTGCCTGCTCCGAAGCATCTTGTTTGGTTTCCGGCGTAATAGATAGCTGTATCTTTCTTTCTACGGCTGCCAAATCCGTTTTAAGTTCGCTTAATCGACTTTCCTTAGACCAAGTACCGTTAACCACTTCCTGAAGTATCGGCAGGTCTTTTTGTATTTCAGCGATTTTCTCCTGCTCCTGCTCGATATAGCCGGGCAATTTCTCCAGTGCATTTAGGAAGTTCATAGCCGCCAGCTTTTCATCTTTAGCAATTAAACCGTTGTTGTAGGTATATTTGATATTGCCCTCTCCCTGCACTAAAAAGCGGTTTACCCGTATATCCACGCCCTCCTTTTCGGACATTTCGGTTTTTACCAACAGCGTAAATCCGTACAAACTACCGATTTCTTCATACTGACCTCCGGTGCGGGCTTTGTCCGCAAGCTGGTTGAGCTTTACACCTATTTTTTTAATATCCTCATTGGGCGGTAAACCGTCCAACTGTACAGGATTTGCAATTGTACCATCCGAACGTTTTTGTATGCGTTGCTGTAAGTTTTCCCAATCAAGGCTCATTCTGTTTAGTCGGGATTGCGTACTATCCAGCAATTCCGTAAAGTCTTGCAGCTTGTATTTGGCACTGAACTTGGAACGGTTAAACGCCTGTTTTTCGCTTTCCAATCCGGCAATCTGTTTTTCTAATTTGGCTTTATCCAAAAGGTCGGTATTTCCCGAAAGGATAGCCACGTATTCCGAAAAGTTCATTCCCGATTTTTCGTCCATACTGCCCTCGTCAATAGTCCGTTTGCCGAGATTGTTGTTTTTTAATTGGTCTATAAATAGCTGTTTATTGTACAGCAGGTTAAACTTGTAGCTATCCAGTGATTTTTCTACGGCATAGATAATTACATCTACTTTGTTGTCGGCAAAGAACTTGGCAATCTCATTGCCTTTTCGGACTGCCCGACCGTCCCTTTGGGCAAGGTCGCTTGGTCGCCACGGTGTATCTAAATGATGAACGGCAACTGCTCTTTTTTGTGCATTCACACCTGTACCCAACATACTTGTAGAACCGAACAGTACACGGATTTTGCCCTCGTTCATTCCTTTGATAAGTTCCTTGCGTTGCTTATCATTTTTAGCCTCTTGTATAAACCGGACTTCGTGTGCAGGTATGCCGTGGTCTTCCACGAGCTTGCGTTTGATTTCGGAGTACACATTCCATTCGCCCGGCTTGTATGTTCCCAAATCGGAGAAAATGAACTGCGTTCCTTTCTGTGCGTTGTATTGGTTGTAATACTTGGCAATGTTTGCCGCACAATGCGAAGCCTTATTATCGGGGTGGTCATCATACGCACCGCTTACCATCCGCATATCCAAAGACATTTTACGGGCGTAGTCCGTTGCGATAAGCATCTTTGCTTTTTCTTCGCTTTGTGATAAAGGTTCTCTTCCTAATAAGGTAGCATTTCCTGTTTTGGCAAACTCCATTAGCTTTTTGATAAAATCTTCCTGGTCTGGAGTAGGCGGTATGTTATACAATACCTCGTTCTTATTGGGGCGGTCAATACCTATATCTTTTGCCGTTCGGTAATCCGTGATTTCCGAGTAGAATTGTGCCAGCTCCGGCACTTTGATAAAGTATCGGAAACGTTCTTTTGCTACAATATTGTTAGCTACCGAAAATTCATAATCGGTCGTTTTTCTTGCATAAATAGCAGCCCACGCATCAAAAGAGTGAATGCCTTGTTTTTCCAATGCTCTTGGTCGCAGGTACTTAAAAAGTAGGTACAGTTCCGTAAGTGAATTGCTTATGGTCGTTCCCGAAAGGAAAGTTGCTCCCATATCCGCATTGATGCGTTCCTGAATGGTACGGATAGCAAAGAGCAGGTTCAATGCCTTTTGGCTACCGTCCACATTGCCCAATCCGGCAACCCTTGTATGTCTTGTATTGAACATTAGGTTTTTGAACTGGTGGCTTTCATCAACGAACAAATGGTCAATGCCCATCATCTTAAAGTCAACCACATCATCTTTGCGGTTTTCAATATCGTGTTGCAGGGTTTTGAGCTTCACTTCGAGGTTCTCTTTCCGCTTGATTACTCCGGCAAGCATTCCCCTTGTAACTTCCTTGCCTTGCGATTGCAGGGCATCAAGGTTACGCTCTATGCTGTCCAATTCGATTTCGAGTATTTCCTTTTGAATTTCGGGCGACTGCGGTATCACACCAAATTGGTCGTGTGTGAGGATTACACAATCCCAATCGTTGTTTTTAATATCGCCGAATATCCGCAGGCGTTTTTGGGGCGTAAAATCTTCTTTGCCCGGAAACAGGATTTTAGCGTGTGGGTAAGCGGTGCGGTAGGCTTCGGCAATTTCGTGAACGTTGCTTTTCAGACCGATAATCATCGGTTTGTGTGCCAGTCCCAAACGCTTCATTTCCTGTGCTGCCGTACACATAACCAACGTTTTTCCTGCACCTACTTCGTGGTCGCAGATAGCACCGTTGTTCAGCTTTATCATCCAAACCGTGTCCTTTTGGCTTGAATACAGGTCTTCAATGCCCAATGCCTTACGGTCTAAGCCCGGAAAGTCCTGATGCGTTCCGTCATAGTTCGGTCGGACGAAGCAGTTAAAAGTATCGTTGTATTGGTCGGTCAGCCTGCTTTTAAACTCATCATTTTGGGCGTGGAGCCATTCGGTAAAGGCGGTACGGATTTCGTCAATCTTGGTATTCGCCATTTGTATGGCTTCCATATCCCGCACCTTGACCTCTTGGTCGCCAACCATTACTTTTTTGGTAATATCCGGCGTGGTATTAACCAATGCGTGTTTGAGCAGGGCAATCCCGTCAAACGTTCTGCTTTCAGCTTTGACAGCGTATTTTTCCCATATATGCAAATTCTTACGGTCGCACTTTACTGAAAAGTCATCGGAGCTTTCAGAGTAATGAACGAGTACGTCCGTATCAAAAAGATGTGAAGCAAAGCGGGCATAAATGCCAGTGGGTATCCAGCGTTCGCCCAAATTAAAATCGAGTTCCTCAAACTCAATTCGTCTTGGTCGGGCTTCTTCCAAAACGGTAAGGCTTGTTTTGGCTTCAGTATCATTGGGATTGTTTTCAATGTAGTTCAGTACCTCTTGGGCTTTCTCTACTACGTTTCCTGCAATCCAGCGTTCGGATATTTCATATTCCTTTTGCAAAGGATTGTAGTAAATGCGACCGTGTAAGGCTTCTTTCAAAGCATCATCGGTAATACCGCTGATTTCGGACATATAGTCCAAATCCACGCTTCCGTATTTGTTCAGCGAAGCCGCTAACGCTTCTTCGGGATTGTCCGTTGCTATTGTTAAGGTGGAGAAACTTACCGGACGGCTGAATATATCCGCTTTGTGTACCACGCCACCAACAACACGCTCCAAATAAGGGATTTCCTTGCCGGAACTATCCGCTTTGATGAGCTTGATATTATCGGCACTGTTAAGGTTTCCGTACCTTTTGACAAAGGCATCGTAAAGGCGGTTAAGGGTTTCCCTTTCTTCCTTGTATTCGGTCTGAAACTTTGCCTCTTTATTGTAAAGGTCTTGGTAAACATCACGTACAGCAATGTACGCTTCGGCTCTTGCTTTCTGTAAGGTCGGTAACTGCAAAGGGTGGAAAACTGCCGTACTGTCTGATGTATCTACATCTTGCAGATGACCGACCCAACCATTATCCACAACAAGACAATCGTTACGGTGGTACGATTGCAGTTCGCCACTATAAGGAGCAGGTTCGGGAATGGTATTGGGAACGGCTGGCTTATCAGCTTGGCCATTCCCGTTTATTTGTGAAAACAGGTCGCCGATAGCTTCCTGTTTTTTGCCATTGGTAGATGGGCTTCCGTTGGCAGTTCTATTGGTAATCGGAGGCGTATAAGGTTGCTGCATCGCACTGCTGAACAGGTCAGGTTGGCGACCTATTGCACCTCTTCTTTTGTTGGTGCTTTGCCTTTTAACTTGTGTCGTTTTTTTGGATGGAGCAGCAACCATTACAGGCTCGTCCACATTTTCAAACAAGTCGAAAATGCTTAGTTGCTTTAATTCCTGCGGACTTTCCCGATTGATTATAGGAACAGATAAAGATTGTATTTCCGGCTGAATGGTTACAGGTTCGATAACCGGAGGTGTAACCGTTGGTGTTGGTGTAACAGGAATTTGTAATGCAGGCTCATCGTTCCGTTCGCCTTTGTATAAATTCAAATTCAGGTGCTTACCAAAATCATCCGTAAGCATTTGTTTGAGGTCTTGGGCAATTCCGTTAACACCGTCTTTATGAGTATAGATGAGTGCAGGTTGTCCGTAAGGGTCGGTATCTAATTTGCGGTCGGTATGCACAATCCTTGTGCTGTCCTGAAAGAGCGCATTGCCCGGAGTGTTGTATTCCGTTTGCCTGCTTTGGCAAAACAGTTCTTCGGCTTCGGTCAAGTTTTGTTTTCCCGTATTCTTTTGCAGGATAATCAAATCACTGCCGACTTCCGTACCTGCATATTCCGTAAACAGGTTGTTGGGTAAGCGGACAGCCGAAACCAAATTATTATCCTGCATCAACGCCCTGCGTATCGGCTCGTTCTTC
>DBLQ01000051.1 GCA_002297505.1 Flavobacteriales bacterium UBA720
GATCGCCTGGGATTCCTGCCCAATATAAGGTGGCTGTATCCGTCGTATTATGGCGGGGCTTACACTCCATTAAGGCTAAAGCACTACCAGTATCATTCTTTAACTGCTTCAATTCAGCAGGATTATCAGACCATGACATCACATTAAAATGAGCACGAACAGATTGAAGACCATAAGAATGGGCTTCATTAAGGTATTTCTCGATCCACTCCTTGTTGATCTGATTGGCTCTGCTGTATCTCGCCAATGAATGCATATTCCTGGCAGACTTTTCAAACTGACGAAGGTTCTCATCACTGTTGTCAATGAACAGATACTGGTTGTAAATATGATTACAGCTTAGCAAAAGTCCCACAGGAGAAGCAAATGAAAGAAGACAGTCACTGCGGTCTGTACTTAACTTTTCATAACGGCTGTGTGATGAAACTGTACCCGGCAAATCCTCGGTATCCGAAAGCGTATGCATACTAATGCGGTTGTCGCCGATTCGCATTTCTTCTGACCCTAATTTGATGTCCTGCAAAGACGGATTAATGTCGCGGGATAAGCTGAGATACTGTTCCAGTAATCCCGACTGCTCAGAAGTTCCGGATATTTCATCTTCAGTCATCCTTTCAAGATGGATGTATCCGCTGTCGTTCATAATCCGCTCCAGCTGATCGACCGCTTCAAGAAAACGACCGATGACTTCCTTATCCTTAATCTCTTTTGGAATCAGCTTACCTTTGCAGAGAGATGAAAAGTTACTCTGCATCCGCATCCTCTCCTTAGTAGTTTTCGTGATAAAGAGATAGCAATAGTGATTAAGAAATGGCCGCTCATTAAAATGTCTTTCAAATGATTTGGAGAGAAAACTCCGATCTTCTCTAGACAAATCTGGATTGTAGTTTTCTTTGATAAACCAATCCTGCTTATGGACAACCGTAAAATCAGGCAGCGTCTTGATTGCCTTGAACCAGGCGGAATGCATAGCTTCATACTCAGCGGAAGCAATAGTAAACAACTCAGGGAGTCTAACCTTAAAGCAAACCGTAACATCAGCGTCCTTTGAAATGATGCAATCATTTTCAATTGCCAGCAATGGAAATTTACTTTCCAAGGTTGCTGCTTTGGAAGAGTTTCTCATTTTTTACTTTTTTAAGGTTAGTTTTCAGATAGCGGTAGATACTCTTGCGGCTGATGATGTACTTAGGATGCTTATTGCGAGCACCCATTTTCATCAACCCATGTTCTCCGTACTTTCCATTCAGTGAGAAAGTTTGCCAGATCAAAAGCCCACTGCTCAGTCCTCCAAGAATTAGACATATGTACGTATTGACTCCTGTCATGTACATAATCATGACACAGATTAATAATCCTAAGAGTCCTCCAGCAAAGATGAACAGGTATTGTGCTTTCAGTCCCTTGAACTCTACTGTTCTGCCTATTCCTTTATTGATATGATAGGTATTCATAGTCATTTTTTTATAGGAAGAATGAACGAAGGATGGTTGCCGCAACAATCAGAAAGATACACGCCCCGAACCAGCTGGCAGCGGTCTTACTGGTGTCAGGGTCACCGCTGCTAAACTTGTTGTAAACCTTTACGCCTCCTATTAATCCGACCACTGCACCAATGGCATAGATAAGCTGTGTCGCAGGTTCAAAATAAGAGGTGACCATCTGGGTTGCCTCATTGATTCCGGCAGAGCCATTACCCTGAGCTGAGAGATTAACGGCTACCATCAAAGCGGCCGCTGACATCCAGACTTGAAATGTTTTTCTTTTCATAATCGATATTTAATTTGTTCTGATATCCTGCGCTTTACAGGATGATGAACAAATCTATAGGGTGCTAAGACATTGATTTGGAGATTGGCATTTCTAAGGATTAGTTGGCTGTCAGTTGCCTTAGATCAGTACTTTTTAATCGGCTGAATTTCTTTACAGAATATGACATACCAAAAAATATTGTTATGTACAAAAGATTCATCGCAGGTTTAGGCGGCGCAATTGCCTTAACCATACTACAGGAGACCATTAGAAAAAATTGTAAAAATGCACCTGAAATCAATAAGGTAGGAGAAGAAGCATTGGAGAAGTATTTGAACCAATTTGATGCAAGCATCGATAGTCCGGATAAGCTTTATGCCGCCACATTGGTCGGTGATGTTGTAGGCAATGGAATTTATTATGCAGGAACAGCGACTAATAAAGCAGGTCTATTATCAGGATTGGCAATGGGCGTCGGAACAGTCCTATTAACAGGAAAGATGGGATTGGATGATGTTCCTGTTGCAGAAAATAACCAACAGAAAATGATGACCATCGGTTACTATTTATTTGGAGCGCTGGTGACGAAGTTAACTTATGACAGGATCAAATAAATTCAAATGATAAGCCTGATCGCCACAGCATTTGAATAACGAATAGTACCAATCATGCTTTATATTATATGAAAATTAAATCCCCCTACTTTAATAAATAAGGGGATTTTTTGAGTAAAACAGGAAGTTCATTAAATGAACTTCTCAATGTCGAAACCATCTAAATCATTTTGTCGATTGGGTGACCTGTTAACAACAGCATTCGAAGTGCTCTGGCTTAATAAATCGGCAATGCGCTGATTAGCTCCTTCTAACGAATTTTCTAAAAGACTGAAAAGCTCGGTTCCCTGAATTTTTTGAATAATATTGACTGCTTGTTGCTCTAAGGCAGGCTCCAGGAATTCTTCCTGTAATAGCTGCCCCGCAGTACTCAACTCCTGAAAGGTAACCCCTGTGGCAAAACCGCTTTCAATCTCAGAAAAATTCCCGTATTGCCAATCTTCTTCTTCTTCCCAATTATCACTTTTGACCAGGATATCTCCTAATAATTTTTTTTCATTAGGCTGGTCAATCTCCTGCTCTTTGGTTTCTGAAACAAAATTATCTGTTCTTACTTCTGCAGTTACAAATTGGCGTTGAGTATCAGATAATGGCAACGCTTGTCTTTCTTCCTGTTTGATTTTTCCAATGATTGTTGAAGGATTTGATTTTGTTTCATTTTTTGTTTCGGGTGTAGGACTTTTCATAGATTTTTTATCGAATAATAGTAGGATAATAATGATTATAAGACCTATTATAATTAATTCCATAAGTAGGTATTTTAAAAGATGGGACGGTATTTATTGTTGAAATCTTCAGTAATTTCTTTTTCAAACATTTCAAAATGATGAGCAAGGATGTTATCCAGATAGGCATATAGAGGAATCTGGTCATCTGCCACGATCTGAATGATCCGGGACAGTCGCTCATGGTATTCAGCGCGAATGTATATACTTTTATCACCACGTTTATTCATAGAATGATGAGTCAGAAACTGCTCCACATATTTAATGTCATTAGTTTTTTTCGCTTTGTATTTTGATTTAGGCAAATGCGCTTCGTTGGATGTTATCGGTTTTGTATTTGCTGAATCTTTCTTGGTGGAACCAGCCATAATGGACATTAAGTAATCCTCATCAATGCTATTTTCTTCTCCGTTTTTTTTATCAGTTTCCATCATTTATATATTGATAATTTTTATAAATTCTTCCATAAATTGATCCAGCCTGCACTGAGTCATCAATTTAAGATCTGCCGGCAACAAGGTTGAGCGGAACACCGTTTTTGCAACGGTCTCTCCTTCTTTCCTGAATCTTTTACTGTCTGCGATAGATGCTTCCATCAAATGCAGTCCTAACTCTCTGATAGCTTTACTGTAGTTTTCGTAGAGATGTGTCTTCTCCCTGCCATCAACCTGGTTCCAAAAAAGATGAATTGATTTAATTGCAGTCTGCTTCTCTTTCATCAGTACATTGGTCAGCACATCCGTGAAGCTTAAGGTGCTTTCAAGGATAAGCCGGTCCGCCGTAATGGGAGAAAAAATATAATGAACATGGGCAAGCGCTCTTAAAATGCCTGCAGTATTCACGGTACCCGGAAGATCTAAAAATATAATATCGGGGATTGTTTTTGAGCCTTCTATAAACTTTTCTATTTCTTCCAATACAGTGTCAGCCCTGCTTTGGAAAATTGGATACGCTTTTTTCCCGATGGTGGTAAATTGCCTATGCGCCATCTTTTTTAAAGCTGGGTTCTGCATCACTGTTTTTAAATCCCGTTCCCGCATTTGTATCAAACTGTACTGCGGAAAATCGCAGTCAAATACAGCAACCTGATAGCCTAAACGGTAATGTAATATACTTGC
>DBLQ01000062.1 GCA_002297505.1 Flavobacteriales bacterium UBA720
ATGAGGTTTTTTTGTGCGCGATAGGCAACGGTAAAACGGGCAAATTATAAGAATCCCAAGACATTAATATTGGAGTGTGTTGCCGTCTTGACCTTGATATTAAGCAAAAGGCTCGCATTAGAATGATCATCTTAATCCATACAGTCAAAAATTACTATTTGTCAAATATCTAGGCAATCCAATTCACCACCATATTTTTGTTAATCTTTTAATAAAAAAGATAATTTCATTTTTTTTCAATTCGTAATTGAGTTATTTTTGCACAAATTAATTTTTAAAATGAAAAAGTACTTATTTCTTCTTTTAATTTCGGTATTGGTCATTTCTTGTTCCAAAGTGAAAGTAGAAGGAAATGTAAAAGGTGGTTCGCCACTTGAAAGAATAGAATTTATAGAAGCTTCGGGTGTTGCCACTTTACCATTGATCAATATGGGCATGGATGATAAGGGTAACTTCAAAGGTGAATTCAAAGCGCCAAAGAACGGAATGTATGCCATGACCTATGCGGGTAAGATGAATTTTCTTTATCTCAAAAAAGGTCAGGACCTTAAAATTTCGGGAGAGGCGGGAACGTTCCCTGAGATGTACAAAATCGAAGGTGATGCAAAGAAGAATAATGATTTTATTTCCGAAACTCAGAAGTTTCTGCAGACCTACAGCTCCAAGCTTAATATGCAATTGCTGCAAAAAAACGAGTCTGATTTCCTGAAAGAAATAAAAAAGATCTACGCAGATCTGGAAAAAAATGTGGATGAAACAGCAGATAAGATTGGGCCTGACAGTGATGTTGTAAGACTTAAAAAAGATGAACTGGCAACTAATGTGCTTACATTTCTGGCACAGTACGAAGCTTCCCATGGTCAAGTGATCGGTGATCCGTCATTCAAGGTGACAAAAGCTTTTACCGATTACGAAAAAACATTGACAGAAAACAATGACCGAATGGTAGAGAATCTTCCAGTATACAGGAATTATCTGCTCAATAAAATAGGACAAAACTTCCAGGCCTTTGCCGAGAAACAAAAGGATAAGAGCACAGCTAGCATGTCCGCTATCTTTGCGAGATACCTTGCTGAAAACAAGGAATTATCGCAGAAGACCAAAGATTATCTTTTGGCTTTCGTCATTGCAAAATTTGACCTAAACCCGTACAGTTCCGATGCTGAAAAAGTAAAAAAGGTGAGCGAGGAATATATCAAAGACTCTGAAGTGAAAAAAGATCTGAATGATGCCATCAACGCTGTATTTGGTCTTAAGAAAGGTGAGGAAGCGCCGAAGGTTAGCCTTACTAAACTGGATGGTAAGTCCGGAAACTTTGACTCGAATGGTAAACCGACGTTGGTAATGACCTATGCATCATGGAATCCTTACATCGCACAGTCCACGATTCCTGTCCTTAAAGAAGTTGTTGATTTTTATAAATCTAAGGTCAACTTTGCATTTGTGAATGTGGATGATACCAAAGCACAGTTTACGAAAACGGCCAATGCAATGCTGAAAGGTATTCCTGGAACCAATTATTATGCTGATGGTGGCTTGTCATCAGAGTATGCTAAAAAGTATTTTGTCTACGGATTCAAAATCCCTGGTTTTTTCCTTATTGACAAAAATGGTAAAATTGCCAGCTCTACTTTCTACAATTTAGGTGATGCCAAATTTGTGGAAGAAATGAATAAAATCTCAGGGTTGCAGGCACCTACGGTTAATCCGCAGGCACAGCTCCAGAATGACCTGTTGCAGGAGAATGCACAAAAAGTAGATTCTGCAAAAACAAAATAGTTGAATGAAGAACAAGAAAAAGAATCAGATTCTTGAAAATATCAGACTCCTTTCTGCCGGTGCGAAAGGAGTTTCTGTTGGTAAAACAGAGGAGGGAAAAACGGTAATCGTTTCCGGTGCGGTTCCCGGAGACCTCGTGAACGTCAGAGTCAAAAAAGCAAAAAGCAATTACGTAGAAGGCGAAGCCATAGAGATTTTGGAATATTCCGAAAACCGTGTGGCGCCAAGATGCATTCACTTTGGTACTTGTGGCGGCTGCAAATGGCAGAATATTGCTTATGAAAAGCAGCTCGATTTCAAGCACAGTGAAGTGGTCAATAACATCAGAAGAATTGGCGGTGTGCAGGATTTTGAGATCGTGCCGATTCTTGGCTCGGAGGAGCAATACTTCTACCGGAATAAGATGGAATTTTCCTTTTCCAATGCCCGCTGGCTCACGCAGTATGAGATCAGCTCCGAGGAAAACTTTGGAAACAGAGATGCACTTGGATTTCATATTCCAGGAATGTGGAGTAAAATCCTGGACCTTAAAGAATGTTACTTGCAGGAAGATCCTTCCAACGCAATCAGATTAGCAGTTAAGAAGTATGCCGTAGAAAATGGTCTCGAATTTTATGATGTCAAGGCACAGGAAGGTTTTCTGAGGACATTGATGCTGCGGCAGAATTCCAAAGGGGAATGGATGGTGCTTTTCCAATTATACAAGGAAATGAAAAACGAAAGGATTCAACTGTTTGATTTTCTTTTGGCAAGTTTCCCGGAGATCAAAACCTTGGTGTATGCCATCAATCCAAAAGGCAATGACAGCATCTATGATCTCAATATCCAAACCTACTTTGGCGATGGCTTTCTGTATGAAGAAATGGACGGATTGCAATTCAAGATCGGCCCTAAATCTTTTTTCCAGACCAATTACAAACAGGCTCTGGAACTTTACAGAAAAACACTGGAATTTGCTGAGCTCACTGGTGATCAGGTGGTGTATGACCTTTATACAGGAACCGGAACCATTGCCCAGTACGTTGCCAGAAACGCCAAGCATGTGATAGGTATCGAGGCTGTACAGGAAGCGATTGATGCGGCCATTGAACATGCTGAGCTGAATGGACTGACCAATACAACGTTTTATGCGGGTGATATGAAAAATGTCTTTAACGACGAGTTTCTCGCCAATCATCCAAAAGCCGATGTGTTGATTACCGATCCGCCACGTGACGGCATGCATCAGAAAGTGGTAGAGCAGATCCTGAAACTGTCTCCCGAGAGGATTGTGTACGTCAGCTGTAATTCGGCGACGCAGGCCAGAGATATTGCACTGATGAAAGAGCATTATGACTTAGTTAAAATTTTACCGGTTGATATGTTCCCACAGACGCATCATGTAGAAAATATCGCTTTGCTTCTGAGAAAATAAACAATTTGTATTAACTTTAATCGATGCAAAAATTATTTCTATTTCTAAGTATACTTTTCCTGCTCACCAGCTGTGGCAGCGACGATGACATCTGTCTGAATTCTGACTCCACACCCAGCCTCAAGTTAAAATTCAGGAACAATATAGATCAACAGGTACGCCTGGATTCGCTCTATGTGGATGTAGATTATGGCAACAATACCTACAAAAACATCCTGACTCGGGCCAATGCAGATTCGGTAATGATTCCGCTGCGGATAGATGACAGTCCCTATACGGATGTCCGCATCAGACTTAGAAAACGTGGAGCTGTATCCAGCATCCGCATCAGCTATGATAAAAAGTCGATCTACGTATCGCCGGCTTGCGGATTCAAAATCAATTTTGAAAACCTGAAAGCCGACTTGCTGCAGAGCGATCCCGTACAAAGCATTCTGTCCAATCATACTTCCCTAACCGATGAGAGCAAAGTCAATTTTTATCTCCGCTTTTAGTCTGCTGTCTATTGCCTTATCTGCGCAGCAGGAAGAAGCTAAAAAGCACGATTCCGTAAAGTGGAAATACACGCCCAATTTTATTGTCGGAGTAGATGTTTTGAATGCAGGAGCGAGCTTTTTTGGTGACAGAACACTTTACCAGGGATTTATCTCCAGCCGGGTGAGCAGGCATGTTCACGCAGTTCTGGACTTGGGATACGACCGTAATATCTATCAAAAAAATGGCTACGACGCCAAGGCCGACGGTTTGTTTTTAAAGGTCGGCGGTATCTATATGCTGGCCAGCGATCCGGAAAATGCCTACAACGGTTTCTACGCCGGAGCCAAACTGGCCGGAAGTTTCTACAGCCAGGAATATATGAGCATTCCCGTAAAAGCCCTGAATAACGAGGGAATTTTTGTGTCCCTGGATCCCTCCACGCAGAGCAGCTATTGGGTAGAGGCCTCCCTGGGCGCCAGGATCCAGGTCTTCAATTCCAACTTTTTTATAGACGTCAATGCGCAGCCCAGATATCTGGCATACACCACCAAGCAGGAAGGCATCACACCCATGATTGTCCCCGGATTCGGCAGAAGTTCCGGAAGCTTCAACATGGGCTTCAGCTGGAGTCTGGCATACAAGTTCTGATTTTTCAGGAGCTATTTCCCGCTGTCCACTGTATCTTTTTTGTCTCAGAGCTTTTGACATCAAAAAGAAAATGTCAAGAAAGACAAAAAAGGATGCCGTTCCCATCGGGGCTATTGAGACGCTTGGGTAACCTAATAAAAAAACCTTGTCATAGTCAGTGACAAGGTTTTTTTATTGGATCATCTAATTTAGTTAACCTTGATGGTAAACGGGCTTTCCATCATCACAGACTGTCTGGTATCGGGATCTGTCATATGCTGGAAGATTTTGAAATTCTCTTTCCCGATTTTACTTTTGATCAGTCTCGTAGAAAAATCCTCCTCCGTCTCCGAAGAGAAAAACTGTTCAAATTTCGAAACCTTAGAAGGATAAGACTTAACATTATAATTCTTCAGGTTCACGGTTTTTGCGGCATATTTGATCGCATCCTGCAGGGAGCCAAGCTCATCCACCAGACCGATTTCCCGGGCTCTGGTGCCGGACCATACACGGCCGCCGCCTATGGAATCAATATCCTCAAAAGATTTTTTTCTGTTCAAGGTTACAAAATGCACAAAGCGCTGATAGGTAGATTCTACACTTCTCGTCATAATATTGAGCGTTCCCGGACTCAGTCCGTTGATGGCCGAGATCATATTAGAATTGGCATTGGTAGAGACCACGTCGCTGCGGATACCATTTTTCTCAGCCAGTTCCTTGAAATAAGGAATAACTCCGAAAACGCCGATAGAACCCGTTAAGGTATTGGGCTCTGAGAAAATCTTATCAGCACCCATCGCGATATAATAACCACCGGAAGCGGCATAATCTCCAAAGGAAACGATCACTGGTTTCTGGCGTTTCAGCTGCTGCATTTCAAAAAGTATTTCGTCCGAGGCATTAGCGCTGCCACCTGGAGAATTGATCCGGAACACAACAGCTTTGATGTCTTTATCTTTCTGCAGTTTTTTTATTTCCTTCACAAAGTTGTCCGAGTAGATCCCATCATAGCCTTTTCCATTGTAGATCGCTCCCGAAGCATACAACACTGCGATTTTGCCACCGTCATCATCAGAATCCAGCGACTCAGAATACTTGGCGAAAGATATTTTGTTGAGTTTTTTGTCAGCGTCAATATTCAGTTTTTTCTTCAGCATATTGTCGTACTCGGATTTCTGGGCCAGTTTATCAACCAGTTTGTACTGAAGGCTGAGATTCGGAAGGTAGCTGTACAGGCTGTCTGTAATGGTATTGAGTTCAGGAATTGCAATTTTTCTCGAATCGGAGATCTTTTTGGAAGTGTTGCTCCAGATATCATTTAACAATGTCGATAATTGCTCCTTGTTTTCCGGGGAAATGTCATCCCGCAGGAAAGGCTCCACGGCAGCCTTAAACTTACCATGCCGAATCACCTGTATCCCGATTCCGTATTTCTCAGCAAAATTCTTAAAGAAGGTCACTTCCGTAGAAAGGCCTTTCAGCTCCACTAGTCCGGCAGGATTGAGATAATACTGATCTGCAACAGAGCCAAGGTAATAAGCGCCCTGCGATACAGTGTTGCCATAAGCATACACAAATTTGCCACTTTTTTTAAAATCCAGTAAGGCAGCACGGATATCGTCCAGCTGCGTCATGCCGGCATTCACTACATCCATTTCCAGGCTGATACCTTTGATCTTGCTGTCTGTTTTTGCATTGTCAATGGATTTCAGGATATCATAAAGGAGCACCGCTTTTTCTTCGCTTTTAAAAGCTAAGAAGTCCTGTTGATCTTCAGAAGGACTGTCGATGATTTTAGTTTTCAAATCGAGGGTGAGGACAGAATCGGATTTTACGTCTGTGCTTCCGGACATGGAAGACAAAATCAGGAAAGCGATAAAAAACACGAAACATCCTGCGATTACAATAAAAATTGCAGTTAAATTTGCTAAAACTAATTTGAAAAAACTTTTCATCTAAAATTATTTGATATATATGTCGTACAATACAGTCATTTTGTTACTTGGAAGCAATCTAAATCAGCCCGAGAAAAATATAGAAGTGGCTTTGGAGCATCTTGAAAGCAAAATTGGGGCAATATTAAGGAAATCTGAAATATTAATAACAAAACCATTAGAATTTGACAGTTTAAATAATTTTTGTAATATTGCAGTTAGTTTAAAAACACAAATTAGCCCATTTCGGCTCCTCAAAGCGATCAAAAGCATCGAGAGACAGATGGGAAGGCTCCGGGACTCCGCCGATTATGGCAGTTACCGGGACAGAATTATAGATATTGATATAGTATTATATAATAATATTAATTTCATTTCGAGACATTTGATTATCCCTCATCATAAAAATTTATATGAACGGGATTTTGCAACAGAAATAATCGATTATGTAAAACAAACTATCTAGCACAGATGATTATGAAAAAAAAACTATTCTTCTTATTTCTATTACCAGCGCTTGGATTAGCACAATCCAATGATCCTGGAAGCAGTCAGCAACAGTATCAACCATTCAATAACCAGAGCCGTATGTTCAGGGATTGGTCTATCTCCGTGGGAGGTGGCGGTGCCTTTATGACCAATGCGGATATCACTTCTTTTTACGGGGGCGATATCAACTGGGGATGGAATGGCTATGTAAGTCTGGACAAGCAGATTTCCCATACCTTCGGCGCATCACTGATGTATACCAGAGGCCAGACCAATCAAAAAGCAATGCTGAATGCAGCGTCTGGCGTGGCTCATGGCTATACTAAATTTGATATGATTTCCGTATTGGGAGATGTCAATTTTTCTAATCTGATGCGCAGGACGGACAATCATTCCAATTTCAGATGGGCACTTCACGGTTATGCAGGTATTGGTTTTATTGGTTATAAAACATTTCTTCAGGATAATTATGTGCTGAGTAAATATCCGCTTTACATTGAGCAAAAGATTGCTATCAATTCCTTTGCCTACATGGGAGGTCTTGGACTGAAATACAATATCTCAAGATTGCTGGATGTTGAACTCAGAGCGTTATATCTGTTAAGTGGCGATGAGGAATTTGATGGCGGTGGCTGGACCAGAAATGCTGTACCGGGTTACAATAAAATCAATGCATCGTATTCGGATAATGCTTGGCTATTCAACTTAGGTGTATCATTCAAACTGGGTAAGCAGGATCAGCATTTAAGATGGGTAGATCCTTTGCAGAGCGCTTATGCCAGAGCAGCAGCATTGGAAGATCAATTCAAAGATTTTAAAGTTTGCGAAAAAGGAGATCAGGACAATGATGGAGTTTGCGATGACTGGGACAGACAGCTCGACACTCCGGCTGGAGCCAGAGTGGATGGTGCCGGTGTTGCACTGGATATGGATCTGGATGGTGTCATCGATCTTTATGACAAGTGTGTAACTGTTCCTGGACCTGTGGAAAATGAAGGTTGTCCTACGGCTCAGACCACCCAGGTTTTGCCTACAAAGGAATTCGCAATAGACGAGATTAACAGCCATTTCAACGGTATAGAATTTGAACTGAACAAATCTGTCATCAGGCCAAAATCTTATGCAGATCTGGACAAGGCAGCTGAAATTATCAAGTCCTTCGGCACAAACGACCAGTTTATCGTTGTGGGTGCTACGGACAGCAGAGGTTCAGAAGCTTACAATAAAAAATTATCACAATCCAGAGCAGAAGCCGTGATGAATTACCTTGTCAAAAAAGGTGTTTCAAAAGGAATTCTGATTGCAGAAGGAAGAGGTAAGGATGATCTTAAATATCCTGAATGTAATCCTGCAGATAAATGTCCTGAATGGAAGAATGAAGCCAACAGGAGAGTGTACTTCGTCGCCAGATAAATAAACTTGAAACAAAAACATTAAATATGAAACAAAATTTATTATCATTAGTGGCCTTAGGTCTTTTATTACCTATGGGCCTTACAGCACAGCAAAAGTCTACTAGTGCTAATTCGGGGTCTGAAAATATTGCGCCTTTCACACAGGAATCCAAAAGATTTAATGACTGGGCCATTTCTGCGGGTGCAGGGGTGCCATTGATCCAGTCTGCTGACATGACTTCCATCAAAAACGGCAATGGGAAAAATCTTTTCGGATACTCTGCATATATCAGTATTGACAAGGCTATTACGCATGCCTTCGGGTTGAATCTGCAGTATGACAGAGGAGAAACAAGACAAGGTTATGCTTATACCAAGGATCATGTTACGCTGCCGGACCGTCAGATTGCGGGAAGAACGCAATACGATGCTATTTCCATCCTTGGTGATGTTAACTTTTCCAACCTTCTGAGAAGAATTGATAACAAATCTCCCTTCAGATGGGCACTTCACGGTTATGCCGGTATCGGAACCTTGGCGTATAAGTCTTACAGACAAGATCCCGGACCTTATAATCAGATGCTGAATTATGAAGCTAAGCCATTTAAAATTGGTTCATTGTTCGGACAAGCTGGTGCAGGTCTTAAATTCAAAATCAATAACAGATGGGATTTGGAAGGTAGAGTGATGTACGTAGTAACGGGAGATGATGCATTTGATGGCGCTGGCGTAGGACAGACCGGATATAACTTGACCGAAGATCAGATCTCTGATAATTTCTTTAATACAACGCTCGGAGTTACCTTTAAGTTAGGTAAACATGAATCTCATCTGATGTGGCATGATCCATTACAGGAGATCTATTACAAGTTAGATGTGCTAAACGACAAAACTCAGGATATCGAAGTTTGTAAAAAAGGTGATGTTGATAATGACGGTGTATGCGACGATTGGGACAGACAGCTGGATACACCAGCCGGAGCTAGAGTAGACGGAGCAGGTGTGGCTTTGGATGCAGATCTTGACGGTGTGATCGATCTTTATGACAAATGTGTAACCGTTCCAGGTCCCGTAGAAAACAACGGCTGTCCGCTTGTGAAAAATGGTGGAACAGGCGTTGTAACCGATGATAGTGCGTTGTTGAAGGGGATTGAGTTCGATTTGGATTCAGACAGAATTTTGCCTTCCAATACACCGATCCTTAACAATGCGATCAATTATATCAATGCATCCGGAAGTAACTTCAAAGTGATCGGAAGTACCGATACAAGAGGGACAGAGGAGTACAATCAAGGTCTTTCTGAAAGAAGAGCCAATAACGTTAAATCTTACCTGATCGAAAATGGTGCCGACGGCAAGAAGCTTGAGGCATTGGGAACTGGCGAGAGAAAATTGCTTTATCCAGAATGTGATCCTGCATCTAAATGTCCTGAGTGGAAAAACAGAGCAAACAGAAGAGTTTATTTCGAAGCTAAATAAAATATCTTCATGATTATATTAAAAACCGCAGCAATGCGGTTTTTTTATGTTCAATATTTAATTAAATTTACGAATGCTTTCGTCCATAGATTCCAATGAAAAATTAATCCACAGAACCCTGAAAACTTTTTGGGGTTATGATAAATTTCGCGCACCGCAAAAGGAAATCATACTTTCAGTAATCCAAGGGAGAGATACGCTGGCGCTGTTGCCGACCGGTGGTGGAAAATCACTCTGTTACCAATTGCCAGCACTGGTTTTAGAAGGTCTGTGTCTCGTAATCTCTCCGCTTCTTGCACTGATGAAAGACCAGATTTTAACGTTACAATCCCTGGGAATAGAAAGCGAATTACTGAGTTCAGAATTGGATGAATTTGAGGAAGAAGCAATCTTCAATCGCTGCAAGGACGGACTGATAAAAATTTTATACATCTCTCCGGAGCGCCTTCAAAACTCATTATTCTTAAGAAATATTCAGGATATCCACGTGTCATTCATTGCGGTAGACGAAGCGCACTGTATCTCCGAATGGGGTTCAGATTTCCGGCCGAGCTATCAGAATATTAAGAATTTCAGACAGGAATTTAAAAATGTTCCCTGTCTCGCCCTCACAGCGACAGCCACTGACAAAGTGGTGGATGAAATTGCGCTAAAGCTGGGACTGCATCAGCCTGAAATCTTCAGGAAAAGTTTTAAAAGGGATAATCTTAATATTATCATGGAAAACACAGCGGATAAATACCAGCGGATTCTCGGCTTTCTGAAACAGAATCCTGCTTCCGGAATCATTTATACCAGAACACGGAAAGAAGCCGAGTACCTTAGCCAGTATCTCAAAAATAACCAATTTGCGAACGTTGATTATTACCATGCAGGCCTGGCGGCAAACGAAAAGGAAAAGCTTCAGAAAAGGTGGGTGGCCAGCCAATCTCATGTTCTGGTGTCCACCAACGCTTTTGGGATGGGCATTGATAAAGACAATGTCCGGTTTGTGATTCACCTTTCGCCATCGTCTACATTGGAAAACTATTATCAGGAGATAGGCCGGGCCGGCCGAAATGGTAACGAAGCCATCACGCTTCTGCTCTGGAATGAGCAGGAGCTCAGGCATATTGACGAAACTTTTCAGAATCAGATCCCAAGCAAATCGGAATATGAAAAAATCCTAACTTACCTCTATTCTATGTTTCAGGTGGCAGATCACGATTGGACGGAAAAAACATTCTCCCTGGAGATTCAGAGACTAAGCGATTTGACAAAGCTTTCTAAAGCCAAAATCCGCAATATCCTTACTTTTCTGCATAATCAGGAATTGGTTTACTACAAAAATTCTCTTTCGGCCTCCACCATTCAGAGTGTTGTCAAGCCCGAGGATCTCGAACAGCTCAGCGCGTCGGACGCCTATTTTATGGAGTTATTGTTCCGGAATCTTCCCGGATTGGCCATTCAGAAAGTATATTTCAGCGATGCTGCGTTCTGTGCCAAGAACCATTATGATGTGCAGACTTTCAAGACCAGGCTGAAGCAGATGCAAAAAGCAGGTTATCTGGAATATCTGGACGGCGGTCAGCATGCCATCAGGTTCTTGAAACCAAGGAACGACCGGCATCTTTCAGGTCAATATTGGGCATTGTTTCACAACATCCAGAAAAATAAACTCCGCAAGTGGGAAGAGAACAAGTTCTTCGTCCGCGACAATGATTTCTGCAAAATGAAGTTGATACTCACCTATTTTGGTGAGCGTGATGCTGAAAACTGTGGTAAATGTTCGGTTTGCAGAAAACGGAATAATTCCAAGAGAACTTTGTCCTCAGACATTGCAGAGCAACTTTCCGTCAAACCGATGTCTTTGGACGAAATTTGTGCGAGACTCAATTTTTACTCCAAAGAATCCATTTCCGAAACTTTGATTTTCCTTCTGGACATCGGAAAAGTAAAAATGTTGAACTATAAAACTTATATGCTAAATAATTAAAATCGCGCAAAAACCACATAGACACATAGACAAATAGGGAAAGATTTGTCCAAGAGGTAATATAAAACGTAAAATTGCATTTATTTATCCTTCAAACATCAATGAAAACTATGTGTCTATGTAGTTGATAAAATTCAAAAGATTCTAATTTTTTATCTTAAAATTTAAAATCAAATAGCTTCTATCAACTATCAACTATCAACCATCAACTATCATTTATCAATTATAAAATCAATGACGAAATCACTCAATGTCGTTTTTCTCGGAACTCCCGACTTTGCAAAAGCTTCTCTGGAAGCGATTTTCAAATCTCATCATAAAATAGTTGGCGTGGTGACGGCGCCGGACAAAGCCAGTGGAAGAGGAATGAAGCTCACGCCTTCACCTGTGAAAGTTTTTGCAGAAGAGAATAACCTCAATCTTTTCCAGCCGGAAAAACTCAGAAATCCCGAATTTCTGGAATCCATCAGAACCTTGAATGCGGATGTTTTTGTAGTCGTAGCTTTCAGGATGATGCCGCAGGTATTGTTTTCGATTCCGAGGTTGGGCACATTCAATCTGCACGGTTCACTGTTGCCGGATTATCGTGGTGCGGCGCCCATCAATTATGCGGTCATCAATGGCGAAACCAAATCCGGTGTCACAACGTTTTTCATCAACGAAAAAATTGATGAGGGGAATATTCTTCTACAAGCGGAAACCGAAATTTTACCGGAAGATAATGCGGGAACTTTGCATGACAAATTGATGGTCATCGGTGCGGATCTGGTGATTAAAACTTTGGACGGATTGGCGGAAAATTCCATCACAGAAAAACCACAGCCTCCAAAAGAAAATCCAAAAACTGCTTATAAAATATTCAAAGAAAATCTGAAAATCGATTGGAAACAAAGTTCTGAAACGATTCATAATTTCGTGCGCGGCATGTCACCTTATCCAACGGCTTTTACTGTTTTGAAAATCGGAGAGGAAGAAAAATCATTGAAAATCTTCAAAGGTCATTTTGAATTAGAATCCCATTCGAGACAAGCTGGCGATTTTGATATTTCTAAAAACGAATTCAAGTTCTACACAAAAGACGGGATTTATTATCCGGAAGATGTTCAGATTCAAGGAAAGAAAAGGCTGGCTGTGAAGGATTTCCTGAATGGGATTCAGGATTTCCACGAATTTAAAGCGTAGACTTTCAGATGATAGACGGATAGATGATAGACGGATAGATATTAGACTATACATAATGGCTTCGACGCCGTGCTGCCTGACCATTCTTAAATTTAGAGTAAAATAGGAGTTTTTACACTGAGCGCAGTCGAAGTGACTTTGAAATCAAAAAATATTTGAATATGAAAAAACTGATTCTAGGTTTGATGTTCACCTCTCAACTTTTCTTTTCTCAGGATTTGAAAGTGATGACCTACAACATCCGCCTGTCGTTAGAAAGTGACAAAGAAAACTCTTGGGACAACAGAAAAAATGATGCGCTGGCGCTGATGAATTATTATCATCCTGATTATTTCGGGGTTCAGGAAGCGGTTCCTCAACAGATGACGGACATCAAAACCAGTCTTAAAGATTATGATTACGTGGGCGTTGGAAGAGACGACGGCAAAAATCAAGGTGAATATTCTGCAATTTTCTACGATAAGACCAAACTGGAAGTTACCAAATCTGGAACGTTCTGGCTGAGCGAAACGCCTGAAAAACCTTCGAAAGGTTGGGATGCGGCTTATAACAGAGTTTGTACTTATGCGTTTTTTAAAATTAAGAAGACAGGCAAACAATTCCTGGCGATGAACCTGCATTTTGACCACGTCGGAGATGTCGCGAGAGTCAATTCTGCAAAGTTGATTCTTGAAAAAATCAAAGAACTCAACCCGAAAAATCTACCTTTGACTTTGACAGGCGATTTTAATTTAACAGATGATTCGGAACCAATTAAAATTATTTCCAAGTCTTTGGATAATGCTTATTACCATTCCAAGACACCGCATTACGGACCAAAAGGAACGTTCACCGGATTTGACATCAACACAATTCCTAAAGAAAGAATTGATTATATTTTCGTGAAAGGTTTTGATGTGTTGTCCAATAGAACAATTAATGACCGACGCGAAAATTTGCTTTATCCGTCTGACCATTTTCCGATTTTGGCGGAGATTAGTTTTAAAAAATAGAATAAAAATTCCTCTTGTGAAAGAGGAATTTTTTATTGGTAAAGTCTTCGACTCCGCTCAGACTGACAATGTTCAATTATTACGTTTAGTATTAGAAATGTCACACTGAGCGGAGTCGAAGTGTTTTCAAATGTTCTCTATTTATTCCAAACAATCTTCTTTGTCATCACATCGCTGGAATTAGTCCCGACCATTATTTCAAATTCGCCAGATTCCCAATCATAATTCAATTGATCATCATAGAATTTCAAATCTTCGGGAGTCAGTTTGAAACTGACATTTTTGTTTTCACCTTTTTTAAGGAATATCTTTTGGAAACCTTTCAGCTCCTTGATCGGTCTCACTACTTTCCCGAAAAGATCCCGGATATAAAGCTGAACCACTTCTTCACCATCGAAATTGCCTGTGTTAGCCACATTCACGTTGATGGTCAAGGTTTGATTGCCTTTCAAGTTGTCAGAACTTAGATTAAAATTGGAATATTTAAAATCGGTGTAACTCAATCCAAATCCAAACGGGAATTTCGGGTCATTATCCAGATCGATATAAGCAGAGACATAATTTCTGTCCGTTGATTTTCCGGCAGGTCTTCCTGTATTGTAATGGTTGTAATAAATTGGGATTTGACCTTCAGTTCTTGGGAAAGTCATTGGCAGTTTTCCACCAGGATTTACATTTCCGAAGATAACATCTGCGATAGAATTTCCAGCTTCTGTTCCTAACCACCAACTGTAAACAATCGTCGGAATATTATCCGCCGCCCAATCAAAAACCAAAGGCCTTCCTGCGTTGATCATCAATACAATTGGTTTTCCGGTTTTGGCAATTTCTTTCAATAATTCTTCCTGAACACCAGAGAAATGGATATTGCTTCTGCTTTTTGCTTCGCCACTCATCGCATGGCCTTCGCCCAAAGTCATTATCACGACATCTGCCTTTTTGGCGGTTTCAATAGCTTCTGCGAACATCGATGTGTTGTCATCGTTTTCGTTACAACCTTTGGCGTAAAGCAAAGTCGAGTTTTTGTCTAATTGACTTTTTATGCCGTCAAATTGAGTCACAATTCTCTGTGCATCATCCTTAAAAGGAACCGACCAGAATCCGTGCATCGCCACCGCTTCTTTCCCGAATGGTCCAATCAAAGCGACTGTTTTTGTTGATTTTGACAATGGAAGAAGCTTCTTGTCGTTTTTCAAAAGAACCACGCTTTTTGCACCAAATTCTCGTCCGAATTTGCGATTTTCAAGATTATTGGTTTGTTGTTTTTGTCTGTCATTATTAGAAAACCTGTAAGGATCATCAAATAATCCTAATTCAAATTTTTTGGTTAAGATTCTTCTGACTGCATCATCTACGAATTTGATATCGACTTTTCCTTCTTTCACCAATTTCGGAAGTTGCTCCATATAGATTCGGCTTTCCATATCCATATCACTTCCTGCAAGAATGGCTTTTTCTCCGGCTTCAGCATTGTCTTTGACATAGCCGTGCTTTATCATTTCGCCGATGCTTCCCCAGTCAGAAACCACGAAACCTTGGAAGTTCCATTTTCCTTTTAATAAATCTCTCAGGATATATTTGTTGGCTGTTGCAGGGATGCCGTTGATGTCGTTGAAGGAATTCATAAAAGTGGCGACACCAGCATCAGCCGCAGCTTTGAAAGGCGGCAGATAAGTTTCGTTGAGTTGCCTCAAGCTCATATCCACAGAATTGTAATCTCTTCCGCCCACTGCTGCACCATAAGCTGCAAAGTGTTTGGCGCAGGCCATTATCGCATCAATATTTCCCAAACCTTTTCCCTGAAAACCTTTGATTCTTGCCAATCCGATTTTAGTTCCGAGGTAAGTATCTTCACCCGAACCTTCCATCACGCGGCCCCATCTCGGATCTCTCGCGATGTCCACCATTGGCGCAAATGTCCACTGGATACCGTAAGCGGATGCTTCTATTGCGGCGATTCTTTCGGATTTTTCTATCATTTCCAAATCCCAGCTTGCTGCTTGTCCAAGATTGATGGGGAAAGTTGTTCTGAATCCGTGGATCACGTCCTGCCCGAAGATCAATGGGATTTTCATCCGTGATTCTAAGGCTAATTTTTGGAAAGCTCTCGTTTCTTCTGCGCCCGTAACATTCAGCATCGAGCCGACTTTGCCTTGTTTTATTTCTTCCAAAACTTTTTTGGAGTTGGAGTTTTGTGGTCCTGTAGCGTATTCGAAACCGCTGTACTGGACGAGTTGTCCGGCTTTTTCTTCCAGAGTCATTTTGGAGATTAACTCATTGACTTTTTGCTCGACGGTTTTCTGAGCCTGAATGCCAACTGCGGCACCGAAGAACAGAAAGGAGAGGAAATATTTTTTCATTATAAATCTTTTTGTCTCATTTTGAGAAATTGATAATTGTAAAAGTAATATTTTAAGGCACCTACATACTATTTGACACTAAATTAAAAAGAACTTTAAATAGCAATCTTATAATGTAATATTATAACGGATGTAATAATTAGAGATAAAAGAAAAGCTTATCTACGACTATAGATAAGCTTTTCATAGATTTTAGAATCTATTAAATAATATTTCTAAAATGTGTTTAGACCAAGTAATAATATCATTTGAATGATTTTGTATTAAATACATTAAAACTTGTCTAATAGCTTTCTTCAACCATTTCTGGTTACTCACTTTTAAAATCAGTCTCTTCACCTTAGTGACTAATTTTCGAATGGGGTTTTGTGTTTCCATTCGCTATCTATAAAAGTGGGTAATCCAGAAATTTTTGATTAACTCCTTTCATAAAATACGCACACCAATTTGGTATGCGTATTTTATTTTTGAGATATTATTTTGAGTTCTTAATAAACTTGGAACTCAAATCTCCAATTTTATAGATGTAATTTCCTTTAGGTATATTTTCAACATCAATAGATATTTTGTTGTCCGAAGAATTAAATATTTTGTTCAAAATGAGTTTTCCCGACATATCATAAATCTCAATTTTATTTGCTCCATTTTGAGGATTAATAATGTTCAATGTTTTATTCGTGGGAATTGGAAAAGCTTTAATTTTTTGTTTTGATGCATTATCTATAACATTTAGATAAGCCCCTTTATTAGCTGTGATTTTTAAGTTATCTACGAAACTAGCTCCTCCCTTTGTTTGAGCAAAAAATTCTAAATTAAACTCTTGAATATTTGATATGTTTCTGTAAACTGAATAATTCAAATCACCTAAACTGACAGGGTTCTCATTTCCGGATAACCCGACATCAAAAAGTTCTTCTTTAATGTATATAATCTCTCCAATATTATCGCTTGTAGGATTTAAATTAACTTTGGCAGTATACCAATGACCATCTTTCAGTAATTTTTCAGCAATAGGTTCTTTCCACCACAAATTATTTGTAATTATTCCTCCTGAATCAGAACTGATTCCTAAAAACCCTAATGGTCTATCCCCGTAAGAACTACCTCCGGTTAATAATGGTAATTTCTCAGAATAAATATCATTAGAGTTTTTTAAAAAGAAAGCGACTACAGGTTGCCTTGAGTCACTTATGTGCATTAAACTATTATCATATTTAAAAGATACTTCAAATTCTATTGGTTCGTTTAATACTTTTTTGATTGTCCAGAAATAATTTGCTAGAATACTATTGTTGTATTTTATTTCTGTAGGTGGTTTTAATGCCCCTCCATCAATTCCATTTATTGAAGAATATGTAAAAAAGTTTTCCGGAGTATCTCTAGGATCAGGTTTCCCATCTTTTTGAAAGAAGTTGTTGGGGAATTGGTTAGAATTATTGAAGTCAAAAGTATAGGTTCCAAATTGACCAAATACAAGATTTGTAGCAATAATTGCTACGGATAATAAAGTTTTTTTCATGGTTTTAAAAATTGTTTGTTAATGGGTTAAACTCCACAAAAGTATTTTGAAGAGTTTTAATTTCCTTACGGAAATCCGTAATCTGGTTCATAAAAATGATTCTTAGTTTCTTCCCAGCCTCGAAGAAGGATTGTTGATAAATGAAGAAAGCGTGAGGGCTGCTAACTTATTCTATCGGGAGGGTTCTGGTAAACCGGTGGAGTCAAATAAGCAGCAAGCCCCCACGCCATAAGTATATGACATGAGAGTTGCTAACATATTCCCTCCATTTAAATTTACCAGATTTACCCGAGGATTTTGTTAAACACTTTCTATGTTTCGTTGATGTTTATTAAGGATTTTCTATATCCATAATTTGAAACAAATATAAGGGATTTTACGATGATTAATTAATACCCGTCAAATTTTTAGCAAAACATTAGCGCTCATCAACTTATAATTAAGCACTGTAAACGGATATAGCTCATATCTAAAGTAAATGATATGAATATATTTGACGACTTTAAATTTGATTCTTTAATTGAGTTTATAGATACATTCAATACTGAACAAAAATGTATTGATTTCTTAGAGTTAATTTTGTGGAATGGGAATCCAATTTCCCCTTATGACAAAACTGCAAAGGTTTATAAATTTACTAATAGTAGGTATAAGTGCGCTAAAACAAAGAAATATTTCACGATAAAAAATTCTATTAACCTATTTAGAAATTCAAATATAAAACTAAGAAAATGGTTTGTTGCAATTTGGTTATATGTAACTAATAAAGGTGGTTTAGCATCTACATATTTACAAAGAGAACTAAAGTTAACCCAAAAGACAACTTGGAATATGTTAAGAAAAATAAGGGAGTTTTCAGGATTTGAAAACAAACATTTTTTATCTGGAGAAGTAGAAGTAGATGAGACTTATGTAGATGGTAAAAATAAAAATCGTCACGCTGATAAAAAAGTAAAACATTCACAAGGAAGAAGTCATAAAGATAAGGTTCCAGTATTCGGAATGATTTCGCGTGGAGGAAAAGTGGTTGCACGTGTTGTCGATTCAGTTAAAAGAGATGAATTAGAGCCTATTATTTTAAGAACTGTTGAATTGGGAGATGTCATTTTTTCAGATGAATGGTTTGCTTATGATGAATTGTATAAATATTATGAACATTATAGAATAAATCATGGGAGTCGACATTATGTCGATGGAAATGCTCACACAAATAACATTGAAAATTTCTGGAGTCAATTGAAAAGAGGAATAATAGGTGTTTATAGAGTTGTTTCAAAAAAGTATTTACAGTCTTATGTTAATGAATTTGTATTAAGAAGAAACACAATGAATATGGATAAAACCCAGCTGTTTTTTCATTTGATTTCTAATCTCAACAATGCAAATTGATTCCTTATTCAGAATATATTTTACGGATATAATTATAAATATCAAAATTATAATTATGTCTAAAAAAGAAAATAGTACAAGTGATGAATTTCATAACTTTATGAAGCAAATTATTATTCCTATTGAGGAAGATAATATTGAAGGTTATAAATTTTGGTTTAAAAGAAAAATAGTTACTAAAACAGGTTCATATAAAAAAGCTGATGCTTTTGATTATAACATTTTAACTGATTATTTTGAAAAAGGAATATCTGTTAAAGACGCCTTTAATACAATCTTTAATATTAAATCAAAATAATTTTAACAAAAATCTATGGTGTCAAATTGTATGTAGGTGCCTATTTTAATTTGGTAAGCTGAGCCAAAAATAAAAAAAGCTGTTTGTGCAATTGGCAAAAACAGCTCATTAAAATTAAAAAGTTAGTGTTAATAGATTCGCAGGCCTGCTCTCGCTCCACTGGATGTCAAAACAGATTGCGCTCTGGTCTTCTGTCCTGCGGAGAACATAAACATCGCAGCATCGTCCACATAATCCATATAATTCATAAACATTACAGATCTTGCTGTTCCGCTACAGGTATTGTATAATGGATAGGTTGGTTTTCCATAATTGGCGCCTGTTTGCGTAGGCGTGTCAGCCACAAGGTCATTGCCACAAGTCGCATCACCCCAGATATGTCTTAGATTAAGGTAATGACCTACTTCGTGAGTAGCAGTTCTTCCAAGATTATAAGGCGAAGTAGCGCCTGTCTTCCCAAAATAAGGCGCAGCAATCACCACACCATCATTCCATAGGCCGGCAGACTCCGGGAAGGTGGCGTAACCTAGGATTCCACCCATATTTCCCACCACCCAAAGGTTGAAATAATTGCCTGGAGTAGTAGCGTCAATGCCGCCGGTGGATGATTTTTTCATTGCATCATTGGTTCCCCATTTGGTTTTGGTGGTCGCTTTTCGAACGGTTTTGATGAGGTGAAATCTGATTTTGGTATCTCCCGCTTTCAGGGCTGAAAATTCCGTTGGGATTTTGGAAGCATCGCTGTTGGTGCCGCCGAAATCTGCATTAAGAACAGCGATTTGCTCGGCAATTCTGGCGTCAGAGACATTTTCTGCTGAAGTTTTATAAAGCACATTGACCACTACGGGAATGTCAACTGTTCCGTCGGACAGGACTTTTCCGCTTGTGATATAGTTCTGTATTCCTGCCTCGATGTTTTGATAGCGCTGTCTTGCAGCTGCATCATTTTTAAGCATTTCTGCCCGGATTTCTTCGGACGGACAAGAACGTCTGGCGCTGACTGCCGTGGTAGGATTTTCCTCAGACAATGTTTCTGTTTCAGAATTTTGATTACAGGCAGTGAGGGTTAATGCGGCTGCGATGTAAAAAAAGCTTTTCTTCATAGGATTATATTTTTAATATTTAATTCAAATGTATAAATTATTAGCATTAAAAATCAATAAATTTTATGAAATACATAATAATTATTGATAAATAATGAATTTAACTCAATTAATTGTTTGTTTAAATTTTTACTTGTTGTTGAAAATAAATAAGTTGCATTGTCGAAGTGAACCGAAATAAAATTTTTATTTTTGATTATTAAATTCAGACAATGAACAAACTCATATTAGGATTGATGCTCCTTGGAACAGCATTATCTGCGCAGGAACTGTATATGCCAAGAAACATTAAGAAAGCTTTTGCCAACGGAACACGCGATGCTTCTGGAAAGCCGGGGAAAAACTACTGGCAGAACAAGGGCATTTATGATGTAAATGTGAAAGTGGATGCGAAAACCAAAGTTGTTTCCGGTTCTGAGACCATTCAATATTCCAATAACAGTCCGGACGAGCTGAAAGTTTTGGCCATCCGGTTTGTGAATAATATGACGAAGCCACAATCCGGCAGAGCGGGCTACGCTTCCAAAGATGCGCTGACAGATGGCCTTAAAATTAAATCGTTCTCCATCAATGGCGAAAAGTATAACATCAACAGCGAAAACTGGTCTACGGTGGAAGCGGTAAAATTAACCAAACCATTGGCTTCAAAATCCAAAACTGAAATCAAAATCGATTGGGAATATACATTAGCAAAAGAAAGTGGAAGAGAAGGACAAATCGATCCGGAGACTTTTTATGTGGCCTATTCCTTCCCGCGCATTTCTGTTTACGATGATTACAACGGTTGGGATATGCTGCAGCACAACGGCAGACAGGAGTTTTATAATGATTTCAATGATTATAGCTTTTCGATTTCTGCTCCTAAGAATTTTGTGGTCTGGTCCACGGGAGATTTCCAGAACCCGGAAGAAGTTCTTCAGTCGGAATATCTGAAACGTTTCAAAGAATCTTTAAAATCGGATAAAATCATCCACGTTGCGAATCAATCTGAAATGAAATCCGGGAAAGTGACGAAGCAGAATGATTGGAACGTCTGGAAATTCAAGGCTAGTGATATCGTTGATTTTTGTTTTGCCTTGAGCAATCATTATGTTTGGGATGCATCGAGTGTTCAGCTTAAGACCAAAAGAGCGAGCGTTCAAGCGGCGTATAATGCCGGAGCCAAAGATTTCGAAAAATATACGGAATGGATGCGCTACAATCTGAAATGGTTTACTGATAACTGGCCGGGCGTGGAATATCCGTTTCCGGTGATGACTGCCATCCAGGGCTACGCCGATATGGAATATCCGATGATGATCAATGACACAAGTATTCCCGATGACCTGCGGGATGCGAGACTGACGGTGGATCATGAGATTGCGCACACCTATTTCCCTTTCTATATGGGCATCAACGAAACACGTTATGCGTATATGGATGAAGGCTGGGCTACAATGCTGGAATATCTGATTGGCATCGACGAAAATGGCAAGGAAGAAGCGGATCGGTTTATGAAAGATTTCCGGGTGAAACGGTGGATCAACGACGCTTCTGCAGAAGAGGATCAGCCGGTGATTACGATGAGCTCACAGCTTTCCGGAGCGGGTTATGGGAACAATGCTTACGTGAAGCCGGCGCTGAGTTATCTGGCTTTGAAGGATTATCTGGGTGATGACCTGTTCAAAAAAGCGCTTCACACTTATATGGACAACTGGCACGGGAAGCACCCGATTCCGTGGGATTATTTTAATTCGATGAACGCCGGTTCTGGAAAGAATCTGAATTGGTTTTTCAACAATTGGTTTTTTACCAATAATTATATCGATTTGAAAATCAAATCGATTGCTCAGGAAAAAAATCAGTTGCTTTTGAATATTGATAATGTGGGAGGCTTTGCCATTCCGTTTGATGTGGTTCTGACTTATGATGATCATTCGACAGAAAAAATTCATTTTACGCCATCTGTCTGGGAGAAGGATCAAAAATCTGCAAGTCTTAATGTACCGTCAAAAAAGAAAATCAAGTCCGTGAATCTGGATGGCGGGATTTTTATGGATTATACGGTGGAGGATAATCAGAAAAGTTTTTAATAATTGATGACAAGCAGATTTGTATGAAAAATGTTGGTCTTTTACTGGTAGTGCTGTTCTTTTCTTCCTGCGTGTCGCAAAAGAATAAAACCATTCAGCAGAATATCCTGACCCTGAAAGATAGCTATTGCAAAGCGCCTTTGGAATATAACTATTCTCAGAACATTCCCTCATACAATTCTGATTCTATCATTAATGCCAATCAAAAACTGAAACGGTATTTTTCTGATCAGAGTATTTTGATTCTCAACGCTCTTCAAAGTATTGATGAAGCAGAGAAGATCATTGATCTTAAAAAAGATTCGACGCTGAAATCCCAATTAAGAGTGGTTCAGCTCAAAACTAAAATCAACAGTAAAATCAGCATTGCATTGACAGAGCTGGATGCTGTAGCGGCAGAGTTTGATTGCGAAGGCGAAAGAGTCGCACAGATGGCGAATTATGTAGATAATATGAATGACAACCGAAATAACAGACTGATACTTTTCTCAATCATTACCGGTGCAGTGACCTCTGTTGCGGGCGGTGTGATCAAAAATAATGGGGTGGAAAATGCGGTCAATATTGGTGGAGGTTTGCTGGGCGCTGGCTTGGGTTTAGCGACATTTAATCCGAAAGGCAAGAAAGTAGAGTTCATCCACGAGCGAAATCTCCTGCGTGATATTTGGGAACAAAAATTACTGTCCAGGAATTTTCCGCCCTTCATCTGGTATATGTACACGGAAAAGAAGTTTACCGGAAACCGCCAGCATTCTATCATTCAGAATATGAAGCAAAGGTGGATTCAGTACCAATTTGACAGTGACGAGAATTTGGCGAATCAGTCTGTGAATTTTGGAAACGGCGGACTTTACCGGTCTTCGGATTTGCATAACCGTGCATCAATGCTGAACCAAATGCAATCTGCCACAAGAACGATCAATCAAAATATCAATTATCTTTTGTTGGATCTGGATAGAGTAATATCGATAGAATAGTTGATGACTTGCGCATAGCTGAGCTTTTATTACCTCTTTTTAAATGGCTTATAACCGGTGATAACCATTCCGTCAATCGTGTCATCGGCAGAAATCCAGACGCTGAGATATCTGATGCTATTATCTTTCTCGGTTTTGGCATCGAAAATATACAGTTCCTGCTTGCCGAAAATGGATGTTTTATTCCTGTATGCGGAATTGAGATTCTCTAAAGTGATATTGCCGTAATTTTGCCTGTTGCTCTCACAGACTTCACGGAGCTTATTGTTGAAAAACTTCTCAAATTCTCCCGAAAACTTGAATCCTGGTGAGGCTGAGTAATCTTTGTTCAAACATTTTTCAAGATACGATTGGATGAAACTCCTGGAGAGCAGAACTTTTTTGGTGTCCAGTTTTTCTGTTTCTATTTTCTTATAGTCTGCCTGGCAAAAGACTAAGATGAAACTCAATACAAAGCCTAAAGCGAGAAGTTTTTTCATAAGTGGTTTTTTTATTGTCAAATATACAGATTCAAAAAAAATAAATCAGAAAATTCATTGTCGAAAGTAATTTCCGGGAATTAATGATAGATTTGCAGGCAAATTATAATTAACAAAATTTTCAAATGAAAAGACAGACCATCGCATTATTTTGCGTTACAATACTAGGTGTTTCCTGCGCGCATAAGGAAGGTAAAGGAGACGGAAGCCAATATACGGACGACCAGAAAGCCTCTTACTACATCGGAATGAGCATTGCGCAAAATATGAAACAGGAAGGCTTTAAAGTTGATGCAGATCTTTTGGCAAAAGGGATTAAGGAGGAATTGGACAGTACGAAGACCAAAATGCTGCCGGCAGAAGAGATGAATACCTTTATGCAGGAGTTTATGATGAAACAACATCAAAAGAAACAAGCTGAAGCGGGAGCTCAATCCAATGGCAACAAGAGAAAAGGTCTTGAGTTTTTGGTAAAAAATAAAAGTAATCCAAAAGTAAAGACCACAGTTTCCGGCCTACAATACGAAGTTTTGCAGGAAGGCGACGGCAAAACAAAACCTAAAGCTACTGATGTAGTGGAGGTGAAATATACAGGGAAATTATTGGACGGTACTGTCTTTGACTCCACAGATAAAAACGGCGGAAATCCCGCGGAGATCAATCTGGGCGGAGTGATCCCGGGATGGACAGAAGGCATCCAGCTGATGAGCAAAGGTGCAAAATACAGATTTTATATTCCGTCGGATCTGGCTTATGGCGACCAGGGCGCAGGCGATGCGATTCCAGGTGGTTCTGTGATTATCTTTGATGTGGAATTGGTCAACGTGAAGTAAACTTTGACTCGATACAATCAAAAACCTCAGCAAAATAGCTGAGGTTTCCTGTTTAAAATAGTATTTAATATGAAGAAAAATTTAATTTATTCCACAGGTCTGAAAACCAAACCAGTCTCCTCGAAATAATCCAGGGTGATTCTGTCACCGTCATTTACATTTCCTGCGAGAATTTCTTTTGATAATTTATTCAAAACTTCCTGCTGGATTACTCTTTTCAAAGGTCTTGCTCCGAAAACCGGGTCGTAACCCTTGTTGGTTAAATAATTCAAAGCGTCCTGCGTAGCGGTCATGATAATATTTCGTTTGGCAAGCATATCATTAAACCCTCTCAACTGATATTGAACGATTTTTCCGATTTCTTTTTTTCTTAAAGGCTGGAATAAAACCGTTTCATCAATTCTGTTCAGGAACTCAGGACGAAGCGTCTGTTTCAGCAGATCAAAAACTTCGATTTTCGTTTTATCCACAATTTCGTCTTGATTCTCTTCGGTAATATTTTCAAAATTCTCCTGAATAATATGCGAACCAAGGTTCGAAGTCATAATGATAATCGAGTTTTTGAAATTCACCACTCTTCCTTTGTTATCCGTTAACCTTCCATCATCCAAAACCTGCAACAATGTGTTGAAAACATCCGGATGCGCTTTTTCAATTTCATCTAAAAGCACTACTGAATATGGTCTTCTTCTCACCGCTTCCGTCAACTGACCACCTTCATCATAACCAACGTATCCCGGAGGCGCACCCACCAATCTGGAAACAGAATGACGTTCCTGATATTCACTCATATCAATTCTCGTCATATTGTTTTCATCATCGAATAAAAACTCCGCTAGAGCCTTTGCCAGCTCAGTTTTTCCGACTCCGGTTGTTCCTAAAAATAAGAACGAACCAATTGGTTTTTTATCGTCACTTAATCCTGCTCTGTTTCTTCTGATCGCATTCGAAACAGCTTCAATCGCTTCTTCCTGACCTACAACTCTGTGGTGAAGTTCAGTTTCCAAATGGAGTAATTTTTCTCTTTCTGATTGTAAAAGTTTGGTCACAGGAATTCCCGTCCATTTGGCAATCACCTCGGAGATATTTTCGGAAGTGACTTCTTCTTTAATCAATTCATTCTGATGGTTTTGCATCTCCAGTTCAAGTTTCTGCAAAGCATCTTCTTTTTCTTTGATTTTGCCGTACTGAATTTCCGCAACTTTCGCATAATCTCCTGCTCTTGAAGCTCTTTCTGCCTCCAGTTTCAGGGATTCGATATCTTTTTTAATCTGAGTTAAATCTTCAGATTTTTGTTTTTCTTTCAGCCATTTTGCATTAATTTCATTTCTCTGCTCAGAAATTTTCGAAATATCTTCTTTCAGGTGATCAATTTTTGTCTGGTTTCCTTCTCTTGAGATTGCCGCCAATTCAATCTCCATTTGCATCAGTTTTCTGTCGAGAACATCCAGTTCTTCAGGTTTTGAATTGATCTCCATTCTCAGTTTAGCCGAAGCTTCATCAATCAGGTCAATCGCCTTATCCGGCAGAAAACGGTCTGAAATATAACGTTGAGACATTTCCACTGCTGCAATAATCGCTTCATCTTTGATTCTTACTTTGTGATGCGCTTCGTATTTATCTTTAATTCCACGGAGAATGGAGATCGCCGATTCGGTATCCGGTTCTTCCACCATAACCTTTTGGAAACGTCTTTCTAAGGCTTTGTCTTTTTCAAAATATTTTTGATATTCATTCAACGTCGTTGCACCGATCGCTCTTAATTCTCCTCTTGCCAAAGCCGGTTTCAGAATATTTGCGGCATCCATCGCACCTTCACCGCCTCCAGCTCCAACCAAAGTATGAATTTCGTCGATGAATAGAATGATTTGCCCGTCTGATTTGATGACTTCATTTACCACCGATTTCAGACGCTCTTCAAATTCTCCTTTGTATTTTGCACCGGCGATCAAAGCTCCCATATCCAAAGAATACAAGGTTTTATCCTGCAAATTTTCAGGAACATCACCATTGATAATTCTGTGGGCAATTCCTTCAGCGATCGCGGTTTTACCAACACCGGGTTCACCAATCAGAATTGGATTGTTTTTGGTTCTTCTGGAAAGAATCTGCAAAACTCTTCGGATTTCCTCATCACGTCCGATTACGGGATCTAATTTCCCTTCAGCTGCCAATTCATTGAAGTTTTTCGCATATTTATTTAAAGACTGATAGGTTTCTTCCGAGCTTGCAGAAGTTGCCTTCGAACCTTTTCTTAACTCTTTAATTCCGCCTTCCAAAAGATTTTTCGTAACGCCCATATCTTTCAACATTTTCGAAACCTCAGAACTTGTTTCTAATAATGAAAGCCATAAATGTTCGATCGTTACAAATTCATCACCCATTTTTTTGGCGATGTTAGGCGCATCCAGCAAAACTTTGTTTGCGGACTGTGAAAGGTAAATGTTTCCTCCCTGAACTTTAGGCAGTTTTTCTAAATTTTCTCTGTTTCGCTCTCTTACTAATGTCGCGTCCGCTTCAGATTTCTTTAATAAAAAAGGCGATATATTTTCATCCACCTGAAAAATTCCTTCCAGTAAATGTTGTGGCTCTATCTGCTGGTTGCCAAATTCCATTGCCACCTGTTGCGCGGCCTGGATGGCTTCCTGTGATTTTACGGTATATTGATTCAGATTCATATTATTTTAGTTGATTTTTTTGGTTGATGATTAAAAGATTTTATCAAATTTTGTACAATTCTCAAAGTCTGATTTTTAAAAAACATTAAGACTAAAGTTTCTAATTCTAATCTTAATGTCCAATCATTTAATTCTGAAACCGTAATCACAAAAACTATTCTATTGATGATATTTTAAAAATATAAGACAAAATTTCCGAATTATTAAATTCTAAGCAATTCTTGCAAGACAGAATTTCCGAATCAAGGATGTTTAATTAAATTGATATGGACAATTTGAACCGGATCAGAACTTTGAAATTCAATGATGATTCAAATAGGTGATTTTATTTATAAATTTGATTAGATAAAATCTGAAGTTGTACCGTGCCTTAATCCTTATTACTCTATTTTTCTTTGCGTTTTGTTTTGGTCAGAAGCAGAACCAGGAAGACTTGTCGGGTGCCGAGACTTTGGATCCAGGTAAAATTTCGCCGGAGACCGTGATTTCGCAAAGTCAAAAAAAATTGGAACAGCCGATTTCCGATGAAGAGAAATATGAAGTTCGAATGAAAATGGCGGATGCTTATCTGAAACTTAGAAAACCGGATTTTGCGAAGTCAACGGCAATGCTTTTCAAGGCTAAGGACATTGCGGAAAAATTAGATAATACAAAACTTAAAGCGAAAATCTACGGTTCAATTGCAAATCAATACTCGTTTCTCAACTTTCCTGAAAAAATAAAACCTTATCTCGATCTCTCAAAAAAGGAAGTCGATAAGCTTCCAAATGGCTATGAAAAGAATTTTCTGAACGCAAGATTGTATATCGAATATGGAAATCTGGAAGCAGATAAAGAGAATTTTCTTTTGGCAAAAAATGATTATCAAAAGGCTCTGAAGTTTTTGGGAAATATCGGAAACCCGAATAAAAAGAACATTTTCCAATTCCGTAGAGCGTTCTATAACATGGGTGTTTCTTACGCTTACCTAAAGCAAAACGATTCAGCGGAATATTTTCTTAATAAAGCTTTGGCGATTCGGGATCATGAAAATAAAGAGTTCAAATATTTTATTTACAATAATCTGGCTAAAGTTTACGCTGGTAAAAATGAGCATCAAAGAGCAATTGATTCTCTGGAAGCTGTTCTGAATGAAGATGCCTTCAAAGACATTCGCTTAAAAGCTGATATGTACAGAAAGCTGATTGCGTCTTTCAAGGCTTTGAACAATCAGGATAAATATATTGAGTATTCTGAAAAGCTTCTGGCATTGGAACCGGATGTTAAAGAAAATAACCTAAAGGCGATTAATACAGCAGTTTCCGAAGAACAAAGAAATCTACAGGAAAAAATTTCTGATAAGGAAAGTCATAATCAACTTTTGATGATAGGTTGTAGTTTGTTGGTTTTATTTGGAGGAGCAACTATTTTTTACATCAATCAAAAAAGAAAGAAGGAGAAAATGCTTTATCAAAACTTCATTGCCAACCTTGAAAAAAAAGAAGTGAATGAAGTTGACGAGCCCATCGAAACGCTTCAGCCGGAAATTGAGGAAAAGGAAAAAACGCCGTTTTCTGTTCCCGCTTCTGCAGAAAGTATGATTCTGGAAAAGTTAGAAAAGTTTGAAGATGCTTCCAAGTTTACCAACTCAAAATTAACGGTTGCTAGTTTGGCGGTGATGTTCAAGACCAACCCGACCTATCTTTCCGAGACCATTAAAAAGCATAAGCAGAAAAATTTTAATCAATATCTGAATGAGCTTCGCATCCGTTATATCTGCCAGCAGATTTTTGAGCGTCCGGAATTTCTCAACTATAAAATCAGTTATTTGGCAGAACAAGCCGGATTTTCTTCGCACAGTTCGTTTACAACCGTTTTCAAAAACGTTACGGGAATCTCACCTTCCGCCTTCCTGCGCGAGGCTGAGAAACATCATCAAGATATGTAATGGATTATTTATCAATGATTTAAAATAGATTTCTCTGTTTTTGAAATATGATATTTCAAAAGTATAATGCTTTTTATTAATTCTTTAAGTATCTACCTTTACTTCATCAATACGATAAAATATATTTCTGATTGATAGGGTTATCTCAAACTATTTTATTAAATCTTAAAAAATTAATTATGAAGAAAATTGTATTTTTTTTATCGGCGCTGGGTTCGGTGGTTAGCTTTGCACAAAACTCAGGTTACGGAAATTCGGTTTCTAAGTCGCTGCTGGGAGCAGTGAAAAGCCAGCACGGAACTTTAGCAAAAGCCGAGACCTGCAATGCCGTTGTGATCAATGACACTGACGAAGAGAATGGCGTATTCATCATCGGTAACAGTGGACAGAAAGCCGCGGTGGACATTCCGATTGCTGCCAATCAAACCATCAAAATTAACAGCATTGTTGTTACGCTTGCTAGTAAACTGCCGCCGACTTTTGTGAACTTTGTTTTCTACGATAATATCCTTTCTACGCCGGAAGACCCGGAAGATCCGCGACGAAATATCCCGAATCAGCAGATTCTGGAGATCACGGACAGCACCATCGAATCTTACGAGGAAGTGGGCTACGAACCGCTGCATGAATTTGTGATCCGGAAAGTGAAAGTAAAATTGCAGACTCCGATTCTTCTGAATGGAACAATGTCCGACGGCAGAATCTGGATGGGCACCAAATCTGATGCGAACGCCTGGTCTACCACAGCGCATTTTGACACAGGCGAAGGCGTGATTGGCGAAAGTGTGGCAATGGGCGGAAACAGTTTTGATTGGTTTCAGCTGATCAATGTAGAAGGTCTCTATGAGCTGACTGCGGAGTGTGACCTCCTGAATGTGTCGGATGCCGATTTCAATTCCAAAGTAGGCATCTTCCCGAATCCGGCGCAGGATTATTTTGAATTTAAAGGTCTCAGCGGAACAAAAATCATTTCAACCAACATTTATTCAACCGATGGAAGACTTGTGAAAACAAGCCTTTCTAATGATTCTAAAGTTAATGTAAGCACTTTGAAAAGCGGTGTCTACATCGTTCAGACAAAAACAGCTAACGGCAATACGTTCACCAATAAGCTGATTAAAAAGTAAAATTCATATTTTTAATTGTTACCGGCAGAAGTCAGGCGTTGATGCACCTGGCTTTTGTTGTTTTGGACTTTAGATGAAATTCCCAAATCTGATTTTATAAGTCTGCAAATAGTTTTATATTTGAAGAAAACCAAGATTATGTATTCACAGATAGAAATAGATTCCCAGTTTGACGGAAAACTCCAGATGATTTATCTGAATCAGCCGGATAGTTATAACAGTCTTACCGAAGTGATGCTGAGGGAGTTGCGCAATGCCGTACACACGTTCAGCAATGATGAGAATGTGAGATGTATCGGTATCGCAGGGAAGGGAAAAGCCTTCTGCGCCGGTCAAAACCTGAAAGAAGCGTTGGGTTTTGATGAAGATGACAGAACCATCCAGAGATTTGTAATCGAATATTATAATCCTTTGGTTCTGGAAATTGTGAAGTGCAAAAAGCCTGTGATTGCTTTGGTGAACGGACCTGCCGTTGGGGCTGGAGCGATGCTGGCTTCAATCTGTGATTTTACGCTGGCCACGGAAAGTTCTTATTT
>DBLQ01000058.1 GCA_002297505.1 Flavobacteriales bacterium UBA720
ACGCTATTGTCTGTTTCCGGGTGCAATAACTCTGAGTCGATAAGCTGGTCCAGAAAACCGTAGTCTATTTTATACAGTCGGATGACTTCTTCTATGGAGATTCTTTCGTTCATTGTTAGGCGTTTTTAAGTTGTTGAAACAGTTCTTTTTGTCTGTCCGTCAGGTTGGTTGGGATTTTGACATTGTAAGTCACATAAAGGTCACCAAATTGTCCTTCCTGTTTATAGACTGGGAAACCTTTGCCTTTCAGTCGCACCGTGGTGCCGTTTTGCGTTTCCGGCTTCACTTTCAAATTGAGAGAACTATCAAGCGTTTTGATGTTGACATCACCACCTAAAACTGCCGTGTACAGGTCAATATCAACAGTTTTTCTCAGGTTGTCGCCTTCCCGTTCAAAATCTCGGTCTTCAGCAATGTTGAAGGTAATATAAAGGTCACCGTTCGGACCACCACTAATGCCGGGATTTCCATGACCTTTTAGTTTGATCTGCTGTCCATCATAAACACCGGCCGGAATGGTGATGCGAACTTTTTTCCCATTGATGTCAAAAGTCTGCTGATGTGTTTTGGCTGCGTCTCTCAGTCTCAGCGTCAGTTCTGCCGAAACATCCTGGCCCTTGAATTTCCCGCTTGCGCTGCCCCTTGAACTTCTTCCGAAACCGCCGCCAGCTCCGCCGAACATCGACTGGAAAAAATCAGAGAAATCCTCACCTTCGCCAAAATCCGCTCCGGAAAATCCGCCACCGCCAAAATTGCCGGAATATTGCTGCTGTTGCTGTCTCTGCTGTTGCTGGGCGCGCTCATATTCCTCGCCATGTTTCCAATGTTCGCCATATTTGTCGTACTTCGCACGGTTTTCCGGGTTGCTTAGCACCTCATTGGCTTCATTGATCTCCTTGAATTTTTTCTCTGCTTCCTTATCATTCGGGTTCATATCCGGATGATACTTCCGCGCCAGCTTTCTGTAGGCTTTTTTGATGTCATCCGCAGAAGCATTCTTCTCAAGTCCCAGAATTTTATAGTAGTCTATAAACGCCATTGTATCAATTGGTTTTTATCGAAATATATTCTAAGTTAACAATTATCTTTATAGGTTGAAAGAATGGAGAATATTTTTTTAGGAGCATTCGGTTTCAGGTTCCGTTCACGGTTCTAGCCCGTTTTCCGCTGTATCTTTTGGCGGGTGCTCGGTCGGCTCCGCTGCGCTCCGCCGCCTCGCCCCCACCAAAAGGATGCCGCTTCAACCGGGGCTATGCTGAGGTTTTGTCTTACATATCAACAAAAACAAACTCCGAATCTCAAACCTTGCAACCTGCACCTCGCATCCCGCCCCTTGCACCTCAAAACTATTTCTGCTCCACCCAAATCAGCTTGGACGTATCATAACCTATAGATTGAGCTTTTTCCAAAAATTGTTTTTTGATATTCTCCGGAATCGTTTTTTCACGGGATAGAATCCAGAGGTATTTCAGATTATTACCGACAACTAACGCATATTTGTAGTCATCAGCCAATTCAATCACGTTGTATCCAGCCCAAAAAGGTTTGAAGAAAGAGACTTTCAAACGCGCCTCGTTCTCCGAGTTTACAAATCTCGCTTCGCCGATGCTTTCCTTCCATTCATTTTTAACATAATCATAACCGCGATTATCCACCTTGATGCTGCCGTCCGGATTTTTGGAATAAGTGGCGGTCACCTGATTCATATTGCGCTCAAATTTGTAATCAAATCTGGCAATTTCGTACCATTTGCCAAGATATTTATCAGCATCGAAATTCTGGACAGCTGTTGCCTTGTCAGGAATCCCGACAGAACAGGAATTCAGAACTAAAAGTCCTATGATACCAAGCGAAACTGGAATTAAAATCTTTGAGAATGTCTTTTTCATAATAGAGTTTTATTGGACTCATTCATTCAAAAATAATTCCAACGAAACCGATTCATAATTAAAATTTTATGCAGGCAATATGGAATCGTTTAAATGATTATTTTTACGGCAATAAAAGTTAAATAATCCATTATCCATGAAGCTAAAACTACTTTCTATACTTTCTCTGGTGCTGTTCAATCAGGCATTCGCACAGTCCAATAAATTTTATGCAACCACAGATTCAAAAAATGCGGAAGAACTGAAGAACAATTTTCCAGACGACGTCGAAATTATCGCCAATAATGATAACAGTTCTGCGGTTTATTTGACCAAAAAAGCCGCTGAATTTCTTCATCACAATGTCATCACACATGGCCCTGGCTATGTTTACAAGTCTTCTCAGGAAGAAGCCATTTCTGCTATTAACAAATCTAAAAGAGGAAATAAAATCCTGGCTTTTACAATAGACCAGGATGCGGTGGTCACTCCGGCGATTGCAAAAGTCAATGCAGACAATATCAAAACGCATATTCAGACTTTAGAAAATTATGGAACGCGCCATCACACAACGGCAAAAGCAAAAACTGCCGTTCAGGATTTAAGAACTAAATGGCAAAACTGGATTACGGCTTCCGGACGAACGGATGTTTCCGTCAGAATCATTAACCACGTGGGAACTACCATGCCTTCTCTAATTTTGACTATCAACGGTGCAGTTTCCCCAAATGAGTATGTCATCGTGGGTGGTCATATGGATTCTATTACCAATGATGTGAATAATGCGCCAGGCGCCGATGACGATGCGTCAGGAATTGCCACGATTTCCGAAATGATTCGCGTGCTGCTGGATATCAACTACAGACCTTCCAAAACGGTTGAATTTATGGCCTACGCGGCGGAGGAAATCGGGTTGGTAGGCTCATCGGAGATTGCCCAGGATTATGCAATTAACAATAAGAATGTGGTCTCATTTGTACAGTTTGATATGACCAATTACAAAGGTTCTTCCAAAGATGTTTATCTCACGACCGACCCATACAACAGTAATGACCTGAACCTGTTTTTGATTGAATTAATGGAACGTTACAACAAAACCGGCGCGCACGCTTTCACATACGGCAATACGATTTGTAATTACGGATGTTCCGACCATTTCAGCTGGGCAGATAATGGTTACGATGCGGCTTTCCCGTTCGAAGCTTCATTTTCCCAATATAACCCAAATATTCATACGACAGGTGATAAATTATCGAATATGGGCAACAGTGCCGCGCACGCCGCCAAGTTTGCCAAATTGGGTTTAGAATTTATTATTGAAACAGCAAAAGGTTCTGTTTTGGCGGTTTCTGATACGGTCAACTCATCATTGAATGTTTTTATCAAGAATAAGTTTCTGAATTATCAGTTAGGAAAAGAACATATAGAATCGGTTGTGATTGTTGATACAAGCGGAAGACAATTGCTGGAAACTAAAAATATTTTATCTATCGGGAAAATTGATTTGAATCCATTGAATGCCGGATTTTATCTCGCAGTTTTCAAAACCAAATCGGGAAAAGTGATGACTAAGAAATTTATTTTGGAATAGTTAATAAAAAAAGCGAAATTAGAACTTCTACTTTCGCTTTTCTTATTTTCGAGGAATTGATTTTTAATATTCCGGAGCGAGTTCTACAGTCAGACCTTCTAGTTCCGGTGTCACAGGGATTTGACAGCCTAATCTGCTGTTGGGTTTCACATTGAAGGCTTCGGCGAGCATCGCATCCTCGTCCGGCAGCATGTCCGGGAGTGGCGTATTTTCGCTCAGGATGTAACACTGGCAGGATGCGCACATCGCCATTCCGCCGCAGATGCCTATGGTTCCTTCTTCCGCCAATTCGTAGGCGCGGACTACTTCCATAAGGCTCATCGCCATATCCGTGGGCGCGGCGATTGTATGAGAAACACCTTCTCTGTCTATGATTGTAATATTAACGTCTGACATGTTGCAAAGATACAAGATAGATATAAAACTTTAATTAAATTTGCCATAAAACTCGAATGATTAATATCAAAGAATATTTCCGCACTTTGGCCGATATTTCCGATGACGATTTGGATTTATTTATATCGAAACTCAACAGGAAAGTCTTTCGCAAGAAGGAACTTGTACTTGAAATAGGGCAGAAGGAAAATTTCCTGTCTTTTGTGGAACACGGTATTTTGCGCTTTAACATCCCGAAATTGGATTATGATTTCACCTTTGGTTTTGTATTTCCGGATGCTTTCGTCAGCGGTTACGATTCTTTTATTACACAGCAGCTTTCTCATTACAACATCGAAGCGGTGACCGACGCTGTCCTTTGGCAGATTTCCTATGACGATTTGAATGACATCTATGACAACACTAAGGTTGGCGAAAGAATTGGGCGCAAGATAGCCGAGCAGCTCTATATCAAAAAGATGAACCGGGAACTGTCCCTGCTGCAGGATACAGCGCAGAAGAAGTACGAAAATCTTTTTGAGGAACAGCCGGAATTGATTAAGACGATTCCGCTTAAATATATTGCATCGTATATTGGTATCCGGCCACAGTCGCTCAGCAGAATCCGGAGACAGATTAAGTAACATTTGTTCATTGATTAGCTATTCGGCGTCAGATAACTTTGCCAAAAAAAATATGAAACCACTTTTTATCCTGCTGATTACTTTTGTTTTGTCAATTTTGATTTCACGGTTGATTTTCGGACAATTTGATTTTAAGTTATCCGGAAAAATAGCACTTGACGTAATGCTGATTTTCACAGCGATTGGTCATTTCATCCTTACCAAAGGCATGACGATGATGCTTCCTGATTTTGTGCCTTTTCGTACAGAGCTCATTTATCTAACAGGTATTTTGGAAATAGCGGCTGCGGTTGGAATCTTTTTTCCATCGCTGCGATGGATTACAGGTTGTTGTTTAATTTTATTTTTCATTCTGATTCTTCCTTCCAATATCTATGCAGCCTGGAAAGGTATTGATTATCAGACGGGTAATTTAGGCGGAAATGGCTTGTCTTATCTCTGGTTCAGAATTCCGTTTCAAGTCTTGCTGATTGCCTGGACTTATTTTTTCGTAGTCAGATAAAAAAAAGAGAATCGCGATGATTCTCTTTAAAAATGATTTAAGGTTTTATTCTAATCGATGGCTTTAACCACAGCTTTTTCTGCTTCTTTTCTAGTTCCGTCGAAACCGTCAACGCCGCTTACCGTTGTATATTTCAAGACGAATTTTTTTCCCGGATTCAGTCTGTTGTAAACACTTTGAACCATCAAAGTCGCCTCGTGGAATCCACACAGAATCAACTTTAATTTTCCAGGATAAGTATTGATGTCGCCAATCGCGTAGATGCCGTCAACATTGGTTTGATAATCCAAAGCATTATTAACTTTGATGGCATTCTTCTCAATCTCCAATCCCCATTCTGACAAAGGTCCTAACTTAGGCGTCAGTCCGAAAAGAGGAATCAGATAATCGGTTTCGATGACCGATTTTTCACCGCCTTTTTCGATTTCAATAGCTGTCAGTGTTTCCTCACCGATTAAGCCCGTCACTTCAGCCGGTGTGATAAGGTTGATTTTTCCCTGATGTTTCAGTTCGGTCACTTTTTCCACCGAGTCCAAAGCACCACGGAACTCATTTCTTCTGTGAATCAAAGTGACTTCGGAAGCTACATCCGCCAAGAAAACCGACCAGTCCAGCGCAGAATCTCCGCCACCTGCAATTACAATTTTCTTGTCACGGAACATTTCCGGCTCTCTCACAAAATATTCCACACCATTTTCCTCATATTTTTCGATGCCTTCCAATTCAGGTTTTCTTGGGTCAAAACTTCCCAATCCTCCGGCAATGGCGATGGCTTTACCTCTGACCTTCACACCACGGCTTGTGGTCACAATAAAATCGCCATCTTCCGTTTTTTCATAGCTCACTGCTTTCTGGGCCAGGGAAAATTGAGGTTCAAACTGCTTGATCTGCTCCATCAGATTATCCACCAAAACACCGGCATCCACACTCGGAAATCCCGGAATGTCAAAGATTGGCTTTTTAGGGTAAAGTTCGGTGAGCTGACCACCAGGCTGTGGCAGCGCATCGATGAGGTGGCATCTTAATTTTAACAATCCCGCTTCGAAAACGGCGAAAAGTCCTGTAGGACCCGCTCCTATGATGATAATATCTGTTTCAAACATTAATATAATTTTTGGAACAGCAAATTTAGGCAAATAATATGACTTTAGAATGATTCTAAAATATGTTATTGATTGCCCTGCGGAGATTTTGGAATTTCTATTTAAAATTTATATTTGTAAAAAATAATAAATGAAATCTAAAAACTACTATTTGCTATTAAGCAGAAAGCTGATAATGCTGATCGCCTTTCAATTTTCTGTTTTGGCACTATCACAAACTTCCACGGACGTCTCACGTCTGGTTCAGCAGAATACATTGAAAGGAAGCAGGCTCTTGCTTGTGGAAACCACAGATAATTTTGCGTACCATCTGGGCACGATCAATTCCTCCGAGGTTGGCTTTGATAATCTTTCTGCTAACAATGTGGGATTGGATGATCTGTTTATCCTGAAATCTAACGCTAGCACAGGTAATAATGTCTGGTTTAAAACTTTTAATGCAGGCAGCCAGGGCGTGATTACACCGCGATACTCTTACGTGGATTCCGCCGAAAATATGTATGTATTTGCGCAGTTCCGCGGGTCTGTGACAGTGGGCAGCAAAACCATTACATCCGCTAATGCCACAGATGCTTTTCTGATGAAATTGGATGGCAATGGCAATGCGCTTTGGATCAATTATCTTCCGAACAGCTACGATGCATTTACGAAAAACAAGTGTGTCACGGATGGAACTGATATTTTCTTCGTGTACGGTGGTAGCCACTTGATAAGATATTCTGCGGCTACAGGAAATGTGATTTACGATAATGTTTATAATGGTATCCAACTGAAATCTGTCGCAGTGGGCGGACAAAATCTCTATATAGCGGGTACTACAACTACTTCAGGCGCAGCTATTGGATCGGAATTTTTTCCAGATCCTAATGTGGGTTTCGTTTTGAAAGGTGATAAGAATGGCAATTTCACGCAGTCATTAAGAACGCAAAGAATCAATAATAATTTTTCGTATTCTGATGTTAATGATATTGCAGTTTCGGAGGATGGAGTATTTGTGTCGGGCTTTTATTCGGATGTTGCAATTAATCTAGTTACGGAAACAGGAACGGTTTCATTTTCTTATAATCCTAATTCCTCATACATGGGATCAAGGCTGTATAATTACGTTGCAAAAACCGACTTGAACTTAGCGGGATCCAGCTTTTTCAGATCCAGTTCGGCAATTACTACGGAGGGTTCATATTCATTAGTACTCTCCAGAAATTTTTCAAAGATTATGGCCGATAATAGTACCAATGGGTTTTTGCAAGTTCTCTACATTAATGATCGCTTCAAAAATATTACATCATTTACCAATACGAATGGCACGATTACGAATGTTCCTTCAAGTTCCGGGACGGATTATTCCTTGATAACGCTAAGTAATGCCAGCGGCGCGGCTAAGCCGGGGATACAATCTCTTAATTTTGACCTAAAGACGGGAATTTCTGCCAATTATTTTGTTGAAGCTGCGACGGATATAAGGCTTTTCACTTCAGATCTTTATAACTACCAAAGCGGCAATCCTATCTGGTCCAAACAAAAGAATAGTTCTGTAGGTGGCAGTCTATCGCAGACCACAATTAAGCATCTAAATTCTGCTCCTGCAGAACTTTTCCTGACAACGATGGTAGAAGGTAAAGGTGATTTTTTTGGCAGAGCAATTAATAATGGTAATGGAAATTATTCTGATTATATATCAAGAGTTGGGGCAGATGGTATTGCAAAATGGATGGCTAAAGTAGATTATTCAATTCCTTTTGATTATCTGAGATATAATGTCTCTCAAAACTTTGCAGCTGTTGATTCGCAGGATAATATTTTTGTGCTGCTTAGCCTCAATCCTAATGGCATGCCGAAATTAACTGATGCATCAGGATCGGTAGTTTCATTTAATCAAAGTATATACAACGATTGGAGGGCATTGATTAAATTAGATAAAGACGGAAAATATCTGTGGAGCAAAGAGATTAGCGGTAGTGGGATCGCGGGAATTTCAGTGGATAAAAATGATAATGTTTTTGTTTTAGGAACAGCCGTAAACTTGTTGGTGAATGGTGTTAGCTATAACAGTTCAAATATCGGAGGATATTATGCCCTCAAATTTTCAAATACCGGAAATTTACTCTATTCAAAATTTTATCAGAACAATTCAAGTGCTTACTCCGTTCATTCTGCATTCGATAACGCAGATAATCTTTACATCTTCAGTGAGCCTATTCCACGTAGCGGAGATGATTACATATTTGGAAACATAACAGTCCCGACCAATGAGTCTCATACAGATCTCATCATGGTAAAACTGGATGCTAATGGTAATGCTGTCTTTGGAAAAAATTTCTACGCCAATGCGGTAGACTATAGATATGCCTGGCCTAATGATGTCAAGTTTGACGGTACAGATTTCATCCTGATGGGGAACTATCTTGGCGACAGTGGTAACATGCCTTTTACAGGACTTGATCTGACACAGATTCCGAGAACCTATAGTAACAATAGTCCATACGTTCCGTTCATCGCCAAGATTAATACTTCCGGAGGAGTTATCTGGCAAAAATCCATTGACTCTAATAATGGCAATACGGGCAACTATACCAATATAGACTTAGATGAAAATAAAAATATTTACATGTTTTATTATGTAAAAGATAAAGTGTCTCTAAATGGTTTGGAATATAGTTTTGATAGTGTAAAAGGAAATAAAGTTTTGCTTAAACTTAATACCAACGGAGGATTAAGTTATCTGAAAACTATCGATTACGGAGCGTCTTCTTTTCCGATGGTAGATGTGATTGCGAATGATAAGCTCAATATCTCCGCTTTTACTTTAGAAAACAGTGTGCTTAACTATCCCATCAAAAATGCTAATGCCTCAAATCTGTATATTGCGACCCTTGGCGCGCTTGATCAGAAATATCTGACGCCAAAAAAGGACGACAGGCTGCTCACGCTGGCTGCTATATCAAATGATCCTCAGAATCCTAACCGCTTTGATTTCGATTTAGTGAGCAATGTCAACTGGACAGCCAACAGCGATCAGCCTTGGCTAACGATTTCGAGTCTGAAGCTGGGCGCCAAAAACATGCAGAATACATTATCCGGTTATGGCGATGCGGCATTAACAGCTTTGGCTGCTGCCAACAACACAGGAGCGGACCGCTCCGCCAATATTCTCATATCTGGAGATGGCACTGTGGCGGGCAAAACGGTGATTGTCACTCAAAGCGGAATTTTAAGTGCAGCAGAAGCATCTTTAAAAGTTATTGTTTTGTATCCTAATCCAACTTCGGAAATCCTCCATG